>NZ_JBFAHN010000021.1:0-133540 GCF_040654175.1 Streptomyces sp. NPDC050738 | reverse complement strand
ACCCCGTTTTTTTTGGTTTTTGCGCGGTTTTCCCCGCGGTGCACCCCCCCCCCCCCGGGCCGCGGCCCCCCCCCCCCCCCCCCGGGCCCCCCCCCCGCCGCGGGACCTCCCGCCAACGGTCCCGGGAACACCTCACTGGTCGATGTCACGGCCCTCAACACACCACGCCGTGCCCGTGTTCCGCTCCCCCGGCCGGTACGCCGGCTGGCGGGGCCGCTCCTGCTGGTCCTCATCTGGCAGCTGCTCGGTACGTTCGGCCTCGTCGGCGAGCGCGTGCTCGCCACGCCCGGCGCGGTCTTCTCCGCGGGCTGGGAGCTCACCAGGACCGGCGAGCTGACGGACCATCTGCTGGCCTCGCTCACCCGGGTCGCCTCCGGTCTGGCGCTGGGCGTCACCGCGGGGCTCGTCATCGCGGTGGTGGCCGGACTGTTCCGCCTCGGCGACGAACTCCTCGACTCGACGATGCAGGTGCTGCGCGCCCTGCCCGTCCTGGGGCTGCTGCCTCTGGTGATCATCTGGTTCGGGGTCGGCGAGACCCCGAAGATCGCCCTGGTCGCCTTCGGCACGGCCTTCCCGGTGTACGTGAACACCTATGCGGCGATCCGCGGCGTCGACCACAAGCTCGTCGAGTCGGGCCGCACGGTGGGGCTCGGCCGGCTCGGTCTCGTACGCCATGTGATCCTGCCCGGCGCGGTGCCCGGCTTCCTCGTCGGGCTGCGCTTCGCCCTCACCGGCGCCTGGCTCATCATGATCATCGCCGAGCAGCTCAATGCCACCAACGGCATCGGCTACCTGATGAACCAGGCGCAGAGCTGGTACCGGACCGACATCATCGTGCTCGGTCTGCTGATCTACGGTCTGCTCGGGCTCGGGGCGGACGGACTCGTACGGCTGCTGGAGCGGCGGCTGCTCGCGTGGCGCCGCGGATTCGACGGGGGTGCCTGATGACGACGGCGACAGCAACAGCGGCAGAGACAGCCACGGCCGAACTGGCGGTGTCCGCACGGAAGGTGACCCGCACCTTCTCCGGCCGCACCGTCCTGTCCGGCATCGAACTCGACATCCACCGCGGCGAGTTCGTCGCCCTGCTCGGACGCAGCGGCTCCGGCAAATCGACGCTGCTGCGCGCGATGGCGGGACTCGACCCGGAGACCGGCGGGCAGCTGCTCGTACCGAGGCGCAGGGCCGTCGTCTTCCAGGACCACCGGCTGCAGCCGTGGAAGCGGGTCCTGGAGAACGTCATCCTCGGGCTGCCCCGGCAGGGAGCCCGCGAACGCGGCCGGCAGGCCCTCGCGGAAGTCGGCCTCACGGACCACGAACGCGCCTGGCCCGGGACGCTCTCGGGCGGCGAGGCGCAGCGTGCGGCCCTGGCACGGGCGCTCGTACGGGAACCCGAACTGCTGCTCCTCGACGAGCCGTTCGGCGCCCTGGACGCCCTGACCCGGCTGCGGATGCACGCACTGCTCCGCGAACTGTGTGCGGTGCACCGCCCTGCCGTCCTGCTGGTCACGCATGACGTCGACGAGGCCATTCTCCTCGCCGACCGGGTGCTGGTCCTCACGGACGGAAGGCTCGGCGCACCCAGGACGGTGGACCTCCCCGAGGGGCGACGGCGTACGGACCCGGACTTCGCACGGCTGCGCGGGGATCTGCTGGCCGAACTGGGGGTGGCCGACGACTGAAGCGCGCGCCAACTCGATGAACCCGGCACGTACTTGACCGGACCCTTGCCACCCATTGGCTCCGTGTTCATCGACTCCCTCTTTCACCCCCATGCCGCTTCCCTGAAGAGTTTCGACGGGTCCACGACAAGGACCCGTACACCGCTCTGGAAGGGAAGTTCATGGCTGATTTGACACGACGCAGACTCCTCGGATCCGCGGCCGGTGCGGTCGGGGGCGCCGCAGCGCTCAGCCTCCTGCCGCCGAGCGTGCAGAAGGCCGTCGCCGCCGGACCGCCCCGCCACGGTTCGATGCGCGACATCGAGCACGTCGTCATGCTGATGCAGGAGAACCGGTCCTTCGACCACTACTTCGGCACGCTCTCGGGCGTACGCGGCTTCCGCGACCCCGACGCCCCTGCGGCTCGACAACGGCCGGTCGGTGTTCTACCAGCCGGACGCGGTCAACCCCGACGGCTACCTTCTGCCGTTTCACCTGGACACCCACAGCTCCAGCGCCCAGGCGATACCCTCCACCAGCCACGCCTGGTCCGTGCAGCACCAGGCGTGGAACAACGGCAAGATGGACCAGTGGCTGCCTGCCCACCGCAAGGCGGACGGGGTCAACGGCCCCTATGTGATGGGGTATTACACCCGCAAGGACATACCCTTCCAGTTCGCCCTCGCGGAGACGTTCACCGTCTGCGACAACTACTTCTGTTCCGTCTTCGGCCCGACCTGGCCGAACCGGCTGTACTGGATGACGGGCACCATCGACCCGGGCGGCACCCAGGGCGGCCCGATCCTGAACAACACCGCGCCCAAGCCCTACCGCTGGACGACGTACGCCGAGCGACTGCAGGCCGCGGGGGTCAGCTGGAAGGTCTACCAGCAGGACGACGACTACGGCTGCAACCTCCTGGAGCAGTTCCAGACCTTCAAGGACGCCAAGCCGGGCGACGAGCTCTACGAGCGCGGCGTGCGCCCGCAGCCCGAGGGCACCTTCGAGGACGACGCCCGCAACGACCGCCTGCCGGCCGTCTCCTGGATCATGCCGACGAGCTACCAGTCCGAGCACCCGGACTACCTCCCGGCGGCCGGCGCGGACTTCGTGGCCCAGAAGATCGAGGCGATCGCTTCCAATCCCAAGGTCTGGGCGAAGACGGCCTTCATCCTCAACTACGACGAGAACGACGGCCTGTTCGACCACGTTCCGCCGCCCACCCCGAAGGCGGGCACGACGGACGAGTTCGTCCAGGGGCTGCCCATCGGGGGCGGATTCCGGGTCCCCGCGATCATCATCTCGCCCTGGACCGTGGGCGGATGGGTGGCGGGAGAGGCGTTCGACCACACATCGGCGCTGCAGTTCCTGGAGCGCTTCACCGGGGTCGAGGAGCCCAACATCACGGAGTGGCGCCGCCGCACCTTCGGTGACCTGACGTCCGCGTTCCGCTTCTCCCACAGCCGGCCGCGCCCGCCGCGCCTGCCGAACGACACGGCGGAGCAGCTGGCCAAGGCCAAGGAAGAGGTGGCCACGCTCCCGAAGCCGACCCTGCCAGGCGCCGACCAGACGTTCCCGAAGCAGGAGAGGGGGCACCGGCCGCGCACGTAACGGCGCCATGTCCGGCTGAACCCCACCCCCTCCCTTTTCGTCATCTTGACGAGATCGACTCATCTCGATATCGTCTTACTGACGAAAAGAGAGGGGACTCCCCCATGGCAGACATCACCCGGCGTCTCGGCTGGCGCCACCTGCGCTCCGCACCCACCTCGCACATCCGCCACCATCGGAAGGGACACCTCGCCCACGACGGAGCCGGGCTGAGCTTCTGGTTCCGGCCGCTGACCGCGGCGCTCTCCGAAGTGCCGGTCAACGACCGCGAGTTGGCGATGGTCTTCCACGCCAGGACCTCCGACTTCCAGGACGTCACCCTGCAGGCCACGGTGACCTACCGGATCAGCGAGCCGGCCACCGCCGCCGCCCGTCTCGATTTCTCCGTCGACCCCGACACGGGCGCCTGGCGCGGCGCACCCCTGGAGCAGCTCGCCACACTCCTCACCGAGACCGCTCAGCAGCACGCACTCGACATCCTGGCCCGGACTCCCCTGTCCGCAGCGCTGGTCGACGGGGTGTCGTCCGTACGGGAGCGGATCACCGCCGGGCTCACGGACGAACCCAGACTCCCCGCCACCGGCATCGAGGTGGTCGCCGTCCGGGTGGTCGCGGTGCGCCCCGAGGCGGAGGTCGAGCGCGCACTCCGTACGCCGGCGCGGGAGCAGATCCAGCAGGAGGCGGACCGGGCGACGTACGAACGGCGGGCCGTGGCGGTGCAGCGCGAGCGCGCCATCGCCGAGAACGAGCTCGCCAGCAAGATCGAACTGGCCCGGCAGGAAGAGCAGTTGGTCGACCAGCACGGCATCAACGCACGCCGCAAGGCGGAGGAGAACGCGGCCGCCGACGCGGTGCGGGCAGCGGCCGAGGCAGCACGGACCGTACGACTGGCAGGCGCCGAGGCGCAGGCCGCCCGCGAAGTGGGCGAGGCGCGCGCCCAGGCTCAGGCCGCCTGGCTGCGGGTGCACGCCGACGCGGACACCGCCACGCTCCACGCACTCGCCGCGGGGCGTCTCGCCGAGAACCTCCCGCGCATCGACAGCCTCACCCTCTCCCCCGACGTCCTGACCGGCCTGCTCGCCAAGCTGGGCCGTCCCGCAGCCGACGCGTCATGAGCCTGGCCCCGCGCGCGGTGCTGGTCCACCGCACCACGGAGTACGCGGAATTGCTCGCGCGGCACGGCACGCACGGCCAGGCCGCGTTCTTCCTCGGCGGCCGCGGCCGGTCGATCGGGGAGGTCGTCGAGCGGCACGAACGGACGCGGCGGGCGCTGGTCGATGTGGCGGCGGCCGTTCCGCTGCAATGGCGGCAGACCACCGTGGAGCGCGCCGACCTCGACCGGTTCCTCTTCGGCCCTGAGGACGTGGTGGTCGTCGTCGGGCAGGACGGGCTCGTCGCCAACGTGGCCAAATACCTCTCAGGCCAGCCCGTCGTGGGCATCGACACGGACCCGGGGCGCAACCCGGGGGTACTGGTGCGGCACAGGCCCGCCGACACCTCGAAGCTCCTCGCCCATGCCGCGTCTCCGGGGGCCGCCGCCGACGAACTCACCATGGTGGAGGCCGTCGCCGACGACACCCAGCGGCTGCTGGCCCTGAACGAGATCTACCTCGGCCCGCCAGGACACCAGACCGCCCGCTACCGCCTGGGCCCCGACGACGACACCGCCCCGGCCGAACCCCAGGCCTCGTCGGGCGTCCTGGTCGGCACCGGCACCGGCGCCACGGGCTGGCTGCGCTCTCTGTGGCAGCAGCGTTCGAGCACCCTTGCGCTGCCGGGTCCCACCTCGCCCCAACTGGCCTGGTTCGTACGGGAGGCATGGCCCTCCCCCGTCACCGGGACCTCGTACGTGGAGGGGCTGCTCACGCGGACGCAGAAGTTGCGCCTGACCGTCGAGTCCGACAGCCTGATCGCCTTCGGCGACGGTATCGAGAGCGACGCGCTGCGGCTCACCTGGGGCCAGAGCGTCCGCGTGGGCATCTGCGCCGACTCCCTCAGACTGCTGTGAGCTTCTCGAAGAAGAACTCGTGCTTGAGGAAGGACGTGTCGTACTCGTGACCAGGCTGCGGCGGCATCAGCTGCGATGCCTGGAACAGCCGCCAGCCGTCCTCCAGGGCGGCCACCCCTGTCGGGTACGGCGGCTCGTCGCTGTCGCCGGTGGTCGGGCGGGTCCTGCCGGTGCCGTCGTAGCGCGCCCAGCCCACCACCTCGGCGTCCAGGGCCGAAGTGGCCAGATACAGCACCAGAACCTGCTGTCGCGTGCTCATGCGTTGCTCCCGATGGCCGGGCGGTTGGTCACCCGGGTCGTCCAGTGGTCGAGGTCGAAGGAAGGGTCGCCGGTGAGCGCGCGCCACAGAGCGACGCGGTTATAGATCTCGAGGCGGCCTGTCGCCGGCTCGTACCACGGGAACTGGGTGCGCAGTTCGTCCGCGACGGCCGGATCGGTGAGATCGCTCGTATCCCAGAGACGCACCTGCGGCACCGTCGGATTGAAGCGGATCTTGAACATATAGCGGGGTACGGAGGCGTCGTTGCGGCGGCCGCCGTGCCAGATCCCGTGGTGCAGAAGCACCACGGTGCCGGCCGGGCAGGTGAGCCGGGCCTGGCCGCGCAGGTTCTGGTAGCGGCCGGTGTCGCTCTCGTTGGTCCGGCGCAGATGGCTGCCCGGCACGATCAGGGTGCCGCCCATGTCGGCGGTCACCTCGTGCGGGTAGTACATGAGCTGGATGTCGAAGGCATCGGGCCGTACGTCGATGATCGCGTCCCCGTGCAACGGCTGGGCGTTGCCGCCCTGGGGCTCGCGGATGTGCACGGCGTGGTGGTCGACGGTCGGACCGGGGCCGACCAGGCTGGTCAATGCCCCCGCGACCGCGGGCAGTCCGAGCAGTTCATGGGCGAAGGACCCCTCGGGGAACGCCTTGTCGACCGGTGTGCCGTGGGGCACCGCCGGGATTCCCGCGTCGAGGACTTCGATGGCCCGGTCGTTCATCTCCTGCGGCACGACCGCGTCCATGCGCAGATAGCCGTGCGCGACGAATCGCGCCAACTGGACCGAGGACAGCGGCTCGGTGCTGATTGTCATGGCTCGACCCTAGAAATCAACGGGCCTTCTGTCGTGGGCTGCAATCATCGACCGCTGGTCGATTTTCACCCTGCCCCCTGTCCTCTGTGGCCGGCCCGGTGCACGCACCATGGACAACATCGCCTCGACATCGCTACGTTCACTGGCTGTTGACAACGATGTCAAGCTTTCTTCCGAGGAGCAGTGATCGTTGATGGTGTCCCGACGAAGCTTCCTGATGGCTCCTGCCACGACCCTGGCCGCCGCCGGCCTGGGTATTGCCCTTCCCGCCACGGCCGCAACGGCCGCACCCCGACCCGCCGCCCGGCTGCTGCCGTCCTTCGGCCGCCCCACCCGGCTCGATGTCGCCGACGTCAGCACGCTGGGCGGCGACGACCAACTGCTCCTGACGACCTTGCAGGGGGTCGTCAACCGCACGCGGCCGCGCCTGTACTTTACATACGACGCATCCGGCCTCGATCAGCGCTGGCTGGAGTCCACGGGCGTCCCCGCCGTCCACCACGACCACGCCGTCGACCTCCTGGACCGCTACCGCGGCGAGATCCGCGGCGCCGTACTGCACGACCCCGCCGTGCCGGACTCGGTGAACGTGGCCACCACCCTGGCCGGTCTGGAGAACGCGGTGGCCGCCACCGCCGAGCAGGCCCAGGCGTACGGCCTGAGAACCGTCGCCGACCTGCGCGGGCAGTTCGACGACGATCCCGGGTCCGTCTACCGATGGCAGCTCGACAAGCTCTTCCCCCGCTGCTCGCACACCTTCCTGACCGGGCTGCCGCCCACCAGGACCGTGAAGGTCGACGGGGTGAAGTGGCGCGAGGTCGCGCGCGAGAGCGTGCGGGTCCGCGACACCTCGAACCGCGCGGTCCGCACTTTCGACCTCAGCCCCGAACTCACCGGCGGGGACGGCGCGTTCCTCCGCTTCCAGGACTCCTTCGGGGACGACGGCTGGGGCGCGTCGGTGCATCAGGTCACGGTGAAGGCCGACGGCCAGGTGATCGCCTCGTTCACCGCGGGTACGGCCGACGAAGCCCCGTACCTCTTCGACGGCCTCAACTCCGCACTCGGCGGGGACGCCAACCGCTTCAGCGACGGCGGCGGCTACTTCATCTACCGGTTCGCGCCACCGGCCGGCACCCGGCAGCTGATCGCCGAGGTCGACGTATGGAACCAGTACCTGGTCACCGCCACCACCACCGCGCCCACGCGCGTCGAACCCTTTCCGTACTTCCGGGACTACGCGGTCGCCGGTCGCTCCATGGTCGTCTGGCTCCCCCCGGCGGGTGCGACCGGGGAGCTGCTCGACGAGGTCTTCGACAAGGTCCCGCCCACGACTCCGTACTGCGGCTGGTTCTCCAACGACGTGGCGGGCGAATGGGGCGGCGTCGACCGCGCCTCGCAGCACGGCATCGAGGTGGTGGCCGCCGACTTCTACATGAACGGCACCGTGCACGCCGGGGTCCCGGCGAAGATCTCCTCCACGGTCCGCCCCCGGCCGAAGGCGACCCCCGGCAACCGCGTGTTCCTCACCCTCACCGTCGGCGAGGGCGACAACGCGCAGTACTGCCAGCGCCGCATGCGCGACCTCTGGGACAACCCGGCGCGCGGCCGCGTCCCCGTCAACTGGACGGTCAGCCCTCTCCTCGCCGACCTCGGACCCGCCCTCCTCGCGTACTACCAGCAGACGGCGAGCGACAACGACCTGCTGATCGCAGGGCCCTCCGGCGCGGGATACACCTACCCCGGCTCCTGGCCCGCCGAAGCCCTCGACTCGTACACCGAGCTCTCGGGCCGTTATCTGCGCCGTACGGGCATGGACCTCGTCTACGCCTACAACCAGCGCAGGACGGACGGCGAGGGGTGGGTGCCGTTCGACGAGCGGGTGGTCGGCTCGTACCGCCGCAACACCCCGTTGCGCGGCATCGTCCAGTCCTGGGAGACGGGCGACCTTCAGACAGCACCGGCCGGGCTGCCGGTGATCGGCAACTTCTCCCCCCAGGGCGGCGCCGCCGAGTACCACGCGGCCCTGCTGAAGCACATCGAGGGCTGGGACAGCGCAGGACCGCTGTTCATCGCCGGGGCGGTCAACGCCTGGAACTGGACGCCGGACAACATCGCCGAGCTGGGTGAACTGCTCGGCGATCCCTTCGAGCTCGTACGGGGTGACACCTTCTTCGAGCTCCTCGGCCGGGCCTCCTGACGCCGTACTCCTACCAGTTGGTGAAGGCACCGTCCGCCGTACGAAGGTGGGGCCGTTCGGCGGCGGTGGCCTGGTACTTGCGCGCCTCCTCGCGGTCGATGACGACGCCGATGCCCGGCAGGTCGCTGTACTCGACCCGCCCGGGCACGACTGTGGGCCGCTGCGTGAAGAGAGCGGCGATGGCCGGCTCGGGGTCGGTCTGGTGCTCCTGGATCGCCACATTCGGGCAGGCGAGGTTGAGCTGCAGGGACGAGGCCGCGGTGACCGGGCCCAGCGGGTTGT
The DNA here is from genome assembly GCF_040654175.1 of Streptomyces sp. NPDC050738. Taxonomy (NCBI): domain Bacteria; kingdom Bacillati; phylum Actinomycetota; class Actinomycetes; order Kitasatosporales; family Streptomycetaceae; genus Streptomyces; species Streptomyces sp. NPDC050738. The sequence goes on along the minus strand of NZ_JBFAHN010000021.1, from coordinate 124,707 downwards.
GGGTGGCGAGCTTGATGTGGTGCGCCTCCGCCATCGCCGCGATCTTCTTCGCCTCGGTGAGCCCGGCCGCGACACCGATGTCAACGCGTACGTAGTCGATGAGCTCACCCTCGATGAGGGGCCTGAACTCCCATTTGGATCCGTACTGTTCGCCTGCGGCCAGCGGTACGCCGGTGCGCGCCCGCAGCATCCGGTAGCTCTCCGGGTTCTCGCAGCGCAGCGGGTCCTCGACGAAGTACGGGCGCGCCGCCTCGATCTCGCGGCAGAGCGTCAGCGCCTCCGGCGGGTCGAGCCGGGTGTGCACGTCGAGGATCAGCTCCACCTCGTCCCCGACGGTCTCCCGCACCTGGTGGAAGAGCGCGACGGAATCGCGCAGGCAGCGCCGGGCGTCCAGCACGTCGTCCGCGTCGTGCGGTGCGGCGAAGCGCAGATGGCGCCAGCCCCCGGCGACAAGGCTCTGGCATCGCGCGAGGAAGGCCTCGCGGTCGTGGTAGCCGTCGCCGACATGCACATAGGCGGGGACGTGGTCGCGCACCCGGCCGCCGAGCAGTTCGTGCACGGGCACGTCGAGTGCCTTGCCGCGGATGTCCCAGAGGGCGACGTCGACCGCGGCGATGGCGGCACCGAGTATGCGGTCGGCAGGGAAGAAGCCGCGCCGGAACATCACCTGCCAGAGGTGTTCTATGCGCCGCGGGTCCTCTCCGACGATGAGCTCCGCGAGGTGTTCGATCCCGCCCGCAACTGCCTTCTGGCGGGACCTGATACCGACCTCCCCCAGTCCGTGGATGCCCTCGTCCGTGTCCACGACGACCAGCATCATGCTGTCTCCGTGATCGGGGAGGGTCAGCACTTCCAGGCCGGTGATCTTCATGCCACTCCTCTATGAAAACGTTCCCGCAATTTCAGAGTTGTTGCCGAGAAGGAATCATCGGCAGTGGTGCAGGGGCCGCGCAAGTCCCTTGTACCCAAAGGATTTTCCTTGTGGAAACACTCTTGACACGTCCGGGAACGTTCGCAAGGATCCACCGCATCCAGCCGGAAGCATGCAGCAGATGACGAGGAGGCGGTCCGTGGCAGTCACGATCCGGGAGGTGGCGAGCGCAGCGGGCTGCTCGGTCTCGACGGTGTCCCGCGCCTTCACCGCCCCCGACCAGGTGCAGCCGAGGACCAGGCAGCGCATTCTGGACGCCGCGGCCAAGCTCGGTTACGCCCCCAACCCGGCGGCCCGCAGCCTGCGCGGCGGCTCCACCGGCACCCTGGGGATGATCATCCCGGACATCGCCAACCCGTTCTTCCCGCCGATCGTCAAGGCGATCCAGGCGCGGGCCAGGCGCCAGGGCTACACGGTCCTGGTCGCCGACAGCGACGAGCACGAGACGGACGAACTGGCCACCATCGCGGCCGTGTCCAAGCGGGTCGACGGCCTGATCCTGTGGGCCTCCACCCTCAGCGAGGACCGGCTGCTCGAACTCGCCGCCCAGATGCCCCTGGTGATCGTCAACCGGCACGTGCCCGGCATCCCGGAAGTACGCATCTCACTGACCGCCGGCATCACCCAGGCCGTCGAGCACCTGCGGGCGTACGGACACCGGCGCTGCGTGTTCATCAACGCCTCCCGCGACGAGCTCAGCCGCGGCAAGTCCATCCACGAGTCGTTCGAGGCCCTCGACCTGTCCATCGTCGAACTCGGCCCCTACGAGCCGCGGTTCGAGACCGGCGTGCACGCGGCCACCCTCGTCGCCGCGCACGGGGCGACGGCCGTCATCGCCCACAACGACCTGGTCGCCCTCGGCGTACTGCACCAGCTCTCCGCGCTCGGCGTGAGCGTCCCGGGCGACGTCAGCGTCATCGGCATCGACGACACGCTGCTCGCCTCCGTCTCCACGCCCAGCCTCACCACCATCAGGATCGACCCGGAGGAGATCGCCGCCAAGGCGGGTGACCTCCTCCTCGAGACGATCGCCGGCAGGCCGGGCGGTGACGGCGGGAGTCCGGTCGTCGAGATCGGCTCCCGTCTCGTCCCGCGCGCCTCCACGGGGCCCGCGCCCACCCACTGACCCCTCGCACGACGCCACGGCACCACCTCCCTAGGTACCCCCTGCTCTTCTTGGAGTCGACATGTCACCAATATCCCGTCGTGCGGCCGTAATCGGCTGCATGGCCGTCACCCTCGCCCTCTCGGGGTGTGCCGCCGTCACCCCCAGCAAGTCTGGTTCCAACGGCGATGTCGTACTCCGCGTCCAGGGCATGCCGCCGGCCACCGACAAGCCGGGCCTGGCCCTGTTCAAGAAGCAGGTCACCGACTTCGAGAAGGCCAACCCGGGCATCAAGGTCCAGGGTTCGACCACCGTCTTCGATCCGCTGACCTTCTCCGCCAAGCTCGCGGGCGGCAGTGTCGAGGACGTCATCAAGGTCCCGCTGACCGAACCGCAGCGGCTCATCCAGCAGAAGCAGGTGCAGCCCATCACCGGCCAGCTCAAGGCCTGGGACCACTTCAAGGAGTTCAACCCGCAGGTGCTCAAGCCCCTGAGCGACTCCACGGGCGACGTCTACGGCGTACCGCAGAACCCGTACGCCCAGGGCCTGGTCTACAACCGCGCCCTCTTCAAGAAGGCAGGCCTCGACCCCGACAAGCCGCCCGCCACCTGGGACGAGGTCCGCACGGCCGCGAAGCGGATCAGCGAGAGGACCGGAAAGGCAGGATTCGTCCAGGAGTCCAAGGAGAACCAGGGCGGCTGGCAGCTGACGATGCTCAGCTACGCCTTCGGAGGTGACCTGGAGACGCAGCAGGGCGGCACGTACTCGGCCACCTTCACGGGCGAGGCGACCCAGAAGGCGCTCGGTCTGCTCAAGGACATGCGCTGGAAGGACAAGTCGCTGGGCAAGAACCTCCTCAACAACCAGACCGACGTCATCAAGAGCTTCGCGGCCGGCCAGGTCGGCATGTTCATGGGCAGCCCCGGCACCTACCGGCTCGCCAAGATGCAGTTCTCCATGGAGAACATGGACGACTTCGGCGCCGCCCCGCTGCCTCAGGCCGGCGGAAACGCCACGCTCACCGGCGGTGACATCTACATGGTCCCCAAGTCGGCCGACACCAAGCGCGCCGCGGCCGCCGTCAAGTGGCTGACCTTCGCCTACGCGCAGCCGCAGTACAGCACCGAAGCCGCGGCGGCGCAGGCCAAGGCGCTGTCCGCCGACCCCAAGTCCGCGGTGGGCGTGCCGACCCTGCCGGTCTTCGACACGGCACGGCAGACGGCGATCAACGCCGCGATCAAGCCGTACGTCAATGTGAACGCCGCCCATTTCAAGCCCTACACCGACGGGCTGTCCAAGCTGGAGCTCAAGCCCGAGCCCCCGTACCAGGCGCAGCAGCTCTACACGGCCCTCGACACCGTCGTCCAGGCGGTGCTGACCAAGCGCGACGCCGACATCCCCGCGCTGCTCGCCGCAGCCGAGAAGGACGTCAACGCCAAGCTCGCCTCGGCCCAGAAGTAGCCGGTCATGACCCTGCTCACCCACCCCCGGCGCGCCGCCGCCATCACCAAGGAACCCGAGCCGCAGGCCGCGGGCCGCCGGCGCGGCGGTGCCGTACGCAAAGAGCTGACGGGCTGGCTCTTCCTGGTGCCCACGCTCCTGGTCTTCGGGCTCTTCGCCTGGTGGCCGATCGTGCGCAGCCTGCTGATGAGCTTTCAGAAGACCAACCTCGTCGAACCCGCCACCTGGGTCGGCCTGGACAACTTCCGTGCCCTCTTCGACGACCCGCTGCTCTCCACCGCCGTCGGCAACACGCTCTTCTTCGTCGGTCTCGGCCTGCTCATCGGCTTCCCCGCCCCACTGCTCCTGGCCGCCGTGATGTCGACGGTCCGGCGCGGCGCCGGAATGTACCGCTTCCTGGTCTATCTGCCGGTCGTCATCCCGCCCGTGGTCGCGATCCTGCTGTGGAAGTGGTTCTACGATCCGGGCAGCGGCCTCTTCAACAGCGCCCTGGGCCACATCGGCCTCGGCCCGTACCCCTGGCTGGAGTCGTCGGACTCCGCGATGCTCTCGCTGGTCCTGGAGTCCACCTGGGCGGGCATGGGCGGCGCCGTACTGATCTACCTCGCGGCGATGGTCGGCATCCCCGGCGAGCTGTACGAGGCGGCCGAGGTCGACGGCGCCGGGATCTGGCGGCGGATCTGGCACATCATGCTGCCCCAACTGCGCCCGGTTATCGGCCTGTTGCTCCTGGTGCAGCTCATCGGGACCGTGCAGGTCTTCACCGAGCCGTATGTCTTCACCGGAGGCGGCCCGGAGAACTCCACCCTCACCGTGCTGCTGCTGATCTTCCGTTACGCCTTCCAGGACGGCCAGTACGGCCAGGCCGCCGCGCTGTCCTTCCTGATGGTGCTCGCCCTCGCCCTGCTCTCCGCGGTCTATCTGCGGGCCACCCGCAGCTGGAGCAAGTCATGACCTCTCTGACCACCTTCGTCTCCGTCAACGACCGCCAGCGGCCGGGTGTCCGGGCCGCCGTGCGCTCCGTCCAGGGGCTCACCCTGATCCTGCTGCTCGTCATCGGGATCGGGCCGCTGTACTGGATGTTCAAGGGCGCGATCACCCCGCCCACCGAGCTCAGCAACCACCCCCTGAACCTGTGGCCCGACCGTCCGCTGCTGGGTAACTTCAGAGCCGCGTACACCGATCTGAGCATCGGCCACTACCTGATGAACACCTTGCTGGTGGTCGGCGGTTCGTGGCTCGTCCAGCTCTTCATCTCCGCCACGGCGGGGTTCGCCCTGTCCGTGCTGCGGCCCAGGTTCGGGAAGGTGATCTACGGGGCGATCCTGGCCACGATGTTCGTGCCGTATTCGGTGAACATGGTCAGCCTCTTCATGACCGTCATCGACGTGCCGCTCCTCCACCTCAACCTCGGTGACACCTACTGGGCGATCTGGCTGCCGGCCGGCACCAACGCCTTCACGGTGCTGCTCGCCAAGCAGTTCTTCGACGCGCTGCCCAAGGAGCTCTTCGACGCGGCCAGGGTCGACGGCGCGAGCACCCGGCAGCTCCTGACGAAGATCGTGCTGCCGATGAGCCGGCCGGTGCTCGCCGTGATCAGTCTGCTGGCCGTCATGCACAGCTGGAAGGACTTCATCTGGCCGCTGGTCGCGATCACCGACCCGCAGAAGCAGCCCATCAGCGTCGCCCTCGCCCAACTCGCCACCCAGGCACCGCAGGACCAGCTGATCGCCGCGATGGTGCTCGCCGTCGCGCCGCCCGTCCTGGTGTTCGTCGTCTGCCAGAAGTACATCGTCGCCGGGCTCGGATTCACCGGCGTCAAGGGCTGAAGCCCTCCCCCTCGTTCGATCGCAGCTTCCTCTTCGGGACAAGAGAAAGGCACTGCCATGTCAGTCGTACGCCGCAGATTCCTCCAGGGCACCGCCGTCGCCACCGGCGCGGCCCTCCTCCCGGCGGGCATCGCGCACGCCGCGGAGCCCGTCACGCTCACCGCCGAGGGCATCACGCTCGTCGGACAGAGCGACGGCAGTGTGCTGGTGAAGGACGCCGCCGGCACCGGCCGCCTCCTGCTCACCCACTTCATGATCAAGGACAGTGTGCTGGGCCAGCAGCGCACCTACGGCGGCACGCCCGCGCAGATCACGCTGCCCGACGGACGCCCCGCCCTGAAGGTCACGTACACCCTGGGCAGCGGTGCACCGGGCATCACCGTCACCGGGACGTTCGACGTCTCCGCGCACCGTGCGCACCTGAAGTGGGAGGTCGCCGGCTCCAGCACGCTCACCCCGACCGGTTTCATGTTCGGCCGCACCGCGCAGGGCACCGGCGCGAGCGAGTCGTACGAGGCGCTGACCCTCTGGGAGAAGGACGCGCGCGGCGGCATTCCGTACGAGGTGAACGCGGGCGCCGCCTACGTCGAGTCCTGGCCGGACGCCACCGCCTTCCTCTGCCTGTCCGCCACCACCCCCTCCTACACCAGCGCCACTTGGGTCCACTCCCCCGGCACGGCGGCCGGCGCGACCGGCGCCGTCACCGAGGCCGACCTCGTGCTCGGCACCATGCGGGCGCGTGGCGCGGGCACGGTCGCGGCCGGGCGTCCGCTGGGTGTCGAGGTGTGGACCGACGAGGCGTTCAACCTCTACCGGACCGCCGGGCAGCCCATGACGCTCAAGGCACAAGTGGTCAACGGAGCGGGTACGGACCGGCCGGTGACGCTCAACTGGTGGGCGCGCGACTTCGCGGGCACGAAGATCGGCGGAGGATCGGTCACCCGTACGGTGGCCGCAGGCACGGCGTGGGACGCCGCCTTCACCCTCCCCGCTCCCTCGCAGGGCATCGTCTTCACCGAGGTGGAAGCGGTCGCCGGCAGCGACACGGCCCTGGCACGCACCAACCTCACCGTCCTGCCGGACTTCGCGTACAAGGCGGGCGAGGAGTCGATGTTCGGCCTCGCCAACTACCCCTGGCTGCTGAAGCCGAACGAGGACGCGGTGCTCGGGCTGCTGAAGACGCTGGGCGTCAAGCGGATCCGTATCGCCTACGCCGGAGCGCCCGGCATCGACACCGCGACCCTCGACGCGCACGGCATCGTGCACAACGTCGAGCTCAGCGGCATCCCCCTCGGCGGGACCGCGGAGCAGATCGCCGCCTGGGCCGACACCAACGTCGCCAAGGCGATCGACGCGCAGGCCCAGTACTTCGAGGTCGCCAACGAGGTCAACCAGCCCTGGATGTCGGGGCGGGGCGCCGACGTGTACGTCAGGGACGGGCTGCGCCAGGTCACCGACCGGCTGACCGCCGCGGGATCGAAGATGAAGGTCATGAACGCCGGCCTCGGCGGCATGGACCACATCTGGACCGCGAACTTCCACGCCGCGGGCGGCTGGGACCTCATCGACGCCTTCACCATCCACCCGGGCCGCGGCAACTTCACCGCCGACTACGCGCCTCCGGTGGAGGAGTGGACGCTGGGGTCGACCGGTTCGTACTGGAACTTCCTCGGAGCGCTGCGCAAGGCCAGGGAGCTCGTCGACACGTACGGCGGGAACAAGGAGCTCTGGCTCAGCGAGGCGTACGCCCCCACCAAGCCCAACTCCTGGTGGCACGACACCTACCGGCATGCGGCCGAGAACGTCCTGCTGTCGCTCGCGCTCGCCAAGTCCGAGGGAGTGCGCGGCGTCAACTGGTACCAGCTGCACGACTCCGTCATCAGCCACCCGCAGTCCGCCGACCCCACCAACGTCGAATACCACTGCGGCATGATGCTCCGCGACACCAGCGCCAAGCCCTCACTGCTCGCGTACGCGACGGCCGCCCGCGTCCTCGACCAGGCCACCTTCGTCCGCCCGCTCGTCTTCGCCGACCCGGACATCAAGGGGCTGCTCTTCACTACGCCGGACGGCCCGGTGTCGATCCTGTGGAGCCGCAAGGACGGCTACGTCCTCAACACCGACCACGGTGACGACGCCTGGTACGCATCGCCCGAGCCCTGGACCGACACCTGGGCCACGAAGACCACGGTCGTCGCCCACTCCGGCACGGTCGCGGGCACGGTGACCGTACTGAACTGCATCGGCCAGCAGAGCACGCTGAGCGCAGCCGGCGGCAAGGTCACGCTCACCCTCGACGGCGCGCCGCGCATCTACTACGGTCTCGCCGCCAACCCCGACTGGAAGTAAGCCATGAGGAACGAAACCGCACACCACGACATCACCGTCGTCGGCGGCGGCCTGGCCGGGGTCTGCGCCGCGATCGCGGCGGCCCGGCTGGGCCGGACGGTCGCGCTGATCAACAACAGGCCGGTGCTCGGCGGCAATTCGAGCAGCGAGGTACGGGTCTGGGTGTGCGGCGCGACCGGACACGGCAAGAACCACCACGCCCGCGAGGGCGGCATCATGGGCGAACTGCTGGTGGAGAACCAGTTCCGTAACCCGGACGGCAACCCGTACTTCTGGGATGCCGTGGTCCTCGACGCCGTGCGCGCCGAACCCCGCCTCACGCTCTATCTCAACACCGATGTGCGCGAGGTCGACGCCGAAGGGCCCGACGACGCGCGGCGCATCACCGCGGTGACCGGCTGGACGATGGGCTCCGAGCGCCGTGTCCGCTTCGAGAGCGAGGTGTTCCTCGACTGCACGGGCGACGGTCTGATCGGCCATCTCGCGGGCGCGCACCACCGCATCGGCCGTGAGGCGCACGCCGAGTACGGGGAGGCGTGGGCGCCCGAGGCCGCCGACGACATCACGCTGGGCTCCACGCTCCTCTTCTATACGAAGGACGCCGGGCGCCCGGTGAAGTACGTGCCTCCGAATTTCGCCAAGGACATCTCGAAGACCTCCATCCCGCAGCGCCGCATCATCAAGGCGGGCGACAACGGCTGCGCGTACTGGTGGATCGAGTTCGGCGGCGAGCTCGACACGGTCCACGACAACGAGAAGATCCGCGACGAGCTGTGGTCGGTGATCTACGGCATCTGGGACCACATCAAGAACTCCGGCGAGTTCGACGCCGAGACCATGACCCTGGAATGGGTGGGCTCGGTGCCCGGCAAGCGCGAGTACCGGCGCTTCCTCGGCGACTACGTCCTCCACCAGGGCGACATCCTCGGCCAGAGCGAGTTCGCCGACCGCGTCGCCTTTGGCGGATGGTCCATCGACCTGCATCCGCCGCAGGGCGTGTACGCCGCCGAGGACGGCGCCAAGCAACGCTACGCGGACGGGATCTACCACATCCCCTACCGGAGCCTGTACTCGGTCAACACCTCCAATCTCCTCTTCGCGGGCCGCAACATCTCCGCGAGCCACGTCGCGTTCGGCTCGACGCGGGTGATGGCCACCTGCGCGACGATCGGCCAGGCGGCGGGGACGGCCGCCGCTCTCTGTGCGGAGCAGGGGCTGACGCCGCGCGCCCTGGACGTCCCCGCGCTGCAGCGGACACTGCTGCGCGAGGACGCCTCGGTGATCGGTCTGGCCTGCGACGATCCCGCCGACCTGGCCGCGCAGGCGACCGTCACCGCCTCCTCCGTCCTCTCCTGCATCGCGGTCGAAACACCCGGGGAGCGGTGGCCGCTGACCGCCGACGCGGGCATCGTGCTGCCCGTCGACCCGCAGCTCACCGGCGTCGAACTCCTCCTGGACGCCGAGCACGACACCGACATCGTCATCGAGCTGCACGACCCCGGCCCCGGCCAGAACTACGTCCCGCGCCACCTCGTCGACACGGTCACCGTGCCCGTGTCCGCCGGTACGCGGCAGTGGGTCAAGACGGGTCCGGAGTGGTCGCCGGACACCCCTCGCAACGCCTTCCTCCTCGTACGTGCAAACCCGGCCGTCACCCTGCACCTCGCCGACCGCCCGACCCCCGGCGTCCTGTGCTTCACCCGCATCCCCCTGCGCCCGCAGGACGAGGCGCCGCAGCCGCTGCGCGAGTGGACCGACGCAGGCCTGCTGCGCCGCACCTTCTGCCTGCGTACGGGAGAGACGTCGGCGTTCGCCCCGGCGAAGGCCGTCGACGGATTCCTGCGCCCGTACGCGGGCCCGCACCACTGGGTCTCCGAGCCGACGGACGCGGCCGCCTGGCTCCAACTGGCCTGGCCCCAGTCCGTATCCGTCAGCAGGATCGAGGTCATCGCGGACGACGACGTCAACGAAGACCTGATCAATCTGCATCACCACAGGACCCCGTTCGACACGCTTCCCACACTGCTGCGCGACTACCGCATCGAGGCGCGCGACACGGAAGGCGCCTGGCACACCGTTTCCCGCACGACGGACAACCGTCGCCGCCGCCGGTCCCACACCCTCGCGGAAGAGGTGGCGACGGACGCGCTCCGTATCGTCGTCGAGGCAACCAATGGATCCGCGTCGGCGCACCTCGTCGCCGTCCGCGCCTACGCACGGGAGTAGCCGGCATGGTCAGCAGAGTCATGGTCACCGGGGCGGCCGGACGGATCGGGCGCGCCGTGCTCGCTCTGCTGGCCGAGCACGGCATCGAGGCGAACGCCCTGGTCCTGGCCGACCCGGGCGACCTCGCCGCGCGCCTGGTGATCGAGGGGGACGCGGCCGAGGAGAAGTCCGTACGGGCCGCGCTCGACGGAGCCGACGCGGTGATCCACCTGGCCGCGATCCCCACCCCCGAGCGCAACACCCCGGCAGAGGTCTTCACCACCAACACCCGGGCCACGTTCACGGTCCTGGAGGAAGCGGGTCAGGCCGGTGTCAGGCATGTCGCGCTGGCCAGTTCCTGGGGCGTAACGGGCCTGCCCTGGACGTCGGTCGAGGACCCGCACCCTGCGTACGTACCCGTGGACGAGGCCATGCCGTCACAGGTGGAGGATGCGTACGGCCTCTCCAAGCAGGCCGACGAGCTGACCGCGCGGATGATGGCGCGGCGCCACGGCATGAGCGTGGTCTGTCTGCGGTACCCGTTCGTCGGCGGCTTCGACGAACGGCTGCGGACGTACGCGGCCCGACTCACCGCCGAACCAGCCCTGGGCGCACGGGACTTGTGGACGTACCTGGAGGTCCAGGACGCGGCCCGAGCCGCCCTGCTCGCGCTCGATGTCACCCTCCCCGGCGCGCACACCGTGCACCTCTGCGCCCCCGAGATCATCGTCCCGTACGAGACCGAGGACCTCCTGCGCCGCTTCCACCCCACCACCCGGCTCCTGCGCCCGCTCCCCGGACGCACCGCGCCGGTGGACCTCACGACCGCGCGGCGACTGCTCGGCTTCACGGCGCGGAACCTGCTCGACTGAGATCCGCCGCCTTCAGGTCCCGGCCGGAGCCTTCATGTCGTTGAGGACGCGCACGAGCGGGGCCAGGTCGGGCTCCGCCGACGCGGCGTCGAGCGCTTCGCGCAGCGCCGCGCTGTTGGTGGGACGGGCCGCCTGCAGAAGAGCCAGGCCGGTATCGGAGACGTTGGTGTAGATCCCGCGCCGGTCGGTGGGACAGAGATACCGGGAGAGCAGGCCGCGGTCCTCGAGGCGGGTGACGAGGCGGGTCGTGGCGCTCTGGCTGAGGACGACGGCGTCCGCGACCTGCTTCATCTGGAGATGGTCGCCCTCCCCGTCGTGCTGGCGGCTGAGGACATCCAGCAGGGAGTACTCGCGCGCGCTCAGTCCGTGCCCGGCCTGCAGCGCGCGCTCGATCCGGCTCTCGATCCTGCCGTGCAGCAACGAGAGCGCGCACCAGCCCTGGGCCAGCGCGGTGAGCGCGGGGTCTGTGGCGGTCATGTGCGAGGGGTCCTTCCTTGAACGTCACCGGTGAGGCGTACGCCACTATACCGCGTTTGCAATTAACCCGCGCGTGCAATTATTGTTGTCGCTCGTAAGGCGCTGTCGCACAAACCCCATGGAAGGCCATCGCCATGAGCACCATCCCCACCGTCACCCTCAACAACGGCGTCACCATGCCGCAGCTCGGCTTCGGCGTCTTCCAGGTTCCCGACGAGGAGACCACCGCCGCCGTCAGCAGCGCCCTGGAAGCGGGATACCGCAGCATCGACACCGCCGCGATCTACGGCAACGAGCGGGGCGTCGGCCAGGCGCTCGCCCAGTCCGGCATCGCCCGCGACGAGCTGTTCATCACCACCAAGCTGTGGAACGCGGACCAGGGTTACGACGCCACCCTCGCCGCCTTCGACGCCTCGCTGGAGAAGCTGGGCCTCGATTACGTCGACCTGTACCTGATCCACTGGCCGACCCCGGCCCGCGACCTGTACCTCGACACCTGGCGCGCCCTGGAGAAGCTCCTCGCCGACGGCCGCACCCGTGCGATCGGCGTCTCCAATTTCCAGCCCGCGCACCTGGAGCGGCTGATCGAGAGCTCCTCGGTCGTCCCGGCCGTCAACCAGATCGAGCTCCACCCGGGCCTCCAGCAGCAGGAGCTGCGCGCGTTCCACGCGAAGCACGGCATCGTCACCGAGGCCTGGAGCCCGCTCGCCCAGGGCGCCGTCCTGGGGGACGAGGCCGTCACCTCCCTCGCCGCCAAGCACGGCAGGAGCCCGGCCCAGGTCGTCCTGCGCTGGCACCTGCAGACCGGCAACGTGGTCATCCCCAAGTCGGTCACCGAGGCCCGTATCCGCGAGAACCTCGACGTTTTCGGCTTCGAGCTGAGCGCCGCGGACCTCGATGCCCTCACGGCACTCGACCGTGGCCTGCGCACCGGCCCGGACCCCGACACCCTCAACTGACCCCACCCCTCCCCCCACGTGATCGAGGCACCACCATGAGCATCCGCAACCTCCTCCCCGGCCGCATCGGCTTCGGCACCGCACCCCTCGGCAACATGTTCCGCGCCATCCCCGACGAAGAGGCCGCTGCCACCGTGCAGGCCGCCTGGGACCAGGGCATCCGCTACTTCGACACCGCCCCGCTGTACGGCGCGGGCCTCGCGGAGATCCGCCTCGGCGACGTACTCGCCGACAAGCCCCGTGACGCGTACGTCCTGTCCAGCAAGGTCGGCCGCGTCATCCTCGACGAGGTCGAGGACCCCGCGGCCCGCCAACTCGGCGAGAAGGGCGCCCTGTTCGAGCACGGCCGCCCCAACAAGATCGTCCACGACTACACCGCCGACGCGACGATGCGCTCCGTCGAGGACAGCCTGAAGCGCCTGCGGACGGACCGTCTCGACATCGTCTACGTCCACGACATCGCCCAGGACTTCTACGGCGACGACTGGGTGGCCAAGTACGAGGAGGCCCGCACCGGCGCCTTCCGTGTCCTGACCCGGCTGCGCGACGAAGGCGTCATCAAGGCGTGGGGCATCGGCGTCAACAAGGTCGAGCCCCTGGAGATGACCCTCGACCTGGACGAGCCGCGCCCCGACGCGTTCCTGCTCGCCGGCCGCTACACGCTCCTCGACCATGCCCGCGCCCTCCAGCGCCTGCTCCCCACGGCGGCCGAGCAGGGCGTCGACATCGTCGTCGGCGGCCCCTACAGCTCCGGCATCCTGGCCGGCGGCAGCCACTTCGAGTACGGCGACGCACCCGCGCACATCGTCGACAAGGTCGGCCGGATCAAGGGCCTGACGCAGGAGCACGGCATCGGCATCAAGTCCGCCGCCCTCCAGTTCGTGCTCGCCCACCCGGCCGTCGCCGCGGCCATCCCCGGCGCGACCCGGCCCAGCCGGATCGCCGAGGACCTCGGCGCCCTCACGGAGGACGTTCCGTACGCCTTCTGGAAGTCCCTGCGCGACCAGAAGATCATCGCCCACGACGCGCCGGTCCCGGTCAAGGACGCCTCATGAGCTCCACCACCGTCACCCTCGACGTCCCGACCCCCGCCGGCCAGGTCTGGCAGCTCATCGGCGGCTTCGGCTCCCTGCCGGACTGGCTGCCGTACATCACGGAGAGCCGGCTCGGCGAGGGCGGCCGGGTGCGCACCCTGACGAACGAGGACGGCGGCGTGATCGTCGAACGCCTGGAGTCCTTCGACGAATCGGCGCACAGCTACGTCTACTCCATCGCCCGTGCGCCCTTCCCGGTCACCGGCTACCGCTCCACGCTCAAGGTCGTCGACCTCGGCGCGGACGGCTCCCGGGTGGAGTGGTCGGGCACGTTCACCCCGGACGGCGTGACCGACGCCGAGGCGACCGCCCTGTTCGAGGGCATCTACCGCGACGGACTCGCCGCGCTGGAGAAGACCCTGGACGTCTGACCGAATGAACCCGGAGCATGCCCGGGTGCCCGCGAAAGGACGACCGCGCTGGTCCGCGACGGCCGGAGCTCATAAGCTCCGGCCGTCGCGCCGTACCGCTGAAAGGAACAACGCCGTGATCGTCGTCGCCGGTGAGGCTCTGATCGACCTGGTGCCACAGGCCCGCGGTGACGTGCTCTCGCCGCTGCTGCCCGCACGCGGCGGCGGCCCGTACAACACCGCCGTCGCGCTCGGCCGGCTCGGAGCGGAGGTCGGCTTCTGCTCGCGTATCTCCTCCGACGGATTCGGCGGCTCCCTCGTCGCGCGGCTGCAGGAGGAGAAGGTCGCGGTGGGGCTCGTACAGCGCGGCCCGGAGCCGACCACGCTGGCCGTCGCGTCGCTCGACGCGGGCGGATCGGCCGCGTACAGCTTCTATGTCGAGGGCAGCGCGGACCGGCTCTTCGAGGTGCCCGGCGAACTGCCGCCCGGGGCGCGGGCCCTGTCGCTCGGCACCTGCTCGCTGGTGCTGGAGCCGGGGGCGAGCGCGTACGAGGAGCTCATGCGGCGAGAGGCGGGGCGCGGCGTGTTCATCGCGCTCGACCCCAATATCCGGGCCGGGCTGATCCCTGACGCGGACGCCTACCGGGCGCGGTTCAGGAGCTGGCTGCGCCATGTCTCGCTGCTGAAGCTCAGCGAGGAGGATGCCGGGTGGCTCGGGACGGATGTCCCCGGATGGCTGGCCGCAGGGCCTGCCGCTGTCGTGATCACCCGCGGCGGCGACGGGCTCACGGTCTTCACCCGGGGCGGCGGGGAGATCTCCGTGCCCGGCGAGAAGGTGGAGATCGTCGACACGATCGGCGCCGGTGACACGGTGAACGCGGCGCTGCTGCACGCCCTCGCCCTGCGCGATCTGCTGGCGCCCGGCGCTCTGGACACCCTGGACGGCGAAGGCTGGTCCGAGGTGCTCGGCTTCGCCGCCCGGGCCGCGGCCGTCACGTGTTCACGCGCGGGCGCCGAGCCGCCGTACGCCGATGAACTGCCACCGCCGACCGCGAAGGGGTGACCCTGAGGCGGCCTTGGGGCCATATGCCCCGCCGGGCTCCCCGGCATCGGCACCCGCCTCAACCCCGACAAGAAGCAGCGGCTCAGACTGACCGCGGGCGACTGCGTCATCGTCCTGGCCGAGAGCTGAACCGCTGCACCGCTTGCGCGGTATCAGCCGTTGGGCAGGATGACCGCCCGGCCGTTGATCTTCCCGGCGTGCAGTCGCTCGTACGCGAGCGGCGCGTCGTCCAGCGAGTACGTCTCCACATGGACGTCGAGGGCCCCGGCGCGCGCCAGGTCGAGCACCTCGGTCAGTTCGGCCCTGGAACCCCAGTAGGGGGCGGTGACGGACACTTCGTACGGCAGTACACCGAAGCCGACGGGAAGGGTGCCCCCGCCGATGCCGACGATGGTGACATCGCCCTCGACTGCCGCACAGGCGCCCGCGATCGCGGTGGTGGGCGGGGCGCCGACGAAGTCGAAGACCGCCTCCGCGCCGCGTCCGCCGGTCAGTTCACGTACCCGGGCCGCCGCCTTTTCGTCGGAGAGGACGGCCTCGTGCGCACCGACCTCGCGGGCCAGGGCGAGCTTCTCCTCGGTGACGTCGAGCGCGATGATCCGCGCCGTGCTCATGGCGCGCAGCAACTGGACGGCGACATGGCCGAGTCCGCCGGTGCCGATGACGACGGCGGTGGATCCGGGCACCAGCTTGGGCAGCGAGCGCTTGATCGCGTGGTACGGGGTGAGCCCGGCGTCCGTGAGCGGCACGCTCTTGACCGGGTCGAGTCCGTTCAGCGGGACCAGGTGGCGCGGGTCGTCGACGATCATGTACTCGGCGATGGCGCCGGGGGCGCCGAGACCGGGCGGGCGGATGGAGAGCTCCTCGGCGCGCAGGCAGTAGTTCTCCTTGCCCTCCGCGCACTTGGCACAACTGCCGCAGCCCCAGGGGCCGTAGACGGCGACCGGGTCGCCGATGGAGAGCCCGGTGACTCCCGCGCCGAGCGCGGCGACGGTGCCTGCGCCCTCGTGGCCGAGGGTCAGGGGCAGCGGGAAGGGCAGCGCTGCGGCGGGCCACGACATCACGGCGATGTCGGAGTGGCAGACGCCTGCCGCTGTCACCTTCAACAGGACCTGTCCGGGGCCCGGTTCGGGGTCGGGGACGGTGACGACCTCGGGGGCCGCGCCCACCTGGCGGTATTGCAGAGCCTTCATGTGATTCGTACCTCCTTGTACGGATGCGGGGCGGCGGGGTCAGCGGGCCGAGTAGCCGCCGTCGACCAGGTGGTAGCTGCCCTGGATGAACGAGGCCTTCTCGGAGAGCAGGAACAGGGTCAGTTCGGCGACCTCATCGGCGCGGCCGAGGCGGCCCTGCGGGTGCAGGGAGACGAGGTGGTCGTGGGACGCGGCGTCGGAGCCCGCGAGCAGCGGGGTCTCGATGAAGCCCGGGCCGACCGCGTTGATCCGTACGCCCTGGGTGGCGTACTCCAGCGCGGCGGTCTTGGTCAGGCCGACGACTCCGTGCTTGGCGGCGACGTACGCGGGAGATCCCGCGAAGCCGTTGGTGCCCAGGATGGAGGCCATGTTGACGACGGCGCCGCCGCCGGAGGCGACGATCGCGGGCAGCTCGTGGCGCAGCGAGTAGAAGACACCGCTGAGGTTGGTGGCGACGACGCGGTCCCAGTCGGCGATCTCGTACGCGCCGGTCGGCTGCGAGGGGCCGCCGATTCCGGCGTTGTTCACGGCGAGGTGCAGGGCGCCGAAGGTGTCGACGGTGAAGCGGACGGCGGCCTCGACGGACGCGGCGTCGGTGACGTCGACTGCGACGGCGGCGGTGCGGGCGCCGGTGGCCGCGAGGCGGTCCGCGGTCTCCTTGGCGCCGGCCTCGTTGTAGTCGGCGATGACGACGGCGGCCCCGCGCTGCGCAAGCCGCTCGGCGATGGCCAGACCGATGCCGGATGCGGCGCCGGTGACGAGGGCGACCTTGCCGTCGAATTCAGGGGTGGTGCTCATGTTCTTCACGACCTTTGGAATTACTTGTGCTGCGTGTGGTGCTGATCGGTGCTCCCGCCGGACAGCAGCCCGGCGAGCGCTCCGAAGTACTGCTCCGCAAGCGCGGAGAGGGCATCGGGGTCACTGCCCCGGGACCAGGCGCGGAGGACCGCGGTGAGGGTGCCTGCCCCGGTGCCCACGGTCACCGCGGGACGGGGGTCGACGGCAGGGTCGACACCGAGCCGGTCCGCGATGATCCGTATGGACTCGGCCTCCGCGTCGATCCGCAGGTGCTGGAAGGCGCCGAAGAGCGCGGGTTCGAGGTCGAGCCTGCGGAACAGTTCGTGGCGGCGCGGCAGCAGCACGGCCGCCTTCTCGCCCCCGAACTCGTCCGCGAGCCAGGTGCAGACCGCCTGCCAGTACGCCATGAGCGGCGATTCGTCGGCGGGGCGGTCGCGCAGTGCGTCGTTGATCAGGTGCCCGCTCATCCCCACTTCGCCGAGGATCGCCTCCTCCTTGCCGGGAAAGTGCCGGCTGAAGGTGCGGCGGGTGACTCCGGCGCGCTCGGCGATCTCCTCGACGGTCACACCGTCGAGCCCCCGCTCGAGCAGCAGGTCCACGGCGGCGGCCACCATGGCCTCACGGCTGCGCTGGGTGCGCTGCCTGCGACCGTCCGGTCCCGTCTTCTCGATGCCCATGCCTCGACCGTAACACTATTGTCCCGATGGGACATAACAGTGACGATCGCGTACGGCAGGATGAATGATCGTTTCGGCCCCGAGAATCGAGCAGGTAAAAGGTGACGACACCTCACATATCGTCCGTCCAGGCTCCGTCGGCGACAGGAGGCGTCCGGTGAACCGGGCCCTGACGCTGCACGATCTGATCGTCGCCGGAATCGCCGTGGCGGCCGGGCTCATGGCGGGGCTGCTGCTGCGGGCCGCACTGCGGTGGCTCGGCGAGCGGGCGAGCAGGACCCGGTGGAGCGGGGACGACGTCATCGTCGACGCGGTACGGACCCTGGTCCCCTGGGCAGCCTTCGCCGCCGGAGCGGCGGTGGCCGCCGCGGCGCTGCCGCTGACCTCGCGGTCCGTGCACAACGTCAACCGGACGCTGACCGTGCTGCTCATCCTGGTGGCCACGCTCACCGCGGCCCGGGTGATCACCGGCCTGGTGAAGTCGCTGGCCCAGTCCAGGTCGGGGGTGGCCGGGTCGGCCACCATCTTCGTCAACATCACCCGCGTCGTGGTGCTGGCGATGGGCTTCCTCGTCGTACTGCAGACCCTGGGCATCTCCGTCGCCCCGCTCCTGACCGCTCTGGGCGTGGGCGGTCTCGCGGTCGCGCTGGCGTTGCAGGACACCCTCGCCAACCTGTTCGCCGGGGTGCACATCCTCGCGTCCAAGACGGTGCAGCCCGGCGACTACATCCGGCTCACCAGCGGGGAGGAGGGCTATGTCGTCGACATCAACTGGCGCAACACCGTGGTGGAGCAGCTGTCGAACAACCTCGTGATCATCCCCAACAACCGGCTCGCGGGCACCAACATGACCAACTTCAACCGCCCCGAGCAGCAGATGTCGGTACTGGTCCAGGTCGGTGTCGGCTACGACAGCGACCTGGAGCACGTCGAGCGGGTGACCTCCGAGGTCGTCGAAAGCGTGATGCGCGACGTCGACGGAGGAGTCCCCGACCATGAACCGGCCGTCCGTTTCCATACGTTCGGGGATTCGCGGATCAACTTCACGGTGATCCTGCGGGCCGGCGAGTTCAGCGACCAGTACCGGATCAAGCACGAGTTCATCAAGCGCCTGCATCAGCGCTACCGCGCCGAGGGGATCAAGATCCCCGCCCCGACGCGGACCGTGTCGGTGCAGCAGTCCGAGGCCGGAACCGGGACCGGGACGGCGACCATGACCGATGTCGGTCTGCCGATCCCGCACCAACGCTCCGTCGGCCCTTGACCGGCCCGGCGGTCACGGGAGGTCCAGGCCGGACGTTCCGTCGCCGACCGCAGGCTGACGGCGGCGCTGGAGGCCTGACTTTCAGGAGAATCTCACCTGGGCCACCGGCGCCTCACAGAACGCCCACATCTGCGCGGAGCACGCTGTTCCGGCAGCAGTCGGACGTACGAAAGGCGTGATGTGGGCACCTCTGAGACCTCCGGTCCTTCCGGGAAAGCAGCCTCGGACCGGAACTGGACACGGCGCGGTGTGCTGGCGGCGCTCGGCGTCGTCCCGCTCGCATCCTTGGCGGGATGCGCCGGGACCGCCGGCGCCTCCGGTACGGCAGGGGGCGGGTCCGCGTCCTCGACGTCCGGCTCGGCGACCGTGACCGTCACACCGGCCGACGGGTCGGGCAAGGCCGACTTCGGTACGCCGGTGACGGTCGCCGTGGCGGGCGGCACCCTGACATCGGTCAAGGTCGCCGACGCGAGCGGCAGCAGCCTGGCCGGGAAGCTCGACGCGGCGCGCACGCTGTGGACGTCCACGGACCACCCGTACTCCGGCACCGCGTACACCGTCACGGCACAACTCGACGGCTCGGGGCAGGGATCCACGCACACCACGTCCTTCACCACCCGCTCCCCCGCCGCCACCTTCGTCGGCTATTTCACGCCCGAAGCAGGCTCGACCTCCGGCGTCGGCATGCCGGTCTCGATCAATTTCACACACGCCGTCACCGACCGCGCCGCCGTCGAGAAGGCCATCACCGTCACCGCGGATCCCCCGGTGGAGGTGGTCGGTCACTGGTTCGGCGACACCCGGCTCGACTTCCGGCCCGAGGAGTACTGGGCTGCGAACACCAAGGTCACGCTGAGCCTGCGGCTGAAGGACATCGAGGGTGCCGACGGGGTGTACGGCAAGCAGTCCAAGGACGTCGTCTTCCACATAGGACGCGAGCAGGTCAGCACGGTCGACCTGTCGTCGAAGAAGATGACGGTCAGACGGGGCGGCAAGGCCGTGGCGACCTATCCGGTCAGCGGCGGGGACTCCGCCCATCCCACCTGGTCGGGGAAGATGGTGATCAGCGAGCGGTTCACGCAGACGAAGATGGACTCCTCGACGGTCGGGCTCGGCGACGAGTACTCCATAGCCGACGTACCGCACGCACAGCGCCTCACCACGTCGGGCACCTTCGTCCACGGCAACTACTGGGCCTCGACGTCGGTCTTCGGCTCCAGCAACACCAGCCACGGCTGTGTCGGCATGCACGACGCGAAGGGCGCGAGGGACAAGTCGACCGCGGGCGCCGAGTTCTACAACAGCTCGATGCTCGGCGACGTCGTGGAGGTCGTCAACTCGGCTGAGGACACGGTGGATCCGTCCAACGGCCTCAATGGCTGGAACCTTTCCTGGGAGAAGTGGAAGGCGGGCAGCGCCCTCTAGTCTGGCGGGGTGGCAACCCGTGTGCTCCGGCTCCTCGCCCTCCTCGCGTCCGTACTTCTGCTGACCGGGTGCGGCGGGACCGTCACGCCCGGCACCGGATCCGGCACCGCTTCGGAGGCTGCGTCCAAGCCTCCCTCCAGGGGCCCCGCCGCCACGGTGAGTCTCACTGTCAGCGGCGGCTTCGCCGGGGTGGGGCGCTCGATCGAGGTCCGCCCCGGCGGGAGGGCCGTCCTCGACGACCGCAAGGACGGCCCTGCTTCCCGCGAGCTGTCGGACGCCGAGCAGAAGCGGCTCGGATCCCTTCTGGACGCGGTCGACTTCTCCGCGCTGCCCGCCCGCAGCGTCTCGGCGAGTGCCCGGGACCTCTTCGAGTACCGGCTGGCGTACGACGGCCACACCCTGGTCACCGACAGGAGCCGGGACCTGGGTGCGGCCGACGATCTCATCACCCACCTGGAGAGCCTGATGGCCGCGCCCAAGTAACCGCCGCCGTCGGCCTGTTCAGGGCCGCAGGGTCACCGCCCTGCCCGGCTTCAGGCGGACCGTGCGCTTCCACGCACCGGCCCGCACCTCGGTGGTGGCGCCGCCGGCGCTGTGGAGCGTCGCCTCGGTGACCTTCCCGTCGCGCCAGGCGAGGTCGACCGTGATGCCTCCCCGGGCACCGATGCCGGTGACGCGTCCCGATGCCGCCCAGGCCGCCGGCAGGGCGGGGAGCAGTTCGACGACGCCGGGGCGGGAGTAGAGCAGCATCTCCAGCATCGCGGTCGGGGTACCGAAGTTGGCGTCGATCTGCAGGGTGGCGCGGGAGCCGAGGTCGTACATGTCGAACAGGTTGGGCGAGGTGCCGTTGCTGGTGTTCAGCGACGGCTTCAGGTTGGTGCGGATCAGCTGGTACGCCTTCTCCCCGTCCTTCAGCCGTGCCCAGCAGGCGGCCCGCCAGGCGCAGGCCCAGCCGTAACTCTCCATGCCGCGGGAGGTGAGCAGGTTCGTGACGCCGGTGAGGAGTTCGGCCGGACTGTCCGCGGGGGTGATCCGGTCGCCGGGGAAGAGACCGATGAGCGGGGAGAGGTGGCGGTGCGTGGTCTCGCCCAGGTCGTCGGGGCTCATCCACTCCTCGAGCCGGCCGGTCGTGGGACTGACCTGGGGCAGGTAGAGGCGTGCCTGGAGCGCGGCGATCGTCTTCGCGTAGCCGGTGTCCCGCGCGAGTGCGGCGGCGGCCGCGCGGTAACTGACGAAGAGGTCGCGGACCAGTTCCTGTGCGTAGGTGATGCCCTTGGCGTCGGTGGGGCCCTGCTCGGGCGACCAGTCGCTGTCGTCGATGAGGACCTCGCGGCTCGCGCCGGTGACCGGGTCGGTGACGGTGGTGGTGATCAGCCGGGCCTCCCAGAACTCACAGGCGCCCTTGAGCAGCGGGTAGATCTTCTTGAGGACGGCACGGTCCTGGGTGAACTCGTAATGCTGCCAGAGGGAGTTGCACAGCCAGGCGTTTCCGGCCGGGTGCCACCACCAGCCCATGCCGCCGTAGATATTGGTGGAGATCGCCGTCGTCCAGCCGGCCACCTTGCCGCTGGAGTTGCGGAATCCGTTGCGGGGATCGTTGAAGACCTTCTGGGTCGTACGGGTCCAGGAGGGGATCTGGGCGACGCAGTAGTCGAGGAAGGCGTCGAAGCAGTCGGGCAGGCCGGCGCGCTCGGCGAGCCAGTAGTTCATCTGGACGTTGATGTCCGTGTGGTAGTCGCCCATCCAGTCGGGATCGGTGCGGTCGATCCACAGACCCTGGAGGTTCAGCGGCACGCTGTCGCGCGAGCCGCTGATCATCAGGTAGCGGCCGAACTGCAGGTAGGCGGCTTCCAGTTCGGGGTCGGCGGGTGCGTTCGGCGCCCCGAGTGCGGTCAGGCGCGCGCCGGTGTCGAGGGAGCGCTGTGCGTCGCTGGAGGGGCCGAGGTCGACCGTCATCCGACCGAAGAGCGCCTGGTAGTCGGCGAGATGGGTACGCAGCAGACCGGCAGCGCCCACCGCGGCGGCGGCCCGGACCCGCCCGGTGGCGACGGCGCGCGGGTCGACGGACGGGTCCTTGAAGGCGGTGGCGTCGTCGGGGGTGTAGTCGGTGCCGCCGGAGAGGACGAGCGTGACGTCCTCGCAGTCGGTGAAGGTGAGCGTGGAGCCTGCCGCCGTGATGTTTCCGGTGGTGCTCACGGCGGTGACCGCGGCCGCGTACTTCAACTGATTGGGGAGCGCGGCGGCGAGCGCGATCGTGGTGGCGTCGGCAGCGGGCGTCTCGCCGTGCCAGCCGGCCAGGGTGAGGGAGCCGGTGTACCGGCCGCCGCCGCTCTGGGTGAGGCGGACGACGATGACGTCGTCGGGGTGGCTCGCGTAGCTCTCGCGGCGGTAGGTGACGCCTTCGTGGTCGTACGAGACCGTGCTGAGGCCGTTGCTCAGATCGAGGGTGCGGGTGTAGCCGGTGACGGCCGATGCGGTGTGGTCCGGCAGGCTGACGGTGGCCTTCGCCAGCAGGGTGAAGGAGCCGAACTGAGTGGTGTCGTACGGGAATTGGCCGTCGTCCTGCAGCGCGTCGTTCAGCCCGCCGGTCCACAGGGTGGCATCGGTGAGATAGAGGACGTCGCTCGCCGGTCCTCCGGTGGCCAGCGCCCCGATGCGGCCGTTGCCGAGCGGCAGCCCCTGCTCGATGATCTTCGCTTCGTCGGCGGGCGTGGGATAGCGCAGCGTCACGGCACGCGCCTCGGGCACCTGGTGCACCGTGGACGCCTTCGGTCGGCGGACGGCGGCGGCCGCCGCGAAGGGCCGCATCCCCCCGCCGAACGCGAGCCCCGCTCCCAGGGCTCCTCCCGCCGCACGCAGAACGGTGCGGCGCGAGGTCGAGGACTGCTCGGCGGGGCTCGTCATCTTCCGGTCCCTTCGACGTGGGTGCGCCGCAGCAGTGCGGCGACAGGCGTCGGAAACGTACGAGCTCTGTGGTGCCACGTCAACGTTCTGCGCTGAATACACCCCCGTGGGGCGGGAATTGGGCACGATAGCTCCGATGTATCAGCACTTTCTCCGTGCCGCTGCTCACCGGCCGACCGCCGCGTACGTCCGAACACTTGTCGGTGTTCACTCCCGCCACACAGGTACATCGTCCATAATGCGCACCGTGGAACAGCCCATAAGCCCCAGCAGCCCGCCCGTGCCCGCCGCCGCGATCGATCCGTCGTTCGTCCCCGGGTTCATGCCCGCGCGCGCCGGCACGCCCGCCCGCGAGGGCGCCGAGCCCGAGGACGTATCGGCCGACCCTGTGGAGGTCGCGCCGGAGGACGGCACTTCGGACGACAGCGCTCCCGAGAACGAGGCGCCGGTGTCGGCGCCCGGCGACGAGGACGAGGACGAAGGCCCCGCCTTCGAGGCCGCCGACCGCCGGGCCTCGGCCATCGCGGACCGCTCCGGCGTCCGGCTCCGCCAGGACGATCTGGAGGTCGACTTCGACTGGAAGGAGATCGGCGCGGTCGAGTACGACACGTCCCGCTTCGGACGCCGTCTCACCGTGACCGTCCATATGCCCAACCGGCACCAGTACTGGGTCGAGGTCACGGCCGCCGACAAGGAAAGCCTCGAGGGGTGGACGAAACAGCTCGACGCGGTCCTCGACTCCCACTTCCAGGACTGACCCGGCGCCTACGCCGGATCCGCGGCGACCCGGAACCCGATGTTCCCGGCCGAGCTGTCGGGGGTGTTGGAGCTCCGGGCCGCGACCCGGTAGCGGAAGCAGTACGAGTCGTGGCACATGTGGGAGCCGCCGCGCATCACCCGGGCCGAGCCGGCGCCCGGCCCCTTGGGGTCAGCGCGCTCGCCGGTCAGGTGGTGGTCGCGGCTGAACCAGTCCGCGGTCCACTCCCAGACGTTGCCGACCATGTTGTGGAGCCCGAAGCCGTTGGGCTTGAAGGAGTTGGCCGGGGCCGTCGCACGGAATCCGTCCGCCGCGGTGTTGACCGTGGGGAAGATGCCGCGCCAGATATTGCACCGGGGACGGCCGTCGGGCGCGAGCTCGTCGCCCCAGGGGTAGCGCTTCTGGACCAGCCCGCCGCGGGCCGCGTACTCCCACTCGGCCTCGGTGGGCAGCCGGGTGCCCGACCAGGCGCAGTACGCGAGCGCGTCGTGGTGGCTGATGTGGGTGGCCGGGTGGTTCTGGCGCGCGTCGATGGACGTGCCGGGTCCCTCGGGCCGCCGCCAGGTCGCACCCTGTACGCCGCGCCACCACGGGGTGGCGGGGACGCGGGGTGCGCGGGCGGCCTGTTCGCGGCCGAGGAAGCCCTCGAAGACGTAGGAGAAGCCGAACTTCTCGGCGTCCGTGACGTACCCGGTCGCTTTCACGAAGGTGGCGAACTGGGCGTTGGTCACGGTGGTCGGGGAGATCCGGAAGGCGCTCAGCCCGATCTCCCTGACCGGCCCCTCGCCGTCCGCCCGGTAGCCGGCCGCGTCGTCCGTGCCCATCAGGAAGCTGCCGCCGGGCAGTTCGAGCAGACGCCTGGTCAGACGTGCCGCCACCTCGGGCGACGCGGTCATCCGGGCGGCGGGTGCGCCGAGCGGGATCGTGCCGGGGCCGCGGCCCGGAGTGCAGCAGGCCTTCTGCTCGTGGCTCATGCACGGACCGTACATCGGGGCCCTGAGCGCCTGCCCGAGGGGCGGGCGGGCGGAAAATCCGGTGGATCGCGAGCGACCGTACATGCCAGGCTTGCGGACACGAGGGGGTGTAGCTCAGCCCGGCCAGAGCAGCGGACTCCAAACCCGCACGCCGCAGGTTCAAATCCTGCCGCCCCTGCCACGATCCGACACCGGACGCGTCACCAGGTGTAGGACGGATTGACCTTCATGCACGCTGTCTCGTCCGAGGCGCTGACCGCGGCGGCCTCCTTCAGCGTCTGCCGCGCATCGCTGCCGTCGGTCTTCGGATACGTGGTTCCCGTGGTCCAGTCGGCGCCGACGATCAGCCGGATCCCCTGGGCGGACGACGACTTCTTCACCGCGTTGGCCGGCAGGCCGAGCGAGGCGGCGACCGCCTGGGCGTTCGCCTTCTGGCCGTCGGTGGCGTACTCCACGGTGCTGCCCGACCGGGAGAGCGCGGTGTCGTCGACCGCGGCCCGGGAGTAGCCGAGGGAGGTCAGCTTCTCCGCGATGTCGCCGGCGCGGCCCTCGACGGCTGCACGGGTGTCGGTGGAGGTGCCGTTCTGGACGGTGAGCGCGATGTCGGCCTTGGGTGCGGCGCTCGCGGAGGGTGAGGGTGAGGGCGACGAGGTGGACTCTGCGCTCTTCCCGTCCACCGACTGGTCGTTGCGCAGCAGCGTGAACAGCCCGGCGGCTGCCGCGGACGGCACCACATGGGCGGTCGGGTTCTGCGGGTCGGCTCCCCAGGGCATGGTCGTCATGGTGATCCCGCCGGTCGGGACCTTCTTGAGGTCCACCGCCAGGTCGTAGAGCTTCTTGACCGAGCCGAGGCCGTCGTCGACGGTGAGCGCCGAGGTCGCCGTCTCGGCGAGGTCCATCAGCTTTCCGGGGTCGGTGAGCTTGGTGCCCGACTTGAGCTGGCGCACCATCGCGTTCATGTAGAGGTGCTGGGCGTGGGTGCGGCCGATGTCGCTGCCGTCCTCGAAGCCGTGGCGGGTGCGCAGCCACTGCAGGGCCTGCTGCCCCTTGACGGTGTGTGTGCCCTTGGCGAGCCTGAGGCCCGACAGTTTGTCGTAGACATTGCTCTTCACGCACACCGGGACACCGCCCACGGCGTCCGCCATCGACACCACACCGGAGAAGTCGATCATCATGAAGTGGTCGACGGATATCCCGGTCAGCTTCTCCCAGGTGGCCACGGTGCAGCCCGGACCGCCGTGCTGGAGGCTCGTGTTGATGGTCTGCGCGGTGGTCTCGGGGTAGACCGTGCCGTCGCTGCCGGTGCACTTCGGAATCGTGACGCGGGTGTCGCGCGGGACGCTCACGACGGTCATGCTCTTCCGGTCGGCGGAGACGTGCAGCAGCATCTGTACGTCGGCGAGCGGCTTGCGGGTCGCGTCGCCCTTCGCCCCGCCCAGCTTCTGGTTCGCCTTGGAGGCGCGGCTGTCGGACCCGAGCAGCAGAATGTTGAGCGGGGTCTGGCCCGCGGCGTTGGCCTTGGTCTTCGCGGCCTTCGCGGCGGACAGATTGAGCGTGTCCTTCTTCAGGTTGCCGTTCAGGTGCGCGTAGTACGCCCAGCCCGCCCCTGCCGCACCCATCACGCACAGCGAGGTGCCGACGGCGATCCAGCGCCCGATGCGCCGCTTGCGCTTCTTGCGCCGACCGCCCTTCGTCCGCCTCGTCCGCGATTCACCGCTCGGCCGCATCGGCCCTCCCGCTTCTCCACTCTGTCCGCGGGAGAGTCTTGGTCATCCACCTGTCGATGGGCTGTGGATCCGATGCGGCCGGCGCTCCGCCTCAGCGTTCGTCGAAGACCAGGTCCTCGGGCGGGTGGAGCATCCGTACGGTCTGGTCGGCGACCTCCACCACCGTCGACAGACCGGTGAACTGCCCCTTGGAGATGATGAGGACACGGTCGGCACGCTGCTCCAGGAAGGCGCCGAACCCGGCGAGCGAGGGGTCCCCTCCCCCGAGCGCCAGATAGTCCGCGAGGCGGCGGAACAGCTTGGGGAGCAGCACCACGTTCTCCGTGAGGGAGGCCAGTCCGTCGATCTTCCCGCCGGTGGTCGTGGTGTCGGCGGGCCACAGCCCTTTGGCGGTGGTCCTGGCTTCCTGGACCACGGTGGTCAGCGCCGCGCGCAGCTCGACGTACAGCTTGGTGTAGTACGTCGGGTAGGCCAGCCCCTCGGCCAGCTGACTGTGGTTCGCGGTCCGCCGGAGCAGCGCGGTGTCGACGTGCAGCTGCCCTCCGTCCGGTCCCGGAGCCGTGCCGCGGCCCACGAGGGCCACGCAGCGTCCGTATACGTCCGCGCCCCTGGTCAGGATGTACCCGGGTGCCTGTGCGGGCTCGGCAGCGGTGATCGTGGAGCGGTTGTCGCGCTGGACGGCGGTGAATCCGAGCCAGGCCGTCAGGGCGTCCGCGGCCTGCTCGGCGCAGGGCGGCGGCTGGTGGAGTTCGTGGCCGTGCGCCGGTATGTAGTGCGTCTCCAGCGCGTCGATCGCGTCCAGCCGTAACTGCGCCCCGCCGGACTTGTTGCGGCGCACCTTGTGGGGTCCTGGAACCAGATCCCAGTGGGCGGGATCGGTGGGGTAGAAGCGGACGGAGTCGCCGTCCGGCCGGGCACCGATCACCCGGTACGTTCCCTCGATCACGAGCATCGGCATGACGGCCTCCGTGAGTTGACTGGGCTGTCCACCAGCTCTCCCAGCATCCTCGGACCGGGGTGCCGCGAGAAGGCGGCGGCAAGAGATCCTTCCCCGGCTCACGGCTCACGGCTCACGGCTCACGGCGACGCGGTCGTCGGCCTCGCCCGCTCACGCAACGCCGCGGGAGGCGCCGGCCGGGAGTACCGCCCCGGAGCCGAACCGGCTCCGGGCCCGGTCGGAGACCGCCTCGATGAGACGGGCCTTCTCGTCGGCCGGATCGAAAGCCAGTTGGCAGGAGGCCAGTTCGGCGCCGATCAGGCCCTCCGCCCGCAGGGAGAGTGCGCGGACGCGGGCGCGCTGCAGAGCGAGCCGGTCGTGGAGTTCATGGGCGAGTGCGGTCAGGGAGCGTGTGTGGGCCGTGGGTTCGCGCAGGGTGCGGGTACGGGTGGTCGTCGAACGGTCCGCGTAACGGACGGTGAGAGCAAGGGTGTGGGCCACCTGGGCCTCGGCGCGCAACTGCAGTCCGAGGCGGTCGGTGAGCGCGAGCAGGGCGGCGCGCTGCCGGTCCCGGTCCAACTCGTCCTGGTCGAAGCGGTGTTCGGCGCTGATCGAGCGGGGCGGGGCCAGGGGGACCACCGGCGTCGGGTCCAGACCCTGGGCCGCTTCCTGGAGGCGGCGGCCCGCGGTGGCACCCAGGATGCGCTGCAGCGTGCCCAGCGGCGCGGTGGTGATCTTCCCGATGCTGTCCAGGCCGTACGAGGCCAGCAGGCGGGAGGTCGCGGGCCCTACTCCGTGCAGGGCGGCGGGGGGCTTCCCGGCGAGGAAGGCGGTGACCGCGTCGAGGTCGTCGGGCAGGACGCGGACGGCCGAGGGCGGGCCGTCGGCCGCGACCATGCGGGCGAGCAGCGGGTTCGCGGCGATGCCGACCGTGGAGTGGAGCCCGTACAGTCCCCCGGTCCGCGCCCGGATGCGCTCGGCCAGTGCGGCGGCGTCCGTACCGAAGTAGCGCAGGCTGCCGGAGACGTCCGCGAGTGCGGCGTCCGGTGGCAGCGCCTGGACCAGGGGGGTGTACTCGGCCAGCAGGGCGAGGAGATGGCGGTAGAGCCCCTCGTCCGACAGTCCGTGGAAGTGGATGTAGAGGATGTTCATCCCGCACTCCCCGGACTCTGGTGCCACAGCTTGCGGTTCTGCTTGACGGACTCGCCCGGCGGCTGCAGATCCGCCCACGGATGCAGCGTGTAGCCGGTCTCCAGCTGGATGCTGCGGCTGTCCGCGGCCCTGTCCTGCCGCGGTCCGCTCTCGGTGAGCCGCTCCGTCACCGCCGACAGGCCGCCCGTACGGCGCAGTTCGGCCAGTTCGGTGAGGTCCCAGGCGGCGGAGCCGGTCACCGAAAGCGCCTTGCCGCTGCCCTCGCCGCGGCGCTGCACCACTCCGCGGACGAGCAGCAGCCAGGAGTGGAAGACGGTGTGCGCGCTGGCGTCATGGCTGTCCTCGAAGAACGCGCAGTCGACCAGCCCCGTCGTGTCGTCGAGCGTCGTGAAGATGACACGCCGGCCGGAACGGACCGGCGGTGTCTGAACGGCTCCCTTCGCGCCGGCGACGAGCACCACCTGTCCGTGCCGCAGGTCCTTCAGCCGCTTCGCGGTGACCACACCGAGCTCGTCGAGCAACTCCTTTTGTTCGTCCATGAGATGGCGGGAGGTGTCCATGCCGAGCACTCCGAGCTCGGCGCCGAGCCGCTCCGCGTCGTCCAGGTCGGGCAGATGGGCGGGGGCCACCGCGCTCCCGGCCCCTCCGGTGTCTCCGAGCACCAACTGGCCGTTCGGGGAATGGCGTTGGCCCCGGTGCAGCTCGCCGAGGTGCAGCAGCAGATCGCGGCGGTTGCGGCCGAAGGCGTCCAGCGCACCGACCTGGGCGAGACGTTCGGCGACCGGCCTGGACGGCCGGGCCCGGGAGACGAAGTCCTGGAGCGTGGCATACGGCCGCCCCGCGACGATCCGCTCCGCCTCGCTCCCGCTCAATCCGCGTACGTCGCACAGGGCGAGCCGGACCCCATGGAGGGGCCGACCATCCCGCTCATCAGACACCAGTTCGATTTTATAGGCGGAGTCCGACGCATTCACATCCAGCGGAAGGATCGGCACTCCCCACCTCCGCGCGTCCGCGAGCAGCAGCCGCTTCGGATACATCCCCGGGTCGTGGGTGAGCAGCCCGGCATAGAAGGCGGCCGGGTGGTGCGCCTTCAGCCATGCCGACTGGTACGAGGGCACGGCGAAGGCGACGGCGTGTGCCTTGCAGAATCCGTACGCCCCGAACGCCTCGATGATCTCCCAGGTCCGCTCGACGACCTCTTCCTCGTACCCTCGCCCGCGCGCCTCCTGCGCGAACCACGCCCGCACCCGGCCGAGTTGATCGGCGCGCGACAGCGCCCGTCGCGTGTAGTCGCCGAAGGCCAGGGAGCATCCGGTCATCACCTTCAGGATCTGGATGATCTGCTCATGGAAGACCACCACGCCGTGCGTCTCGCGCAGCGCGTCCTCCAGATCCCGGTGCGGATAGTGGGGCGCCTGCTGCCCGTGCCTGGCCTTGATGAACGGCTCCACCATGTTGGCCGCGACCGGACCCGGCCGGAACAGCGAGATGTCGACGACGAGATCGTGGAAGTTCTCGGGCTGCAGCCGGGCGATGAGGTCGCGCTGGCCCGGCGACTCGGTCTGGAAACAGCCAAGGGTCTGGGAGGACTTGATCAGCCGGTACGTCTTCGGGTCGTCGGGCGGCACCTGCGCGGGATCGTCCAGGTCGATGTGGCGCCCGGTGGCCCGTTCGACCTCGGCGACGGCATGCGCCATCGCGGACTGCATCCGTACCCCGAGCACGTCGAGCTTGAGCAGCCCGAGGTCCTCCACGTCCTCCTTGTCGAACTGGGACATGGGGAGCCCCTCGCCGCTGGTCGGCACGGTGGGGGTGCGGTGCAGCAGCGTCGCGTCGGAGAGCAGCACCCCGCACGGGTGCATGGCGATACCGCGCGGGAGGGCGTCCAGGGCCTCGACCAGCTCCCACAGCTGCGGGTCGTACGCCTCCGGGTCGATGGAGCGCAGTTCGGGGAGTTCCCGCAGAGCGGCGCGGGCGTCGCGGGCCCGGATGTGCGGGAACGACTTCGCGAGCCGGTCGACCTCGGCCGGGTCCATACCGAGCGCAAGGCCGGCGTCGCGCACCGCGTGCCGTACGCGATAGGTCTCGGGCATGGACAAGGTGGCCACCCGCTCCGGGCCGAAGCGGTCGAAGATCGCCCGGTAGACCTCGAGGCGGCGCGCGGACTCCACGTCGATGTCGATGTCGGGCAGCTCCTTGCGCTGGCCGGACAGGAAACGCTCCATGAGCAGGCCGTGTTCGACCGGGTCGGCGGTGGCGATGCCCAGGAGGTGGTTGACCAGGGAACCGGCACCGGATCCTCGGGCGGCGACCCGGATGCCGAGCTCCCGGACGTCGTCGACGACTTGGGCGATGGTGAGGAAGTACGAGGCGTAGCCCTGCTGTTCGATCAGGCGCAGTTCGTCCTCGAGGCGGTCCCAGTGCGGGCGGTCCCTGTCGTAGCGGCGCAGCAGCATGGCGGCGTCGCACTTCGAACGCAGTACGCGCTCGGGGGCACGCCGATGCGCGCCGACGAGTTCCGGTTCGGGGAAGTGCACACGGCCGATCCCCAGGTCGTCCTCGGGGTCCACGCGGCAGGCCGCGGCGGTCTCCTCGGTGACTTCGAGCAGTCTGCGGGCGGTGTTCGCGCGATAGCCGGCGGCCTCGGCCACCTGCTCGGCGATGCGCGCCATGTCCGCGGCGGGCTTGAGCCACCGCTCTCCGCTGTCGCGTACGCCGCGCGGGTCGATCGGCACCAGGCGGCGCGCGGAGTCCAGGACGTCGGCGACCGGCCCCTGGCCGGGGTCGGCGTAGCGCACGGCATTGCTCAGTACGGGAGCGATCCCCTGGTCGGCGGCGAAGCCGAGGGAGCGGGCCGCCAGCCGCAGCGAGCCGAAGCCGGTACCGCTGCGGCCGTGGCTGACGACCTCGATGCGCAGCGCCGTGTCCCCGTACCGCTCCCGCCAGGGCGCGAGCAGTCCGGCGGCACGGTCGGGACGGCCCGCCGCCAGAGCGCGGCCGACGTCCGAACCGGGGCCGAGCAGCACGATGAGGTGGTCACCGCCGAGGGCGTCCCACGGCAGCAGGGGGCGCTTCCCGGCCGTCGCATCCGCATGCGCGGCACTGACGAGCCGGCACAGTTCGGCCCAGCCCCGGGCCCCGTCCCTGGCGAGGAAGACCACGCGCTGCGCCGACTCGTCGACGAAGGCGCCGCCGCGGGCCGGGGTGCGCTGCCTCTCGGTGCGCCCGGCCGCTTCGGGGGGTGCCTGCAGCGCGAGATCCACCCCGAACAGGGGGCGGACACCGGCGCGCCCTGCGGCCTTGGCGAAACGGACAGCGCCGCCGAGGGTGTCCCGGTCGGTCAGGGCGACAGCGTCCATCCCGCGCTCGACAGCCCGCTCCGCGAGCTGCCCGGGGTGCGAGGCGCCGTACCGCAGGGAAAACCCCGAGACGGCATGCAGATGCGTAAATCCGCGCACCTGGACCACCTCGCCACTACGGCCCCCTGCCTCTGTCCTGCCACACCCGCCTCTTTGGGCTGGTCACCCCACCATAGACCAATATCGAACGTGTATGCGATTCGGAAGCCGGGGTGCGCCTGCACAGCGGAGAACGGGTCAGCCGCGTGCCGCCCGTACGCCGTCCAGGGCGATGGAGACGACGCGGTCGCGCTGCTCCGTGGTGGGAAACACGGTCGCGGCGATGCCCGAGATCATCCGCAGCAGGTCGTCGAAGTCGACGTCCTGCCGGGCCTCGCCGGACTCCTGGGCGCGCTGCAGCAGCGGGGCCCCGGCGGCCATCATGGAGATGCGGCAGGAGACGAAGATGTCGGATTCGCCGTTCAGGCCCTCGCGGACGGCGCGCTTGGTGACGGTGTACTCGACGAAGCGGTCGATCCAGGTGGTGAGGGCTTCCCAGGCCGGCCTGTCGGCGAGTTCGTCGGCGAGGACGCAGAGCGCGTCGACCTCCTCGGCGTAGACCGTCTCGAAGAGATGCCTGCGGGTGGGGAAGTTCCGGTAGAGGGTGCCGATCCCCACTCCCGCGCGGCGGGCGATGTCCTCGAGGGACGCGTCGGCCCCCTGCTCGGCGAAGGCCTCGCGCGCGGCTGCCAGGAGCGCGTCGAAATTGCGCCGGGCGTCCGCGCGGCGCGGGCGCTGTGCCGCCACGAACTCCTCGACGGAAGCCCTGTCCTGGACTGCTTCTTCCCTCACTGCTTCCTCCCTCGACGCCCCGGGGTTGAACCGGAGGCTAGCCTCCGCTAAGGTGGAGGTATGCCTCCACTTTAACAGTCGAGCCATCTCCGCGTACCGGTCGCGCATCTCGCGCCACCCCCACCTCAGCCCCCTCAGCACACCCAGTGCCCGCCCCGTGGCGTTTCCCGCACGGCCCGGCACCGGCTCCGTACTGCCTCACGCCCTGACAGAGAGTCCTGAAATGAACCGGAGCTCCAACCGCCTCACCTTCGCGGTCCTCGCGACCGGTGCGGGCGTGTTCTCGATGATGCAGTCCCTGATTGCGCCCGCCCTGCCCACCGTCCAGCAGGCGCTGGGCACTTCACAGGCCACCGTCACCTGGGTGATGACCGCCTATCTGCTCTCCGCGTCGATCTTCACCCCGATCCTCGGCAGGGTGGGCGACCTCTTCGGCAAGAAGCGCACCCTCGTCGGGGCGCTGTTCGCACTGATCGTGGGATGCGTGCTGGCCGCCCTGGCCCCGAACATCGCCACGCTGATCGTCGCCCGCGCGATCCAGGGCATCGGCGGGGCCCTGTTCCCGCTGTCGTTCGGCATCATCCGCGACGAGTTCCCCGCCTCCCGGGTCAGCCCCAGCATCAGCAATCTCTCGGCCGTCATCGCGGCCGGCGGCGGCTTCGGCATGGTGCTCGCCGGTCCGGTCGTCGGGGCGCTCGACTACCGGTGGCTGTTCTGGCTGCCGACGGCCGTCGTCGCCCTGACGGCGCTGCTCGCCCTGCGCTGGATCCCCGAGTCCCCGAGCCGCTCCACCGGACAGGTCAACTGGCTTGCCGCCGTGCTGCTTTCGGGGTGGCTGGTCGCTCTGCTGCTGCCCATCAGCCAGGCCACCACGTGGGGCTGGGGCTCCGCCAAGGTGACCGGTCTGCTCATCACGGCCGTCGTACTGTTCGCCCTGTGGGCGCTGGCCGAAGCGCGGTCCGCCAGCCCGCTCATCGACCTGCGCATCATGCGGCTGCCCGCGGTCTGGACGACCAACACCGCGGCCCTGCTCTTCGGCGCCGGGATGTACGCGGTCTGGTCCTTCCTCCCCGCCTTCGCCCAGACGCCCACGTCCGCGGGGTACGGATTCGGGTCGACCGTGACCGGCGCCGGGCTGCTGATGCTGCCCATGCTGGTGGCGATGTTCTGCTCGGGCATCGTCAGCGGGCGCCTGGAGCCGGTGTTCGGCGCCAAGCCCCTGCTCGCCATCGGCGCCGCACTCGGTGCCATCTCCTGCACGATGCTCGCCGCCTGGCACGGACAGCAGTGGCAAGTGGCCTTCGCCGCAGGCGTGTTCGGCCTCGGGATCGGGCTCGCCTTCGCCTCCATGGCCAACCTCATCGTGCAGAGCGTCCCGGCCGCACAGACCGGAGCCGCCACCGGCATGAACGCCAACATCCGTACCATCGGCGGCTCGATCGGCGCGGCCGTGATGAGCTCCATGGTCACCGGCCACGTCCAGGCCAGTGGGCTTCCGTACGCCTCCGGCTACACCCACGGCTTCACCCTGCTGGCCGTGCTGTGCCTGGCCGCCACCGGAGCAGCCCTGCTCGTCCCCGCCACCAGGCGCGGACCGCGGGCCGTCGCCACGGGCCACCCCGCGGCGGCGAGCGAGGCGAAGCCCCTGGAGACGACCCGCGGCTGATCCTGGCCGAGCGCTGCTCCCCTCGTCCCGTACGGCATGGTGAGGGGGCGAACACTCCAGGCAGCCCGACCCTGAAGGAGCACGACGCATGTCTCCACTCTTCCCCGCACTCGCCGCCGGCTCGGCCCGCAGGGCGCTGCGCTTCGGCGACCGGTCGCTCGGCTACGACGAACTGGCGGCAGTGGCAGGGACGTTGGCCGCCCGGCTCCAGGGAGCCGGGCGGGTGGCCGTATGGGCCACACCCACGCTGGAGACCGCGGTCGGTGTGGTCGCCGCCCTGCTGGCCGGGGTGCCCGCCGTACCGCTCAACCCGAAGACCGGCGGACGCGAGCTGGAGCACATCCTGTCCGACAGCGCACCGTCGCTCGTCCTTGCGGCGCCCGGTGACGAACTCCCTCCGGCGCTCGGCGCGTTGCACCGCCTCGACATCGGCGTACGGGTGCCGGAAGCGCCCCTCCCCCTCCCCGGCGAACCGTCGCCCGAGGCTCCGGCCCTGGTCGTCTACACCTCGGGAACCACCGGGCCGCCCAAGGGCGTCGTACTGCCCCGCCGGGCGATCACCGCCACCCTGGACGCGCTGGCCGACGCCTGGCAGTGGACCGGCGAGGACGTCCTGGTCCACGCACTGCCCCTCTTCCATGTGCACGGACTGATCCTGGGCATCCTCGGCCCGCTGCGCAGGGGCGGCACCGTGCACCACCTGGGCCGCTTCGAGACGGACGCGGTGGCCCGTGAACTGGCCGCCCACGGAACGATGTTCTTCGGCGTCCCGACCATGTACCACCGCATCGCCGAGGCACTCCCCGGCAATCCCGCGCTCGCCAAGGCCCTCTCGGGCGCGCGGCTGCTGGTCTCCGGGTCGGCCGCACTGCCCGTGCACGACCATGAGCGCATCGCCGCCGCGACAGGACGGCGGGTCGTCGAGCGGTACGGCATGACCGAGACCCTGATGAACACGAGCGTCCGCGCGGACGGCGAACCCCGTCCCGGCACGGTCGGCCTGCCGCTGGACGGGGTCGAACTGCGGCTGGTGGAGGAGTCGGGCGAGGAGATCACCGCGTACGACGGCGAGAGTGTCGGCGAGATCCAGGTGCGCGGCCCGAACCTGTTCACCGCGTACCTGAACCGCCCCGACGCGACCGCCGAGGCCTTCGACGGCACCTGGTTCCGTACCGGCGACATGGCGACCCGGGACCCGGACGGCTATGTCCGTATCGTCGGCCGCAAGACCACCGACCTCATCAAGAGCGGCGGCTACAAGATCGGTGCGGGCGAGATCGAGAACGCCCTCCTCGACCACCCCGCGGTGCGCGAGGCGGCGGTCACCGGGGAGCCCGACGCCGACCTGGGCGAGCGGATCATCGCCTGGATCGTCCCGGCCGACGCGGGACAGCCGCCCACCGTCGAGGAGTTGGCCGCGCACGTCGCCCGACAGCTGGCGCCGCACAAGCGGCCCCGCGAGGTACGGCTGCTCGACGCGCTGCCCCGCAACGACATGGGCAAGATCATGAAGCGCGCCCTGCACGGCTGAGACCGCCGCCGGTCCGGTCAGTGCGGGCTGCGCAGCCCCTCGACAAGGATCCCGACCAGCAGGCGTGCGTCGTAGCGCGGGTCGCTCTCGGCGCTGATGCAGAGGTTTCCGACGCCGCGCATGAGCTGGTAGGCGGTCACGTCTGAGCGGATCTCGCCGGCGGCGGTCGCGGCGTCGATGAGCTGGGTGCAGACCGGCAGGAGGCGGTCGAGGAAGTAGGCGTGCAGGGCCTCGAAACCGGTGTTGCCGGTCTGCAGCACGGAGGCGAGGCCGTGCTTGGTGACCAGGAAGTCGACGAAGAGGTCCATCCACTGCGCGAGGGCGCGATGGGGGGCCTGCCCGGCCGCCAGCAGGGTCGGTCCCGCCTCGGCGCAGGCTTCGATCTGGTGGCGGTAGACGGCGATCACGAGGTCCGCCCGGGTGGGGAAGTGGCGGTACACCGTGCCCATTCCGACGCCGGCCTTGGCCGCGATGTCACGCACCGGAGCCTCCACGCCCGAGGTGACGAAGACCGCTGCGGCCGCGTCGAGGAGGGTCTGCTGATTGCGGCGGACGTCCTTGCGTTGGGCCGCGTCTCCCGCGCCCTGCCCACTGTCGTTCACCGCAGCACTCCTCTTCCCTGACGCTCCTTGCGAAACGGAACACAGCTCCGTATTGTTTGCGGAGCGAGGTTCCGTTTTGGTCATGATGCCAGAACAGGGACTCCATTCCAACCGAGCGGAAGCACTGTCATGCCTGACTCGAACATCACCGGCCTGCCCACCACGATCGTCTCCGCGAAGCCGGTCGTCCTGCCCGCCCCGGGCCGCGGCGAGGACCTCCAGGTCCGCGTGTCCGCCCCCGCGACCGGCGGCGACCTGCCCGTCGTCGTGTTCTCGCACGGCCACGGCCAGTCGATGGACGGGTACGCCCCGCTGGCCGACCACTGGGCGGCCCAGGGCTTCGTGGTCCTGCAGCCCACCCACCTCGACTCCCGGACGCTCGGCCTGCCTCCCGAGGACCCGCGTACGCCGAAGATCTGGCGCATCCGCGTCGAGGACCTCTCGCGCGCACTGGACGGGCTCGACGTCCTGGAGGCCGCCGTGCCCGGTCTCGCCGGGCGCGTCGACCACAGTCGTATCGCCGTGGCCGGACACTCTTGGGGAGCCCAGACGGCGAGCACCCTGCTCGGCGCACGCGTCCTGGACGCCGACGGCGTTCCCGGCGAGGACATGACCGACCCCCGGGTGAAGGCGGGTGTGCTGCTCGCCCTGGTCGGCCTGGGCGACGACCTGACCCCCTTCGCCCGCGAGCACCTCCCCTTCCTGAGGCCGTCGTTCGACGCCATGACCACGCCGGCCCTCATCGTGGCCGGGGACCACGACCAGTCGGCGCTGTCCACCCGCGGGCCGGACTGGTTCACCGACCCGTACACCTACAGCCCGGGCGAGAAGAGCCTGCTCACGCTGTTCGGCGCGGAGCACTCGCTCGGCGGCATCGCGGGACACGAGGCCGCCGAGACGACGGACGAGAACCCCGCGCGCGTCGCTCTGCTCCAGCAGGTCAGCACCGCCTTCCTGCGCGGCGCCCTCTGCGGCGACGAGGTCGGCTTCAAGACGGCGACAGCCGAACTCGCCTCAGGACAGAGCCCGTTGGGGATGCTGCAGAGCAGGCAGGCGGCTCAGTAGAGCGTCGGCAGGCTGCTGCGCGGCCAGGCGAGCACCGCGAAGATCTGCGCGGCGGCGGCCTGTTCGATGGCCTGGGTGGTGCCGGCGCTGCCGAAGCGCATCAGGCCGGTGGCGCTGTCGCGCTGCTGCGACCAGATGTGGTCCGCGTAATCGGCCATCGCCTGCTGGTAGGTGCGTCCGCCGGTCACCGATTCGAGCAGCAGGAGGTTCTTGAAGAAGATGGAGTTGAAGAAGACGGGCTGGTCCAGCAGCCGGCCTTCGGTGACGTAGTAGGTGTACGCGGCCTCCGCCGTGCGCCGGGCGTTGCGGAGGTGGTCGCGGTCGTGGGTCGCCTCGTACAGCAGGACGCCAACGCCGACCGGGACACCCTGGTTGTACGACCAGAGGGTTCTGTCGACCGTGCTCGTCAGGCCGAGGTGGTCCCAGTAGAGGCCCTCGGGGCTCAGCAGGTGGCGGTTGGTCCAGTCGTAGAACCTTCTGGCCGCCTCCAGGTAGGAGGCCCGTCCGGTGATCCGGTGTAGGCGCAGGCCCAGTTGGGCGCCCGGCATGTTGGAGACGGTGTTGCGGTCCTGGCTCCAGTCGGCCTGCGTCCAGAACACTCCGCCGGGGGCCGCGTGGTCCTGGTCGGTGTCCCAGCCCGACGCGATCAGCGCGAAGATCTCCTCGGCGCGCCGCAGGGCGGCTTTCTCCCCGGTCTGGAGGTGGCGCTGGATCTTGGCGAGGCCGACCCACTCGTTGTCGTCGTAGAACATGTCGCCGCCCGCACCGTGGGGTGCGACCGGATAGGAGGCGTAGCCGGGCAGGCCGGTCGTGCCGCCCGCCGCGTTCCAGTAGTGCTCCTGGGCCCGGGCGCGCCGGGCCAGTTCCGGCGCGTAGCGGGGGTCCGCGTGGGCCAGGTCGAGGGCGGCGATGTGGACCTGGGAGTACGGCCATTCGTAGGAGTACGGGCGGTCGTCGGCGGCGGCCGGGTACTGCTCGCGGACGAGTCCGGTGCCGTCCGCCGCGTCGAGGTACGTCCCGAGTGCGTCGTACGTGGCTCTCGCACGGCCCAGGGAGCGGGATGCGTACGAGGCCGGGGCGGCTGCGGCGGCAGTGGTCGCCGGGGCCGCGGCCAGCGCGGCCAGGCCGGCGCCGAGCACCAGACGGCGTGAGGGGGATCTGCGCATACGGGCGTCTCCATTCGAGGCGGTGGACGGAGGACGGGCTGTTGGACAACGTTGTCAGCAGCCCGTGAGGGCGTCAACGGGCCGTACGGAAAAGGATGTTGGCGACACGCCGATACGGGCGAGCGACGGCCGGGCGGCGCCCCGGTGCCCCCACCGGGTGGACAGAATCGCAGGCCGGGCTATTCTTTCGGCCGAACCGGACACGGGGTGCCCCGCACGAGGGCTGAGAACACACCCGTCGAACCTGATCCAGTTAAAACTGGCGGAGGGATGTCTTCCATGTCGTTGCCGTATGCCCAGGGTGAGCGCACCGTCACCGATCCGCAGCCTGCTTTCGGCGGGCGCATGCCCACCGCTCCGGGCGATCTCCGTGTCGAGGCGCACGGCATAGCCCCCGTTCCCGAGGACCGCCGCTATGGCGGCCCCGGCCGGCTGTTCACCGTCTGGTTCGCCCCGAACCTGACGATGACCGGTGTGTTCACCGGCACCGTCGGCATCGCCCTGGGTCTGGACTTCGCCACGGCGCTCGCCGCCGTCGTGCTCGGGACCCTGCTCGGCGCCGCGCCCACCGCGTATCTCGGCACGTGGGGAAGCCAGACCGGTACCGGTCAACTCCCGCTCGCCAAGCTGGCGTTCGGCCGGGGTGTCGTTCTGCCGGGAGCTCTGCAGTGGCTGTCGTCCATCGCCTGGGACGCGCTGATCGGGCTCTTCGGCGGCGACGCGCTCGCCCAGCTGTGCGGCTGGCCGTTCTGGCTGGGCGTGCTGGTCATGATGGCCGCCCAGGGTGCGCTCGGCGTCCTGGGGTACGAGGCGATCCACCGGCTCCAGACCGTGATGACCTTCGTGCTCGCCGCGGCCTTCGCCGTACTCGCCACGAAGCTCCTGCACGGCGTCCATCCGGCGGCCACCGGAAGCGCGCACGGCGCGGACAGGGCCGGTGCGTTCGTCCTGACCTGCACCATCGCCCTGAGCCTGGCACTGTCCTGGGCTCCGTACGCCAGCGACTTCAGCCGCTATCTGCCGCGCACCACCTCCCGCCCGCGGATGTTCGTCTTCACGCTGCTCGGCATCAGCGTGTCCTTCGTGGCGGTCCAGACCCTCGGTCTGTGGGGCGCCTCGGTCTTCACCGACCAGACCGCCCGCGGCATCGACGGCCTGCTGGGCGGCGGCGCGCTCGGTGCGTTCGGGCTGCTCGCCGTGGCGCTCGCCGCGCTGTGCAGCAACGCGATGAACGACTACAGCGGTTCGCTGGCGCTGCAGACCCTCGGCCTCCGTGTACCGCGTCCGCTCGCCGCGGCACTCGCCGCCGCGCTCGGCTTCCCGCTCGTGCTGTGGATGCACGCGGCGGACACCACGACCCGCTTCCAGAACGTGCTGCTGCTCGTCGGCTACTGGATCCCCGGGTTCGTCGCGATCGTGGCGGTCGACTGGATCGTCCGCGCGAGGACCCGCGGCGGCGCCCCGGTCGATCTGGCCGCCGAGAGCGCCCGCCGGCAGCCCTGGTGGCCTGCGGTCACCGCGTTCGCCGTCGCGTTCGCCGCCGCGGTGCCGTTCATGAGCACCAGCCTGTACGTGGGCCCGGTGGCCGAGGCGCTGCACGGCGCCGACCTCGCCTACGGCGTGGCGTTCCTCGTGGCACTCGTGGTCTACACCCCGCTGCGGCTGCGCCTGCGAGACTGACCTGTCCGCTTCGCCCCTTTTCCCTCCCTCGTCCCGTACGGAGTGACCGCACATGCCCCCGACAGCGCCCGACCATGCCGCCTTCACGCCGCACGCCCTGGACCGGGTGCGCGCGGAAGCTCCCCTGGTGCAGTGCCTGACGAACGCGGTCGTCACCGGCTTCACGGCGAACGTACTGCTCGCCCTGGGTGCGGCCCCCGCGATGGTCGACATCCCCGACGAGGCCGGCCCGTTCGCGCGGCTCGCCTCCGGCGTCCTGGTCAACCTCGGTACGCCGCACGCCGATCAGCGCACGGCGATGTTCGAGGCCGCACGCGCGGCCGCGGACTCCGGGACGCCCTGGGTGCTCGACCCGGTGGCCGTCGGCGGTCTTCCCGTACGGACGAAGCTCGCGCATGAACTCCTGGCGCTGCGGCCGACGGTGATCCGGGGCAACCCCTCGGAGATCATCGCCCTGTCCGGTGCGGGCGGGGGCGGTCGCGGGGTGGACTCCACCCATGAGGTCGAGGCCGCTGGGCACGCGGCGCGCACGCTGGCCGCCGACACCGGGTGCGTCGTCGCCGTATCGGGTCCGGTGGACCTGGTCACCGACGGCCGGCGGGACGCCCGTATCGCCAACGGGGACATTCTGCTGACCCGGGTGACCGGTGGCGGATGCGCGCTCGGCGCGGTGCTTGCAGCCTTCGCCGCCGTGGACGAGGACCGCTTCATGACGTCCGTCGCCGCGGTCACCGCGTACACCGTGGCGGCCGAACTCGCCGCGCGCGGGGCGAGCGGACCGGGCAGCTTCGCCGTCGCCTTCCTGGACGCGCTCGACGCGCTGGACGGAGCCGAACTGGCCGGGCGGGCGGCCGTCTCGTGATCGGTGCGTACGCGGCCGGACTGGTCCGCCCCGTCGACCTGTCGGTCTACCTGGTCACGGACGCCGGACTGTGTGCCGCGCACGGCCGCAGCGTCGCGGCGACGGTCGCCGAAGCGGTGGCCGGCGGGGTGACGGCCGTACAGATCCGCGAGAAGCACGCGGACGGACGGGCGTTCCTGCGCACCGTCATGGAAGTGGCCGAGGTGCTGCCCGAGACGGTCGCCCTGATCGTCAACGACCGGGTGGACGTCTTCCTGGCGGCACGCGCGGCCGGGGCGGGGGTGGCGGGTGTCCATGTGGGTCAGTCGGACCTTCCGCCGGGCGCGGTACGGGAGTTGATCGGCGAGCGGGCCGTCCTCGGGCTGAGCGCGGCGACCCCCGCCGAACTGCGGGCCGCCGCACAGGATCCGGCGCGCGTCGACCACGTGGGGATCGGCGCCCTGCACGCGACAGGCACCAAGGCAGACGCCCCGCCCGCCCTAGGACACCCGGAGTTCGCCCGTCTCGCCGCACTCGGCGCGCTCCCCGCCGTCGCCATCGGCGGCATCACCCCGGCCGACCTGCCACGCCTCAGGGCGGCGGGCGCCGCGGGCGCGGCCGTGGTCTCCGGCATCTGCGCGGCCGACGACCCGCGTGCGGCGGCCCTGGAGTACGCCCGCGCCTGGGCCTCCGTACCGCCGGCGCCGTTCACCGTCTGACCCGGCCGCGGGTCGGACCGGCCCAGGGACCAACGACCCGCCCGGGCGGACCATCGGCGTCAGTCGCACCCCTCGCCGCGTGTCAGCCTGATTGAAGCGTTGTACGCAGCCGGTAGCGCTCGCCGCTGTACTCGACGGTCGACAGCAGCACGGGGCGCCGACCGTTTCCGAAAATGGTCTGGTCGAGCACCAGGACGGGCGATCCGGGCTCGATGTCGAGATGCCCGGCGAGCGTCCCATCCGCGCTGCGCGCCTCGATCGTCGTCTCGGAACGGTCGAGTTCCACGCCGCGTCGGCGCAGTTCGTCGAAGAGGGAGGTGCCGGTGGAGAAGTCGACGTCCTCGATACCCGGCGCGAGACCGGTGACGAGCAAGGTCCGGTCCACGGCGATGCGGACGTCGTTGAGGAGACGTACGCGCGCGAGTCGGAGCAGGGGCGTCCCGGCGGGAACGTCGAGCCGTTCGGCCTCGTCCAGTGAGGCGACGCCCAGCTCATGACCGAGCACCAGCGAGCCGGCCCTCATGTTCTTGCGCCGGGCCGTGGCGGTGAAGGACTCCAGATCCTTGGGCCACTCGCGCGGCGCGACCACCGCGGCGACGAACCAGCCGCGGCCGTGCGACGCGGTCACGATACCCAGCTCCACGAGGTGCGTGAGCGCCTTGCGCAACGTGACCCGGGAGATGCCGAGCCGGGTGCACAGCTCGCGCTCGGGCGGCAGCTTCGCACCGGGCTGCAGACCCCGGCGGGTGATCTCCGCCCGGATCAGGCCGGCGGCCTGGGACCACAGCGGGTCGGGGCCGTTCTCGCGCTCGGGTACGCGGACGTGGGTGCCGTCGTCAGGCATGGATGGAACCTCCGAGGATCACCATGGAGCATACCAGTGCCTACCACTTGCCGCCCCGACCGGTACGGAATGGGACTTATGGCGTCTCGGATGTGGCCCTTGGTCATCAATTCGACCCGCAAAGGTCAGACCACAGAAGACCACTATTGACCACACGCTTACCACTACGTACCTTTACTGATGCAGCGGCCCGCCGGACACCTTCCGCGAGGCCCGCTCCCCCGGCGGCCCCGTCCCTGTGACGCCACCGGTCCCCCTGCGTGATGGAGGAAGACGGATGAGTACGGCCACCGCAAAGAAGCGTGGCGGCAGCGGAGTGATGGCTGTCATGCAACGCATCGGCCGCAGCCTGATGCTGCCGGTCGCGACCCTGCCCGCCGCAGCACTTTTGGTCCGCCTCGGCGGATCGGATCTGCTGGGCCGCGA
The DNA here is from genome assembly GCF_040654175.1 of Streptomyces sp. NPDC050738. NCBI lineage: Bacteria > Bacillati > Actinomycetota > Actinomycetes > Kitasatosporales > Streptomycetaceae > Streptomyces > Streptomyces sp. NPDC050738. Next base: position 81,470 of record NZ_JBFAHN010000021.1, on the reverse strand, counting down.
GTCGTTCCCGGAGATCATCCGGAAGTTCGGCATCATCCTGGCCGCCGGCGGCCAGACCGTCTTCGACAATCTGCCGCTGCTGTTCGCCATCGGTGTGGCCATCGGCTTCGCGAAGAAGGCCGACGGCTCCACGGCGCTCGCGGCCGCGGTCGGCTATCTCGTCTTCAAGGCCGTCCTGGCCAGCCCCGCCTTCCCCAAGGGCGTGGACGGCGAACCGCTCGATGCCAAGGTGCTCGGCGGCATCGTGATGGGTCTGGTCGCCGCCCTCCTCTACCAGCGCTTCAGCCGCACCAAACTCCCCGAGTGGCTGGGCTTCTTCGGCGGCCGCCGCCTCGTCCCCATCCTCAGCGCCTTCGCGGGCGTCGGCATGGGCACCCTCTTCGGTCTGATCTGGCCGCACGTGGGCAGCTGGTTCTTCCACTTCGGTGAGTGGCTGATCGGCACCGGTGCCTGGGGCGCGGGCATCTTCGGTGTGGTCGTCCGGGCGCTGATCCCCATCGGGATGCACCACTTCTTCTCGTTCTTCCCCTGGTTCGAGGCCGGCACGTACGTCAACCCGGCCACCGGCGCCGAGGTCCACGGCGACATCGCACGCTTCCTCGCGGGCGACCCGAGCGCCGGACAGTTCATGACCGGCGGCTTCCCGATCTACATGTTCGCCCTCCCCGCCGCGGCCATGGCCATCGCGCACACCGCCCGCCCCGAGAACCGCAAGATGGTCAAGGGCATGATGATCTCGGTCGCGCTGACCGCCTTCGTCACGGGCGTCACCGAACCCATCGAGTTCAGCTTCATGTTCGTCGCGCCGGTGCTGTACGCGATCCACTCACTGCTCTTCGGTGTCTCGATGGCCGTCTGTTACGCCCTCGGCATCCGCGACGGCTTCGGCTTCTCGTCCGGCGCGATCGACTACGTCGTCAACTACGGCATCGCCACCAAGCCCTGGCTGCTCATACCCATCGGCCTGGCCTTCGCCGCCCTCTACTACACGATCTTCCGGTTCGCGATCGTCAAGTTCAATCTGCCGACTCCGGGCCGGGAACCGGTGGAAGAGGACGAGGGAACTCCCGCCACCGGGACACCCGTTGAGATCCCGGCGCCCTCGACCGCACCGGACGACACCACCGTCTCCAAGACCTGACCGGTCCGGGCCGCGCAACCGCACACTTCTCGCTCGCCCGCTCCCCCTGTGCCGTGGGAGCGCACGAAAGGAACCACCACGATGTCCGGATCCCGTATCACCTTCATCGAGGGACAGGCCGACCAGCCGCAGGCGCTGGAGCGCGTCATCGCCCACGTACGCCGCCAGCTCACCGGTGCCGGCCACGACCGGCTGCGTACGGCCAAGCGCCCCCTGTTCGCGGGAATCGGCGCGTCCTACGCCGCGCTGGCGGTGCCCGTCGACGTGCTGCGCGCCCACGGTGTGGTCAGTCAGCGCGTGCTGTCCAGCGAGATAGAAGAGGGCACGTACGGCTTCGACACCGACCTGCTGATCGGCATCTCGCAGGGCGGCCGCAGTTCGGAGACCATCGCCGCGTTCAAGGAGGCGGGCGACGTGCCGAACGTCGCCGTCCTCAACGTGCTCGACTCCCCGCTCGGCACGCTCGCCGACATGACCGTGGATCTCGGCAACGAACCCGACTCGTACGCCTCCACCATCGGATTCACCGGCACGATCGTCGCCCTCGACCTGATCGCGGGCGCGATCGCGGGCCGCGCCGCCTCGTACGACCCCTGGCACGGCATGGCCGCACAGCTCACCGCGGTACGTGAGCAGGCGGCACAGGTGATCGGCGGTCTGCAGGCGCGCGCCGCGCGGTGCATCGCCGCGGACGTGGTCGCGGCCGGAGCCTCGCGGGCCTCCGCGGAGGAAGGCGCCCTGCTGCTGCGGGAGGTCGTCCGGATGCCGGCCGCCGCCTCCGTCACCCGCAACTACCTGCACGGCGAGATGGAGTCGGCGGGCAACACCCTGCACATCGTGTTCGGCGACGGCCGGGAGATCGAGCTGGCCCGCTCGCTCGCCGCGGCGGGCCACTGCACCCTGCTGGTCACGTCCCAGCAGGTCGCATCCACCGGCTCTCTCGGCGTGGTGTGTCTGCCGGACGTCGCGACGGGCCCGCGTGTCGTACTGGAGACCGTCGTACTGCAGGAGCTGGTGGCGGCCCTGAGCACCGAACGGGACATCCCCATCGAGTCGTTCGTCTTCGCCAACGACGACACCAAGGAGGGTGGCGTGAACCCGGAGGACTTCGCCATCGCCTCCCCGGTCGTCGCGTAGGGGCGCCCTGCAGGATCAGTGCGCGGCGGCCGCCTTGCGCAGTGCCGCGATGCAGGTGTCGAGGGCCTTCTGGAGGTCTTCGAGGCGCTGGACCATGTCGTCCTCGTAGTAGTCGTCGGCGTCGTCCAGGGTCAGCTCCTCGAAGACCTTCGTCGCCTTCTGCAGACTGCTGTAGAACTTGGTCCGGCGCTCCTGCACGCGCAGTTCGGGGTCGGCCTCCACGGCCTGGGCGACGAGGCCCTTGACCGTGTCGTACGCCTCGCTCGCCCACTCGCCCGCGTCCTCGCCCTCTTCCAGCTCGTCGATGAGCGAGAGGTGCCGCACGGCTTCGGCGCGCAGCTCGGCCGGGGCATCGACGGTCTGCCCGGCCGGCGTCTTGATCTGTCCGTTGTCGACGATCTGGCGTACGTAACCGATCCGGTCGGCCGCCCTGGTCTCGCTCGCCACGGCCTTCTTCAGCTCGTCCGTGCGCGCGATGTCGCGGGCGAGGTCGCTCTGCAGGGCCGGGTCCTCCTTGATCCGGTCGAGGAGCGCGGACCTTGCGGCCTGGGCGGTGGAGGGATCGGCGAGGATCGCGGCCCGCAGCGCGGTGGGGTTCTCGGCGACTTCGAGGGCCTTGGTCGGCCTGATCCCCTCGGCCTCTGCCGCCGCGGTGATCGCGGTTCCGCGTACGGACGTGGCGCTGGAGCGCGAGGAGTAGTACGCGAGCCATGCGTCGGCGTCGGGGAGTTCGATGTCCGCCCCCGGCACCAGTGCCTCGAACTGGGGCACCAGGCCGTCGTCGGCGGCCAGGTCCCAGGCCTTGTAGTAGCGCAGAACCCGCTCGGCCGAGCAGCCGGCAAGTTCGCTGAACTCCTTCGCGGAGACCTTCAGCGACTCACCGGCCGGCTGCCCGCCGGGCCGTACGCTGCGCGCCACCTTCAGGGCGAAGGCCCAGCCGCCGGTCCGCGCGTAGGCACCGAACTCCCGGGCGTCCCGTGCCACCAGGTCCTGGCCCTCGGCGGACGGGACTGCTGTTTCGGATGGAGCGAAGGCTACGGACACAGAAGATCTCCTGGTTCCAGCTGAGAACAAAAGGACGAAGCACCCATCCTATATGGGACAGTTGACGAGGTATTGCGACCCGGCTTTCCGCCCCGCACACCCTTGACTTCGAGTGCGGACGAAGAACTAGCGTCCCGCTCATGACGACACCTCAGCACACGATCGGATCGGGTTTCGGCTACCGGAGCACCGTGGACGACGTCCTGTCCGGGATCGACCTTTCGGGGAAGACCGCCGTGGTCACCGGCGGAGGTTCGGGCCTCGGCCTGGCGACGACCAGGGCTCTGGCACGCGCCGGAGCGCAGGTGCTCGTCCCTGCCCGGCGGCAGGCAGCGGCGAAGGAGGCGCTCGACGGCATCGACGGTGTCGGGACCGATGATCTCGATCTCGCCGATCTCGACAGCGTCCGCGCCTTCGCCGACCGGTTCCTGGCATCCGGCCGCACCATCGACATCATGATCAACAACGCCGGGGTCATGGCGTGCCCGGAGACCCGGGTCGGCCCGGGCTGGGAGGCCCAGTTCGCGACCAACCACCTCGGCCACTTCGCTCTGGTGAACCGCCTCTGGCCGGCGATCGCCGCGGGCGGCGGGCGTGTCGTGGCCGTCTCGTCGGGCGCCCATGGGATGGGCATGCACTGGGACGACATCCACTTCGCGCACGGCTATGACAAGTGGCAGGCGTACGGGCAGGCGAAGGCGGCGAACGTGCTCTTCGCCGTACACCTGGACGCACTGGCGAGCAAGGACGGCGTACGGGCGTTCTCGGTGCACCCCGGGAGCATCCTCACCCCGCTGCAGCGCCACCTCCCGAAGGAGGACATGATCGAGGCCGGCTGGATCGACGAGAGCGGCCGCCCGGCCGATCCCACGTTCAAGACGCCCGAGCAGGGCGCGGCAACCGCGGTGTGGGCGGCGACGTCCCCCCGGCTGGCGGGCATGGGCGGCGTGTACTGCGAGGACGGTGACATCGCGGGGCCGGCCGTCGAGGGCGGGGAGGGCGGCGTACACGCACATGCGACGGACCCTGTGCAGGCCGCGCGGCTGTGGGCCCTGTCGGCGGAACTGACCGGAGTCGATGCGTTCGCTGCCGCTCGCTGACGCCCCGGCTGCCGGGGGCGCGCCGTCACCGCTTCTCCGCCCCCTTCTGCACCTCCCGGACGACTTCGTAGATCCGACTGTGCAAGGTGACGAAGAGCGCGTCCGCGCGTGTCGTCAACTGGTCGCTTTCCACCGGGAGTTCGACGACGACCTCCTCCCGCACGACAGTCGGCGAGGCACTGAGCACCAGCACCCGCTCCCCCAGATAGACCGCCTCGTCGATGTCGTGCGTGACGAACAGCACGGTCATCCCCGCTGCCGCCAGAGGCGGCGCTCCCGCTCCCGCGGGGCCCGGACCACCCCGACGCTGTGCGCGGCAAAGGTCATCACCGGTCGCTCGGCGCTCCATTGGTCCCAACCGGGGTCGCCCTTGGCGGCGAAGGAGACCCAGGCCGCGTGCATGGCCGTGGCCAGGTCGCCGGGTGCGGCACCGCCGGTGAGAGCACGGGTCGCGGGTGCGTCGAGGGTGTCGAAGACGAATCCGATCTCCAGGGCGTGGCAGGCGCCCAGCGCCTGCACCGGGGAGGGCCAGGCGAACTCGTAGAAGAAGGTGCGGCCGGGGCGTCCGGTGCGCGCATCGGCGAGGTCGTTGAGCGGGATGCGCAGCAGCTTGTCGGTGGCGATGGCTCCCAGGATCTCGCCGGGTGAGCTGCCCGGGCGCTCCGCGCCGTAGACACGGGGCGCCCTCCACGGGGCCCGTTGTTTCAGTACGGCGGCCCGCAGCGTGAGGCGGCCGATACGGTCCACCAGGCCGCCGGGGACGAACCACAGCCGGTATTCGTCGGTGTTGCTGCCCAGCAGCAGGTCGATCCCGTCAGCGGCGCCCTGCGCCAGGGCGGTGGCCGGGTCGCGGGGCACCACGTCGCCGTCGACGACGATGTGGAAGCCGGCCCCGCCGGTGATCGGATTCCCCCGGCGGGTGGCTGCCGTCTGCGCATCGAGCAGGGCGGCACGGTCCACCTGGGCGAGGGCTTCGGCCGTGGGGGCGACACCGAGATGGCGGGCGATGGCCGTGGTGGTGGAGCGGGCGGTGGCCGGTTCGACGGCCGCGGGAAAGCCGCTTTGGAGTACGGCCCGGTGGAAGAGGCCTTCGGCATGCGGGCTGGTCAGCAGTGCGGCAATGCTGATGGCGCCTGCGGACTCGCCGAAAACGGTGACCTGCGCCGGGTCGCCGCCGAAGGCCTGGATGTTGTCCTGCACCCAGCGCAGCGCGGCCAGTTGGTCGCGCAGGCCCAGGTTGGCCGGGGCGTCGGGGAAGTGCCCGAACCCTTCGATGCCGAGGCGGTAGTTGATCGAGACGAGGACGACGCCGTCGCGGGCGAAGGCACTGCCGTCGTATGTGGGCACGGCGGAGGAGCCGTTGCGCAGGGATCCGCCGTGGATCCACACCATGACGGGCAGCCGCCCCTCGCCGGGGGCCGGTGTCCAGACGTTGAGGTTGAGGCAGGCGTCGCCCGGGATCTCAGGCTCGGCGAGCAGTTCGTCCAGAGGGGCGGTATACGGATTCTTGGGCGCGGTGGGGCCGAAGGCTCCGGCATCGCGCACGTCGTCCCAGGGGGTGACGGGTGCCGGCGGGCGGAACCGCAGGGGGCCCACCGGGGCGGCCGCGTAGGGGATGCCCCGGAAGACCTCGGCACCGTTCTCGGTGGTCCCGCGGAGCATGCCCTGTCCGGTGCGTACGAGCGTCATGCGCACACCTCCTGGAGTTCACGCTTGAGGATCTTGCCGCTGGGGCCGAGCGGCAGCTCGGTCAACATCCGCACGACACGCGGGTACTTGTGCCTGCCGAGCCGCTCGCGCGACCACGCGACGATCTCCTCCGGGGTCGGTGCGACGCCCGGCCGCAGGACGACCGCGGCGCAGATCTCCTCTCCCCTCGCCTCGTCGGGCAGGCCGATCACCGAGACCTGGGCGATGGCGGGGTGCCGGGCCAGCACCTCTTCCACTTCGCGCGGGTAGACGTTGAAGCCGCCGCGGATGATGAGGTCCTTCTTGCGGTCGACGATGGTGAGGAACCCGTCCGCGTCGCGCGTGCCCAGGTCACCGGTGCGGAACCAGCCGTCGACGAGAGCGGCGGCCGTGGCCTCGGGGTCGTCGAGATAACCGGCGAAGATGTTGTGCCCGCGCAGCACCACCTCCCCGACCTCACCGTCCTCGACCAGCACGATCCGACGGTCCGTGTCGGCGTCGGCGATGCCGGCCTCCACACCCCAGACGGGGTGTCCGACCGTTCCCGGACGGCGGCGGTCGCGATGGTTGAAGGTCGCGGCGGGGGAGGTCTCGGTGAGCCCGTACCCCTCCAGGATCACCGTGTCGAAGGTGGTCTCGAACCGCTCCAGGAGCGCGCCGGGCAGGGCCGCACCACCCGAGACCGCGATCCGCAGCGCGGCAGGCCGCCGGGGGTCGTGGACGGCTGCCTCGACCAGTGCGTGGTACATGGTCGGCACGCCCATGAAGACGGTGACCCCTTCGGCGATCAGCAGCTCCAAGACGCCGGGTCCGGTGAAGCGCGGAGCCAGCACCAGGGTGGCTCCGGCGCGCAAGGCGGAGTTCATCGCGCAGGACTGGCCGAAGCTGTGGAAGAGGGGCAGGCAGCCCAGGACGACGTCGTCGGGCGTGAGACCGAGCAGATCCTGGGCGCACACGGCGGAGTTCATGACCAGATTGAGATGGGTGAGCAGGGCGCCTTTCGGCCGTCCGGTGGTGCCGCTCGTATAGAGGATCACGGCGGTGTCGTCCGCGCCGCGCGGTGCGGGCCGTGCCAGCGGCTCGCGTCCGGTGCTCACGCCGATCACCTCGATGCCGACGGCGGCCGCGGCGGATTCGGCCACCGGGTACAAGGGACCGCCGCTCACCAGCGCGCGGCAGGAGCTGTGCCGCAGTACGTAGGCGATCTCGTCGGCGACCAGCAGGGCGTGCACCGGTACGACCGTGGCGCCGACCGCGGCCACGGCGTAGTACGCACGCGGGAAGTCGGCCGTGTTGGGCAGCAGCACCGCGACCCGGTCCCCGGGACCGATCCCCCGATCCTGCAGCTCGGCCGCGAAGCCGAGCACCTCGTGCCACAGCGTGCGGTAGCTGATCCGCACCCCGTCCTCGACGATCGCGGTCCGATCGGGATGGCGGGCTGCGGAATCCTGCAAGATGGTGGCGACGCTCAGCTGCATGGCGGCTCCCCTGCGCGGTCAACGGTTACGGAATGCCGACCCAGCATCCGCCGCCGCCCGGCCGAGAGCCATGTGCAGCCGCCCAGTATCGGCCGTCGCGACCTGGGCAGCAGCCTCCCGTGTCTACCCGTATCCGGTGCAGACGCCTACTCTGCGCGGCATGACCGAAGGTGAACTGGAGCTGCGCCGCCACTTGGCGCGGACACTGCTGAGCGACGTCGACACACTCACCGGCCGCGTCGTGTCTGACATCTGCGTACACAGTCCCGTCTATGCCTCGGGGCGTCCCGTCGCCCTGTCCGATCTGCGCGCGATCTGCCGCGACAATCTGGTCCTCGCGCTGGAGGAATTCGGCGGACTGCCGGTCAGCGTCGGTGACTTCACCACGGCCGCCACCGAGACCGGCCGGCGGCGGGCGCGGCAGGGAATGCCGCTGGACACCGTGCTGATGGCGTACCGCCGTGGCGGCCGCGTGCTGTGGCAGGCCATGACCGAGCCGTTGCGCGGCCGTCCGGCCGCCGAGCAGGACCTGGGGCTCGAGGTGGCCGGGGCGCTGTGGGAGACCATCGACCGCTTCTCGACGGTCATGTCGGACGCGTACTGCCTCGCTCAGCTGGAGCTGAATCACCGTCAGAACTCCCGGCGCGGCGCCCTCTTCGAGGCTCTCCTGGAGGGACGCGGCAGCGACCCCGCCATTTCCGCGGCCGCCGCCACGGCGCTGGGTGTTCCCGTACGGGACCGCTTCGCGGTCGTCGTCATCGCCCAGGATCCCTCGGCGCCCCCCGCCCCCGAGTCCGCCCTGCAGGCGGTCGGCCTGTGGTCCTTCTGGCGGCCCCGGGGCGAGCGCTACGCAGGGATCGTGCGCCTGGGTCCGGCCGAACCGGCGGAACTCACCGCGGTGCTGCGCGGCGAAGTCGTCGGGACCGCCGGGATCTCGCCGCCCTTTCAGGAGCTGGCGCACGCGGACACCGCGCTGCGGCTGGCCGAGCGCTCGCTGCGCACGCTGTGGCCCGGCAGCAAGGAGGTGGCAGAACTCGACGACCGCCTGGTGGAGGCGGTCCTCACCGGCGACCCGGAGATCACCGACCGGCTGTTCGCCCGCTATCTGAACCGCATCCACGACTGCGGGTCCGACAGCCCCGTCCTGCTGGAGACCCTGCGGATCTGGCTGGACACCGGAGGCTCGGCCTCACGTACCGCCGAGCAGCTGTACTGCCACCGCAACACGATCCTGAACCGGATGACCCGGATCTCCGAGCTCACCGGCTGGTCCATGGATTCGGGCGAGGCCCGCCTCGGCTGGGCACTGGCCCTGCGCGCGGCCCGGCTTCCCCGCTAAGGGCCCCCGGCGCGGAAGGGCGCCCCGGTCCCGGTGTGCGAATGCCCAGGCACACGGGGCCAAGCCAGGGCGGCTGCCAGCAGACACGGCGGGGCGGGGACTCCACCATGGGCGCGCAGTCACGTTCATGACGAGCCGCAACATGCCTGCCCCACAAGGAGACTTGATGCCCAGCAGAACCCTCCGGTCGATCCGCGCCCTCACGGTCACCGGGCTCCTCACCGGCCTGACCGTCCTTGCCTCCCCCGCCGCGCCTGCGGCCCCCGCACCGGCGCACGCGGCCGCGCAGGACGCGGCCTCCGCCATCCCCTCGGTCGGTACGGACTTCGGGGAGCCCGGCCCGTACGCGGTGAGCGTCGACATCGAAGCGGTCCACACCTTCTACCACCCCACGGACATGGGCCGGTCCGGTGAACGGCATCCCGTCGTCATCTGGGGCAACGGCACGGGCGCCGTGCCCGGCGTCTACAGCGGCCTGCTCCGCCACCTCGCCAGTCACGGGTTCATCGTCGCCGCCGCCAACACCCCCACGTCCAACTTCGCGATCACCATGCGCGCCGGAATCGACGTGCTGGAGAAGCGCAATGCCGACAGCGGCAGCGCCTATTACCAGAAGGTCGACCTCGATCACATCGCGTCCGCCGGGCACTCCCAGGGCGGCGCCGCGGCGATCAACGCCGCCATCGATCCTCGGGTGGACACCGCCGTGCCCATTCAGCCCGGCCCCCTCGCCGACGCCGACACCATGGACGAGCCCGTCTTCTACCTCGCCGGACAGCGGGACCTGATCGTCCTGCCGTTCCTGGTCAAGGCCTTCTACAACGACTCCGACCACGTCCCGGCCGTCTACGGCGAGGTACGTGGCGCAGGACACCTGAGCTCCATCGCCGACGGCGGTGCGTTCCGCGCTCCCGTCACCGCCTGGCTGCGCTACTGGCTGATGGGCGACGCGAACGCACGCGGCATGTTCTTCGGACCGGACTGTGGCTACTGCACGGACACGGCTCTGTGGTCGGACTGGAAGCGCAATGCCAAGGCCGAGCAGCTCGGATAAATGACGAAAAGGCCGTATTGGATTGCTCCAATACGGCCTCCGACCTGCGTAAAACGCTGGTCGGGACGACAGGATTTGAACCTGCGACCCCTTGACCCCCAGTCAAGTGCGCTACCAAGCTGCGCCACGTCCCGGTGCCCGTGTGACCTGGGGTTTCCCCCTGGCCGAACGCGCATGAGAACGATACCGCACTTCAGGCCGTGCTCACGAACCCCTTTCCCGCTCCGCCGCCGGCCGGGTGACTTCCGGGTTCGGCCGGGGATGGCCGGGGGACTCTCAGCGTCGATCTTGATCCATAGGGATCGGGACCCGACCGGAGAGGAACGACAAGACCGTGAAGAGGATGCTCGGGCGGACCGTGGTCGCGGCCGCCGTCATGGCGGTCGCCGCCGTCGCGGTGGCCGCACCGCAGGCCGGCGCGACGGACAACGTGCCCTGCCACAGCCCGCGGGACAAAGTCCTGGTCAATCCGAAGGACGGGCGGCAGTGGCCGTCCACCGTCCTGACCTGCAATCTCACGCGCGGGCACGTCCCCGTGTACGAGAGCCGGAGCCCCGGCAGCAGGGTTGTCGGCGAGCTGGTCCAGGGCGGCGGCGCGAACTGGTTCGTCTTCGAGAACAAGGGCGCGACCTTCAAGGACGGATCGGCCGAGAACAACTGGTGGGGCTCGACCCAGGCCGACAACGGCGCCTGGGGCTGGGTCCCCGAGGTGTACTTCGCCGGGGGCGACAACTACGAGGACGACGCCGGCCTGCTGATGCCCGGCGGATACACCTGCGCCAATGTCTGCCCGCCGGCGCCGCCCTGGATGTGGTGACCCGCTAGCCCTCCGGGTTCGCCCGCACGGTGATCGTGAAGACCGCGGGCCCGGCTGCCGAACCCGACAGCCGCAGCCGGTGGACCGGCCCCAGGGATCCGCGGTGACCGGTCGAAGAGATCTCTTCGGTACGGGCCTGCCAGCGGCCGGCGTCGTAGTGCAGTACGGCGGCGGCCGCCGATCCCTGCCACCGCACAGTGCCCTCGCCGAGCTCGGGGGCGATGCGGCTGATGAAGAGCTCCTCGGCGCTCGTCACGCCCTCGAACGTGTCGGTGAGGGTCAGCGTCCCGTCGGCGCTCCAGTCGAAGGTGCGGCGCAGACCCGCGCCGCCCTCGTAGGCCGACGAGAGGTCGAGGGCGAGACGCGCGCCGGTCTCGCCCGTACGTACGGAGAGGACCGACGCCTCCGCGTCCCGGCCCGCGCGCTGCGGCCGGCCGTCGAGGATCGGGAGGGAGTGGCCTTCGGCGGAGGGGTTGAGGTAGGCGGTGTAGCGCTCGGGGCCGAAGTAGCCCTCGCGGTACTCCCCCGCTCCGAGGTCGGCGAGGAGCTGTTCACCGCCTGCGGCCAGGACGAAGTGGCCGAGGTCGTTGTGGTTGTGCGGTTCGTCGTTGTGGCCTCCCTTCGCGGCGAAGGCGACGGGGAGTCCGCCGAGGCTGCGGCGGTCGGTGAGCCAGGCCAGGGCCGGGAGCCAGTCGGCGCCCAGCGGCGGGTGCGCGCCCAGGACTGCCGGGTCGGTCCAGGCCAGCGTGCGGGAGAGGTGGCCCCAGCGGTAGCAGTGTTCGGCGTCCAGCGCGGGAACGGCGGACAGCGGCGGAAGGTCGGCGGGGAAGCGTGCGAAGAGGCGGGAGAGGAGACCGGTGGGCAGGGCCGCGTGCTCGTCGGCGTCCGAGAAGGGGACCCAGTGGTCGCGGCCGATCGACACCGCGGCCGGGAATGCGGCGGCTGCCGCCGCGAGAGGCTCCGTGGCGAGGAGGTCGTGGCCGGTGCGGGCGTTCAGCGCTTCGGCGAAGTAGGTGAAGTAGCCGAATCCATAGACCCAGTAGTCCAGGCCCTCGGCGCACCCGCCGTCGGAGCCCAGGCTGCTGAGGAAGACGTCCATCGCGCGCAGGCAGCGGTCCGTGGCCGCGGCCAGGCGCGCCGGGTCGTCCTCCAGCAGGAGAGCGGCCATGCCGGCCGCGCCCGCGCAGACCGCTGCCCAGTTGGAGCGGTAGGACTCCCATGCCCAGGGACGCGGGTCCCCGAAGAGGGGGTCGAGGACCCGGCCGCGGACCTCGGTGCGGATGCGCGTGCGCACGGGAGCCGGGATCCGGTCTCCCAGTACGGCGTCGATCTCGGCCAGGGCGTGTGCGGTCTCGGCGGCGAAGAGGTCCACGCATTCGTTCGCCGGCCTGCCGAGGGCGGTGGCGTGCGAGAGGTGCGCGGGCAGCGCCCAGGTGAACTCGGAGCACACCGACCAGAGTTGGTCGGCGAGTGCGGCGTCCACGGCCGGGTCGTCGCCGGTGAGGGCGGCGAGGGCCAGGCAGTGGAGCCTGCGGCGGACCGCGAAGTAGGCGTGCTCATAGGCGAGGCGGTCGCCCGACTCCTCGTGGAGGCGGAACAGCGCGTAGGGCGGCTGCGGGAGCGGCCCTTCGGCGACGGCTTCCGCCGCCGCCTGCCGTATCTCCTCGGCCAGGGGCGCGAGGTGCGGTTCCTGCGCCGCCTTGCGCAGCGACTCGGCGGTGAAGGGGAGCACGGCCGGCGTGGCGGCCAGCCGGCTCTGCAGCTCCGCCAGGGTGGGGCGGGTCATGAGGCGCGCACCTGTCCTCGCTCGAAGTAGGCGATCAACTCGGGGTCGAGCGGCTCCACTTGGCGGGGGGTCCCGCCGTCGCGGAGCGACTCGGTCGCCCGTACGCCTGCTGCCACGGCCATCCGGGCCGCGACCGGCGACGTGTCGGTCGGGCCGCCCTCGCGGGCGAAGCGTACGAACTCGTCCATGAGGAGCGGGTCCGCGCCGCCGTGGCCCGCGTTGTCCTGCGCCTCGGGCACGGGGTGGATCTCGTCGGCCTCGCGATGGACCGAGCGGTGGGTGTTCCAGACCTTGACGTGACTTCCGGGGCCGTCGCCGAAGTTCTCCAGGCGGCCCGCGTCGCCGATGACCGTGTAGTTGCGCCAGTAGTCGGGGGTGAAGTGGCACTGCTGGTAGGAGGCCAACACCCCGTTGTCCAGGCGCATGTTGAGGAGCGAGACGTCCTCGATGTCGATGACCGGATTGAGGTCGCGCTGGGTGTGCGGCGGCCAGTGGCCGTCCTTGGTGTACCAGTCGGCGGACTTGGGCTCGCCGCTCTCACGGCGGTGCGGGTTGTCGCCGTAGACCATCAGGTCGCCCATGGCCTGCACGTCACGGGCGTAGCCGCCGGCCAGCCAGTGCAGGACATCGATGTCATGCGCGCCCTTCTGGAGGAGCAGACCGGTGGTGTGGCGGCGCTCGGCGTGCCAGTCCTTGAAGTACCAGTCGCCGCCGTACGCGACGAAGTGCCGCACCCAGACGGTCTTGACCTCGCCGATCGTGCCCTTGGCGATGAGGTCGCGCATCAGGCGGACCACCGGCATGTGGCGCATGTTGTGGCCGATGTAGAGGCGGGTGCCGGTCTCGTAGGCGGTGCGCAGGATCTCGTCGCAGCGCTCGACCGTGATGTCGAGGGGCTTCTCGACGAAGACCGGTTTGCCCGCGCGCAGGGCCTCGCAGGCGAGTTCGGCGTGGGTGTGGTCGGGGGTGAGGACGAGGATCGCGTCGATGTCCGGGGCTTCGACGACCTTGCGGTGGTCGGTGGATATCAGTGCGCCGGGGAAGGCCAGGGCCGCCTCCGTACGGGCTGCCGGGTCCAGGTCCGCGAGAGCGCTGATACGCGAGCCCGCCCCGGGTCGGTGGGCGGTGCGCGCGAGGCTGCCGCGCAGGCCGTAACCGAGGACGCCGATACGGAGGTCGGTCATGGATCTTCCTTAGTTCGTACGGGTGTTACGGGTGCTTCGGGTGTGGCGGGTGGCGCTGATCTTGTGGACTCTACGGGTGGACGTTCACCTGGGCCAGAGCCACGCGACCTGTCCCGGTGAGCTTGATCCGTACGAACCGGGCATGGGTGCCGGTGTTCACCAGGCTCGGCCCCTGGGCCTTGCCGGTGATGTGCACGGTCGTGGCGTCCGCGTAGTCGGCCGTGTCCGCGAACTGCACGTCGAAGTCCGCGGTGGGCATCCCCGACGCGTTCCAGATCTCGGTCTGGCCGATGTGCCGGACGCTGCCGAGGTCGACCTGCCACCAGGCGCCCGGCTCCGAGAGCGTCTTGGTGGCGGTGTTGGTGATGTTCCCGTCGAGGGCGAGGTCCGCGGTGTTGGCGCCGTCCGTGGAGGACTGGGTGGCTGTTCCCGTACGGGCGAGATCGCGGCGCAATTGCTCGACGGGCCCGCCGTGGGGGCCGGCCGCCGCGGCGACCTGGAGTGCCTCGGCGGGGAGGCGGTCCAGGCCCTCGTGGTTGTCGATCAGCTGGGATCCTGTGCCGGACATGGGCGGGACGACGGTCTCGGCCCAGTTGGCGCGGGCGGTGTTCTGGATGCCGTAGTCGGCCCAGTTGGAGACCCACTTGCCGCCGGTGCGCGTGATCACGTTGTTCGCCACGAGGATGTGCGAGGACTGCTCGTCGAGGTAGATGCCGTTGCCGTCGCGCTCGGTGTTCTCGTACGCGCTGCGGTTGATGTAGTTGCCTGAGATCACCGTGCCGGGCTGGGAGCCCTGGGTGTAGATCGCGCCGCCGTCGTGCTGGGCGTCCTTGACCTGCATGACGTGGGTGATGCGGTTGTCGGTGATCTTGTTGTCGCGCAGGACGGACTTCTGGGCCTCGGGCTGGTTCCAGCCCCAGCCGACGGAGATCCCGGCGTACGGAAGCTGGTCGAGGCTGTTGTGGTCGAGGGTGAGACCGGCTTCGTAGCCCGCCCAGATGCCGACCGCGTCGGTGTACTCGACGCCCGTGCGCAGGATCGTGTTGTACGCGAACGTGTTGTCCACGCCCGCGAGTTCGGGTGCGGGGTTCGGCTCCGTGTCGCCGATGTAGGCGGCGCCCGAGGAGAGATCGGTGAACGACGAGCGGGTGACCCCCGACTCCTGGGTGCCGGCTTCGAGGATCACCCCCGCCCCACCGAGGTGGGTGAACGTCGCCCGGTCGACGGCGACGTGGCGACCGCCGCGCACGGTGAGCGCTGCGGAAGGCTTGGTGTAGTAGCGGCCCGCGTGGTCGACGGGCCCGGTGGTGCCGGTGAGGGTGAGACCGGACTGCATGCCGGCGTAGCCCTCGTCGGTGCCCGGCTGGCGGTAGGCGGAGTAGGCGAAGCCGATGGAGCGGACGCTGACGTCGTGGGCGCCGTCGATGGTGAGGAGCTGTTCGGTGGAGGGCGTGACGGCGTCCGCGCGGCGCATGTTCTCGCCCTTGCGCGGGAGGTAGGTGACCGTGCGCGCGGCCGAGTCGTAGGCGAACTCCCCTGGCTGGTCGAGGAGTTCGGGTGCGTTCTCGAAGAAGGCGACGCCCGAGTAGCGCGTGGAGTCGACGGTCGTGGTGTCCCAGGCCGGGCCTGTGCGGTCGGTGCCGCCCGAGGAGTTGGTCCAGCAGGGCTGGGCGAATGTCATGAGGTCGCCGGTGACCGCTGCGATACGGCAGTGGTAGTTGCGCCAGCGGACCTTGATGACGGCTTCGGCGTCGGTGGGGCGCTTCCAGTCGGCGATGCCGGTGGCCGTGGCTCCGGTCATCCCGCTCTTGGTCGCGTCGCAGACCGCGGCGGCGCAGGCCTCGCCGCGGGCCGGGGTGGCGCGCTGTCCGTCGACGAAGAGCTGACGCGGGGTGACGCCTTCGGGGGCTTGGGCACTCCAGGTGCCGTCGGCCGCTTCGGTCCAGCCGGTGAGCGCGGCGCCGCCGGAAAGGACCGGGTGGGCGCCGGGTGCCGCCGTCCAGGTGGTGCCGGAGTCGGCGGTGGTGAGGTGCAGGGCTTCGGTGCGGGCGTACGTGCCGCCTGCGAGCTCGATGCGTACGCCGCCGCCCTGGAGGGTGCGCGCCTTGTCGCGGGCGGCGTCCAGGGAGCAGGGCCGGCTGTGGGTGCAGCTGGTGCCCGTGCCGTACGGAGAGGCGTGCAGGACCGGGGAGTTGGCGGCGTGGGCGGCCACCGGCACCGTCGCCAGGAGGGCGGCGGCAGCGGTGAGCGCGGTGGCGAGACGGCGGTTCACACGGTGGCCTTCCAGTCGGGGTGACCGGGCATCGGCGGGTTCACGGCGCCGAAGAGCCAGTCGCGCAGGAAGGGGTCGAGGCTTCGGTCGCCGGTGACGTCGACGGCGTGCCGGATGAAGAGTTCGCTGGTGTACGTCGAGTCCTTGTGGCGCTTGACCCACTCGCGCATGATCCGGTCGAACGCCCGCTGTCCGGCCTGGATGTTGAGGGCGTAGAGGACGAGTGCTCCGCCGTCGTAGATGTTGGTGCCGCCGAGCGACTTGGGCAGTCCGGGAGGGCCGTCGGCGGCCCGGACCGCGTCGAGCTTCTCGTACGTCGCCTTCATCTTGTCCTCGACGACGGACCAGCCGCGTTCCTGGCTGTAGAGGGCGGCGTAGTAGGTGGCGGGACCTTCGTTGAGCCAGGCCTGCTGCCAGTCGTTCGGGGTGACGGAGTCGCCGAACCACTGGTGGGTGAGCTCGTGGACCATGGTGTTCTCGTACGTCGGGTTGCCGGCGGCGTTGAGCTTGAACCAGTTGGTGCCCATGAGGGTGAGGGTCTGGTTCTCGAGCGCGTCGGTGTAGCCGCCGTAGATGTGGATGCCGTACGTGGAGAAGGGGTAGCGCCCGAACTTCGCCTCCAGCCATGCCAGATGGTCGGCGGTGCGGGCGACGATCGGTGCGTACTTCTCCTCCTCGCCCTGCGGGACGATGTGGCGCAGCGGGAGGCCGGTGTGGCTGGTGCCGTACAGATAGGTGCCCTTGACGACCGCGATGCCCAGGAGCTCGGAGGCCATGCGCTCGCGGAGTGCGAAGTGCCAGACGGTGGAGCCGTCGGGGCGGGGCGTCTTGTACAGGAGCTCGCCGTTGGCGGCGGCGACGTAGCCCTCGGGTGCGCTGATGTGGAAGGTCCACGTCGCTTTGTCGGAGGGGGTGTCGTTGCACGGGAGGAAGGTGTCGGCGCGGGAGGACTGGGCGGCGCTGGCGAAGCCGCCGTCGGCGCCGAAGCGCCAGCCGGGGGCGCTGATGGGCTTGGTCCTGCCGTTGCCGTGGTAGGCGACTTCGACGGTGAAGGGGGCGCCCTCGTGGAGGGGGCGGGCCGGGGTGACGGTGAGTTCCTGGCCCGACTGGCCGAGGGAGAGGGCGAATGGGGCCGGGCGGCCGTTGACGGTGACGGCGTCGATGAGGAGGCTGTCGGTGTCCAGGTTGAAGGCGGAGAGGTCCTGGGTGGCGCGGGCGGAGAGCTTGACCGCACCGGTGAAGTCGTACGTCACCGGGGTGAAGTCGAAGGTCAGGTCGTAGTGGGTGACCTGGTAGCCGCCGTTGCCTAGGGTCGGGTAGAGCGGGTCGCCGACGCCGGGGGTGCCGGGGCGGGGGTCGATGCCGTGGGCCTGGGCAGGCGTGGAGAGGGCCGGGACCGCCACGGCCGCGGCGATCGCCGCGCCGCCCGTCCGCTTGAGAAGCGTTCTCCTGGAGGTGCCGTGCGTCGGTGTCACTTCTTCCCCTTCTGAGATGCCTGCTCGAACTCGGCGCGGCAGGCGTCGCCGCCCGCGTTGCGCCACTTCTTGACCAGCGCGTCGTAGGACGACATCGGCTTTCGGCCGGTGACCAGGTCCTTCATGCCGTCGAGGTGGATGGTGTAGAGGCTGCCGTAGCCCCTGGAGTCCCAGGTGGGTGAGGAGTACTCCTGGGTCGGGTCCTCGATCATCATCGGGATGATCTTCGTGTACGCCTCGTGGACGTACTTGGCCGCGCCGGGGTTCGTGGCGCTGAAGAACGCGGGCATCGCGGAGGCGATCTTTCCCCAGGGAACGGTGACGTCCTGGGCTCCCTGCTTGGTGAGGACGGGGGTGCCGTTCGCGTCGCGCTGGTAGTCGGTGCCCTCGACGCCGTAGGTGATGAGCGTGTACTCGGCCGAACCGAAGGGCGATGCGGTGAAGTCCGCGAGCCGCAGGATCTCCTTCACCCGCTCATCGCTCGCCTTGGTGATGAAGCAGTTCTGCAGGGAGGTGTTGTCGGTCCAGGCGACCGCGTCCTTGCCGACAGGGGTGATCGGGCGTACGTCGAAGGACTTGTCGATCCCGGCCATGGTGTCGACGTAGCCGGAGCCGGCCCCCAGGTAGGAGGGCATGCCGTCGTAGACGTAGGCGGCCTTGCCGTTCTTGAAGAGGTTGGTGTACTCGGCCTTCTGCGCCCCGGACATCTGGACCGTGCCCGGGTAGAAGCAGCCCGCCTTGTAGAGCTTGGCTGCGGTCTCGATGGCGGACCGGTACTTGTCGTCCTCGAGCTGGTACGTCCACTTCCCTGTCGTGTGGTCCATCTTCCAGAGGTGCTGGGCGCCGGACGACATGGCCAGCAGGTTCACCGAGCCGCCGCTGAAGAAGTACTGCTTCTTCTTGACGTCGGTGAGGGACTTGGCCAGCTCGACGAGGCGGTCGATGGAGTCGATCTGGTCGAGGCTGGTGACGCCGGCCTGCTTGAACAGGTCGGCGCGGTAGAAGCCCGCACCGCCGCTGCCGCTGCGGGTGATCGGGATGCCGTAGAGCTTGCCGCCGAAGATCGCGGGCTGCCAGGCGTACGCGGGGATGGCGGCCAGGTTCGGGTAGTCCTTGACCTTGTCGCCGGAGAGGAACGGCGTGAGGTCCGCGCACTTGGCCGCCAGGAAAGACGCCTTGTTGTCGACGCCACCGGTCTCCGGGTACATGAAGAGGTCCGGAAGCTGGTCGCCCGCGACCATGGTCGAGAACTTCGCCGGGTAGTCGTCGGCGGGCACCGCCGTGATCTCCACCTCGGCCCCGAGCATCTTCTCGATCGCCTGCCATGCGGCGTTCTTGTTGCGCTCGGGCGGCAGCGACGCGAAGGTCTCCGCGACGGCCTTGATCTTCTTGGCGCCCTTGAGGGGGGTGCCCTTGGTGGCGCGGACCAGCTCGGCCGGGTACTTGAGGAAGGCGTTGGGGACGCCGGCGGCTGTGCCCGGCAGGTCGGCGGCGATGCCGATGTTGCGCACGGTCGTCGTCGGCAGCAGCTTGGCGCTCTTGGCCTCGGCCTTCGCCGCGGTGCCGCCGTCGCCACAGGCGGCCAGCAGCGGGGCGGCTGCCACGCCGAGGCCGACGCCCGCGCCCCAGCGGAAGAGCGTGCGGCGGTTGATCGGGGTGGAACTGGACATCGAGGATCTCCTCAGCAACAGACAGGACGGGAGGTGAGGGGGCGGCAGGGTGTGGTGCGGGGCGGTCAGCCCTTGACGGCTCCGGTGAGCACGCCCTTGGTGAAGTAGCGCTGGAGGAAGGGATAGACGAGCAGGATCGGCACGACGGCGATCACCAGGACGGCCATCTGCACGGCCTGTTGCGGGGCGACGGCTTCGGCCGCCCCGCCACCGTCGAGGGACTGTCCCTGGAGGATGAACGTCCGCAGGACCATGGGCAGCGGCCACTTGTCGTTGTCGCCGAGGTAGAGCAGCGCGTTGAAGTACGCGTTCCAGTAGGCGACCGCGTAGAAGAGGCCGACCACGGCGACGACCGCCTTGGACAGCGGCAGGACGACCTGGATCAGGGTGCGGAAGTCGCCGGCGCCGTCCACCTTCGCGGCGTCGTACAGCTCCTCGGGCAGGTTCATGAAGAACGCCCGCATGACGACCAGGTTGAAGGCGCTGACCATGGTGGGCAGGACCAGGGCGGCGAAGGTGTTGTAGAGGCCGAGCTCCTTCACCAGAAGGAAGTTGGGGATCACACCCGCGTTGAAGAGCATCGTGATCAGGGCGGTCATCAGGAAGAAGCGGCCGCCCATGACACCGCGGCGGGAGAGACCGAAGGCCATGCCGATGGTGGCGAGCAGGCTCAGTCCCGTACCGAGGATGGTGACGCCGAGGCTCACGAACAGGGCGCGGGTGACGCGGCCGCCGGTGAAGGCGGTGCGGTAGGCGTCCAGGTTCGGGTGGTCAGGCCACAGGACCAGGCCCGGCGACTTGATGATGTCGGTCTGCGAGGCGAAGCTCGTGCCGATCACACCGAGCAGCGGATACGCCACCAGTGCGACGACCAGGACGAGGACGAACCCCTTGAGGGTGAGGCCGAGCCTGGTCGGCTTCTCCATCCACGGGGGCCTGGCCCCGGAGGGACGTATCTCCTGTCCCGCGCCGGGCTGCACCGTGGCGGCCATGACCTTCAACTCCTCCTGTGCTGCTCGGTCTTGTGCGTGCGGTGTCTTCTCAGCGGTCGGCACCTCGGTACACCCCTTCATGTCCGAGCCGGTGGGCGAACTTGTTGGCGCCGATGACGAGGGCGGTGCCGATCACGGCCTTGACCATGCCGACCGCGGCCGCGGTGCCCCACTGGTTGTCCCTGATGCCGTGGAAGTAGACGTAGGTGTCCAGGACTTCGCCGGACCCGGCGCCGACGGCGTCGCGCTGGAGCAGGATCTGTTCGAAGCCGACGGTGAGGATGTTGCCGAGGTTGAGGATCAGCAGCAGCACCAGGACCGGGGCGAGACCGGGCAGTGTGACGTGCCACAGGCGGCGCCAGGGTCCCGCGCCGTCCATGGCCGCGGCCTCGTACAGGCCACGGTCGATGGAGATCAGTGCGGCGAGCACGATGATGGTGCCCCAGCCGGCGTCCTTCCACATGACCTGGAGTGCCAGCAGCCAGGGGAAGGCGTTGGGGTCGGTCATCATGTCGTAGCGGGGAAGACCGATGGAGTCCAGGAGATCGGGCACCACGCCTGCGCCGCCGAGGATCTGCTGGAAGATCGAGACGATGATGACCCAGCCGATGAAGTGCGGCAGGTACACCACACTCTGTACGAAGCGGCGCAGCTTGTCGCTGACGATGCTGTTGAGCAGCAGCGCGAGGGCGATCGGTACGGGGAAGAACATCACCAGCTGGACGAGCGCGATCTTCAGGGTGTTGCCGGTCGCCGACCAGAAGTCCGGGTCGGCGAAGGCGGCGGTGAAGTTGGCGAAGCCGGTCCAGGTGCTGTGCATGTAGCCGAGATAGGGCTGGTAGTCCTGGAAGGCCACCATGTAGCCGATCAGCGGTACGTAGTGGAAGACCACGAAGTACAGGAAGCCCGGCAGGACGAGCAGCAGCATGACTTTGTCGCGCTTGATCCGCTGCCAGAGGCTCAGCTTGCGCTGGACGACGACGGGCGGATCGGGCGCTTTGGTCTGCTTGCGCCGCTTTTCGAGCGGCAGCGGTGGTGCTGTTTCAGCCATGGTGCTGTCCTGTTCGGCTGGGTGGCGCATGGTGGTCCTTCTGCCGCCGCAACGTAGTAAGCGGTTAACCCCAGCGTCAAGAGATCGGAGGGAACGTCTGCGTTACGCGATGTTTCTATGGCCGTGTTCTGTCCGCCAGATCATCAAATAGCCTCTAAAAGCGGGCAGATGAGAGGCAGCATCGCTTGACGTCCGCCCATTGGGCTCCCTAGCGTGCGGGCCATCCATAGAACGCGTTTACTGTCCGGAGGCAGGGTGCGCACCACCGACGAGGCGCCGGTCGCGACCGGTACGGAATCCGCAGAGTCGCCCCCGCGGCGGCCGCGCACCGTACTGGCCATGACACCGGCTCTGCTCGACGACGTCTTTCCGCCGCCGGTACGGGTACGGCTCGAGGAATCGGCCGATCTCCAACCGCCTTATGTCATCAGCGAGTTCCACTCCCCCGAGGCGGCCGAGGCACTCGCCCGGGCCGAAGTGCTCCTCACCGGCTGGGGCTGCCCGCCCATCGACGCGGAGCTGCTGCACCGGGCGCCCCGGCTGCGCGCGGTCATCCACGCGGCCGGCACCGTCAAGACCTTCCTGGCCACCGAGGCGTACGAACGCGGTGTGGCCGTCTCCTCGGCGGCGGAGGCCAACGCCGTGCCCGTCGCCGAGTTCACGCTCGCGGCGATCATCATGGGTGCCAAGCGGGCCTTCCCGCTGTCCCAGCTCTTCCGCACCCGGCGCACCCACCGCACCGCGGCCGACCTCGACCGCCAGCACTGGCTGGGCACCCACGGGCTGACCGTCGGCGTGATCGGCGCCTCGCGGATCGGACGCCGGGTCATCGATCTGCTGCGGGTGATCGACGCCGAGGTACTGCTCCACGACCCGTATGTGAGCGCCTCCGAGGCCGAACTGCTCGGCGTGGAGCTCGTCGATCTCGACACCCTGGTCGCCACCAGCGACGTGGTGAGCGTGCACGCACCCGAGACCGCGGCGACCCGGCACCTCCTCGACGCGCGGACGATCGGTCTGATGCGCCCCGGCACTCTGCTGGTCAACACCGCGCGGGGGCGGCTCGTGGACACGGAGGCGCTGACGGAACACCTGGTCAGCGGCCGGATCGACGCCGTACTCGATGTGACGGATCCGGAGCCGCTACCGCACGGGCATCCACTGTGGGAGCTGCCCAATGTCTTCATCACCCCCCATATGGCCGGGGCCCAGGGCAATGAGGTCGGGCGGCTCGGCGCGCTCGCCGTGGACGAGCTGAGCCGGTACGCCCGCGGGCTGCCCTTCCACCACCCCGTCCACCTCGCCGACCTGGACCACATCGCATGAACGACACCAGCGCACAGGCCATAAACTCGGCGTCACCACACAGCCAGAACCAGGGGGTGGGCCGGATGCGCCGCCAGAGCTCGGCCACGGACGGCCAGCGCCGTGCGACCGTCACGGACGTGGCACGGCTCGCGGAGGTCTCGACGGCCACCGTCTCGCGCGTGCTCAACCGCAACTATCCGGTCGCCACCGCGACCCGTGAGCGGGTCGAGGAGGCGATGCGCGAGCTGGGTTACGTGGTCAACGCGCACGCCCGCGCTCTGGCCGGGGTCTCGGGCCGCACCGTCGGGATCATCGTCAACGAGGTCATCGACCCCTTCTACGCCTACATCGCGCGCGGCGTGGAGCGGGAGGCGGCGCTGGGCAACCGGCTCTGCCTGGTCTGCTGCACCCAGGGCGACCCGCAGCGCGAGCTGGCCTTCATCGAGCTGATGCACGAGCGGCGGGCGGATGCGGTGATCGTGGTCGGCGGCAGCGTCGCCGACCGTACGTACACGGCCGAACTCGCCAGGCGGGCCCGGGAGTTGGAGGCCGGTGGATCGAAGCTGGTGCTGTGCGGCCGGCCCCCGCTCGGCGAGGAGTCGCTGAGCGCGTCCGTCGAGTACGACAACGAGGGCGGCGCCTTCGCCCTCACCGACCACCTGCTGACCCAGGGCCACGAGCGGATCCTGTTCCTCGGCGGCCCGCCCGGACTCTCCACCACCCGGGACCGGCTCGCCGGGCACCGGCGCGCACTGGAGCTGCGCGGTATCGCGCACGACCCCGCCCTGGAGCAGCTCGGCACCTTCAGCCGCGCCTTCGGCTGGCGGCGCATGACCGAACTCCTCAAGGACGGGCCCGAGTTCACGGCCGTCTTCGCGGCCAACGACATCGTCGCGGCCGGCGCGTCCCAGGCCCTGGAGGAGGCCGGACTGCGGGTGCCGCAGGACATGTCCCTGGTCGGGTACGACGACATCCCGGTCGCCCAGGAGCTGCGGCCCCGGCTGACGACCGTGCACATTCCGCTGGAGGAGATGGGGCGCCAGGCCGTGCGGCTGGCCGTTTCGGGCGGGGACGACGACGACTGGCGCGAGCAGAGCACGGGCGCGGTGCGGCTCGGCACGCACATCGTCGTACGCGATTCGGTGGCCCCTCCGGCCAAGCGCGCGCGTCGGGTGTGAGCGATTACTGCCCGCTCAACCCGTACCGGCCATAGTAAAAGACAGTAACTTCCCGGACCCCCTTGCGGTCCGATAGCAACCGCTTACATGCTGGCGCGCATCCCTTACGCCTCTCCATCGCCCTTTGTCTCCGGGAGTTACGGATGCGCTCTGTGAACACGCCCTCCACCACCGCC
Source organism: Streptomyces sp. NPDC050738 (assembly GCF_040654175.1). Taxonomy (NCBI): domain Bacteria; kingdom Bacillati; phylum Actinomycetota; class Actinomycetes; order Kitasatosporales; family Streptomycetaceae; genus Streptomyces; species Streptomyces sp. NPDC050738. The sequence goes on along the minus strand of NZ_JBFAHN010000021.1, from coordinate 57,579 downwards.
TTCAGCCGGCGCACCGCACTCGCCGCGCTGGCGGGTGCGGGAGCCGCCGCCCTGATCGGTGCCGCTCCCGCCTCCGCCCACGGCCGGGGCGACACCCAGCTGATCACGGCCTTCCCCGGCGCGGAGACCGAGCGGCTGCGCCTCGACCGCTCGCTGCGCGCAAGCGAGTTCATCCCCACCGGCCGATACGCCGCGCCCGGTGCCGCGGTCACCGTGGACGTCCGGGCCGCACACGGCGTCCTGCCGGTACTGCACATCGGCACCTTCGACGACTACAACACCGACGTCGCGCTCAAGACCCCGCGCGTCTTCCCCCTGCGTCCCGGCCGCAACACCGTCACCGACGTCTACGGCGGACCGCTCTACCTGAGCTTCGCGGGCCACGGTCGGCACGCCTCGGTCCGGTACGTGGCGGGCACCGCCCCGATGGCCGTCTTCGATCTCGGACGCACCACCGAGGCCGAGTTCCAGACCCAGCTGGACACGATCACCGACGTGCCCTGGGTGGAGCTGACCACCGAGCGGGCGATCCTCACCCTCACCCGCGAGGGCGCGCTGCTCTACCGCGGCGAGGACCACACCGCGCTGATGCGCCTGTTCGACACGGTCATCGGCTCGCACGACCGGGTCAGCGGCCTCGACGGCAGGACCCGCCTGGACCGCCCCAAGGCCGGGCGCTACCACTTCAACGAGGTCAGCGTGGTCCCCAAGGGGGTCGGCGCCTACGCCTGGCACGGCTTCAACGGGTTCCCCCGCGCGTACATGGACCGGCTCTGCACCGTCCAGGGGCTGACGACCCGCGGCTGGGGTCTGTACCACGAGCTCGGTCACCTCAACCAGCAGGCCGCCTACCAGGCCGGCACCCTCACCGAGGTCACCGTCAACATCTACTCGCTCGCCGCCCAGCGCACCCTCGGCCAGCCCTCGAACCTGCTGACCAGGAACGCGACCACCGGCCTCAACTGGTTCCAGTCCGCGGCCCCCAAGCTGGGCACCCCGGGCCTCGCCTACACGACGTCCTTCGGGGCGTACGAACAGCTCGTCCCGATGCGTCAGCTCGAACTCGCCTTCGGCGAGGACTTCTGGCCGCGCCTGCACCAGCTGGTCCGCGCCGAGCACCAGCACGACGAGCCCGTCGAGGACTACGACCACCCGCCGGCCGTCGAGGCCAGGCAGTACCGGGCGCTCTCCACCTACGCGAGCCGCGTCTCGGGCTTCGACCTCACCGACTTCTTCGTCACCAAGTGGGCGTTCCCGATCGATGCCACCGGGCTCGCCGAGATCGCAGCGCTGAAGCTGCCCGCCCCGCCCGTCGACCCCAGCACCCTCTCCGACTGACGTTCTCCACCAGACCAGGGAGCATTCGTATGCGCATGTCACACCCTGTCAACCGTCGCACCGCACTCGCCTCGCTCGCCGGGGCGGGCGCCGCCACGCTGCTCGGTTCGGGGAGCGCGTCGGCGCGTTCCCGCGCGACCGCGGTCACCGCCGGCGCATTTCCCGCCGCCGAGACCGAGCGGCTCCGCCTCGCGACCACCTACCGGGGCAGCGACTTCATCACGACAGGCCAGTACGCCCCGCCCGGGACGCCGGTCACCGTCAAGGTCACGGCGTACGACGGCGTCCTGCCGACCCTGCACATCGGCACGTACGACAACTACCACGAGGTCACCGCCCAGCGGGTCCCTCGCGCCTTCACCCTGGCCCAGGGCACCAACACGGTCACCGACACCTACGGCGGGCCGGTCTATCTGCGGCTGCCGGGCAACGGCGAGCGCGCCCAGGTCACCTTCACCGCAGGCACCGTACAGATGCCGACCTTCGTCCTCGGGGAGAGCAGCGAATCAGGGTTCCAGACCCAGCTGGACACCCTCACCGGATCGGCCTGGGTCGAACTGACCTCCCCGCACGCCATTGTCACCGTCACGCGTGCCGACTTCCTCGCTCATCGGAACGAGGACCACACCACGCTGATGACGCTGGTCGAGAACCTGATCGCCTCGCACGCCGCGGTGAGCGGACTCGACGACTCCGCCCCGCTGCACCGGCGCAAGGCCGGCAAGTACCAGTTCGTCGAGGTGTCCAAGGTCCCCGCCGGCGTCGGCGCCTACGCCACGCACTACTTCAACGCCTTCCCCGTCGCCTACCTCGACCGCCTGATCACGGTCGACGGCGTGCGGAACCGAGGCTGGGGTTTCTACCACGAACTCGGGCACCTACATCAGCAGTTCGCCTACCGCCCTTCGGGACTCACCGAGGTCTCCGTCAACATCTACTCGCTCGCCGCCCAGCGCGTCTTCGGCCAGAGATCGAATCTGCTCACGGTCGACGCCACGACCGGGCTGAACTGGTTCCAGAGCGCGCTGCCCAAACTCGGCACCGAGGGGCTCGCCTTCAACACCTCCTTCGGCGCGTACGAGAAGCTCGTCTCGCTGCGCCAGCTGGAACTGGCCTTCGGCACCGGTATCTGGCCGAAGCTGCACCGGCTGATCCGCGAGGAGAACCCCCAGTCCGACTGGCAGACCCAGGACGCGCTGCGCTGGACGAACTTCGCCACCTACCTGAGCCGCGTCACCGGCCACGACCTCACCGGCTTCTTCGTCGACCGGTGGGCGTACCCGATCGACGCCGACGGCAAGGCAGCCCTGGCTGCCCTCGCCCTGCCCACCCCTCCCACCGACCCCAGCACTCTCTTCGATTCATAAGCTCAGGAGCATGACCCGGATGACGCCGCCCTTCCTGCATCTCCCCCCGACCGACCGGCTGCTCTCTTCACGCACCGGCTGGACCCGCGCGCACTGGGAGGCCCTCGCCGACCATCTGCTGGACGCGCTCGTGCCGTACGCGACGCCGGGCTTCGCGCAGTACCGGCTGCCCGGGCGCGGCAGTTGGTCGGGGGTGGTGTCGGACGGTCTCGAAGGGTACGCACGGTCATTCCTGCTCGCCGCCTTCCGCATAGCGGGGGCCCACGGCGAGGTGGACCCGCTGTTGATCGAACGCTACGCCCAGGGTCTGACAACGGGCACGGACCCGGCCTCCCGTGAGGCCTGGCCCCGGCTCACCGAGTGTTCACAGCAGATGGTGGAGGCGGCATCCATCGCCGTCGGTCTGCACGAGACCCGCCCCTGGATCTGGGACAAGCTGGACACCAAGGTCCAGGAGCGGGTCGTCGACTGGTTCTCCGGGTTCGTCGGAAACCGCACCTGGGACAACAACTGGCGGCTCTTCCAGGTCGTTTCGGAGCAGTTCCTCGCCTCCGTGGGCGCGCCCTTCAGCCAGTCGGACATCGACGGCGGCCTGGACCGCATCGAGGACTGGTACGTGGGGGACGGCTGGTACACCGACGGCGACGGCCGCAATTTCGACTACTACGTCGGCTGGGCGCTCCACCTCTATCCGCTGCTCTGGTCGCGCATCGCGGGCGAGGACCCCGAGACCGGCCGCACCAAGGTCTACCGCGACCGCCTCGGCCAATTCCTCGACGGCTACCAGCACTTCTTCGGAACCGACGGCTCCCCCGTCCACCAGGGCCGTTCGCTCACCTACCGCTACGCGACCCTCGCCCCCGTCTGGATGGGCGCCCTCGCCGACTGCACCCCGCTCCCCCCGGGCCGCACCCGCCGCCTCGCCTCGGGCACCATGCGCCATTTCGCCGAGCGCGGAGTCCCCGACGAGCGCGGGCTGCTCACCCTCGGCTGGTACGACACCTTCCTGCCCGCCACCCAGCCGTACTCGGGACCCGCCTCGCCCTACTGGGCGTCCAAGGGATTCCTCGGACTGCTGCTGCCCGCCGACCACCCCACCTGGACCGCACGCGAACAGGCCCTGCCCATCGAGGAGTCCGACCGGTACACGGCCCTGCCCGCCCCCGGCTGGCTGCTGCACGGGACGCGCGACGACGGCATCGTGCGCCTGATCAACCACGGCAGCGATCACAACCCGCCCGAGGGCGAAGCCCACGACGACCCGCACTACGCGAAACTCGGCTACTCCTCGGCGACCGCACCCGACGCGGCCCCGCACGCCTTCGCCCGTACGGTCGACAGTCATCTCGCGGTCCTCTCCGCCGACGGGACCCCCTCGCGCCGCCGCCGTATCCACCCGGTCGCCTGCCAGGGCCGTACCGCGTCGTCGTGGTACGAGGACGAAGCGGCGGGGTGCCGGGTCGAGACCACGAGCGTGCTGCACGGACCGTGGGAGATCCGGGTGCACCGCGTCGATGCGCAGGAGGGCGCGACCGTGCGCGAAGGCGGTTACGCGGTGGCGTCCGCCGACCGCCCCGCCGCCGAATCCGGCCCCGGCTGGGCTCTTGCCCGTACACCCGACGGCCTGACCAGCGCGATCGTGGCGCTGTACGGCTGGCAGGAGACCTCGGTCGCCAGGGACGTACAGGCCAACGCGTACGGCCCGCAGTCCGCGACGCCGTACGCGCGAAGCGAGCGGCTCCCCGGCGGCCGGAGCGTGCACGTCTCCCTGATCGCGCTCTCCCGCGACACCGTCCACCCGCAGTCGTTGCGCGAGTCGATCACCGTGGAGGTGGACGGCGAGCGGGTCCGGCTGGAGTTCCCGGACGGCACCGAGGTGAGCGTCTGATCCCGGGGGCCGGCAGCAACCTCAGTAGAGGCCTTCCTCCCGGCGGTGGATCTGCTCGACCAGTTCCGCCGCCATGGACTTGATGGTCTCGAGCCCCTCACGGCCCCACGCCCGGGGCTCGGTGTCCGCCACGCACACCGTGCCGATCACGATCTGTGTGCGGTCGATCAGCGGCGCCCCCATGTAGGAGCGGATGCCGATCTCGTCGACCACCGGATTGCCCGCGAACCGCGGGTAGTCGCAGACGTCGTCCAGGACCAGCGCCTTGCGTCGTGCGACCACATGCGGGCAGTAGCCGTGGTCGCGGGCGAGGATCCGGCCGATGACCCCCGCGGCGGCCACCGTGGTCAGGTCGGTGCCCACATGGGAGCCGTCCGGGGTGTGCAGTCCGGCGAAGAACTGCCGGTTCTCGTCAATGAAGTTGACCATCCCGTACGGCGCCGACGTGGCCTCCGCCAGCCGCCGCGCGAAGTCGTCGAATCCTGCGTCCGGACGCTCCCCTATGCCCAGTTGGCGCAGCCGCCGCACCCGGTCCGGGGCCTCCCGGTCGACGGGGGTCACCAACAGGCGGTCGGTCGGGTTGTACGTCACGAGAGTGCTCCCTGGTCGTCCGTGGCCGGAGTGGCGGTGAGCAGATGCTGTACGAGCGTCACCAGGGCTCTGATGCCGGAACTGGCGATCCGGGCGTCGCAGAGCAGGACGGGCACCTCCGGTTTGAGGTCGAGCGCGGCCCGCACCTCCTCGGGTTCGTAGCGGTAGGCGCCGTCGAACTCGTTGACGGCGATGACGAATCCGAGGCCGCGCTGTTCGAAGAAGTCGATCGCGGAAAAGCAGTCGATCAGCCGTCTGGTGTCGGCGAGGACCACAGCGCCGAGCGCACCTGCGGACAGTTCGTCCCACATGAACCAGAAGCGTTCCTGGCCGGGTGTGCCGAAGAGGTACAGCACGTGCTCGGGGCTGAGCGTGATGCGTCCGAAGTCCATGGCCACCGTCGTCGTGGTCTTGGACTCGACACCGTCCAGGTCGTCGGTCCCCTCACCGGCCTCGGTGAGCATCTCCTCCGTACTGAGCGGCGAGATCTCGCTGACCGCTCCCACAAAGGTCGTCTTGCCGACCCCGAAGCCGCCCGCGACCAGGATCTTCAGCGCGGTGGGGAAGAGATCAGAGCCGTCGTCGTAGGCCATCGAGCACTGCCTCCAGCAAAGAAAGGTCGGTGGGTTCTTCGTCGAATCGCGGGGCGCGGGTGGCGACCGCGCCGCATTCCATCAGGTCGGAGAGGAGCACTTTGGTGACCACGGCGGGCAGTCGCAGATGGGCCGCGATCTCCGCCACGGAGGTGGACTGCAGCCCGCACAGTCCCAGCGCCTGGGTGTGTTCGAGCCCGAGATGGGAAGGGGGCGGCGTCCCGGTGGCCCTGACCAGGGTCAGCAGGTCGAGCGCGGCGGTGGGCCGGGTACGGCCGTTGCTGACGGCGTACGGACGGATCAGCCGGCCCGCCGCGTCGTCGAGCCACGGCCCCTCCTGCGGTAGCGGCACCGTCAGCGCCCCGTGGCGCTGGACGCCTCGGCCGGCCTGCGGGCCTGCGTCACGAGGTACGGCCGTACGCTCTTGACCAGCATCGCCATCTCGTATCCGAGGACCGCGGCATCCGCCTCGCGGCCGGACAGTACGGCCAGACAGGTGCCCGAGCCCGCGGTCGAGACGAAGAGCAGGGTCGAGTCGAGCTCCACCACCACCTGGCGTACGTCGCCGCCGTCGCCGAAGCGCATCCCCGCGCTGCGGCCCAGCGCGTACAGGCCGGAGGCCAGGGCGGCCATGTGGTCGGCACTGTCGGCGTCCAGCCCGTGGACGGACTTCACCAGTCCGTCCGCGGAGAGCAGGACGGCGCTGCGGGTGAACGGGACGCGCTGGACCAGTCCGCTCAACAGCCAGTCGAGGTCGGACACTTGGCCGGTCGGCACATCACTCGCCATGGTCATTTACTCCTTGAAGGTGTCGTTGTCGAGCGGCTGTACCGGCTGCGCCACGGGCTCCGCCTCGGCCAGTGAGATGCCCCGCTGGAAGGCCGCCATCAGCCCCGGGTCGTGCGCCTCGGGGTGCTCGTCGTCCCGGCGCGGGACGGGCGCCTCCTTGAGCTGCGGAACGAGGTTCTCCTGGCTGCGGCGACGCGGCAGCAGGGGGCGGCTTCCGGCCGGAAGGTGCGGCGCGGCCGCGACCGTCTCGGTGGTGTCGTGGTCCGGACGCGGTCCGTGGTGCACTCCCGGGAGTGCGGCGGCCGGATTGGGGCGCTCGCCCTGGGTGTCGCGTACGGGAAGTGCCGTGTGGACGGCGACCGGTTCGGGCAGCTGTGCGGGCTGCGGAGGCGCGGACTGTGCCGGAACGAACGGCACAGGAGCAGGCGCCGGTACGGGAACGAATGCCGGTGCGGGCGCGGGTGGCGGGACACCCGCCCCCGCCGCCTGCGGCAGCCCCTCCTGATCGGTGCCGAGCAGCCCCGCGGGCAGGATCAGCACCGCCTGCACCCCGCCGTAGATGTTGGTCTGCAGCCGGACCGAGATGCCGTGCCTGCGGGCCAGCGCGGAGACGACGTACAGGCCGATCCGCCCGTCCCGCAGCAGATGCCCGACGTTGACCTGGTCGGGGTCGGCCAGCAGCGCGTTCATCTTGTTGGTCTCGGTGACGGACATGCCCAGGCCCCGGTCCTCCACCTCGACGGCGAGTCCGGAGGTGACGTGCTGGGCGCGCAGCAGCACCTGGGTGTGCGGCGCGGAGAACACCGTGGCGTTCTCGACCAGTTCGGCCAGCAGGTGGATGACGTCGGCGACGGCATGACCGCGCAGGGTGCCGTCGATCGGCGGCACCAGTTTCACGCGCGGGTACTGCTCGACCTCGGCGATCGCGGAGCGGAGCACCTCGGTCATCGAGACCGGGTTGGACCACTGGCGCCGCGAGATGGCTCCGCCGAGGACGGCCAGGTTCTCGGCGTGCCTGCGGATGCGGGTCGCCAGATGGTCGACGTGGAAGAGCCCCTTGAGCAGCTCCGGGTCCTCGACCTGGTTCTCCAGCTCGTCGAGCAGCTGGATCTCGCGGTGCACGAGCGATTGCAGCCGGCGGGCGAGATTGACGAAGACCTCGACTTTCTGTTCGTCCCCCGCGCTGCTGGAGAGCTGCGCGGCCTGGACCACCGATGCGACGGCGACCTCGTGTGCCCGCCCCAGCTCCTGGGAGAGCAGGTCGAAGGCGTCACCGTGCGTGGTGTTCGGCGGCTGGGCGCGCCGTACCGGCGGCCCTTCGCCGCGTCTCAACTGGTCGACGACCGCCCGCAGATCGGCCTGGGAGCGTGCGCTGGTACGGCGCAGCGCGTTGCAGCGGCTCAGCACGGACCGGGCGATGCGGTCGGCGCCGAGCGCGGCGGATGCGATGGCCGCGACGGCGAGCACCGCGAAGCCGGTGAGTGCTCCGCGCAGCGCGGAGGAGGGATGCACATGTCCCGCGTGGATCGTGTAGACGACTGCCGCCGCACCGCTCAGCGCGGCGACCACGGTGGGCAGTATCGCGGTACGCAGGAACTGGGGCCGTATGCGGGCCTCGAGACCTGGGGGTGCGGACCGGAGCCGGCCGTCGCGGCCGGGCGAAGGCGCGTTCCGCCCAGGGGCGGACGCGGGACGGGTGCCCGGCCGGCCGTGCCGGCCGCCTTCGGGGCGGTCCGTCCGCGCGGCGGGTGCGCGAAGATGAGACATCAGCGTCCTCGGTACGTGGGAACCCATGACTCATCAACGCGGGCCCAACAGGGTCGATGTGGCCGCGCGTTGATCAGCAGCCACACACAGTAGTCGTCAAGCAGTCACGCTCGATGCCCAGTTGACAAACTTGTACGCTCACCATCCCGCTCTGCTATGAGAGTTCGCACGCGCGCCCGAAACCTGGGCAACCGCGCGATATGCCGCCGAGCGCTGTGTCCGATTCCCGCCAGCGCCCTTCGTGACGGCGAAGCACAGTGAGGTGACCGGCCCGGAACAGCAGGCGACGGAAGGGGACTCCTCATGCGCGTGCAGCCTCCGGCCCGCGCGGACGCACCGGCGGCCGTGGCGGGCAACGCCGGGGCGGGGATCGGACTCGCGCTGATGCTCGGCGCCCAGTTCATGGTCATGCTCGACGCCTCCATCGTGACCGTCGCCGTCCCGGACATCCAGCGGCGACTCGGCTTCTCCCAGGCCGGGGTGCAGAGCGTCGTCACCGCCTACAACGTGGCCTTCGGCGGTGCACTCATCCTCTGCGGACGGATCGGCGATCTGCTGGGCAGGCGCCGCGTCTTCGCGATCGGCATGGTCGGCTTCGCCGCGACCTCACTGATGTGCGGCCTCGCGCAGAACGCGATGACGCTGATCGCCGGTCGGGCCCTCCAGGGCCTCTCGGCCGCGCTGATCGCGCCGACGGCCCTGGCACTGCTGACCACCTCCGTGCCCGAGGGGCCAGAGCGGGTGAAGGCGATGAGCAGGTTCGGCATCGCGACGGTCCTGGGATTCGTCGGCGGCCTGGTTCTCAGCGGAATCCTGGTGCGTACGTGGGGCTGGCAGAGCGTGTTCTTCGTGACCGTGCCGGTCGGCCTCCTGGTGGCACTGCTCACGCCGAAATACATGGTCCGCGCCGCCCGGCAGCCTCATCGCATCGACGTGGTCGGCGCCGTCCTCATCACCGCCGGGGTCTCCCTGATCGTCGCCGCCCCCGCGCAGGGCGTGGCATCAGGATGGTCCTCGGCCGCGTTTCTCCTTCCCCTGTCGGCCGGTGCCGCGCTGCTCACCGGCTTCCTCCGCTACGAGACCCGGCACCCGGAGCCGCTGGTCCGCCTGGAACTCTTCCGCTCCCGGCCGCTGCGCGCGGCGAACCTCGTATCGGTGTTCTCCGGGGCGAGTTCCGGGGCCGCCTATCTGCTGGCGACCATGTTTCTCCAACAGGTGCTCGATTACTCCCCGTTGAAAGCCGGGTTCATCGTCGCGCCGGTCGGCATCCTGAACATCGCATTCGGCCTCGTGATCGGCAGGCTGATCCACCGCATCGGTCTGCGCGGCTCCATCACCGCCGCGACGGTGCTCTCCGGCCTGTTCATCTCGCTGATGGCCTCGCAGGTCTCCGCCGCACCGCACATCGCGCTCTTCGCCATGGCACTGCTCCCCATGGGGATGGCGTTCATGGCGACCACCATCACCTCCACCCTGGCCGCGACCTCGGGTGTCGCCCCTCATGAGCAGGGGCTCGCCGCCGGTGTGCGCCAGACGTCGTTCCAGCTCGGTGTCGCCCTCGGGGTGGCGGTCCTGGTGCCCCTGGCCTCCAGCAGGGCGCACGGCACGGGCCCGGGCCGCGCCGCCGGCCTGGCCGACGGAATCCAGTCGGCGCTCCACCTGCTCGGTGCCCTCGTGGTGGCGGCCGGACTCTTCGCCTTCCACGGCTTCCGGCCGGCCGGGAAGAAGCCTCCACGCTGAACGCTGCGCTTCGGCTCCTCAGCGCTCGCCGGACAGATCGAGCGCGGCCGGTACGGGCACGGACGCGCTCACGACCGGCTTCGTACGTCGCCACGGGCGTGCGATAGGTCCGGCCACCGGCCGCCACCACGGATCGGTCGGGAGGTCCCCCGCGGGTTCGAACGGCTCACCCGGCTTGGGGGTGGCGAACGCCTGGCCCGCTTCTTCCGCCGCGTCCATGCCCCATTCGGCGGGGTCGGTCCAGGCGTGCGGTGCGAGGTTGAAGGTGCCCCAGTGGATGGGCATCATGACGCCGTGCGGCCGGCCGCCCTGGAGGTCGAGGTGGGCCTGCATGCCTTCGGCCGGGGTCATGTGGATGTCCGGCCAGTACTCGCTGTACGCACCGATCTGGATCATCGTCGCGTCGAAGGGGCCGTGCCCTGCGCCGATGTCCTTGAATCCGGGGAAATACCCGGTGTCACCGCTGTGGTAGATCCGGTGCTCGGGACCCGCGACGGCCCAGGACGCCCAGAGCGTGTGCTGCTGGTTGCGCAGTCCGCGCCCGCAGAAGTGCCGGGCAGGGGTCGCGGTGAGACTGATGCCGTTGATCTTCGTGGTCTCGTTCCAGTCCAGCTCGTGCAGCCGGTCCGGGGAGACGCCCCAGTGTTCCAGGTGGGCGCCGACGCCGAGCGGGACGGCGAAGACGGTGTCCGTGCCGGCGAGGGCCTTGATGGTGGGCAGGTCGAGGTGGTCGTAGTGATCATGGGAGATCACCACGACGTCGACGGAGCCGATCGCCGCCAGCGGCAGCGGAACGGGGTGCAGCCGCTTGGGCCCTGCGAAGGCAAAGGGTGAGCAGCGGTCGCCCCAGACCGGGTCGAAAAGGACCCGGCGCCCGTCGATCTCGGCCAGCACGCTCGAATGCCCCATCCAGGTGAGCCGCAGCCCGGAAGCCGGTTCCCTGGCCAGGTCGGCGAAGGTCGTGGGGTGTACGGGGATGGTGCCGGAGGGGGATCTGAGAACCCGCTCCTCCTTGCGGAAGTAGACCTTCGCGAACTCCAGCATCGAACCCGTGGGCCTGGTGCGTGCGCCCAGCGGGTTCTGGAAGACGCCGTCCGCAAAGTTCGGAGAGCGGCGGATCCTCTCCATCCGCGCCCCTGCCGGGTCCACGCCGAAGGCGTCCGGCCGCAGTGCGCCGAGGCCGGATCGAAGGGATCGGGAGCCGGACACGTGACCTCCTGGTGTTCGATGTCGTCTCCATTATGTGCGGCCGGTACGACAACGGAGGAACGCCCCGGTTAAGGAACGCCATCAGTTACTGACCGACTGTTCAGTAAACAGTCGCATTGACAAGGCCCTGACGATCTTCGGATACTGACCGACGGTTCAGTTGTTCCACCCCCCACACACCTGGAGGCACCATGCCCGATCTCCCCGCCATGGGCCTCACCATCGCCCGGAGCCGGCGATGACAGAGCCACTGACCGGCGGAGAAGCCGTCGCACGAGCGCTCTCCGCACACGGCGTGACCCAGGCGTTCGGGGTCCCCCGGCGAGCTCGCCGCGCGATCCTCGGGCGCGCCCTGAACACCACAGGCCCCACCCTGATCACCGTTCCCGAGGAGCCCGCCGCATGACCACCGCCCCCCTCATCTCGCTGACCTGGACCGACCATGTCACCGGCCGCCAGGGCCACTTGGTCGTCGACCGCCTGGTGCGCGGTGTCTCCAGCGGCGGCCTGCGGATGCGACCCGGCTGCACCTTGGAGGAGGTCGCGGGCCTCGCGCGCGGGATGACCATGAAGGAGGCCCTGCACTACAACCCGCAGGGCCGCTACATCCCCCTCGGCGGCGCGAAGGGCGGCATCGACTGCGACCCGCAGGACCCTGCGGCGTACGGCATCCTGGTCCGCTACCTCCGCGCCGTGCGCCCGTACATCGAGCGATTCTGGACCACCGGCGAGGACCTGGGGCTGACCCAGGACATCGTGGACAGGGCGGCCGAGGAGGCCGGGCTCATCTCGTCGATCCAGGCCGTGTATCCGCTCCTCGACGACGAGGCGGCGGCCCGCACGCGCCTCGCCGACGCGTTCGCCGTCGAGGTGGACGGCATCGGACTCGACGCGCTGGTGGGCGGCTGCGGTGTCGCCGAGTCGGTGCTGGCCGCGCTGGACCGGGCGGGCGTCGCGTACGAGGGCACCCGGGTATCGGTGCAGGGTCTCGGCACGATGGGCGGGGCGACCGCCCGCTTCCTCGCACGCGCTGGGCTGAGCATCGTCGCCGTGGCCGATGTGAAGGGCACGATCGCCAACCAGGAAGGCCTCGACGTCGAGGCGCTCCTCTCGGCGCGCGACGCCTACGGAGTCGTGGACCGCTCCGTCCTGCGGGCGGCCGACCGCGAGCTGCCCGGCGGAGCCTGGCTGTCCGCGGACGCCGACGTACTGGTGCCGGCCGCCGTTTCGTACGCCGTCACCGAGGCCAACCAGGCGCAGATCACCGCCCGTTGGATCATCGAGGCGGCGAACATGCCGGTCCTCGCGGAGGCGGAGGAGCTCCTCGCCGCGCGGGGGATCACCGTGCTGCCCGACGTGGTCGTCAACTCCGGCACGAACGCCTGGTGGTGGTGGACCCTCTTCGGCGACATCGGCGCCGACGCGGACGAGGCCTTCGCGTACACGCGCCGCTCCATGCGCGCGCTGATCGACCAGATGCTGGCGCGCGCCGAAGCGGACGGCATCACTCCCCGCGCGGCGGCGCACGCGATCGTCGCCGACCGGCTGCCGGTGATCGCGGACCGGTTCGGTTGGTACGTATGACGAAGGCTAGGGTCGCCCCATGGCCAGAGTGCGGTTGAGCGTGGAGGAGAGGCGCGAGGAACTGCTGCGCGCCACCGTCGAACAGATCCAGTCGCGGGGCGTGGCGGCGGTCCGTATCGCCGACGTCGCCTCCGCCCTGGGAGTCAGCAACGCACTCGTGCTGTACCACTACTCCACCAAGGAGAATCTGGTGGCAGCGGCCTTCACCTACGCCGCCGAAGGCGATCTCGCCCATCTGCGCAAGCTCCTCGGCCGGCGTACGAGCGCGGTCCGCAGGCTGCGCACCGCCGTCCGCTGGTACGCACCGACCGGGCAGGCCAAGGGATGGCGGCTGTGGATCGAGGGCTGGTCCGTGTCCCTGCGCGAGCCCGCCCTGCGCACGGTGACCCGCGAGCTCGACCAGCAGTGGAAGGCCGCACTGACCGAGGTGATCGCCGAGGGCGCCGCTGCGGGCGAGTTCACCTGCGCGGACCCCTCAGCGGCGGCCTGGCGGCTGACCGCGCTGCTCGACGGACTCGCCGTCCAGATGACGTCGTACGCCGGCGCCCTCACCAAGGCCACCATGCTGGAGTGGACCGACGAGGCGCTGGCCCGCGAACTGGGCCTGAAGCGCGCGGAGTTGGCAGACCCGGCGCGCTGAGAGGCGGGCGCGTCAGTTCAGTTCGTACACGGCCGTGACCTGGATCCGGTCCTCGATCTCGCCCGGCGCTACCGGCACGCTCTCCTTGTCGTACGCGACGGCCGGCATGGCCACCGGCCGCGGCCGGCCGCTCTCCCCCTCGGTCAGTGACACCAGCCTGCCGAGCCTGCGCCCGGCGAGCTTGGCGTGCTGGGCGGCCTTGTCGTGGGCGTCGCCCGCCGCGGCCTTGCGAGCGGCCGACTGCAGCGCATCCGGGTCGGACACGTCGAAGGCGACCCCGTTGACCCGGCCGGCGTCGCCCGTCGCGTCCATCACGGCCTGGATCACCGCGCCGACCTTGCCGATGTCACGGATCTTCACGGAGAAGGCCTGCCCCGCCTGATACCCGGTCAGCTTGGCCGTGCCGCCCGCCGTGTCCTGCTGGTAGACGGCGTTCAGCGAGAGGCTCTCAGTCTGGACGTCGCGGTCGGCGATCCCCTGCTTGCGCAGTGCGGCGAGCAGCTTGGCGGAGGCCGCGGACTGCGCGGACAGGGCCTCCTTGGCCGTCGGTTCGGTGACCTCGACCCCGGTGGTGAGGACGGCCATGTCGGGGGCGGTCGACGCGGCACCCTCCCCGGTCACGGTGACGGTCGCGGGCGCCGGGTGTGCGGCGGGCGCGACGGACACGACGGCCGCCGCGGGGGTGGCGCCGGCCGTCAGGAGCCCGCCGGCGAGAACGGCTGCGGCCAGCGACTTGGCGACGGCCGACGAGGCACGCGGCGCAGCCGGGACGCGCGGCGAAGGGGTGCGTACAGACATCTGGAATGTTTCCTTCCGCAGGAGAGGTCGGGCCACATCCCATCACCTCCGGGCACCCGGGATACTGGGACACGGCGGGAACAGAGAGGCGGAATCGTGGTTCAACAGCACACGGAGTACGACGTCTTGGTGATCGGCGGCAGCGGTGTGGACACCGTCGTCCGCGTCGACGCCCTGCCCGTGCCCCTCGCCGACGCGGTCCACGTCGGCCCGATCCAGGAGTGGCCGGGCCACACCGGCGGCAACGTCGCCCTGGGCACCCGCGCACTCGGTCTGCGCTCGGCACTGGCCGACTACATCGGCGACGACTGGATCGGCTCCCAGGTGCGCGAGCGGCTGGCCAAGGGCCGCGTGGAGTTCGCCCCGCTCATCTCACCCGCGGGCACCCGGCGCGCGGTTAATCTGGTCGACGCGGCAGGCCGCCGGATGTCCTTCTACGACGCACGCGACCCGGCAGACCTGCGCATGCCCCGGGACCACTATCTCCCGCTGCTGCGCCGCACCCGCCATGTCCATCTCTCCATCATGGATTTCAGCCGCCATCTGTACGACGACATCGAGGCGCTCGGCGTCCCCTGCTCCACGGATCTGCACGACTGGGACGGACTGGCCGACCATCACAGGGAGTTCGCGCTCCGCTCCGACGTCGTCTTCTTCAGTGCGGCGGGCGCGGGGAGCCGTACGGAAGCGGTGATGGCCGAGATCCTCCGCGAGGGCCGCGCCGAGGTCGTCGTCGCCACGGCGGGCGCGGACGGATCCCGCGTCCTCACCCGCGACGGCGGCCCGGTCCCGGTGCACATCCCGGCGACGCTCCCGCCGTCCCCCGTGGTGGACTCCAACGGAGCGGGCGACGCCTATGTCAGCGGCTTCCTGTACGGCAGGCTGGCCGGCCGCACCCCCCTGGAGTGCGCCCGCCTGGGCGCGGTCTCCGGCGCCTACGCCTGTACGGCGCCGGGCTCCACCACCCTGATCGGCGCGGAAGCCCTCCTCGCGGATCAGGCCTGGAGCAGCGGTTCGTAGACCTCCGGTCGCCCGGTCCCGCTGCTCACAGCGGCAGCAGGTCCGGGCGCTTCGCCTCGACGTGGTCCCCCGAACTCTCGCCCCGCAGCCGCCGCCCGATCCACGGCACCAGGTGCTCACGCGCCCAGTGCAGATTGTCGCGCCGTACCTCTGCGGACCCGCGCGGCGCCTCCGGCGGCCAGGGCTGGTCGGGGTCGGCGGGCACGTCGAGGCCGAGCACCTGGGCGGCGCGCAGCGCGACGCGGGTGTGTCCCTCGGGAGAGAGGTGCAGCCGGTCCGCGTCCCAAGCACGCCTGTCCTGGACGGTCTTGAGGGACCAGAGGTCGAGCACCGGGCAGTCGTAGCGTGCCGCGATGACCCGGACATGTTCGTTGTACGTGGCGATCTTGCCGCGCAGGTGGCGCAGCACCGGGACCCCGCGGGTGTCGAATCCGGTGGTCACCATGACGGTGGGCACCGCACCGAGCAGATCGACCAGGGCCCGCTCGAACCGCTCGGCCGCGTCGTCCGGGTCGGAGCCCGGGCGGATGATGTCGTTCCCGCCGGCGCTGAAGCTCACCAGGTCGGGGGCCAGGTCCTTCGCCCTCGGGACCTGCTCCTCGATGATCTGGTCGAGGAGCTTGCCCCGTACCGCCAGGTTCGCGTACCGGAAGGTGTGCTCGGGTACGCGGTCGTCGAGGAGCACGGCGAGCCGGTCCGCCCAGCCCACGAACGTCCCGTCGGGTCCGGGATCGCCGACACCTTCGGTGAAACTGTCCCCGATTGCCGCGTACGAACCGATGAGGTCACTGTTCTTGAATCTCGAATCGTCAGCCACAAGGACCTATCCTGCATCGCCCTGTGTGACCTACGCGACCGGATAAAGGGTTGACGCGGGGTGATCTAAACCACCGGGTCAGTTTTGGGTAAAGCCGGAATAAGTGGCGGGACCATCGATCACCCGGACACCCTCACCGATGGGCGTCGTCCCATCGCCGCAGGAAGGCCCCCGCGGCCTTGCCCCCTCCCTCCACCACCGCTTCCCGCTGTGCCGCACCGAGGCGGAAGTCGGTGATACCCACCCCCGAGCAGTCGACGGCCATCGTCCGCTCCCGCACGCCGGGGGCTTCCATGTGCGTCTGGTCGCGGCCCACCAGCGCGGTGGCCACCACCTGCTGCAGGAGCTGCAGCGGTGGCGACATCACCACGGCGAGCGCCGGGAACAGCTCGGCGTTCCCCGCCGGCAGATCGGGCAGGATCTGTACGCCGAAGGTCGGCCAGCGCGGCTCCCTGCCGTCCCTGCGGTCGAAGATCTCCACCGCGAAGTTCGACAGCACACCGCCGTCGACGATCACCGACGCCTCCTTGGTGACCGCGTCGGTGAGCGCACACGGCCGGAAGTAGAACGGGATCGACAGCGAGCAGCGCACCGCCTCCGCGACCGACTGCTCATCGGGGTTGAGATGGAAGCGGTGGTAGTCCCACGGCAACCGGAGCAGCCTGCCGTGCGTGACGTCGGTGGCCATCACCACCAGCTTGTACTTCTGGTCCTCCTCCAGCGCCCCGTCGGCGTCCGGATCGTCGCGCCGCAGGTCGGCGAAGGTGGAGACGCCCAGCTCTTCGAGCTCCTCCTCCAGCCATTCGCGGATCCACTCCCCCTTGTACGCACCGCGCGCGCCGAGCAGCGAGAACCCTTCGCTCAGCAGCGGCACCCGGGGTGTCATCCGGTCGGGTATCCGGGAGAGATCGAGCCGGTCCATGACGGAACGCAGCTGCTTCGCGTCCGTCCCGGCGGCGACGAAGGCGGCCGCGATCGCGCCGACGGAGGTCCCGGCCGTCCGCGGGAAGGTGTATCCCTCCTCCAGCAGCCGCATCACCGCGCCCGCGGATCCGAGGCCTCTGACGCCGCCGCCTTCCAGTACGAGATCAGCCCTTGGCATCGCGCCGCGCCTCCTCTGTCCCGCTCGCGCCGGCAGCGGCGGCGGTCTTCCACGGGGCGAAGGCGTTCTTCAACCCGGCCATGGCGGTGCGCAGTTCGGGGTGGTGGCGCAGCAGCACCGTCATCATCGAGTTGTCGTCGATCCACTGGATGCCGGCCTTGGAGTAGACCTCGGGCGTGTAGTACTCGGTGAAGAACCGGTCGCTGTTGAGGCGGCGCGAGGCCATCAGGATGAAGATCCGGAAGGCGGTGTCGCTGAAGGCGAATCCGGCGGGCAGTTTCTCCGCGAACATCCCGACGCTGAGGTCGACCTTCTCGATGTCGCCCTCGTAGACCCGCTTGATCTCCTTGGCCCAGGCCGGGTTTCCGGTGAGGTCCTCGAAGGTCGCGGCGGGCTTCAGCCGCAGCAGCCTGCGGAACGCGTTGTAGCGCGGTACGCCCAGTTCGCGCGAGCGCAGGATGTCGGTGGCGGCGAGGTCCTGGAGGTGCCCGTCGGGGCGCTCGTACTCCTGCAGGAACTTGGGGAAGTTGTGCAGGGTGACCAGCCCCGGGTGGAGCGTGCCGAAGCTGTAGAAGAGGTCGGCGGTGGGGATGGTCTGCAGGACCTTGAGCGCCTCGGGTCCCGCGATGTCGCGGAAGGAGCACTCGCGCAGCGAGGTGTCGTCGTCGGCGGCGCGCAGGCTCCAGTCGTCGCGTACGAGAGGGTGCATACGGTAGACGGCGACGAACTCCTCGGTGAGCGCGTACGGAATGCCGTAGTGGTCGGTCTCGCCGCCCGGAATGCCGCTGACCACCTCGGAGTCGGCGATCCGGCCGAAGAGATCGTGCACCCGCTCGCCCAGCAGACCCCACCAGTTGGCGCGCAGCGCGACGACGGTGGTCGGGTGGCTGATGACGGCCGGTGTCCACTCCACGGTGTGGATCTTGGCGATGAGTGCGGCGGTGACCAGCCTGGCGCGCTGGAAGATCTCCTCGTCGTCCCACTCCGGGTAGGCGGTGTGCAGATGGTCGCAGACCGCGTTGTGCTCGCGGGTGAACAGCCCCTGCATCAGGGCCAGTCCGAGCCAGAAGCCGGGAACCCTGGACGGGTCGCGTCGGGCACCCGAAGGGAACGGCGTCCGCTCGTCGTCCCAGACGTGCAGCCTGCCGTGCTCGCCGGTGCGCATCTCGCGCTGTTCCTCTTCGCCGGTGCCGTAGATCTGGGAGGCGTCCCACCAGTGCGAGAAGGTGTTGATACGGGTGTCGGGCGTGCCCGCGGGGGCATGCGGGTCGCGCGTGGGGTCGTCAGGGGTGCGCATGATCCGCATGGGCTTCTCGGGCCACGGGTCGTCGTCGAGGAGCGGCACGGTCCAGGGCCGCTCGCTCGGGCTCGTACCGTGGCTGAACCAGTCGCGGATCATGAACTGCAGCCAGGCGGCCACCAGGGAGTTGACCGACTCTGCGGCGATCAGACCGTCGCGGGTGAGCAGCGCGCGGCTCACCTCCCGGGGATTCGGCGTGGACAGGATGTCCTCGGGGGTGGCCGGGGGGATCTTGTCGAGCGGGATGTTGCGGCCGAAGCGGGTGCCTGCCATGCCCATGCGGGGCGAGGCGAGGTCGTTGTAGCTGCCGTCGGAGGTCCTGTTGACCTTGTACGAATCCGAGGGCGGCGCCGGCTCCGGCACATTGACCGAAGGGACGGCGTTCGTGTCGTGGAGGTTCTCCTGGCGCAGTTTCACCCGCAGCCCGAGGAGCGTGCCGAGACCGAGCGGGACGGGCAGCTTGTCCCAGCCGATCCGGTCGTCGAGGAACTGGGCGAGACCCGTGACGATGCGCCACGGCAGTGAGGTGCGGTAGTTCATCGGGTTTCCCCCTCAGCGGTGGGGCTGCGACGCTACCCGGCGCCCGGTGGCGGCGGATACGCCAGATTCGGGCCTCTTCCCCGATCTGCTCCAGCTGTTTGCACCGGCGTACAACAAGCGGCCCATCCGCAGACGGCAGTGCGGGGGCCGCCCCGGACTCCATGTCCGAAGCGACCCCCGCACTGCCGTCGTGTCCCATCCACCCCTTCCGGAGCGGAGCGTTCATGGCCTGGTCGCGTCAGAGGCGCCGCAGCCGGAAGACCGCCGCGTCCAGGTCTCCGCGCAGCCCGGTCCGCAGCCCTCGATGGAGCAGCACGGCGCCACGGTGGACGGCCCCGGTGTCAAGGCATTCGTAGGACGCTGACGGGTCGATTCCCTTGAGGCGTACGGCCGGTGGCTGCTCGCCGTAGTGCTGCGCCTGCAGCCACGCGAGCACCACGACGGTGTCGTCCCTTACGTACTGGACGGCGCTCAGTCCGCCCGCGGGCGCCCGCAGGCGGTAGAGCTTGCCGCCCTGCACCACGGGCCTGACCTTCTTGTAGAGCTCCACCCAGCCGCGCGCCTCCGCGCGCTCGTCCTCGGTCCACTCGGTGAGGTCGCCGCCGACGCCGAGCACCCCTGCCATGGCGCTCACGAAACGGAACCGGAGCGAACTGATCCGCCCGTTGAGCTGCGTGTTGGGGCTGTCGGTGACCCAGGCCGCCATCACCCTCGCCGGATGGATCTGGCTGAAGCCGTCCTGGATCGCCAGGCGGTCGAGCGGATCGGTGTTGTCGGAGGTCCACACCTGGTCCGTACGGGAGAGGATCCCGAGGTCGATCCTTCCGCCGCCGCCCGAGCACGACTCGAAGGCGACGTCCGGGTGCGCGGCACGCAGCCGGTCCAGGAGTGCGTAGAGCCCGTGCACATGCTCGACCCACAGCTTCTGCGGGTAGGGCTCGTCGGGCCATCCGGCATCGGTGAAGCAGCGGTTGAAGTCCCACTTCACATAGTCGATGGGCGCGGAGGAGAGCAGCGCGTCCAACTGCTCCCAGAGACAGTCCTGTACGTCCTTGCGGGCGAGGTTGAGCACCAGCTGGTTGCGGAATTCGGTCCGCCGCCGCCCGGGGTGATGCTGCACCCAGTCCGGGTGGGCCCGGTAGAGATCGCTGTCGGGGTTGACCATCTCCGGCTCGACCCAGATCCCGAACTGCATGCCCAGAGCGTGCACTTCGTCCGCGAGTGGCTTCAGTCCGCCGGGGAAGCGGTCGGGATTGGGCGTCCAGTCGCCGAGCCCGGCCCGGTCGCTGACCCGCTGTCCGAACCACGCGTCGTCGACGACGAACAGCTCCACCCCCATCTCCGCGGCCCGCCGCGCGAGGACCCGCTGCTGCTCCTCGGAGATGTCGAAGGTGGTGGCCTCCCAGGAGTTGTACAGAACAGGCCGCGCCCGGCCGGCGTCGGGGATCACATGCGCCAGCTGCCAGGCATGCCACGCCCGGCTCGCCCCGCCGAACCCGCCGTCGCTCCACAGCCCGGCGAAGACCGGCGAGGTGTACGACTCCCCGGCCGCGAGCCGCACCAGACCCGAATCGTCATAGCCCGCACCGCCGTTGATCTGCACCGCACCGTCCGGGTGCTGAGATACGGCGATGCGCCACGACCCTGACCAGGCGAGCGCGCAGCCGTAGACCTGCCCGTGGTCCTCGGTCGCCCCTTCCGCGTCGAGGGCGACCCACGGCAGATGCTGGTGCCCGGTGTGCCCGCGCCTGCTGGAGAGCACCTTCTCGCCGTACGTCAGCTCCGAGCGTACGAGCCGGCTCTCGGCCGCCCACCGGCCGTGCAGCTGGCTGAGGCGCCAGTGGTCGCGCACCGGCAGCGTCCAGGTGGCACCGTCGGCCCGCAGGAGCTCCAGCGCGGATCCGTCGCCCTCATGCACCACCGTGACCCAGCGTTCGATCACGTCGAAGCCGTCCCGCACCCGGTAGTGCAGGGTGATGCCGAGACCGTGCACCGCATCGGCGAACCGCAGCCGCAGTTCGTCCGCGTCAGCCGCCGCGTCGACGAACCGCCACTCGGTGCCGCGGACTTGATCGGTACGTACCGAGAGCGCGGGCCGCACGAACCGCGGCCCGCCCTCGACCGGATACTCCTCGACCCCGTCGAGCGGCGACTCGAACCCCGACTTCCTGGGCAGCGGTTCGGCCGCCAGCTGCTCCGCATCGGCGAGGGAGATCCGCGGCCCCCAGTGCAGATGCAGCAGTTCGTCGTGTTCCGTCAGATGCAGCGCATAGCCGACTTTGGCCCCGGAGAGCACCCAGGTACGACCGTTGCCACCGAACTCAATCATCCAGACCCCCAGATCCGCACAGGTGCGAACATCATGGGTGGCCCGGCAGCGGAAGGGCAACGCCCTTGTCAGAGGCAGCCGGGACGATTGCCTCAGGAACCCATGTCGTATCGTCGAAAAGCCAAGGTCAGATCGGCAAGGACGCCACACCACCGAGGAGCCCCCGTGACACAGCAGCTGCCGCAGGTCCCGTCGACAGAGCCCGAACTGGCCGGAGTGCGCAACTTCCGTGACGTGGGCGGGCTGCCGACGGTGGACGGCAGGCAGGTGCGGTACGGAAAGCTCTTCCGCAGCGGCCATCTCGCGCACGCCACCGCGGAGGACGCCGCGTTCCTCTCCACCCTGGGCCTGCACACGATCTTCGATTTCCGCAACGCCGCCGACCACTCCCTTGAGGGCGCGGACGTCGCGCTGCCCGGGGTGCGCAATGTGAACATCCCGCTCTCCGACCCGGCGGACGGCGCCGAGTTCTGGACGATGGTCCGCGACGGCAACCTCGACCAGCTGCGTTCCATCCTCGCCGACAACAAGGCCGCGGACAGGATGTCGGCCTCGTACCGCAAGATGATCAAGCTGCGCACCGCCGAGCACAGCCGCGTCCTGCACGCGCTGGCCGACGACAGCGTCCCCGCCCTGATGCACTGCGCGGCCGGCAAGGACCGCGCGGGCCTCTCGATAGCCGTCTCGCTCCTCGCGGTCGGCGTCGAGCGCGACGCCATCGAGGCCGACTACCTCAAGTCGAACGACCCGCACCGCCGCTACAAGATCAAGCGCACCGGCACCTCCCCCGACGCGATGTCCCCCGAGATCATGGCGCTGCTCAGCCCCCTGTTCGAGGCGCGCGCCGACTACCTCGCAGGCGCCTTCGCCACCATCGAAGAGGTCTGGGGCACCACGGACCGCTATCTGGCCGAAGGACTCAAGGTGACGGACGCGACCCGCGAGCGCCTGCGCGAGCGGCTGCTCACCGCTGACCGCCGAGCGTGAAGAGCAGATAGACGAAGGCCGCGAAGAGGTGACCGGCCACCAGGTATGCGAAGAGCCGGATGACCAGCCCGCGCGGGAACTTCTTCTCCTCGTTCATGGACATGGGTGCGGGCCTCTCAGTGCAGATCAGGGGATTGCAGCAGGGTGTGTACGAAGAGCAGCTCGACCCCGTCGCGGGTGGCGGCGGCGATCCGGTGCGGGGTCAGCGAATCGAAGTGCGCGCTGTCCCCGGACTCCAGCTCGTGCACGGCTTCGCCGAGGCTCAGCCGCAGCCGCCCCTGGAGCACGTACAGCCACTCCTCGCCGGGGTGGACCCGTACGAGATCGCCCTGCGCCCCGTAAGGCACCTGCAGCCGCAGCGCCTGCAGCGCCCGCCCCGAGCCGCCGGTGCGGTGGTAGGTCCAGCCGTCCGCCTCGACGGCGCCGCCGCCTCCGCCGCGGATGATCGGGTCCCGCTCCGGGGGCACCTCGCCGAGCAGTTCGGAGACCGTCGTACCGTAGATACGCGAGAGCGAGAGCAGCATCGGCAGCGAGGGCTGCCGCGCGCCGGTCTCCAGCCGCGAGAGATGCGCGGCGGACAGACCGGCCCGGCGGGCGGCGGCCTCCAGCGTGAGACGACCATGGCGGCGCAGTTCGCGGAGCCGGGGTGCCACATCGGGGAGCTCGTCGGCAGGAGTGCTCATGCACTCCATGACGCCAGATGTATACCTCAGAGGCAAATTTCTTGCCTCTGAGGCAAAAGATCACCGGTTGGCGACGGCCTGCTTCACCAGGGTCTTTCCGAAGTCCCACATCAGGCCGCCCCCGCCGTGCGCGTCCTCCATGACGGCGGTGAAGGCCTCCACGAAGCGGTCGACCTCCTTCTCCCCGATGGTCAGCGGCGGGATCAGCTTGATCACTTCCAGGTGGTCGCCGGACACCTGGGTAAGGATCCGGTGCTTCTGCAGCAGCGGTACGACGACCATCTGCGCGAAGAGCCCCTTACGGGCAGCCTGCAGCATGGTCCACCGGCTCCGCAGCTTCAGCGAGGCGGGACGCCCGAACTCGATGCCGATCATCAGCCCCCGGCCGCGTACGTCGTGCAGCAGCTCATAGCGCGGGATCAGCTCGGCGAGCCTGCTCCGCAGCAGCTCGCCGGTGGCGCGCGCGTTGGCGACGGTCTCCTCGCTCTCCATGACCGAGAGAACGGCGAGCCCGGCCGCCATGGCCTGCGCGTTGGACCCGAAGCTGGCGGAGTGCACCAGGACCCGGTCCATCGAGGAGTAGACCTTCTTGAAGATCCAGTCCTTGCCGAGCGTCGCGCCGACCGGTACGTATCCGCCCGAAAGCGCCTTGGCCACACAGACCAGGTCGGGCTCGACGCCCTCCTCGTGCTGGTACGCGTAGAAGTCCCCGGTCCGCCCGAGGCCGGTCTGCACCTCGTCCGCGATCAGCAGCGCCTTGTGCTTGTGCAGCAACTCCTGTGCCGCGCGCAGGAATCCGGGCGGGGTCTCGTGCACCCCCTTGCCCTGGATCGGCTCGACGACGAATCCGGCGACGTCCCCGCGCTTCAACTCCCTCTCCAGCGCGGCCAGATCACCCATCTCGATCGCGGTGTCGGGCAGCAGCGGCGCGAAGCCGTCCCTGAACCCGTCCTCGCCGTTGACCGAGAGCGATCCGGTGGTCAGCCCGTGAAAGGCATGCGTGCAGTACAGAATCCGCTTCCTGCCCGTCGCGTACCGGGCGAACTTCAGCGCGGTCTCGACCGCCTCCGTACCGCTGTTGCCGAAGAACACCCGGTCCAGATGCGGCGAGTGCTGCAGCAACTTCTCCGCCAGCAGACCGGGCAGCGGCTGGCAGTCGAAGCGCGTCAGATCGGCGAGCGAGGCGTCCAGCACGTCGTGCAGGGCCTGGCGTACGACCGGATGGTGCCGGCCGATCCCCATCACACCGAATCCTGCGAGCATGTCGAGGTAGTCGTTGCCTTCGGCGTCCCAGAAGTACGCGCCCTCGGCCCGTTCGTAGACCTTGTCGAAGCCGATGGTGTGCAGCATGCGCGGCAGCTGGTGATTGAGATACCGCGCATGCAGCTCGTAGCGCTCACCGCCGCGTTCGGCCAGCAGAGCCGTCAGATCGAAACCTTTGGGCGCGACTTCCGTCATTCTTCTCAGTTCTCCTTAAGGGCCAGGGCGGCGCTGATCCGTCCCGCGATCTCCACGGGCGTCAGCCCGATGTCGGCCAGCACTTCTCCCCGCTTGGCGTGCGCGAGGAACTGTTCGGGGATGCCGAAGGTCCGCAGGGGTACGTCTACCTCGGCGTCCCGCAGCGACTGGGCGACGGCCGAACCGACGCCGCTGGTACGGCTGTTGTCCTCTACCACCGCCACCAGCGTGTGCGCCGCCGCGAGCGGGACGAGCGCCGGGTCGACGGGTTTGACCCAGCGCGGATCGACGACAGTGCACCCGATCCCCCGCGCTTCGAGCAGCTCGGCGGCCTGCAGACACACAGGCGCGAGCACTCCGACGGCCACCAGCAGCACCTGCGGATCGTCGCCGCGATGCAGTACGTCGACCCCGCCGACCGTGTCGATCGCCGGAATCGGCGCCCCCACGGACTCCTTGGGGAAGCGCAGCACGGTCGGTGCGTCGTCGACGTCCACCGCCTCGCGCAACTGCGCGCGGAGCTGGTCGGCGTCGCGCGGGGCGGCGATCCGCAGTCCCGGCACGACCTGCAGGACGGACATGTCCCACATGCCGTTGTGCGAGGCCCCGTCGACGCCGGTGACCCCGGCCCGGTCGAGCACGAACGTCACCCCGCACCTGTGCAGCGCGACATCCATCAGCACCTGGTCGAAGGCCCGGTTCAGGAAGGTCGCGTACACGGCGACCACCGGGTGCAGCCCGCCGGTCGCCAGGCCCGCGGCCGACACCGCGGCATGCTGCTCGGCGATGCCCACGTCCCAGACCCGGTCGGGGAACCTCTCGGCGAACTCGGTGAGCCCCACCGGGTGGAGCATCGCGGCCGTGATGGCGACGACATCGGGCCGCTCGGCCCCGATCGCCGCGATCTCCGCCCCGAACACCGATGTCCAGGAAGGCCCGTTGGACGGTGCGAGCGGCTCGCAGGTGAGCGGGTCCATCACGCCGACCGTGTGGAACCGGTCGGCCTCGTCCTCCAGGGCCGGCTGGTATCCGCGCCCCTTCTCGGTCAGTACGTGCACGAGCACCGGCCCGTGGAACCGTTTCGCACGTGTCAGTGCGGACTCGACGGCTTCGATGTCGTGCCCGTCGATCGGCCCGACGTACTTGAGCCCGAGGTCCTCGAACATCCCCTGGGGTGCGAAGGCGTCCTTGAACCCCTTCTTCGCCCCGTGCAGCGACTCGTACAACGGCTGCCCTATGACCGGCGTGTGCTGCAGGACGTCCTTGCCCCAGGCGAGGACCCGCTCGTAACCGTCCGTGGTGCGGAGCGTCGCGAAGTGGTTCGCCAGGCCCCCGATCGTCGGGCCGTAGGAGCGCCCGTTGTCGTTGACGACGATGATCAGCGGCCGCTCCTTGGCGGCGGCGATGTTGTTGAGCGCCTCCCAGGCCATGCCCCCGGTGAGCGCCCCGTCGCCGATCACCGCGACGACGTGGTCGTCCCTGCCGAGGACCTGGTTGGCCTTGGCAAGCCCGTCCGCCCAGCCGAGGACGGTGGAGGCGTGGGAGTTCTCGATGACGTCGTGCTCGGACTCGGCGCGCGAGGGGTAGCCGGAGAGGCCGCCCTTGGAGCGGAGCTTCGAGAAGTCCTGCCGCCCCGTGAGCAGTTTGTGCACATAGCTCTGGTGCCCGGTGTCCCACAGGATCCGGTCGGCGGGCGAATCGAAGACTCTGTGCAGGGCGACCGCCAGCTCGACCACCCCCAGATTGGGCCCCAGATGGCCGCCGGTCCTGGCCACGGCATGGACCAGGAACTCTCTGATCTCCCCGGCCAGTTCACCGAGTTCCGACTCTGACAGTGCCTTGAGATCGTGCGGCCCCCGGATGCTCTCCAAGATCGTCACGCCTCGGCCCCCTCTCGGATCTGTTCAGCTCACGGTGACGTCGACAGGGCCCGAGGGCACTCCCGCGTCGGCCATGGTTTCTGCGATCTTCATGGCCTCTTCGATGAGGGTCTCGACGATCTTCGACTCGGGTACGGTCTTGACGACCTCACCCTTGACGAAGATCTGACCCTTCCCATTGCCCGACGCGACACCCAGATCTGCCTCGCGTGCTTCACCGGGCCCATTGACGACACACCCCATGACAGCGACCCGAAGCGGCACTTCCATGCCCTCGAGTCCGGCCGTCACCTCGTCGGCAAGCTTGTAGACGTCCACCTGGGCGCGCCCGCAGGACGGACAGGAGACGATCTCGAGACGCCGCTGCCGCAGATTCAGCGACTCCAGGATCTGGATGCCGACCTTGACCTCCTCGGCGGGCGGCGCGGAGAGCGAGACGCGGATGGTGTCGCCGATCCCCTCCGACAGCAGAGCCCCGAAGGCGACCGCGGACTTGATGGTCCCCTGGAAGGCGGGACCGGCCTCGGTCACCCCCAGGTGCAGCGGATAGTCGCAGGCGGCGGCCAGTTGCCGGTAGGCGTTGACCATCACCACGGGGTCGTTGTGCTTGACGGAGATCTTGATGTCGCGGAAGCCGTGCTCCTCGAAGAGCGAGGCCTCCCACAGCGCGGACTCCACCAGCGCCTCGGGTGTCGCCTTCCCGTACTTCTTCAGCAGACGCGCGTCCAGCGAACCGGCGTTGACACCGATCCGGATGGGCGTCCCCGCGTCCGAGGCGGCCCGGGCGATCTCCCGTACCTTGTCGTCGAACTGCTTGATGTTGCCCGGATTCACCCGCACCGCCGCACACCCGGCATCGATCGCCGCGAAGACGTACTTCGGCTGGAAGTGAATGTCCGCGATCACCGGGATCTGCGATTTCCGGGCGATGGTGGCGAGCGCGTCCGCGTCGTCCTGCGTCGGGCACGCCACCCGTACGATCTGGCAGCCGGAGGCCGTCAGTTCGGCGATCTGCTGCAGCGTCGCCCCGATGTCGGACGTACGCGTCGTGGTCATCGACTGCACCGACACGGGCGCGTCCCCGCCGACGGCCACCGACCCGACCTGGATGCGCCGCGAGTGGCGGCGCATCGCGAGCGGCCGGGCCGGCAGCTCGGGGAGGCCCAGTGTCACGGGCACTCCTGCGGTCATCACGTCACCCGCGGTTTCCTGAGACCGTTTCGCGTGCGGCACGGATGGACTCCTTGAGCGAGCCCATCGTCGCCAGGACGGCCGTCGGCTCGTATCCGCAGTGCGCCATGCAGTTGGCGCAGCGCGGGTCCTTGCCGCGTCCGTACTTGTCCCAGTCGGTCTCCTCGATGAGCTCCTTGTACGTCGGAACGTACCCGTCGCTCATCAGGTAGCAGGGCCGCTGCCACCCGAAGAGGGAGTAGTTGGGGATCGCCCATGCGGTGCACGGGAAGTCCGCCTTGCCCTCCAGGAAGTCCAGGAAGAGCGGCGAGTGGTTGAGCCGCCACTTCTTCCTGTTGCCGCCCGCGAAGGCCTTCTTGAAGAGCTCGCGGGTCTGCTCGACGCCCAGGAAGTGCTCCTGGTCGGGCGCCTTCTCGTAGGCGTACGCGGGCGAGATCATCATCTCGTCCACGTGCAGGTCGTCATTGAGGTAGTTGAGCACCTCGATGATCGTCTGCGGGGTGTCCGTGTTGAAGAACGTGGAGTTGGTCGTGACCCGGAAGCCGCGGCGCTTGGCCTCCTTGATGGCCTCCACGGCCTCGTCGAACACCCCCTCTTTCGCTACGGACTCGTCGTGCCGCTCGCGCAGGCCGTCGATGTGCACGGCGAACGCGAAGTACGGCGATGGCGTGAACTTCTCGATCTTCTTGCGGAGCAGCATCGCGTTGGTGCAGAGGAAGACGTACTTCTTCTTCGCCACCAACTGCCGCACGATCTCGTCGATCTGAGGGTGCATCAGCGGCTCGCCGCCGGCGATGGAAACCATCGGGGCGCCGGATTCCAGCACCGCCCCCACGGCCTGCGCCACCGGCATGCGCTGCTTGAGGACGCCGGCGGGATGCTGGATCTTCCCGCAGCCCTCGCACGCCAGGTTGCACGCGAAAAGTGGTTCCAGCTCGACGATCAGCGGGAACTTCTCGCGCTTGCGGAGCTTCTGTTCAAGGAGATACGTCCCGACCCTGATGGTCTGGCGAAGCGGCATGGCCATCTAGCTCACCTCCGGGGGAGCAGCAAAGAACGGTGCCATTCAAAGAACGCTGGTAGGACGGCACGGAGAACACGGAAAGCCGATATTCCACCGCGAACCGTCCCAATACGGACGAGTTCATGTTCTGGAGCGTCCACGACCACTCGTACGGCCGCAACCGGGCGTGGCCCGGCTCGTACAGCGCTCCAGAGCGTCGCCGCGGACTCCATGTCCACGGCGATCGCCCCTGTGGCACGCAGCTCTTCCCGCTCGTGGCCGCGCACCACATGGTCTGAGCCGGTCAGTGGACCGGTGTGGATCCCGCGCCCCGGCAGGGCCTCGGAGAGCGCCTTGATCAGCGTCCCGGTGCCCACGCACGGGGTGATGCCCCGGGGATCGCGGGTCTCCTCGGCGACCACCAGGTCCCCCGGGTGCATTCCGGGCGCGAGCCCGGCGCAGAACCCGGAGGCGATCACGGCGGCCTGCCGCAGAGCGGGCTCGCCGAGGACGCGCGCGACGGTGTAGTCGGCGGCCTCGGGTCCCATGCCTGTACGGAGAACGGTGACGGGCGCGGGCGCGCCGCTGCGGCTGCCGCCGCGCAGCGCGAGCCTCTCGATGCCCAGCGCACAGGCGATCAGCAGGGGCGCACTGTCCTGGATATCGGTCATCGGCCCCCCAGTTGACCGGGGGCGAAGGGATCCCCGTGCACATAGCGGCCCAGCGCGGTGAGCGGGAAGACCTGGCGGTAGAGGTTGTAGTTGATCGAGAAGTCCCAGGGGAAGCCGGTACCGGTGAAGTACGGCTCGTCCCAGGACCCGTCCTCGCGCTGGGTCTCGGCGAGCCAGGCGACGCCCCGCTCCACGGCCTTGCTCTCCCGCTCCCCGCCCGCCAGCAGCGCGAGCAGCGCCCAGGCGGTCTGGGAGGCGGTGGAGGCGCCGTGGCCGATCCACTTCTCCTCGCGGTACGAGCGCAGGTCCTCGCCCCAGCCGCCGTCGTCGTTCTGCACCGACTCCAGCCAGGAGACCGCACGGCGGATCGCCGGGTGCGAGGCGGGAATCCCGGCCGCGGTCAGCGCGGGCAGCACCGACCCCGTCCCGTAGATGTAGTTGACGCCCCAGCGGCCGAACCAGGCACCGCTCGCCTCCTGTTCCGCGAGCAGCCACTCGATTCCGCGCTGGGTGCGCGGATCGTGCGTCCTGCCCTCGACGGCGAGCATCTCCAGGACGTGCGCGGTGACATCGGCCGACGGCGGGTCGATGACCTCACCGAAGTCGCAGAACGGCAGCCGGTTGGGGAAGACGCTGGTGTTGTCGGCATCGAAGGCGCCCCAGGCGCCGTTCTTGGACTGCATGCCCAGATTCCACGCCACACCGCGCTCGACGGCCGCCTCCAGCCGGGCAGGCTCGGGGTGTCTGACTCTGCGGAGCGCCAGGACCACCTCGGCCGTGTCGTCGATGTCCGGGTAGTTGTCGTTGTGGAACTCGAACGCCCAGCCTCCGGGCGCGAGTGCGGGCCTGCGTACCGACCAGTCGCCGGGGCGCCTGATCTCCTCGCCCAGCATCCAGTCCGCCGCCTTGACCAGCGCCGGATGGTCGGGGCGCACCCCCGCGTCGGCGAGCGCGATCGTCGCCAGACAGGTGTCCCATACCGGCGACTGACAGGCCTCGATCATCCGG
The DNA here is from genome assembly GCF_040654175.1 of Streptomyces sp. NPDC050738. NCBI lineage: Bacteria > Bacillati > Actinomycetota > Actinomycetes > Kitasatosporales > Streptomycetaceae > Streptomyces > Streptomyces sp. NPDC050738. Next base: position 27,286 of record NZ_JBFAHN010000021.1, on the reverse strand, counting down.
GCCCCGTCCTCGCGCCAGATGGCGAAACGGTCCAGCGAGGCCAGGCCCGCACGCATCACGGGGTGGTCCAGGTCGTATCCGAGCAGATGCAGGGCCATCACCGAGTACACGGCGGGCGGCTGGATGCCGCCCCAGCAGCCGTCGTTCTCCTGCCGCTCGACGATCCATCGCGCCGCGGCATTCATCGATGCCTTGCGCACCACACGCGGTGCGACCCGGTGGTAGAAGTGCAGCCCCTTGTCGATCCGCTGGAAGATCCCGTCCCAACTGGTCACCGGCGCAAGGCGTTTGGACGGGTTGGGGTTGCGGGCGTCCGCGTGCAGCTCGTCCAGGGTGAAGGGGGCCGGACGTACCGGACGCTTCGCCGACACGACGGTCAGCGGCACGATCGTCTGGCGCGCCCAGCAGCCGAAGTCATAGATGTTCAGCGGGAGCCACTTGGGCAGGAAAATGATCTCCGGCGGCATCTCGGGGAGGTCGTCCCATTTCCACCAGCCGAAGAGCGCGAGCCAGATCCGGGTGAAGACCCGGCCGGCCGCGATCCCACCGTGGCGGCGGATCCACGCGGAGGCACGCGCCATGTGCGGGTCGTCGGGGGCATCCCCGGCCAGCCGCAGGGCGACGTACGCCTCGATGGTGGTGGAGAGTTCACCGGGACCCTCGTAGAAGGTGGCCCAGGTGCCGTCCTCACGCTGCTCGCCGCGGATGAAGAGTGCGGAGGCCTGGACGGTCTTCTCGTCCTGGATGCCCAGGAACTGCCTCAGCAGCAGGTCCTCGGCGTCCATGGTGACGTTGGTCTCCAGGTCGCCCTTCCACCAGCCCTCGGCGTCCTGCGTGCCCAGGAGGTAGTCGACCGAACGTGCCGCAGCCCGCTCCGCGGCCTCGAGCACCTCGTCCACGGCGGGAGTCGATTCGGTTGTTTCACTGGCCGAGGCTGCGCGGGGCTCCATGGCTCCGGTGCTTCCGTCGGTCGTCGCTGTCATGGCTTCCCCTTCGTGCAGTGGTTCTTCTGCTGTGCTGGGGTCTCCGTCGGCCGGCGTCCGTCAAGGGCGCCGGCCGGCGACTGCGAGTCATATGGAGGAAGAGATCATCGCTTTCGTACGACCACGAAGTCGGCGAGCGCGACGAGCTGTGCCCTGACCTGTTCCGGCATGTCGACTCCGTCCAGTGCCTCGATCGCAATGGCGTGCTGCCTGCGGGCCTCCTGCGAGGTCCACTCGCGACCGCCGGCCTCTTCGATCAACGCGGCCCGGGTGGCGAACTCTTCCTCGGAGAAGGTGTCGAAATCATTACTCTTGGCGTCGGCCGCGAGCAGTTCACCGAGGCGCTCCGAGGCCGGTCCTCCCGCGGCGAGCGCGGCGACGACCGGCAGGGACTTCTTGCGCTGGCGCAGGTCGCTCCAGGTCTGCTTGCCCGTCGCCTCCGGGTCGCCCCAGATGCCGAGCAGATCGTCCACGGCCTGGAAGGCGAGACCCAGGTGGTAGCCGTACGCCTCCAGGATGTCGGCCGTACGGTCGTCGGCGCCGCCGAGCACCGCGCCGATGGAGACGGCGCAGGCGAGCAGGGCGCCCGTCTTGTTGCCCTCCATCTCCAGGCACTCCTCGACGGTGACCCGCTCGCGGTGCTCGTAGGAGATGTCCTGGGCCTGACCGTCGATCAGCTTGCGCGTGGCGGTGGTGAGCCGGCGCGTGGCACGGCCCGCCTCGACGGTGCCGAGTTCGAGCAGAAGCTCGTTGGCCAGGGCGAACAGCGCGTCCCCGACGAGGATCGCCTGGGCCGGGCCGTGCACCTTCCATACGGTGTCGCGGTGGCGGCGCTGCTCGTCGCCGTCCATCAGGTCGTCGTGCAACAGCGAGAAGTTGTGCACGAGTTCGACGGCGACCGCGCCCGGGACGCCGACCTCGGCGGCGGCGCCGGCCGCCTCCGCGGACAGCAGGGCGAGCGCGGGACGTACGGCCTTGCCGCCGTCGCCGTCGGAGGGGTTGCCCTCGGCGTCGATCCAGCCGAAGTGGTACGCGGCTACGGTGTCCATGGGCGGCGCGAGCCGGTCCACGGCAGCACGCAGCACCGGTGAGGACAGGGTCCGTCCGCGCTCCAGAAGCGCGACAATATCGACGGTGTCTGCGGCCGGGGTCACAGGCTCTCCTCTTGTTCCAGTTGCCATGCTCATACCGCCTCCTGAAGCGGATGTTCGTGAGGGCGGCCCAGCGCGGAGAGCGCGGCGCCCGCGGCGCTGAAGCCGCTGCGCACGGCGCTCTCCATGGTCGCGGGCCAGCCGGTGGCGGTCCAAGCGCCCGCCAGGGCGAACCCGGGGGCGTTGGTGGCCGCGCCAGGGCGCAGCCGACCGACGCCGGGCGTCGGCGCAAAGGTCGCCGTCCGCTCCCGGGTCACGAAGAAATCCTGTACCTCCGCGCCGCGGGCGGCGGGCAACAGCCGATCCAGCTCGGGGAGATAGCGTTCGCGCAGGACGGAGACGGGCTCGTCGATGTCGTCCTCGGCGGCGGACTGCGACAGCGCCAGATACTGGCCGCCGCCCTTCAGCCCGGAGGCGTCCGTACGGTCGAAGACCCACTGGACCGGTGTGCCCAGGGCCGCGAAGAACGGCTGCCTGAGCACCTTGCGGTCGTAGACGACATGGATGTTGAGGATCGGCGCGGTCCCGATCTCCAGGAGCCGGTCCGCGTCGTCGAGCACACCGTCGGGCAGCAGCGCATGGGCCTCGCGCTGGGGGACGGCCAGCACGACGGCGTCCGCCTCCAGCGTCTCGCCGTCCACCTCGACCTCCCAATTGCCTTCCTGCGCACGAGAGATACCCAGGACACGGGTCCGCAATTCGGTCCGTACGCCGGCGGTGTCCAGGGCTTTGCGCGCCAGCGTGTCGTGCAGCTCGCCGAGCGGTACGTGCGCCCACCCGATGTCCGCCGCGCCGGGCTCGGAGAGCAGCCCGGTCTTGAAGACCATCGCTGCGAGCCCCAATGAGGCATACGGCGCGGTGGCGTTGAGCGTCGCGACGCCCACCAGGTCCCAGAGGGCCTCGATCGTGCGGTCCGACTGGCCGTGCCGGCCGAGCCAGCTCGCGAAGTCCACATCGTCCAGGGCGGGATCGGCGAGGTCGAGTCCCTTGAGCGCGAGCGCGGCGCGCCCGACGCTCGCCCGCTCGGCGAGCGAGAGGTGCGGGTACGTCGCCAGGCTCTTCGCCAGGTGCAGCGGTACGGGAAGCGCGGTGCGCCGCAGCCGTCCCAGGCGCGGGCCGCGCGGGTGCGCGACGTCCAGGACGGGCACGTCGAGGCGGTCCTGCAGCGGCGCGAGGGCGGCTCCGCCCACGCGGTCGAGGAACCAGCGGTAGGCGGTGCAGCACCGCAGGTAGACGTGCTGGCCGTTGTCGACGGTCAGCTCCCCGCGCTGGAAGGAGAAGGCCAGCCCGCCGAGCCGCGGTCGTCCTTCCAGCAGCGTCACCCGCACGCCCGCGTCGGCGAGTTCGAGCGCGGCGGTGATCCCGGCGAGCCCTCCGCCGACCACGACCGCACGTGCGCCGACAGCACGGTCGTCGACGGGTGCGGCCGCCCCCTCGGGGCGGCCGGCCGGTCGTGCGTCCGGCCGCTGGGGCCGCACTGCATCGGCTGTCATACGTGTCCCCCCTCGACCTTGTTGTCCAGGTGCGGACAACAGGCCGTTGCAGTCAGGGACGCCACGGGGATGCGGAGGGTTGCGCGCCGGTACCGCGAATTCCCGGTGCCCCCTGCACCGTCGCGGAAGGATCTGTCCCGGTCCATCAGGCGCGCCTCCGCGCGGTCTGCCGGGAGATGTGCCGGGTGTCGAGGCCGGAGAGGCCGCGTACCGCGACGTACGCCTTCTCCCGCCCGGGAAGCGAGACGCGGCCGCGCAGTACCGCCTCGGGGTCGCGCTCGATGCGGTCGAGCAGACGCCGGTAGATGCCGGCCATGGCGGCGACGCAGGCGCCGCTGCGCCGATCGAGCAGCGGCAGCAGCCGGTACCCCTCGGCGAAGAGGGCGCGGGCGCGCCGGACTTCGAAGTGCACCAGGCCCGTGAAATCCGAGCCGGGGGGCGGCGTCGAGCTGTGGAAGCCCGCGGAGCAGCCGAACTTGGCGAGGTCGTCCGCGGGCAGATAGGTGCGGCCGTTGCCCGCGTCCTCGCGTACATCCCTGAGGATGTTGGTGAGCTGCAGGGCGAGGCCGAGGGTGTCGGCGTAGTCGAAAGCCTTGTCGGTGCTGCCCGACTCGGTACCGAAGATGCCCAGGGAGAGCCGGCCGATGGCGCCCGCGACGCAGCGGCAGTAGATCTTGAGGTCGTCCCACGTCTCGTAGGTCTCCTCGTGCACGTCCATCAGTACGCCGTCGATGAGTTCGTCGAGCCCGCCGAGCGGGATCGGGAACCGGCGTGCCGCGTCCGCGAGCGCGACGGCGACCGGGTCGGTGTCGTCCTCTTCGATCTCCCCGGCGCGCACCCGGCCGAGGAGGTCGCGGGTCGACTCGAGCCGCGTCTGTTTGACGTCGGGAGCAAGCTCTCCGTCGCCGATGTCGTCGACACGGCGCGAGAAGGCGTACAGCGCCGACATGGCCTGCCGCTTGTCGGCGGGCAGCAGCCTGATGCCGTACGCGAAATTACGTGCCTGCTGACCGGTGACGGCCTCGCAGTAGCTGTATGCGGCCATCACCGGCGCGGACAGCTGCGCTTGTCCTTCCACGGTTCGGCTCACCCCTCTCTACGCGTTCCTCGCAAGACGGCTCCCACTTCGCGCAGCAGACTGAGCTTGGTGGGCTTGGGCGGTCCTGGAAGTACGTCGTACCCGGCGGCGGAGACCGCCTGGAGAGCGGCACTTCCCCCGGCCACGAATCCGGCGAGCAGCAGCTTGAGTCTGCCGTGGACGCTACCCACGAGAGGGGCGCCTTCATTCAGCAGTCCCCGGGCGCGTGTTGCTTCGTATGCGACCAGCGCGCGCACCGATGCGCCCGCGCTGGGAGCTGCCAGATCCGCCTCCTGGACATGGAACCGCTTCATGTCCTGGGCGGGCAGGTAGATGCGGTCGCGGCCGAGGTCCTCGGCCACGTCCTGAAGGTGTTCGACGATCTGCAGGGCGGTGCAGACGGCGTCGGAGCGGCGGATGCGCTCGGGTGTCGCGGTGCCGGTGAGCTGCAGGACCAGGCGGCCCACCGGGTTGGCGGAGAGCTCGCAGTAGGCGAGGAGGTCTTCGTACGTCTCGTAGCGACGCACCGTCTGGTCCTGGCGGTTGGCCTCGATGAGCCCGAGGAAGGGGTCGGGCGCCAGGGAGCGGCGGCGGACCGTGGGCTGGAGGGCCAGCAGGAGCGGGTGGTGCGGCGTGGCGTCGAACACGCGTCGCAGGTCGGCCTCGAAGGCGTCGAGCATGGCCAGGCGGTCGTGCGCCTGCGCGGGGTCGAGGCCGAGCCGTACGGCTTCGGCGGAGGGGTCGGCGAGGTCGCCGTCACCGATGTCGTCGACCAGGCGCGCGTAGCCGTACACGGCCATCAGATCGTCGCGCCATGCACGCGGAAGGAAGAAGGGGGCGACGGGAAAGTTCTCGTCGGCGGCCTTGTCCAGGGTGGTACGCGAGGTCGGGTCGGTGCGCGCCTCCCGCGATCCCGTCACCACGTGCTGCCCGGTGCGGGTACGGCGGAAGCATCGCGGAGCTGGAGATCGTCCGTTGCCATTGCCGTCACATCTCCCGTTCTACACTGCCGACCCAATACATCCCATTTCGGACACGCCGCCCGCGTCCCGGAGCGGAAGGACCGCCCGGAGGCGAGACGCCGTGGGGGTATCGCCCCACTTGCCGCGAATCAGCACCGGTACAGCTTACGTTGTACAACGCTCAACGCCACGGCGGGGTGTTGAGCGCATTACAAGAACACTCCAATCCTCGCCAACCATCCCCGGCTGTACAGGACTTGACGATCACTTGACCCTCACGCCGCGATGAGCCCCGCGGTCACCATGGCCACGGTGCGCTCGACCGCCACCTCCCGGACGGCGTCCGGGAGCCGGCTCATCGGCCCGTCGAGGATCAGCATGGACAGTCCGTGAACCGCCGCCCAGGCGGCCGCCTCGGCCGCGGGCCGGTTGCGTTCGGGCATACGGCCGGACGCCACGAGGGCGTCCAGCGCATCGGTGAGAAGCACGAACGAGCGGTACTCGGGCGCCGTCCCCGCGGGCGTCACCCCGCCCCACTCCCCCTCGTCGCCGACCATGCGAGGCGAACAGAACGCGGCGCGGTAGAGGCCGGGGTGGTTCACCGCGAAGTGGACATAGCCGCGACCGATCGCGGCGAAGCGCAGTTCGGCCGCCTCGCCCGGGTCCTCCGAGCGGGGCGCCTCGGCGACGGCCGCCTCCATGGAGTCCGCAAGAGCCTGCTGGCCGTGGACCTTGACGACGTACAGAAGGTCGCCCTGGCCCGCGAAGTGCCGGTACGCGGCGGTGGCCGAGACGCCGACCCGGCGCGCCGCCTCGCGCAGCACGACCTTGTCAGGACCGCCGTCGATCGCGAGATCGACCGCGGCGGCGATCAGCGCATTGCGCAGATCGCCGTGGTGATAGCCGGACTTGCCCCCCGAGATCGCTGCCATACGTTCATCCTGCCCGATGTTGACAGGATTAACATCCGCTGGCACCGTCAGAGTTGACACCGTAAACATCGGGAGGGACCACCGTGTTGCACACGATCGCCGAGCTGGCACTGCGCCGGGCCCGGCTCTTACTCGTCCTGGCCGCCGTCGCAGTCGTCGCCATGGCCGCGCTCGGTTTCGGCGCCTTCGGCAAACTGCTGGGCGGTGGATTCGACGACCCGAAGGCACCGTCCACCCGCGCCCAGACCCTGATCGACGAGAAGTTCGGCGGGGACACCAACCTGGTGCTGCTCGTACGGGCGGACGGCTCGGCGACCGGCGGCCTCTCCTCGCCCGCCGTCGAGGCGCGGGGGCAGTCGCTGACGAACGGGCTCAAGCGCGAGGAGACCGTGTCCAACGTCGTCTCGTACTGGGAGACCAAGAGCCCCCGGCTGCTCTCCACAAACGGCAGCGAAGCTCTGGTGCTCGTCCATGTGAAGGGCACGGACAGCGAGGTCGGCGACCGCGCCAAGGTCCTCGTCGCACGCTACGCGGGCGACCGGGACGGGGTCGGGGTGACCTCCGGAGGCGTCGCCGGCGTCACCGAGGACGTGACCTCCCAGGTCTCCAAGGACCTGGCCGTGGCGGAGATGATCGCCATTCCGCTCACGCTGATCCTGCTGGTGCTGGCCTTCGGGAGTTTCGTCGCCGCACTGCTGCCCCTGGCCGTCGGGCTCTTCGCGATCCTCGGCACCTTCGCCGAACTGTTCGTCATCGGTTCGCTCACGGACGTTTCCGTCTTCTCCATCAATCTGACGACGGCCCTCGGGCTCGGTCTCGGAATCGACTACGCGCTGCTGCTCGTGAGCCGGTTCCGTGAGCAACTGGCCACCGGGGCCGCGGTACCCGACGCGCTGCGCACGACCGTGACGACCGCCGGGCGCACCATCGTCTTCTCCGCCTCGACGGTGGCCGCGGCCTTGGCCGCACTGCTCGTCTTCCCGCAGTTCTTCCTGCGCTCCTTCGCCTACGCGGGCATCGGGGTCGTCGCCATCGCCGTGCTCGGCGCCCTCTTCGTCGTACCGCCGCTCCTCGCGGTGCTCGGCCACCGCGTCAACAAGGGCCGTCTGCCGTGGGCTTCGGCCGTACGGCGGGCCGACGCGCCGTTCTGGGGCAGGCTCGCGGCCTCCGTCATGCGCAGGCCGGCGCTGACCGCGCTGCCCGTCCTCGCTCTCCTCCTGCTGGCCGCGAGTCCGCTGCTCGGAGTCACCTTCGGCACCCCGGACGAGCGGGTGCTGCCCGAGACGGCGGCCGGCCGCCAGGTCGCCACCGCTCTCCAGCAGGACTTCGGCGGCAACGACACCGGGGCCGTGCAGGTGGTGACCGAAGGGGCCGTGGCGGCCGGACCGCTGAGCGCCTACGCGCTGCGGCTCTCGCAGTTCGAAGGGGTCGTCAAGGTCGAGGCCAGTTCGGGTACGTACGCCAAGGGGCAGACCCAGCCCGCCGGTCCCGCCAACGCCGCGCTGGGACGTCCCGACGCCCAGCGGATCGAGGTCGTGTCCGCCCACACGCCCAAGTCGGGTGCGGCGCAGGACCTCGTACGGGAGATCCGTGCACTCCCCGGTCCCTCGGGGACCAGAACGCTCGTCGGTGGGGCGGACGCGCGGCTGGTCGACTCCAAGCACTCGATCGGGATCAGGCTGCCGCTGGCCGCAGGGCTGATCGCGCTGACGACCTTCGTCCTGCTCTTCCTCTTCACCGGGAGCGTGGTGCAGCCGCTGCGGGCGCTGCTGCTCAACGCGGTGAGCCTGTCGGCCTCGGTCGGCGTGATGGTGTGGATCTTCCAGGACGGGCATCTCTCCTCCTTCCTCGGCTTCACACCACAGCCGCTGGACACCTCGATGACCGTGCTGCTGTTCTGCGTCACCTTCGGGCTCTCGATGGACTACGAGGTCTTCGTGACCAGCCGCATGAAGGAACTGCACGACGCGGGAGCGGACCGCTCGACCGTGGTGACACAGGGCCTCGCCCGGACCGGACGGATCGTCTCGATGGCGGCCGGGCTGCTCGCGGTGAGCTTCTTCGCCTTCGGCACGAGCTCGATCAGCTTCCTGCAGATGTTCGGGCTCGGCAGCGGACTCGCCATCGTCATCGACGCGGTGGCGGTACGGGGAATCCTGGTGCCCGCCGCCATGCGGATCCTGGGTGGCCGCGCCTGGTACGCGCCCGCGGTGCTGCGCAGGCTGCACGGCCGGGTAGGACTGGCCGAGACGGCCGGGGTGAAGGAGACCGCCGGGGTGTGAGCCCGCTCGCGTACGAAAGAGGCCCTGGCCGGAACCCGCGTGTGTGCGGGTTCCGGCCAGGGCCTCCTCGAGGTGGGCCGGACTACTTGCCGGTCTCCTTCTCGTACGCCTTGATGACCTCGTCGGTCGGGCCGTCCATCAGCAGTTCGCCCTTCTCCAGCCACAGGACGCGGTCGCAGGTGTCCCTGATCGACTTGTTGCTGTGGCTGACGAGGAAGACGGTGCCCGCCTCCTTGCGGAGTTCGCGGATGCGCTGCTCGGAGCGGATCTGGAACTTGCGGTCGCCGGTGGCGAGCGCCTCGTCGATCATCAGCACGTCGTGGTTCTTGGCCGCCGCGATGGAGAAGCGGAGCCTGGCCGCCATGCCGGAGGAGTAGGTCCGCATCGGCAGGGTGATGAAGTCGCCCTTCTCGTTGATGCCCGAGAAGTCGACGATTCCCTGGTAGCGCTCGCGGATCTCCTCGCGGGACATGCCCATGGCGAGACCGCCGAGGATCACATTGCGCTCGCCCGTGAGGTCGTTCATCAGCGCCGCGTTCACACCGAGCAGCGAGGGCTGGCCGTCGGTGTAGACCTTGCCGCTCTCCGTCGGCAGCAGCCCGGCGATGGCACGCAGCAGCGTGGACTTGCCGGAGCCGTTGGTGCCGATGAGGCCGATGGCCTCGCCCTTGTACGCCGTGAAGGAGACACCGCGTACGGCGTGAACCTTGCGGACGCCGCGCGCTTCGCCCTTGCCCCGGCCGATGATGCGGCTGAGCGCGGCGGTCGCGCTGCCCTTGCCTCCGCCCGTGCCGTTCACCCGGTAGACGATGTGCACATCGTCCGCGATGACGGTGGGGACCCGCCCCTGGATCTTGTCCTCAGCCACGGCCGTACCGTTCCTCTGCCTTCCAGAAGTACACAAAGCCGGCGCAGCCCACGAGGAGCGCCCAGGCCACCGCACCGATCCACACGTGGTTCGGCAGGTTCGACGAGCCGTAGCCGTCGATCAGCGCGTAGCGGATCAGGTCCATGTAGATCGCCGCCGGGTTGTACTGCAGCGTGGTGGCGATCCAGGCCGGCTTGTCCTTGAGCATCACCGTGATCGAGAACATGACGCCCGACGCGTACATCCAGGTCCGCATGATGAAGGGCATCAGCTGGGCGAGGTCGGGGGTCTTGCTGCCGAGGCGGGCCATGATCAGCGCCATGCCGGTGTTGAAGAAGAACTGCAGGGCCAGGGCCGGGAGCACCAGCAGCCAGGAGAGCGACGGGTAGCTGCCGAAGACCATCGTGACGATCAGCAGCACGATCATCGAATACAGCAGCTGCTGGAGCTGCTGCAGCGCGAAGGAGATCGGCAGCGAGGCACGCGGGAAGTGCAGCGCCCGCACGAGGCCCAGGTTGCCCGAGATGGCCCGTACGCCTGCCATCACCGAGCTCTGGGTGAAGGTGAACACGAAGACGCCGGTCACCAGGAAGGGGATGAAGACCGCCTGGGACATGCCCTTACTCGAGTGCATGATCACACCGAAGATGAGGTAGTAGACCGCCGCGTTCAGCAAGGGGGTCGCGACCTGCCAGAGCTGGCCCAGCTTGGCCTGGCTGTACTGGGCCATCAACTTGGCCTGGGAGAAGGCCAGGATGAAGTGGCGCCGGCCCCACATCTGCCGTACGTACTCGGCGAGCCCGGGCCGGGCACCGCTCACCGACAGGCCGTACTTGGCGGCGAGTTCCGCCGGGGGCAGACCGTCGTCGGGAGATGGCGGGGCGCTCAACGCAACCGCTCCGTCATGGGATGTGTCACTCACAGGTTGAAACTTTCGTGTTCAAGATGTGCAGCCTGACCGTACGCCTGATGCTCTCAGACCCGAGCCTGTCAGATGACAGGAGGTCGGCCCAGCCTCGTCAGCCGCCAGACCGTACGCCATTTCATCGGACGGCGGGGGCCGCACGGGGTCGACCAGCCCTCCTTGAATCCGCCGAACCATGCTTTCAGTGCAGGTCCGGAAGGGCGGCGGGCCAGCGTGAGGAGCATCCAGATCCCGAGGTAAACGGGAACCAGGAGCGCGGGCAGATTGCGACGGGCGAGCCAGACGCGGTTGCGCGCCACCATCCGGTGGTAGATGGCATGCCGCGAGGGTGCGGTCGTCGGGTGGTGGAGGACCATGTCCGCGCGGTAGTCGATCATCCAGCCGGCGTCGAGAGCGCGCCAGGCCAGGTCGGTCTCCTCGTGGGCGTAGAAGAACTCGTCCGGGAGCCCTCCGACCTCGGCGACGACCTGTGTCCGTACGGCATTGGCACCGCCGAGGAACGTCGTCACCCGCGAGGAGCGCATCGGATCCGAGGCGCGCAGCCTGGGCACATGGCGGCGCTGGGTGATTCCGGTCTCCGGGTCCGCGATCCGGAAGCTGATGATGCCGAGCTTCGGGTCGGCGGTGAACGCCTGACGGCAGAGCTCGGCCGTGTCGGTGTTCGGCAGCGAGCCGTCGTCGTCGAGGAAGAGGAGCACATCGACGTCGGCGCCGGAGGGGCCGAACGCTTCGATGCCGACGTTGCGGCCGCCGGGGATGCCCAGGTTCTCGGGCAGTTCGACGGTACGTACGCCCGCGGGGACGTCCGGCACGGGCGCGCCGTTGCCGACCACGACGACCTCGATGCGGTCGCCGTCCTGCTTGGCCACCGAGTCCAGGAGTGCGCGCAGTTCCTCGGGGCGGTTGCCCATGGTGATGATCACCGCGCCGACCTTCAGCGGCGTACTCACTTGAGCCTGCTCGAGGCGAGGATGGACACCAGGTGGAGCACGGACTGCAGCAGCGCGATGCCTGCGAGCACGGCGACACCGAGCCGGGAGAAGAACAGGTCTCCCCGGACCGCGTCGAGGATCGCGAGCAGCAGGATCAGCAGCGTCGCCTCGATCCCCATGACCAGGCGGTGGAACTTCAGCGCACTGGCGGCCCTGCGCGCCAGCGCCATGCCGGAGGAGCGCGACTCGGACGCCGCCTCCTTGACCGGGGCCATGCCCTGCTGGTGACGGGCGACACCGACGAGGTCGGTCTCCGACTTGATCATGATCGCGCCGAGGGCGGCGAGGGTACCGAGGAAGGCCCACAGCCAGTCGATGCGACCCGATCCCCAGATGTCGGCGGCACGCAGGCCGAAGCCGACCAGCACCGCGGCGTCGAGGACGTAGGCCGCGACGCGGTCCACGTAGACCCCGACCATGGAGTACTGCTTCTTCCAGCGCGCGACCTCGCCGTCGACGCAGTCGAGGAGCAGATAGAGCTGGGCCATCACCACACCGAGCACGGCGCCCAGGATCCCCGGCACCAGGAGGGCCGGCGCCGCGAAGGCCGCGGCGACGGTCATCACGTAAGTGATCTGGTTCGGCGTGATCCGTGTGTTCACCAGATGCCGGTCGACGCGCAGGGAGATCTCCCGCATGTAGAGCCGGCCTCCCCAGTGCTCGCCGCTCCGCCGGTCCTTTACGCCCGGAGGGTGCACGACCGGGCGGAGTTCAGCTACTGATGGCTTTTGCATAGTCTGCGTAAGCGTCCTTGATCTCATCGGTGGACAGATTGAGGTGTTCGAGGATCGTGTAGCGGCCCGGACGGGTCTGCGGAGCGAACTCCACCGCCTGCACGAAGTCCGCCTCGCTGAATCCCATCTCCGTCGGCAGTACGGGAAGGCTGTGCCGGCGCAGGGTGTCCGCCATGTGCCGGGCCGTCTCGTGGTCGCCGCGCAGGAACGTGGCGAAGACACCGCCGAATCCGCACTGCTCTCCATGGAGCGCGTTGCGCTTGGGGAAGAGCAGGTCGAAGGCGTGGCTGATCTCGTGGCAGGCACCGGACGCTGGGCGGCTGTCGCCTGCGACGGACATCGAGATGCCGCAGAGGACCAGGGACTCGGCGAGCGTTGTCAGGAAGGCGTTGTCGGCGATGGTGCCGGGGTGGCGCAGGACCGCTTCGGCGGCCTGGCGGGCCATCGCGGCGGCGAGTCCGTCGACCTGTTCGCCGTTCACGCGCTGCGACAGTTCCCAGTCGGCCACGGCGGAGATCTTGCAGATCACGTCGCCGATGCCGGCCTGGACGAAGCGCGGCGGAGCGTCCTTGATCAAATCGAGGTCGATCACGATCCCGATCGGGTTGGGCACTCCGTACGAGCCGCGGCCCGCGTCGTTGTCCAGGGTGGCCACCGGCGAGCAGAGCCCGTCGTTGGCGAGGTTCGTCGCGACGGCGACGAGCGAGAGCCCCAGGCGCGCGGCCGCGTACTTGGCGCAGTCGACGACCTTGCCGCCGCCGAGCGCGACGACCGTGTCGTAGCGGCCCGCCTTCTTGATGGAGTCGGCCAGGCGTACCGCACCGTCGATGGTGCCGTCGGCGTCGGTGAACCAGTCCGCGTCGGGCAGTACCGGCGCGAACCGCTCGCGCAGGGCCTGTCCCGAACCGGGGCTGATGGCGATCGCGAGCCGCCCGCTGGGGGCGATGCGCTGGTCGGAGAGGATCAGACCGAGATCGTCCAGGGCTCCGGAGCGGATGTCGACGACGACCGGCGAGGGGATGAGCCTCGTCAGTACTGACACGCGATCTCACGGCCCTTCGCGAGGTCGTCGTGGTTGTCGATCTCGACCCACTTGAGGTCGCCGATCGGGGCCACGTCGATCTTCACGCCGCGGTTGACCAGCTCCTGGTAGCCGTCCTCGTAGTAGAGGTCGGGGTCGCGCTCGAAGGTCGTCTTGAGGGCGTCGGCGAGTTCCTCGGCGGCCTCGGGCTCGATGAGGGTGACACCGATGTACTCGCCGGTGGCGGTGGCGGGGTCCATCAGCTTGGTGATGCGCTGGACGCCGTTGTCGCCGTCGGTGATGACCTTCATCTCCTCGTCGGCGAGGTTCTTCACCGTGTCGAGGGCAAGGATGATCTTCTGCCCCTGGCCGCGGGCGGCGAGCAGGGTCTGCTCGACGGAGACCGGGTGGACGGTGTCGCCGTTGGCGAGGATGACGCCCTGCTTCAGGACCTCACGCGCACACCAGAGGGAGTAGGCGTTGTTCCACTCCTCGGCCTTGTCGTTGTCGATGAGCGTCAGCTCGACGCCGTACTTCGCCTCGAACTCGGCCTTGCGGGCATAGACGGCTTCCTTGCGGTAGCCGACGACGATCGCGACCTCGGTGAGTCCGACCTCGGCGAAGTTGCCCAGCGTCAGGTCGAGAACCGTCGTCTCGCCGTCCACGGGGACCAGTGCCTTGGGGAGCGTGTCGGTGTAGGGGCGCAGACGCCTTCCGGCGCCGGCCGCTAGTACGAGGCCGATCATGCTGCTTCTCCTTCGTCATGTACGGCGGGCGCCCCGGAGGACACCCAGAAGCGGATGCTCTCCGCGAGCACCACAAGAGCCACGGCCACGGCGAACACCGTGAGCGCGAGCGTGAAGTCTGTGTTGTCGGTTCCCAGTACGGCGGCGAGTACGACCACCAGCAGGGTCCGGCCTTCCTGGCCGCCGACCGTGCGCACAAGCCACTGAGGGGGCGCACCGGTGCCGCCCTTGATGCGGTAGACCGTGTCGTAGTGATGGTAGGCGACCGCGGCCACGAGCCCGAAGGCCGCGGGGAGGGCTCCGTCGATGCCGGAGCGGGCTGCGAGCGCCAGGATCGTGACGTACTCGGCCGCGCGGAATATCGGGGGGACGAGCCAGTCGAGCGCGCCCTTGAGGGGCTGGGCCACGGCTATGCCGGAGAGGACCGTGTAGAAGACCGCCGCGACGATCATCTGGCCGCTGCCGAAGGGCTGCGTGAGCGCTGCGCTGATCAGGGCGACGGCTCCGACCGCCGCCACCACCGGGGCGGCGAAGCCGGCCTTGATACGGGGGGCCCCGGCCGCGACGAGTCCGGCGAGCGGGCCGCTGTCCGCGAGGTCGGCCAGTGCCTGGGCGGCACGGTCGGTGCGGGTGGCGCGGCGGGTGAGCGAGCGCAGGACGCGGCCCGCTGTGGTGTAGCAGGCCGCGAGGGCGCAGCCGACGAGCAGGGCGTAGAAGACGATGCGCGGGGTGGTGACCGCGGTGAGCACCGCGATCATGGCCCATCGCTCGCCGATCGGCAGGACTATCATCCGGCGCACCCAGACCGTCCAGCCGACGCTGTCGAGCTTGTCGGAGAGAGCCGCGGTGGGGCTGGTGTTGGCCGTGGCGTCGTGGTTCGCCTCGTTGAAGGAGAAGTCCACGACGTGCCGGCAGGTCTGGAGCACCATCGCGCCGAGGGCCAGCGCCCATACGTCGTCGCCGCCCCGGGCGGCGCCCAGCGCGAGGCCCGCGTAGTAGGCGTACTCCTTGGCCCGGTCGAAGGTGGCGTCCAGCCAGGCGCCGAGCGTCGAGTACTGCAGCGAGTAGCGGGCGAGCTGCCCGTCCGTGCAGTCCAGGACGAAGGAGAAGAGCAGCAGGAGGCCGGCGGCGATGTAGCCGCCGCGGGTTCCGGTGGCCGCGCAGCCTGCCGCGATCAGCGCGGTGATCAGCGAGGCGGTGGTGACCTGGTTCGGGGTCAGGCCCCGGTTGGCGCACCAGCGCGCGATGTAGCGGGAGTAGGGGCTGATGCAGTACGTGGTGAAGAACCCGTCGCGGGCCTTCACGGCGTTGCGCAGCCGTACGGCCTCGTCGTCGACGGCCGCGACGGCGGCCCGTGCCTCGTGCCTGGCCTGCGGGTCGCCGGGCACCAGGGCCACGAGCGAGCCGAGCTCGGGCCGCTGTACGGCGACGCCTTCGGCGTCGAGCGCCACGGCGAGCGCGTCGGGAAGGACGTCCCCCGAGGTCAGCGCCCGCGTCAGCGCCGCGCGCGCCTCGGGCTGGGCCGTGAGGGCTCCCGGGACCGCTGCCGCGGGGAAGCGGGGGTCGGTCAGGGCCAGGCGCAGGGCGTGCACATGTCCCACGAAGCGGGGGTCGACGACGGCGACGCGGTCGCCTGCGGGAGCTGCCGCGAGAAGCGCGGCCGCGTCCTGGGCGTCGGAGGCCGTACGGACGTCGAAGCCCAGCGACCGCAGATCACCTTCGAGCGATGACCCGGGTACCGGAGCACCGGTGAGGATTGCGGTCGACAGGACGGACTCACTCCTTGGAACTGACATGGCTGGTGGCCTGCGCCTGAGCCCCAGTGGGGCCGGGCGGCACGTCGGCAGAGGCTATCGGATGAACTGAAGCGGAAGTTCATCGCCTGTTTACGCCCCGCTCGGGCCGGGCAACCCTGTCGGTTGCCCATGACGATCATCGTCGATCAAGGGCGTAGCCCACAAACCGTGACCGGACACCCCCTAGGGTTACAGCCATGACGTGGTTGATCGCAGGTGGGGCGGGGTACATCGGGGCGCACGTGGTGCGGGCCATGCTCGAGGCCGGTGAGCAGGTCGTTGTGCTGGACGACCTCTCCAGCGGGGTGCCCGAACGGCTGCCCGAGGGGACGGAACTGATCCGCGGATCGGTCCTCGACCGCGAGCTGCTCGACCGTACGATCGCCGGGCACGGCATCACCGGTGTGGTGCATCTCGCGGGCAAGAAGCAGGTCGGGGAGTCAGTGCAGCGGCCGCTGCTCTACTACCGGGAGAACGTGTACGGCCTGACGGTGCTTCTCGAAGCCGTCGCCGCGGCCGGGGTGAAGCGCTTCCTCTTCTCGTCGTCGGCAGCCGTCTATGGAGTGCCGGACGTGGAGCTGATCACCGAGTCGACTCCCTGCGCACCGATCAATCCGTACGGGGAGACCAAGCTCGCAGGCGAGTGGCTGGTACGGGCGGCCGGGCAGGCGTACGGAATCTCCACCGCGTGTCTGCGCTATTTCAACGTGGCGGGCACGGGCCGTCCCGAACTGGCCGACACCGGGGTCTTCAATGTCGTCCCGATGTTCTTCGACCGGCTCACCCGCGGTGACTCCCCGCGGATCTTCGGGGCCGACTACCCGACGCCCGACGGCACCTGCATCCGTGACTACATCCATGTCTCGGACCTCGCCGACGCCCATCTGGCGGTCGCCCGCAGGCTCTCGGAGCAGACCGGGGCCGGGGACCTGACACTGAACATCGGCCGCGGCGAGGGCGTATCGGTGCGGGAACTGGCCGATCTGGTGGCCGAGGTGACCGGCAACACCACGCCGGTGGTGGTCGAACCGCGCCGTCCGGGGGACGCGCCGAAGGCCGTCTCATCGGCGGAGCTGATCTCCAAGGAGCTGGGCTGGTCGGCCACGCGCTCGATGCGCGCGATGGTCGAATCCGCCTGGGAGGGCTGGTGCCACCATCATCCCGAGGCGCGCGATACCCCCCACCCGTAGTTGACTGGCTTCCGGACGGACGGATCCACCGAACCGGAAGGCTGACCTATGGGGGCCGGGCACGACCACGGGCATACGCGGCAGGGGCCGCCGCCCACCGGGACCGCGGCGGCCGCCTACAAGGGGCGGCTGCGGATCGCCCTGGGCATCACGCTGACCGTGATGGTCGTCGAGATCATCGGCGGCCTGATCGCGGATTCCCTGGCGCTGATCGCTGACGCCACCCATATGGCGACGGATGCGCTGGGACTCGCACTGGCACTCCTCGCGATCCATTTCGCCAACCGCCCGCCGAGCGAGAACCGCACCTTCGGTTACGCACGGGCGGAGATCCTCGCCGCGCTGGCGAACTGTCTGCTGCTGCTCGGCGTCGGCGGTTACGTCCTCTACGAGGCCGTCCAGCGGTTCATCACGCCGGCCGAGACCCGGGGCGGGCTGACGATCGTCTTCGGCCTGATCGGTCTGGCCGCGAACATGGTCTCGCTCTCGCTCCTCGTGCGCGGCCAGAAGGACAGCATCAATGTCCGCGGCGCTTATCTGGAGGTTCTCGCCGACGCCCTCGGCTCGGTCGCCGTGCTCGTCTCGGCCGGTCTCATCCTGGCCACGGGGTGGCAGGCCGCCGATCCCATCGCCTCGATCGTGATCGGGCTCATGATCGTCCCGCGTACGGTGAAACTGTTGCGGGAGACGCTCAACGTGCTCCTCGAGTCGGCGCCCAAGGGTGTCGACATGGCGGAGGTCCGGGCCCATCTGCTCGCGCTGCCCGGCGTGGACGACGTACACGATCTGCACGCCTGGACCATCACCTCCGGCATGCCGGTGCTGTCCGCGCACGTGGTGGTCAGCCCGGGGGTGCTGGATTCGCTCGGGAACGAGAAGATGCTCCACGCCCTGCAGGACTGTCTCGGCGACCACTTCGACGTCGGGCACTGCACCTTTCAGCTGGAGCCCGGCGGTCACGCCGCGCACGAGCCGAAGGTCTGCCACTGACGCCACCACCGATGAGTACCTGTTGTTAACACGGTCTGCAGCTATGAACCCCGATTCCGGGGTATCCCCTCTCTGACAGCGAGGAGGCGGCCATGCGCCAGGTGAGGATCCACAAGCCCGTGGGAAAGCGTGACGTCCTCCGGCCGGAGCGCGAGCCGGAGGACACCCCGAGCGAGCGTCCGGAGATCCGCCGCGATATCCGGCGGACATGGTGGCCCGAGGACTGCTAGCCTCCGGGCGGAATTCGATGTGTTGAAGGAGCTGAGGTTGATGACTGTCACCGGGACCGCCGCGGTGAGCAGTGCCCGATCCGGCCTCAGCCATCTCTCACACAAGGATTCCCACGTTGTCCGAGAACGACATCACCGACGACTTCACTGACGATTTCACCGGCGCCTTCTTCGCCCTGCACCACGGGCTTCCCCGTCAGGGCCCTGGCTCCGACGACACCACCCGCACCCTTCTCGCCCTCACCGGTCCCCTGCCCGAGCGCCCGCGCGTGCTCGATCTGGGCTGCGGCCCGGGCCGGTCCGCCCTGCTGCTCGCCGCCGAGGCGGGCGCCGAGGTGACCGCCGTCGACACCCATCAGCCCTTCCTCGACGAGCTGCGGGCGAGCGCCGAGGCGCGCGGGCTCGGCGCATCGGTCCGTACGGTCAACGGGAGCATGGGTGAACTCCCTTACTCCGACGGGGCCTTCGACCTCGTCTGGGCCGAGAGCTCCGCGTACATCATCGGTTTCGACACGGCGCTGCGCAGCTGGAAGCGGCTGCTCGCACCCGGTGGCGCCGTCGTCCTGACCGAATGCGTATGGACCACGAAGGCCCCGTCCGCGGAGTGCCGCGCCTTCTGGGAGGCGGCCGATTGCCCGCTGCGTACGGCTGAGGAGAATGCCGCGGCGGCTGTCGCGGCCGGGTACGACGTGCTCGGTACGTACGCCCAGCCCGAGAGCGACTGGGACGAGTACTACGTCCCGCTCGCCCGGCGGGTGGAGGACACCGCGCCGGCCGGACCCGCGATGGCGCAGGCTCTCGCCTCCACCCGCGAGGAGCTGGCGATGCGCAGTGCGCACCGCGGCGAGTACGGATACGCGGGCTTCGCTCTGAGGCCTGCCGCATTCGCTCTCTGACGTCTCGTCACTGCCTCCGGCGCATGGCGCGTCGGGGGCAGTGACATTTGTGCGGCAGACTGAAGAGCAGAAGGACGCCCGGAGCGAAGGACGGTTATGACGGACGGCGCAGCAGAAGCGATCATGCTCGAACTGGTCGATGAGACCGGCCAGACCATCGGGACCGCGGAGAAGCTTTCCGCACATCAGGCGCCAGGTCAGCTGCACCGCGCGTTCTCCGTTTTTCTTTTCGACGATTCGGGACGCATGCTGATTCAGCAGCGTGCACTGGGCAAGTACCACTCCCCCGGTGTCTGGTCGAACACCTGCTGCGGGCACCCGTACCCGGGAGAGTCGCCGTTCGCCGCGGCCGCGCGTCGTACGTACGAGGAACTGGGCGTCTCGCCCGCCCTGCTCGCCGAGGCGGGCACGGTCCGCTACAACCACCCCGATCCGGCCTCGGGCCTGGTGGAGCAGGAGTTCAACCACCTCTTCGTCGGACTGGTCCAGGCGGATGTGCGACCGGATCCCGAGGAAGTCGGTGCCACCGCCTTCGTGACCTCGGGAGAGCTGGCGCAGCGGCACGCATCGGCGCCGTTCTCCTCGTGGTTCATGACGGTGCTCGATGCCGCGCGGCCGGCGGTCAAGGAGCTCACAGGGGAGTCCGGGGGCTGGTGACATCCGGGGGCGCGAGCGGCAGTGCGGCCCAGACGACCTTGCCGCCGCTCGCGGTCTGCTCCACGTCGCACTCTCCGCCCGCCTCGATGGTGATCTCCCGTACGAGCAGCAGCCCGCGGCCGCCCGTGGTGGCGTAGTCACGCTCCAGGGCTTTGGGGCGGTAGGGGTGGTTGTCCTCGACCGACACCCGGATCCACTCGGCGCCGATGGCCACTTCGACGGCGACCTCCGGGGAGAGCAGGGCCGCGTGGCGTACCGCGTTGGTCACCAGCTCGGAGACGATCAGCAACAAGCCCTGCACCGTGTCGTCGTGGACCGGTACGCCTTGACGGTTCAGCAGATCCCGTACAGCGTGACGCGCCTGCGGGACGGAGACATCGACCGCGGGAGCGGTGAACCGCCAGACGCCTTCGTACGGCAGGGGCTGGATGGCCGGTGCCGGGTCGGGCGGGCTGTTGCTCCCGCGGCTCTCCATATTCCGGCTCCCACTGTCGCGCTCGATTGTGACCACACATCGAGTGTTGGGAATGGGATGGTCCATACCGGGCCGCTGAACAGAAGTCAGCGCCAATCGACGGAATATGACCGAGTGCGTGAATCGATGTCAGGTCTTCGACTGGTCCTGATCTTCTTCTTGCGTGGATGAAACCGGACTTTCCTGTTCGGTGGCCATCTGGTCCGAGACCAGAGTGACGATCCTGCGGCCGCCGACTCCGATCGCCAGCAGCCCGAGCCCGTCGAAGAGCAGCGCCAGCGAGAAGAAGCAGCCCAGCACATAAAGGCTGCTGTGCGGCCAGTTGGCGAGCACCAGCACACCCAGGAGGATTCCGAATGCACCCTGGAGCAGGGTCCAGCCGAACTGCGGGCCCCGGACGACGACGCTGCCGACGAGCCTGAACGCGCCGCCGGTCAGGAAGAGCAGGGCGGCGAACATGGTGATGGCCTCGGCGGTGCCCTCCGGGCGCCGGATGACGACGATGCCCGCGGCGAGGTTCAGCGCGGCGACGATGACGCCGAGCCAGAAGTAGTTCGAGTCACGGGACTGGATCGACTGCAGCAGCCCGACGATGCCGCCGATGAGCAGCAGCCACCCGAAGAGCAGCATCGAGGTGATGGTCGCGACACTGGTGTAGACGAGGCCGAGGAGGCCGGCGATCACCAGGATCACTCCGAGAAGGGCCAGCCAGCTGAAGCTGCGCTTGAGCTTCTTGCCCTCTCGGGCCGTTTCCGGGCGCATGGGCTGGGTGGGAGTGGGATCGGCCATGAGCGACTCCTTGTCGTGTCCGCTGCTCGGCCCCCTTGTTGATCATATGTTCGCCGGGTCCGGATAGCATCCGGCCCATGGAGCCGCAGCTGGAGCACACCGTCACCGACGGGGTGGTCACCATCGTCATCAGCCATCAGGCCAAGCGCAATGCCATGACCGCGGGCATGTGGGAGGCTCTGCCCCCGCTGCTGGAAGATCTTGCGGGCGACTCGGCCGTACGGGCACTGGTGCTGACCGGGGCCGGGGACACCTTCTGTGCGGGCGCGGACATCTCCACGCTGCGGGAGCCCGGGGAGCGGCCGCAGGGTCTTGCCGTACGGGCCGAGAACGCCCTGGCGGCCTTTCCCAAGCCGACGCTGGCCGCGGTGCGGGGGTTCTGTGTGGGGGGCGGGGCCCAGCTCGCCGTCGCCTGCGATCTGCGGTTCGCCGAGGAGGGGGCGTCCTTCGGGGTGACGCCGGCGAAGCTCGGGATCGTCTATCCCGCCTCGTCGACCCGGCGGTTGGCCGCACTGGTGGGGCCGTCCGCCGCCAAGTACCTTTTGTTCTCGGGCGAGTTGATCGGCGCAGAGCGGGCCCTGCGAACCGCGCTCGTCGACGAGGTGCTGCCGGCGGGTGAACTGGACAAGCGGGTGGCCGAGTTCACCCGGGTGCTCGTCTCGCGCTCGCAGCTGACGCAGGCGGCGGCGAAGGAGTTCACGGCCGGACGCGAGGACCGGGCGGCGTACTGGAGCGAGCAGGCGCGCGACAGCGGCGACACCGCGGAGGGGGTCGCCGCCTTCCTGGAGCGGCGGGAGCCGCGCTTCGGCTGGGCCTCGGGGGCTACTGGAGAATGAAGCGGTTCTTTGTGCGGAACTCCTCCACGAGATAAGCCGGGGCCTTCTGCGGTGAACCCGCGTCGTACGGCGGCTGGGGGTCGTACTCGGTCAGCAGCTGGACGGCCTGGGCGTGTTCGTCGCCGGCCACCTTGCCGACCAGGGTGAGGCCCATGTCGATGCCCGCGGAGACTCCCGCAGCGGTCATGATCTTGCCGTCGGTGACGACACGCTCCCCGGTCGACTCGGCACCGAAGGCGGCGAACTGGTCGAGCGCGAGCCAGTGCGAGGTCGTCCGGTGGCCCTTGAGGAGGCCCGCCGCGGCCAGCAGGAGCGATCCGGAGCAGACCGAGGTCGTCCAGGTGCTGGTGGCGTCGGCCGTGCGGATCCAGGACAGGAGCTTCTCGTTCTCCATCTGGTCCGACTGACCGGGGCCGCCTGGGACCACGATGATGTCGGGGCTCCGCACCTCGTCGAGGGACTTCTCCGCGACCAGGGCGAGGCTGCCGCGGTCGTTGCGCACCGGGCCCCTCTCCTCGGCGACGAAGACCGTCTCGGCGCCGGGGGTGCGGCAGAGCATCTCGTAGGGGCCGACGGCGTCCAGGGCGGTGAAGCGGTCGTAGAGGACGATGGCGATCTGCATGGCGGTGTTCCCTCTCAGGGGTTCGGACTCAGGGGTTCGGAAGGCAGGTGTCAGACGGCGGGTGCGTGGAATCGGCGGCGGTACTCGGCGGGACCGGTGCCGAGCGTCTTGAGGAAGGCGCGGCGCATGGCTTCCGGGGTGCCGTAGCCGCAGGTGCGGGAGATACGGGTGAGGTCCTCGGTGGTGTCCTCGATCAGGCGGCGGGCGGCCTCGACGCGTACGCGCTCGACATAGCGGCCCGGGGTCGTGCCGGTCTCGGACTGGAAGGCGCGGGCGAAGTGGCGTGGCGAGAGGCTCGCGCGCTCCGCCAGCGCCTCGACGGAGAGGTCGCCGGCCGGGTGCTCGGTGATCCACTGCTGGATCTCGCGCAGCGGCTCGCGCCGAGCGGTCTGGGCGGAGAGCTGGGCGCTGAACTGGGCCTGGTTTCCGGGCCGCCGGAGAAAGACCACGAGATGGCGGGCGACGGTGAGCGCCACCTCTCTGCCCAGGTCCTCCTCGACCAGTGCCAGTGCCAGATCGATGCCGGCGGTGACCCCGGCGGAGGTGGCGATCTTCCCGTCGCGCACGAAGATCGGGTCAGGTTCGACCTGGACAGCCGGATACTTCCGGGCGAGCAGGTCGCAGGTCGCCCAGTGGGTGGTCGCGCGGTGGCCGTCGAGGAGTCCTGCCCCGGCGAGCAGCAGGGCGCCCGTGCAGACGGAGACGATGCGCTCGGCGCGCGGGGCGTTCTCGCGCAGCCAGTCGATCAGACGCGGGTCGGGGGCGCGGGTTCCCGGGCCTCCGGGGACGATCACCGTGTGGGGAGGCGCGGCGTCGGTCAGGGCGCCGTCCGGCAGGAGGTTGAGCCCGCTGGAGGTACGGACCTGGCGCCCGTCCAGTGACGCGGTGCGGATGCGGTACGCACCGTCGGTGCCGCCGGCGCACTGGGCTGCTCCGGTGAAGACCTCCATGGGGCCGGTGACATCGAGGCTCTGGACATCGTCGAAGAGCACGACCAGGACGGTTCGCTGCGTCATGCCGTCCATGCTCCGCCGAGCGAAGGGCGTCTGCAATGACGGATATCCCTCGGATCCTGACATCGCCGGTTCGTCGGGTCCCTGACCTTCACGCCGTACCAACCGGTCGGTAACGTACGGATATGACGACTCTCGCGCCGCGTGCCGGCCGCCGCTGCCACAACCCGCTCAACGCACTGCACTCGACGGTCTACTTCTCGCCCGACTACGACAAGGAAATGGCCGCGATCGGCCTCACCGACTCCCGCGCCGCCTACTTCGCCGGGCGCTCCGCCGCCATGGGAGCCGTCGGCCCCGGTGTGGTGACGGCCGCGTTCTACAACTTCAGCCACGATCTGGTCGCCGCGCACGTCCCCGCCGTATGGCGGACCGCCTCTCCGCAGGCCGTCCTCGACGCACGCCTGCGGGCAGCCGACTCCACGCTGCGCCGGCTGCTCGGGGAGGAGACCGTCGCCTCCGACGAGATGGCCGAGGCGGCCCGCCTCACACTGCACGCCGCGGAAGGCTGCACCCGGCCCGCCCGCCCCCTGTACGCGGCCCACGCCGACCAGCCGGTGCCCGAGGCGCCGCACCTCGCCTACTGGCACGCGACGACCCTGCTGCGCGAGCACCGTGGCGACGGGCATCTCATGGCGCTCCTCGACGCCGGGCTCGATCCGCTGGAGGCCCTGGTCACCCACACGGCGACCGGACGGGGCATGACGCCGAAGTGGGTGCTCGCCACGCGCGGCTGGCAGCAGTCGGACTGGGACGCGGCTGTCGTACGGCTCCAGGGGCGCGGACTCCTCGATGCCCAGGGGGAGTTGACCGGGGCGGGAGAAGCGCTGCGCACCGAGCTGGAGGAGCGTACGGACCGCCTCGACCTCGCCCCGTACGAGCGACTCGGCGAGGAGGGCGTGCTGCGGCTCACCGAACTCGCCAAGGGATTCCTGATGACGGCGGCCATGGCGGGCGGCTTCCCGGCGGACCTCATCGGCAAGGGCTGATCAGGGATTGTCGGCGCCGCCTGCCACAATGGCGCCTCAGGCTCAGCGAGTAAGGCGACGAAGGCGGTACGGCACGTGACGACGTCCATCGAAAGCAGGATCGCGGACGAACTCGGCGTACGCGAGCGGCAGGTCAGCGCCGCTGTCGGGCTGCTCGACGGCGGGTCGACCGTGCCGTTCATCGCGCGCTACCGCAAGGAAGCGACCGAGATGCTCGACGATGCGCAGCTGCGCACGCTCGAGGAACGGCTGCGCTACCTGCGGGAGCTGGAGGAGCGGCGGGCGGCGATCCTCTCCTCGGTGCGCGAGCAGGGCAAGCTCACCGACGCCCTGGAGGCGCAGATTCTGGGGGCCGAGACCAAGGCGCGGCTCGAGGACATCTATCTGCCGTTCAAGCCGAAGCGGCGGACGAAGGCGCAGATCGCGCGCGAAGCGGGTCTGGAGCCGCTGGCGGACGGGCTCCTCACGGATCCGTCGGTGGATCCGCTCGCCGCCGCTGCCGTCTTTGTCGACGCCGACAAGGGCGTCCCGGACGCCGCCGCCGCGCTGGACGGCGCGCGCTCCATCCTCACCGAGCGCTTCGGCGAGGACGCCGACCTCACGGGTGAGCTGCGCGAGCGCATGTGGACGCGGGGGCGGCTGGCCGCGAAGGTGCGGACAGGGAAGGAGGAGGCGGGCGCGAAGTTCGCCGACTACTTCGATTTCACCGAGCCCTTCACCGCGCTGCCCTCGCACCGCGTGCTGGCCATGCTGCGCGGCGAGAAGGAGGACGTGCTCGATCTGGTCCTCGAGCCCGAGCAGCCTTCGGAGTCCGAGGAGCCCGGCCCTTCGACGTACGAGAACATGATCGCCCGGCGGTTCGGGGTCGCGAACCGCGGGCGGCCCGGCGACAAGTGGCTCGGCGACACGGTCCGCTGGGCCTGGCGCACCAGGATCCTGGTGCACCTGGGGATCGACCTGAGGCTGCGGCTGCGTACGGCCGCCGAGGACGAGGCGGTACGGGTCTTCGCCTCCAACCTGCGCGACCTGCTGCTGACCGCGCCCGCCGGGACTCGGGCGACTCTGGGGCTCGACCCCGGGTTCCGTACCGGGGTGAAGGTCGCCGTCGTGGACGCCACCGGGAAGGTCGTCGCCACGGATGTGATCCATCCGCATGTGCCCGCCAACCGGTGGGACGAGTCCCTTGCCAAGCTGGAGCGGCTGGCGAAGGCCCACTCGGTGGATCTCATCGCCATCGGCAACGGCACCGCGTCGCGCGAGACGGACAAGCTCGCCGGTGAACTGTGCGAGAAGCACCCGGAGTTGAAGCTCACCAAGGTGATGGTGTCGGAGGCAGGTGCGTCTGTGTACTCGGCTTCCGCCTTTGCCTCGCAGGAGCTTCCTGACATGGATGTCTCGCTGCGGGGCGCCGTTTCCATCGCGCGGCGGCTGCAGGACCCGCTGGCCGAGCTGGTGAAGATCGACCCGAAGTCCATCGGGGTCGGGCAGTACCAGCACGACCTGTCGGAAGTGAAGCTTTCGAGGTCGCTGGACGCGGTGGTCGAGGACTGTGTGAACGGGGTCGGTGTCGATGTCAACACCGCTTCCGCGCCGCTGCTTTCGCGGGTCTCCGGAGTCAGTTCGGGGCTCGCGGAGAACATCGTCGCGCACCGCGATGCGAACGGGCCCTTCCGGTCGCGGAAGGGGCTCAAGGACGTCGCACGGCTGGGCCCGAAGGCGTACGAGCAGTGCGCGGGCTTCCTGCGGATCCGGGGCGGGGACGATCCGCTGGACGCGTCGTCCGTGCACCCGGAGGCCTATCCGGTCGTACGGACGATGGTGAAGGCCTCGGGGAGCGAGGTCGGGGCGCTGATCGGGAACGCGGATCTGCTGCGGTCGCTGCGGGCTGCGGATTTCGTGAACGATGCGTTCGGGCTGCCCACGGTGACGGACATTCTCAAGGAGCTGGAGAAGCCGGGGCGCGATCCGCGGCCCGCGTTCAAGACGGCGACCTTCAAGGAAGGCGTCGAGAAGATCGGGGATCTGGCGCCCGGGATGGTTCTGGAGGGCGTCGTCACCAATGTGGCGGCCTTCGGGGCGTTTGTGGATGTCGGGGTTCATCAGGACGGTCTTGTGCACGTTTCGGCGCTGTCGAAGACGTTCGTGAAGGACCCGCGGGATGTGGTGAAGTCGGGCGACATCGTGCGGGTGAAGGTCATGGACGTCGACATCCCGCGGAAGCGGATTTCGCTGACGCTGCGGTTGGACGACGAGGCGGGGTCGGAGTCCGGGGGTGGCAGCGGCGGCGCTGCGCGCCGCGAGCGTGGGCAGGGTGGGCGGCCGCCGCAGCAGCGGTCGGGGAAAGCGCAGGGACAGGCCCGTGGCCAGGGGCAGAAAGGTGGCGGGGGCGGGCGTGAGCGGCAGGGGCCGCCGCCGGGGAACAGTGCGATGGCGGATGCGTTGCGGCGGGCGGGGCTCACGGATCCGGGGGCGGGTGGGCGGCGCGGGTAGGGCGGCCTGGGGTGGGGATCTCCCCCACCCCGCCCCTTCCCGAAACCGGGGCTCGGCCCCGGGCCCGATGAGGCGGGGGCTGCGCCCCCTGCGCCCCCGCTTCGGGGGCTCTGCCCCCGGACCCCCGGTCCTCAATCGCCGGACGG
>NZ_JBFAHN010000020.1:0-135952 GCF_040654175.1 Streptomyces sp. NPDC050738 | reverse complement strand
CGGGCGTGTGGGCGGGCGCGGCGCGCTTGGGGGGGGGTGCGCCGGCCCTCGCGCCCGGGGGGGGGGGGGGGGGTGTTTTGGGGGGCGGGGGGGGGGGGGGGGGCGGGCACATCTCCCCCGCCCCGCCCCTTCCCGCGCCTCTCAGTCCAAGTAGCCCCGCAGTTGGTCCGCGAACGCGTGGTCGCGGAGCTTGTTCAGGGTCTTCGACTCGATCTGGCGGATGCGTTCGCGGGTGACCCCGAAGATCCTCCCGATCTCCTCCAGCGTGCGCGGGCGTCCGTCCGCCAGGCCGTAGCGCAGCTGGACCACCTTGCGTTCACGTTCGCCCAGCGTGGAGAGGACCGCCTCCAGGTGTTCGCGCAGGAGGAGGAAGGCTGCCGACTCCACCGGGGACGCCGCGTCGCCGTCCTCGATGAGGTCGCCGAGGGCGACATCGTCCTCCTCGCCCACGGGGGCGTGCAGCGAGACCGGTTCCTGTGCCAGGCGCAGGACTTCGCTGACGCGCTCGGGGGTGAGGTCCAGTTGGCCGGCGACCTCCTCGGGGGTCGGTTCGTAACCCCGTTCCTGGAGCATCCGGCGCTGGACGCGGACGACCCGGTTGATCAACTCGACCACGTGGACCGGGACTCGTATCGTGCGGGCCTGGTCGGCGAGTGCGCGGGACATGGCCTGGCGGATCCACCAGGTCGCGTACGTGGAGAATTTGTAGCCGCGCGCGTAGTCGAACTTCTCGACCGCCCGGATCAGGCCCAGGTTTCCCTCCTGGACGAGGTCGAGCATGGTCAGGCCGCGGCCCACGTAGCGCTTGGCCACGGAGACGACGAGGCGCAGGTTCGCCTCGATGAGGCGGCGCTTGGCCATCCGGCCGATCACCACCAACTTGTCCAGGTCCGCGGCAAGTTGGGAGTCGGCGTCGCAGGTCGTCGCGAGTTTCTCCTCGGCGAAGAGGCCCGCTTCGACCTTACGGGCGAGGTCCACCTCCTCGGCCGCCGTGAGCAGTGAGATGCGGCCGATCTCCCGTAAGTACTGGCGGAAGAGATCGGACGAAGGGCCTCCGGTGTCCGCACGGCCGCGGGGCGGCTCGGGCGGTTCGGGGACCTCTTCCTCCTCCATGACGGCCTCGGCGGGCGCGTCCTGCGCGTTCTCGCTCTGCGCTTCGGGGTGATGCACGGCCCGACTCTGCGGGGGGACTGCCGTGACCACGTCGCTGTCGGTCAGGGTCTGGGTCTGCACGGGTGCGACCTCCAGGGTTCTCGCTGCCGGATCGAGGGCGTGCGGCAGCGGGACATGGGCGGCCGAGCCGCCGTCCGTCCCGTACACGATGAGCGGATCCGCGGGGGTGAGATGCCCACTGTCAGTGGGCCGGCCGCGCTCCGAGGACTCAGGCACCGCAACCCAGTGTGGGGTACGACACATCGCTGCCACGAGGGGCGTGCGGTGACTTTCTGAGTCCGCGCTGTGACCGGTCGGTTACCGGGGCGGAGGCGGCGGGAACCGGCTAGAGGGCTTCCGCGCCCCGGTTGCGGAGCGACTGGGCGTACTGCTGGAGCACCCAGAGTTCGTTCTGTACGGCTGCCAGGTGCTCCGGGGAGCCGTGGCCGCCGAGGCGGGTCAGGGTGCCCTGGACCTCGATGATGCGGCGGTCGACGGCGCGCAGGCGGACGTGGACCAGTTGGTCGCCGCCGTACACCTCGTCGACGTTCTTCGCGTGGATCGCCTCGACCGCGAGCTCGGTGACCAGGGCGCGGACCGTGTCGTTGGGCGCGATGTCGCGGACCGTGGCCAGGTAGTCGGGGGTGGCCTGGTGGGCGCCGCCCGCCTCTTCGATGCACTGGCGGACCGCTGCGTACGGGGGCGCGGTGAACTCGTCGATGCCGTACGCGTCGAAGGCCGGGGAGACCAGCTCCGGGCGCTGCAGGGCCAGTTTGAGCAGCTCGCGCTCGGTGCGGTGGGCCGGGGAGCGGAGGTTGAGTGCCGGGCCGCCGGAGAGGCCGGCAGGGGCCTGGCCCCTTTCCATTCCCTCGGCGGCGCGGGCTGCCGCGGCGCCGCGGGTGCGGGCCGGGGCGTTGCCCCGGTTGTTGCGGGCCCAGTTGGCGAGCTGGCTGATGCGCTTGACCACGAACTGGGTGTCCAGGATGCCGAGCATGCCGGCCAGTTGCACCGCGACCTCGTGCTGCGCGCCGCTGTTCTTGATCCGGGCGACGACCGGGGCCGCCTCGTCGAGGGCGGCGGCGCGTCCTGCCGGGGTCTCCAGGTCGTAGCGGGCGACGATCTGGCGGAGCGCGAACTCGAAGAGCGGGGTGCGGGGTTGGACCAGGTCCCGTACGGTCTCGTCGCCCTTGGCGAGGCGCAGATCGCAGGGGTCCATGCCGTCCGGGGCGATCGCGATGTACGTCTCGGCGGCGAACTTCTGGTCGTCCTCGAAGGCGCGGAGGGCGGCTTTCTGGCCTGCCGCGTCGCCGTCGAAGGTGAAGATCACGCGGGCGCTGCCGTTGTCCATCAGGAGGCGGCGGAGGATCTTGATGTGGTCGGTGCCGAAAGCGGTGCCACAGGTGGCGACGGCGGTGGTGACGCCCGCGAGGTGGCAGGCCATGACGTCGGTGTAGCCCTCGACGACCACGGCGCGGGACGACTTGGCGATGTCCTTCTTGGCCAGGTCGATGCCGTACAGCACCTGGGACTTCTTGTAGATCGCCGTCTCGGGGGTGTTGAGGTACTTGGGGCCGTTGTCGTCGTCGCGGAGCTTGCGGGCGCCGAAGCCGACGACCTCGCCGCTGATGTCGCGGATCGGCCACATGAGCCGGCCGCGGAAGCGGTCGATGGGCTTGCCGCCGCGGGCCTCCTGGGAGAGACCCGAGGTGATCAGCTCCTTGTCGCTGAAGCCCTTGCCGCGGAGGTGGCGCGTGAGGTGGTCCCAGCCGGCGGGGCTGTAACCGACGCTGAAGTGCTGGGCCGCCGCCTGGTCGAAGCCGCGCTCGGCGAGGAACTTGCGGCCGATCTCCGCCTCGGGGGTGTCCAGCTGCTCGACGTAGAACTGGGCGGCCGCCTTGTGCGCCTCGACCAGACGGATGCGCTCGCCGCGCTGGTGGGAGGGGTTGTAGCCGCCCTCTTCGTACCGAAGGGTGATGCCCGCGGTCGCCGCGAGCCGCTCGACCGCCTCGGAGAAGGTGAGGTGGTCGATCTTCTGCACGAAGGTGATCGAGTCACCGCCTTCCTGGCAGCCGAAGCAGTGGAAGAAACCCTTGCTCGGACTGACCTGGAAGGACGGGGACTTTTCGTCGTGGAAGGGGCAGAGGCCCTTGAGGTTGCCGCCGCCCGCGTTCCGGAGCTGGAGGTACTCGGACACGACGGCATCGATCGGGACCGCGTCCCGGACCGCCTTCACGTCGTCATCGTTGATCCTGCCTGCCACGTGTGAAGTCTACGGGGGTGGACTGACAGGTGTGCGCGCTCAGGAGGCCAGGGAGTCCAGGGGCACGGACGGGTCCCCCAGCGCTTCGGGGTTCACCTGCGTCCCCGAGCGGATCAGCTGCTGGATCGGGTCTGTGACGTCCCACACATTGACGTTCATCCCGGCCAGCACCCTGCGGTCCTTCAGCCAGAAGGCGATGAACTCGCGCTTGCCCGCGTCCCCGCGGATGACGACCTGGTCGTAGGAGCCGGGGGGCGCCCAGCCCGAGTACTCCAGGCCCAGGTCGTACTGGTCGGAGAAGAAGTACGGGATGCGGTCGTAGCTGACCTCCTGGCCCAGCATCGCGCGGGCGGCCGCGGGGCCGCCGTTCAGGGCGTTCGCCCAGTGCTCGACGCGGACCGTGGCGTCGAGGAAGGGGTGGTGGGCGGAGGCCACGTCGCCCGCCGCATAGATGTCCGGGTCGGAGGTCTGCAGGCTCGCGTTCACCGCGATGCCGCCGCCCTGCTCCCTGGGTGCGATGTCCAGGCCCGCCGCTTCGGCCAGGCCGGTACGGGGAGCGGCCCCGATCGCGGCGAGTACGTCGTGGGCGGGGTGCTCCTCGCCGTCGGAGGTCAGGGCCGCCAGGACCATGCCGTCGTGGCCGGTGATCTCGGTCAGGCGCGCACCGAAGTGGAAGCGGACTCCGTGGTCGGTGTGCAGGTCGGTGAAGATCTGGCCGAGTTCCGGGCCGATCACCTGGTGGAGCGGGGTGGCCTCCGGTTCGACCACGGTGACCTCCGCGCCGTAACCGCGTGCGGCCGCCGCCACCTCCAGACCGATCCAGCCCGCCCCGGCGACGACCAGGTGGCCGTTGTCGCGGCCGAGTGCGGCCAGGACGCCCTGCAGCCGGTCGGCGTGGGCGAGGCGGCGCAGATGGTGGACGCCGGCCAGGTGGGTGCCGGGGATGTCGAGGCGGCGGGGTTCCGCGCCGGTGGCGAGGAGGAGCTTGTCGTAGTGGATGAGGGCGCCGTCACCGAGTCGTACCGCCTTGGCCGTCCGGTCGACCGCGACCACCGTCTGGCCCAGGTGCAGCTCGACCTCGGCCTGTGCGTACCAGGCCGGTTCGTGCACGAAGACGCTGTCGCGCTCCTCCTTGCCGCTGAGGAAGCCCTTGGAGAGCGGCGGACGTTCATAGGGGTGGTCGCGTTCGTCCCCGATGAGGATCACCCGGCCGGTGAAACCCTCGCTGCGGAGTGTCTCGGCGGCTTTTGCCCCCGCGAGTCCCCCGCCGATGATGACGAACGTGCGATGTGCGTCGACCACTTGATGCCTCCTCGATGTGCCTGCGCCACTTGCGAGCGTCCCGCACGGAGCGTGATGGGGGAAGAGGGGGCGGTTCCCCGGGCGTGTCTTTTGGCTGGTTACGTTGCCGGCCGCGTGACCGGATGGGGTTACGGCCCACGGGCTACGCCCAGGTGTCGTGGGCGAGTTTGGCGACCAGGGCGAGGACCGCGCAGAGCAGTGCGACGCGTACGAAGGCGGAGCCGCGGCGCAGTGCCGTACGGGCTCCGAGGGTGCCGCCCGCGACATTGGCGACGGCCATTCCTGCGCCCAGGGCCCACAGGACGTGGCCGAGGGCCGCGAAGAGTGCCAGTGCGCCGAGGTCGGTTCCGACGGAGACGACCTTGGCCATGGCGGAGCCGCGCAGGAAGTCGCTGCCGAGGAGCGAGACGAAGGCCATCACGAGCAGGACATCGGTGCCGGAGCCCAGCACTCCGCTGTAGAAGCCGACCACCGCGCCGAGCAGGCAGCTGAGCGGCAGACAACTACGGTGCGTGTGCGCGGTTCCGGTGCTCCGGGCTCCCGGTGCGCAGGCGACCCAGGCCGCCGCGAGGACCAGTACCGCCATCACGGCCGGCCTGAAGAGCGACTGCGGAAGGTGAGAGGCGGTCAGTGCGCCGGCCACCGAGGCCGGGATGCCGATCAGCCCCGCTGCGGCCACCGGGCGCCAGTCGACGGGCACTTGGCGGCTGTAGGCGACGGCTGCCGACGACGTGTCGGTGATCGCGACCAGTTTGTTGGTGCCGAGCACGGTCGCGACCGGCACGCCCGGCAGCGCGAAGAGCAGGGCCGGGATCTGGATCAGTCCCCCGCCGCCGACCACCGCGTCGAGCCAGCCCGCCGCGAGTGCGACCGCCAGCAGGCCGCACATGTCCCACAGATCCAGATCGAGTACGTCCACACTTCATCCCCCGGTGCGGCGGCACGCGGACGTCTCCCCCGTGGGACAGCCGCGGCCGCCGCCGTCCAAGAGTGTGGGCGGGGCGGTGGGTTGACGGAGGTTTCGTCCACAACGCAAAGGGAGTTCAAAGTTCAGCGGTGTTCTTGGCTAGGCTCGTGCACGTGCGGGGAGCAAGGACCGGGGAGCGGGGACCGATTCGGGCGCGGGGGGCGCATGTTACGTATCCACTTCGGAACCGAGGACCTGAACCGATTACGGGTGGCGGCCCGGCCCGATCCGCTGTGGGAGATCGTGCTCAGCCTGCATCTGCTGCAGAACCGGCAGGCGGCGCTGGTGTTCGACCCCTGGCGTCGGGAGGTGCGCGCCGGGCTCGTGCGCGCCGGGCTCACCGAGACGGTCGCGGCGCTGCACCGTCTCTGCCCGTGGGCCGACTATTTCCCGGACTTTCTGACGCCCGGGCAGGGCATCGACGATCTGGAGACCGGCCTCGACCGGGTTCTGTCGTCGCCCATCCGGCGTCTGGGCCGGGAGATCTCGCTGCTCTATCCCGGTACGCGGCCGCTGCCGCCCGGGGCCCGGAGTCTGGCCGCGGGGCAGCCGCAGGCCCTCGCGGGGCTCGGCGAGGCGCTGCGCCGCTTCCACGCGGTGGCGGTCGAGCCGTACACCGGAGAGATCAGGGCGGCGGTCGCGGCGGACCGGCCGGTGCGCGCGGAGGCGGCGCTGGACGCCGGTCCGAGCGGCCTCCTCGCCAGCTACGAGCCCGAACTGACCTGGCGCGGCGACCACTTGGAGGCCGCCTATCCGATGGACAGCGAACTGGTCCTGGACGGGCGGGCGTTGACACTGATCCCGGCCTTCTTCTGCGTACGCAATCCCGTGGCGCTGGCCGATCCGGAGCTGCCGCCCGTGCTCGTCCATCCGCTGACGCCGGCGCCCGGCTGGCTGGCGCGCTCCCGGGCGACGAACCCCTCCGAGCTGCCGGTGGCGCAGCTGATCGGCCCGACGCGGGCGACCGTACTGGACGCCCTGGAACGTCCGTTGACGACGACGCAGCTGGGTGCGGCTCTGCGCCTCACCCTCTCCACGGCGAGCCGTCACGCCACGGTGCTGCGGGAGTCCGGGCTGATCACCTCGGAGCGGCGCGGCTCGGCCGTCGTGCACACCCGCTCGCGGCTGGGCGATGCGCTCATGGACGGGCGGCTGTGAGCAGCCGGTGCAGGGCGCGGGCGGAGGCGTCGGTGAGCGAGGCGATCTGGTCGACGACCACACGCTTGCGGGTCCTGTCGTCACAGGCCGCGTCGAAGAGCGCGCGGAACTGCGGGTCGAGGCCTTCGGGGGCGCGGGCGGTGAGCGCTTCGGCGAGCTCGGCGAGCACGATGCGCTGGTCGGCGCGGAGCCGCTCCTGCTCCTCGCGCTGCATGACATAGCGGTCGGCGACGGCCTTGAGGACGGCGCACTCCATGCGCGCCTCGCGCGGGACGACCAGCTCGGCCGCGTACCGGGTGAGCCTGCCGGTGCCGTACGAGGCACGGGTCGCGGCCTCCGCCGCGAGGCAGAAGCGGCCGATGAGCTGGCTGGTGGCGTCCTTCAACCGGGCCTGGGCCACGGCCGATCCGTCGTAGCCGTGCGGCCACCACTCCTGGTCGAGGAGGCGGTCCAGGGCCTCGGCCAGCTCGTGCGGGTCGGTGTCCTCGTCCACGTAACGACCGATCGCGGCGGTCCAGATGCCGGCCCGCTCCTGCTCGGAGTAGAGGCAGGTGGGGTCGATGTGGCCCGCGTGCAGGCCGTCCTCGACGTCGTGCACGGAGTACGCGACGTCGTCGGACCAGTCCATCACCTGGGCCTCGAAGCACTTGCGGTCGTCAGGGGCGCCCTCGCGGGCCCAGGCGAAGACGGGCAGGTCGTCCTCGTACACCCCGAACTTGGGCGAGTCCGGGTCGGTGGGATGGGCGCCGCGCGGCCAGGGGTACTTGGTGGCGGCGTCCAGGGCGGCGCGCGTGAGATTCAGGCCGACGCTGACCAGCTCGCCGGTGCGCTCGGAGTGGACGAAGCGCTTCGGCTCGATGCGGGTGAGGAGGCGGAGCGACTGGGCGTTGCCCTCGAAGCCGCCGCAGTCCTTCGCGAAGTCGTTCAGTGCCTGTTCGCCGTTGTGCCCGAAAGGCGGGTGGCCCATGTCGTGCGAGAGGCAGGCCGCTTCGACGAGGTCGGGGTCGCAGCCGAGAGCGGCGCCGAGCTCACGGCCGACCTGGGCGCACTCCAGGGAGTGGGTCAGGCGGGTGCGGGGGCTGGCGTCCCAGATCTGGGTCCTGGATCCGGGGGTGACCACCTGGGTCTTGCCCGCGAGACGGCGCAGTGCGGAGGAGTGCAGGACGCGGGCGCGGTCGCGCTGGAAGGCGGTGCGGCCAGGACGCTTGTCGGGCTCGGGGTCCCAGCGGTCGATGTCGGTCGGGGTGTACGCAGTGCCTTCCATGCTCCGAGAGTAAGTGGCGGGACTGACAGCAGGCCTCAGGCGGTCGCCGCGAGGTGGAGCGGGGCGGTGTCCGCCACACCGGCCAGGGCGCGGTCGTAACGCCGCAGGACGAGCCGGGCGAGGGCGGGATGCGCACCGAGCGGGGCGGCGGCGATCCAGGGGGCGGCGGCCGCGCTCTGCGAGGCGAAACGTCCCGGCGCGGTGAAGTACGAGGCGACGGCGACCCGGTGGCGTCCGCGTGCGGCCAGCGCGCGCACGGCTTCGGGAACGGTGGGCGAGGCGGCGGACGCGTACCCGGGCAGGACGGGGACCCCGCCGAGGCGCTCGCTGAGCATCGCGGCCGTACGCCGTACGTCGGCGGCCGATGCGGGGTCGCGCGACCCCGCGGCGGCGAGGACGACCCCGGTGGAGCGGGCTGCGGAGTCGGCGGTGTTCCACCCGGCCTCGACGAGCCGGGCGTACAGCGCCTCGACCAGCAGCGGGTGCGGGCCCAGCGGTGCGGCGGTGCGGGTGTGCAGGCGGGGCGCGCCGGCCGCGGCTTCGGGGATGTCCTGTTTGACGTGGTAACCGCGGCTGAGGAGGAGCGGCACGAGGACGGCCCTGCCGGTGCCGAGTTCGGCCAGGGTCTCGGGGAGCAGCGGCTCGTTCAGCTCGATGTGACCGAGGCGCACGGAGAGCCCGGGGCGCAGCTCACGGATCCGCTCCAGGAGCGTCGTCACGGTCCGCAGGGCACGCGGATCGCGGCTGCCGTGGGCCACGGCGACGAGGGTGGGCGCGGCGAGGCGGGACGGGGTGCGGTTGGTGTGCACGGGCCTGCGGGTTCCGTTCAGGGAGACAAGGCTGAGCTGGTTTCCGAGTTGCGCGGAGATACGGGTCAGCAGACCCGAGGTCGTGTCGAGGGGCAGCAAGGCGGGAGGCGGTTTATCGGGCCGTACATCGCGAGGGTGCTCGGGCTCCGTCATGAACCGATCCTGCCGGGCGGAGGTTGCCCCGGGATTGCGCGGGGGTGACGAGTCCTTTCATCGGCCTCACACCGCTCGGGGGCCGATTGTCAGTGCCATCACTTACGGTGATCGGCATCTGAAGTTGATGTTCGGGGAGAACGTCGGCGGGATCGGGGAGGGAGCTCTGTCATGAGCTGGATCGAGACGGGGGCCGGTGGATATGCGGTCACTCTGGACGGCACCAAAGTGCTGTGCAGGAATGCTGCGGGACGTGCACTGAAGCAGGTTCCCGCGAAACTCCGCGACGATGCCGAAGTGGTCAGACTGCGGCAGTTGGCGCAGTGGCTGGAGCGGCACGAGCGGGAGTGCCGCGACCAGGTCGACACCTGGCTGGTGCGGTCACTGCCCGTGCCCGCCGCTCTCCTGGCGCGGGTCTGGCCCGATGCCGCATGGCAGGGGGCACTGCGGGATCTGGTGGTGGTCCCGGTGAGCGCGGACGGCAACGCGGACTTCGCCCGCGCCGGATTCCTGCGGGATGCGGATCCGGATACGGACCGGGGGCTCGGCGTGGTGGACCTCGACGGGGATTCGGTGCGGCTGACCGAGGAGTCCGTGCTGATTCCCCATCCGGTGCTTCTCCTCGAAGAGCTGGAGGAATTGCGGGAGTTCGCGGCGGAACTGCGCGTCGAGCAGGGGCTGGAGCAACTGTTCCGTGAGGTGGTGGCGAAGCCGGAGGGCCTGGACGGCATCGCGGGTGGGGCGCAGGAGTGGAAGGCGTACGCGGACGGGAAGTTCGAGGAGCTGCGGCACGCGACGGGGCGGGCGGTGGCTGCCGGGTACCGAGTGCGCGGCGGTTATGCCGTCTGCCCGTTGATCGAGGGCGGGCAGGCGGTGGAGGCCGCGTACTGGGTGGGCGACGACTACCCGGAAGGCGAGGCGTACACCGGCGCGCTCGAGTGGCGGGTCGGGGGCGGAAAGCGGCTGGCCTTGCGGGACGTGGGGCCGGTCGCGTGGTCGGAGGGGGCGCGGATGGCCGCGCTGGTGTTCGCGGGGCGCGTGGTCAAGGACGACGAGGGGGACCTGCTGTGAGTGGACTGCTGGAGTCCGGAGCGGTGCTGCCGCTCGGGGACGGTACGGACGCGGGCGATGTCCTGACGGCACGGGTGTACGGGCATTCCGTACTGGACGGGCGCACGGTGGTGCGCCTGGTGCCCGAGGCGCTGGGCCCTGCGGAGGATCTTGCGCTGGAGTATCTCGGGTTCGAGGCTGCTTCCGCCGCGCCGGTGAAGGTGGGGCGGGTACGCCGGCAGGTGCTGGGTTTCCCGGCCTGGGCGCTGGTCCATGACCAGGCGAACGGGCACCATGCGCTGGCCGTGGTCAAGGAGATGGAACGGCTGACCCGGATGGTCGCGAGCAAACCGGGCAACGCCAAGGACGGTTTCGACGAGATCGCCGGCCGGCTTGACCGATCGGTGCCGCAGTTCCTCCCGACGTACTACGAGCAGGTGGCACGGCTCTTCCTGGCGGCCGACGCAGTGCAGCAGGCATCGGCGTTCTTCGGCAAGGCACGGGCCTCCGAGCAGCGGCACGCGCTGAAGGTCGACGAGGAGCGACTGCGTGAGGTGTTCCTGGAGTTCGCCGGGGCGGGAGCGCTGAGCGGGAAAGCTCTGCGCGACCATGCGAAAGGGCTCGCGGACCGATTGTCGGCGCAGGAGGCGTACGAGCAGTTCAGGGCGCTGTCGATGGAACGGTGCGCGGCCGGACTCGCTCCGTATGCGGGCATGGTGGAGGACCTTCGGCGGCTCGCCAGGAAGGCCGGTCTCGATGCCCGTGCCGAGGAGCGGGCACTTCTCGCGGAAATCATCCACTCGGGCGCGCTGAATCGGGCGGCGGCAGGTTTCTGGAAGGCGGCGCTGCCCGCTCTGGCGGACGTCGCACGTGACGAACAGGTGGTGAGGGAAAGACTGTTGGCCTTGTTCCCGGCTGCAGGCGGGGACAGCCCGGAGGAGTTCGACGCGGCATGGCTGAATGTGCTGGAGACCTGTGGAGCGATCGCCCTCCTCGAGGACGGGACGGTCTCCGCGGCCGGGTGGCTGGAGTCCTGGGCGGCACATCGGCAGCGCGGTTGGCGGTCGGTGAAGCGGTTGGCCGAAGAGCTGACTTTGGTGGAGCGTCTGGCGAAGCGGTTGATCGAGGACGGAACGCCCGTACAACTGCTCGGCGAGCTCGGCGGGCGCTCCAATGTCGACCTGGATCTGCTGGACGCACTGCTGGCCTCGGGGGCTCCCGTTGCCGATCCCTCACCGACGAGGAGACAACTGCCGCTCGACGCCTGGCTCAAGGACGATCGGGACGGTCGCCGGGATTTGATCGCGCTCACCTCCGACCGGCGTTTCGCCACGGCGCTCAAAGAATCGGTGAAGCACCTCGCGTCGTCGTACGGGCAATGGACCGGAGCTTCACTGCAAATCCAGCGCGCGGTGGAACACCCAGCGCTGCACACGGTCGTCGCGGCATGTCTCCAGGACCGCGCCGATGAACTGACACGCCCGATCGGGCTGCCCGGACTGCGCAATCTGCTGCGCGATGTGGGCGGGTTCGCATCCCCTTCCGTGCTGGCGACGGCGCCCGAGGCGGTGGCGCGCATCTGCGCCTTCGACCCGGCTCGGGTGCTCGGACGGACCCTGCGGGCAGGCCTGTACGACGAGTTGGGCTGGCCGGCACTCGAAGAGGCACTGGATCAGGTGCGTGCGGCAAGCGGGATGCAGAGCTTCCACGCCGTGGACGCCTGGCCGGACCTGGGCGTACGGGCGGGTCTTCAAGTGGCGCTGGCCGGACCGGATGCGCTGCTCGACCACCGTGCGCTGACCCTGCCGCCCCAGGGCTCGGCACAGCGCGACCCTTCGGTGCGGTACGTGGACGGTCAGTGGCTGACCCTCACCTGGATCAACGACGAGTGGAAGGGCATCTGGTCGGGCAGACCGGCCGATGTCTTCACCGCGTCCGACGCCTTGCACCGCCACGGATCCGTTTCCCTCGCCATGCCCGGCGGTGGCCGCAGTTACGGCGGGCGACCGGTGCACGCAGGGGACACGTCCTTTCCGGACCGGCACCGTGAGATCGCCTTCGACTCCATCTCCTACTGGGTTCTGCACGAAGCAGGTTGGTACGAATACGACCCCGCTACAGCCCGGCGCGGGCGGGCGTCGGTACCTGCCTTCTTCGAGTCGGCGCTCACCAACGCGGCACCTGGGGTGCAACTGGCCGAGGCGGCCTGCCGTCTGCTGCCGGTGCAGCCCGGCCTCGAAGGATCTCCGTTCGGCTCCCGGGACGGAATGCTGGGCTGGTGGGTGACGTACGACGAGAACGCCGGTACGCGCACGGCCTGTTCGGTCGATGGGACACGCGGTCCGGCTGTCTCCGACGGAATCCCGTCGGCACCGCTGCGCCTGCCCGGCGGGGCGGTACTGCATCCGGTCCGTGGCCACTGGTCGAGCGACCACATCAGTCTGCGGAGCGCCGACGGTGTAGTCGTGGCCACCCTGGAGGAGGGCGACCGGGGCAGCACCTACACGGCAGGCTCCAGGTTCGTGCCGCCGCTCTGGTACTGGCATGCGCACCGGCCGCGTGACGAACGGGGCTCGGCCGCCCTGCGGTCCGCAACCGACGCGGACGCCACGGCGCTGCTGGCCGCGGTCGCCGAGGGACTCAAGCCGGCGGAAGCCGTGACCCGGGTGCTGCCTGCGATCACCGACGAAGGGCTGATCGCAGGTGTGGCAGGGGTGGTGGCCGAGGCTGCCCGATGCGTCAAGGCGATCGGCGGGCTGAAGACCGCCCACGGACAGCAGCAGGCGCCCGCTCAGGATCGGAACGTGCACACGGAATCGGACGGAAAGCTCGACGCGGCGCTGAACGGACTGCTGCACAGCGCAAGGTCCTACTACGCATCAGGGCACCTCGACTTCGGGGGCGCCACGGCATGGGATCAACTGCGCGTCCTGCGGGGGCTGTTCCAGTCCCCGGCTTCGTCCGGCACCACACAGGTGCCCTGCGTCGCGGCGCGTATCGATTTCCGATCGCTCATCGGGGACGGGATGGCCGCGGCCGCACTGCGTTCCGTGCATCCCTTCACCGGAGAAGGCGAGCGGGCAGCTCTGGCCGCGTTCCTCACCACCGCCCGCAGCGTCGGCGGTGACGAGGGCGCGGTGCTGATGGACCCGCGGGGCCGCCTGCGCTCCCTGACGCTGTCCTCAGCGTTGGAACCCTCGGACGCCGGTATCGGCACGGTCCGCCGCGACGGAGAACGGTTCGTGCTGATCACCGGATTCCACTGGCACCACGGTGGTCGACGGCGCTGGTCGGCCATCGAGTACGACCCGGCCGGGCAGTTCGGGCCATGGGGAGACTGGGCGGTCCACGAGGCATGGGTGCACGGCACACCTGCGGATCCGCTTCGGGAGCCCACCGTCAGCCGGCTGCTCGCGGTGGCTGCCGAGCGCGGTCCGGCGCCGTTCCGATCGGAGCAGGCGGCCGAGTTCGCGGAGGAGACGGGCGTGGACACCGCTTCGGCGCTGCTGATCCTGCTGGGTCTTCACGGCCTCAACGGTTCCGGACGCGAAGGGCTGCCGGGTACCGAGTGGCTGACCCCTCTGGGGCTCAAGGCGACCCAGATCAATACGGCCAGGGATGTCCTGCGCACTCTGGATGTCGGCCTTCGATGCAGGCTCCTGGGGCTCCTGATCCCCGGGGCGCCCGAGCAGGTCGAAGCCCTCTGGGAGCGGGGCTTCGACCTCGCACCGGTGATCGGGCACTGGCTCGACGTACGCGGGAAACAGCGCCCTGTGCCGCAGGAGTTGCTGGACCGGGCCGTTCGGGAGGGGCTCGGCGCCATGGAACTGCAGCTGGCACTCAATCCGCAGCTGGACGCCCGGATCTGGGGGCGGACGGTGCAGCGCCTCAAGGACGGCACGATCACGGCCGAGGAACCGGCCAAGATTCTGGACCTGCGCGGGGTGCAGCGGATCGCACTCCACTTGCGGTGGCTGGCATACCGGCTTCCGTACGGAGATCCCTTGCGGGAAGTGCTTCCCGTGACGCTGCGCATGGTGCGCGAGCGGCTGGCCGATCCGGGGCTGCTGTTCCAGATCGACCACGGCTGGACTCAGCCGGGCACGCTGTCCCTCTCGGAGCGGGTCCGGGAGGCGTACGCCATGCAGAGGACGGGCGGGGAGAACGCCGAGGGGCTGGTGGACGCCGGTCCCGCGCTGGTGCTCGGTCCCACCCGGTACAGCGGGCAGTACGGGCGGGAAACCGTGTGGCTTCGGCCCGCCGAACTGCTGAAGGACGGGGGCGCAGAACACCCTGCGCTGCAGCTGGTGACGGCAACGAGCACGGAGTCGGAAGCGCTGGGCGAGCTGCGGGCGCTGCTGAGCGAGGAGTTCGCGACACTGATCGGGGCGGGCGGTACGGAAGGCGGTGCCGCCGGTGCCCCGCAGGATCCGGCGGTGTCCGCGCCGGCCCAGGTGGACGCTGCGGCGGCACGGTTCGGGCTCTCCGGCGATGCGGCCTCGCTCTATCTGATGCTGCTCGCGCTGCCCGACCCGACGGACCGCAACCAAGCGACATGGACGGGCTGGAAGCCGACCCGCCTGAAGAAGGCACGAGCCGAACTTGCCGCCACCGACCTGGTGGTGGAGGCCAAACGGGCACGGGCGG
This sequence comes from Streptomyces sp. NPDC050738, assembly GCF_040654175.1. Taxonomy (NCBI): domain Bacteria; kingdom Bacillati; phylum Actinomycetota; class Actinomycetes; order Kitasatosporales; family Streptomycetaceae; genus Streptomyces; species Streptomyces sp. NPDC050738. The sequence continues at coordinate 121,190 of NZ_JBFAHN010000020.1, read as the reverse complement.
GGCGTGCGCTCTTCCTGCCCGGTGGCTGGATCGAGGCCAAGACGCCCCGATTGCCGTGGGAGTCCTGGAAGTCGGCGCTGTTCCCGCCGCAGGGTGAGCATGACGATGTCGTACTCCCGGACTGTCCTGTCGAGGAGTTGTACGCACGCGCTTGGCAGCGGGTGGTGGAGGGCGATGTGCCCGGGTTCGAGGAGTTCACCGCTCGTGCGCACCGCAAGGGAGTCAAGCGATGACCGTGTCCGTACAGGCGACCCAGGACCGGCAGATCGCACTGCCCGAGGACCGGTTCGCGCAGGAGCTCGCGTTTCTCGCCGCCTACGACGAAGGGCCGCGCCCTCCGGGCTGGCTGCTCACGCCCCGTGCGGTGGTCACCTTCGTCTGTGGTTCGGCCGGTGAGGTGCTGAGCGCGTCCGACGGCCGGAAATCCACGATCTCAGGGAAGTTCGTAGGCGAACGGTCCCTGGTGGAGCGGTGTGTGGTGACGCTGGCGGGTGAACGAGGGCTTCTGCTCGTCGGAGAACCGGGCACCGCCAAGTCGATGCTCTCCGAGCTGCTGTCCGCCGCCGTGTGCGGGACCAGCACGCTCACCGTGCAGGGCACCGCGGGCACCACCGAGGACCAGCTCAGGTACGGCTGGAACTACGCGATGCTGCTCGCCCAGGGGCCGAGCCGTCAGGCGATGGTCCCCTCTCCTGTGCTGACGGCGATGACACGAGGCGCCGTGGCCCGTATCGAGGAGGTCACCCGGTGCCTGCCCGAGGTGCAGGATGCGCTGGTGTCGCTTTTGTCCGAGCGGCGGATGTCCGTGCCCGAACTCGCGGGCGGGGAGAGCGGGGACGGGACGGTTCATGCCGTTCCCGGCTTCACCCTGATCGCCACGGCGAACCTCCGCGACAAGGGGGTCTCCGAGATGTCCGCCGCGCTCAAGCGGCGCTTCAACTTCGAGACCGTCGGCCCGATCGCGGATCTCGACGCGGAGACAGCACTGGTGCGCAGCCAGGCAACGTCCGCCCTGGAGCGTTCCGGGGCGGAGTTCGCCGTGGACGACACGGTGCTGCAGGCGCTGGTCACCGCCTTCCGTGATCTGCGGACGGGCCGCAGCGCGGAGGGCTGGGAGATCGAGCGGCCCTCGACGGTGATGTCGACCGCCGAGGCGGTCCAGGTCGCGTCCGCCATGGGGATCGGCGCGGCCTACCTGGGGACCGGGCTGGATGTCGTGCGGACTCTGCCGGGCCATCTGCTCGGGACCGTACGCAAGGACGATCCGACCGACCACGCACGGCTGTTGGGGTACTGGGACGGTCCGGTCCGGCGGCGTGCGGAGAGTGGGTCGCCGCTCTGGCGCACGCTGTGGGAGCTGCGCGATGAGCTCACCTGAGGAGGCCCTGGAGTCGTTGGCGGGGTGCCGGAATCCGTTCCTGATCGGGATTCGGCACCACTCCCCCGCGCTCGCCGCCGCGGTGCCGCAGATGCTCGACCTGGCCGCGCCCGAGGTGCTCCTGGTGGAGCTGCCCGAGGAGTTCACGCCCTGGCTGGGACATCTGGCGAATCCGGGAACGGTTCCTCCTGTGGCGCTGGCAGGCAGCCGAGGGGGTGAGGGCGACGAGGGGCTCGTTTTCCTGCCGTTTGCCGAATTCTCCCCGGAGTTGGCGGCGATCCGCTGGGCGCGTGGTGCGGGCGTCCCTGTGGTGGCGTGCGATCTGCCCCTTTCCGAGCGGACGGCCCCTCGTGCCGGGGACCGCCGTGAGCCGCGTCGCCCCGAGGCGAGGGGCGCACTCTCCGCGGCTCTGCAGGCGCGCGCGGGTGGGCGGCCCGGGGACGATCTGTGGGACCGGCTCGTCGAAGTCGCGGCCCCGGGCTCCACACCTGAGTCGCTGCGCAGAGCGGCGCTGCTGGTGGGGTGGGCCCTGCGCGGAGATGCGGGCGGGGTGGATCCGTACGATCTGCGGCGCGAGGAGAACATGCGCCGCAGGCTTGCCGAGCATGCGGGGCTGCGAACAGCAGCGGTGATCGGGGCGTTTCATGCACCGGCTCTGCTCACTGCGTGGACCGGCGACCGCACGGCCCCGGGCCCTGCCGAGACCACTGACGTGCCCGCTCACGCCCCGGTTGTCTCGCTGGTGCCGTACGCCTATCCATTGCTCGACGAGCGCTCCGGATATCCCGCCGGGATCCGGGATCCCGAATGGCAGCACGGGGTGTTCGCCGCCGGCGGCGATCCCGGTCGGCTCGATGAGCTGCTGACGGCCGGCGCCGTGCGGATCTGCGCTGCCGTGCGCAGGGCCGGACATCCCAGCGGCCCCGCCGAGGCACGCGAAGTCGTACGGATGGCGCGGGATCTGGCCACACTGCGCGGGCTGCCGGCTGCCGGACGCGGAGAACTGGTGGAAGCGGTACAGACCGTGCTCACGCAGGGACAGTTGCTCGGACGGGGGCGCGTGGTGGCCGCCGCCATGGAAGAGGTGCTGGTCGGCCGACGGCAGGGCCGCCTTGCGGCGGGGACACCGCGTTCCGGTCTGGGGCCGCGCGTGGAGGCGATGACCGGCGAGTTGTCACTGCCCGGCCCTGACGCACCCAGCCGGAGCCAACTGCGTCTGGACGTGCTCCGTTCGGCTCTCGACGGACGCCGGGAGATTATTCTGCGCAGGCTCGCCGCCTGCCGGGTGCCGTACGGAGAGGAGATCGCGGTCACCGGCGCGGGGGATGCCTCGGCGCTGACCACCCGGTGGACCGCCACCTGGTCTCCCGCCACCGCCGCCATGCTCGAAGTGGCGGGCGTCCATGGGGTGACCCTGGAGCAGGCCGCTGCCGGAATGCTGCGGCAGCGGCGCGCGACCGAGCAGAGCGCAGGGGGACCGACCGCCGCCGAGGTGCTGACCGGCCTCGAGGAGGCCGCGCGCTGCGGGCTGTCCGTGCTCGCCGGGGAACGGCTGACAGAAGCAGTCGAGCTGCTGCCCGCCGTCGGATCCCTTACGGAACTTCTGGACGGAATCGTCCTGTTGGACCGCATCGCCGCAGGGCATGTTCCAGGACTTCCCGAGTTGCCGGAGGGCTGGTCGGCCGGGACGGTCGCCTCCGCGTCCGAGGAGTTGGCGGCCGCCGGGGTCCGTGCCCTGGACGGTCTGTCGGGGTCCACGGAGCCGGCGGACGCCCGCGCCCTCGTCGCACTCGCCGCGCAGGCCGCCACCACGGGCGGCGGTTTGCGGCTCGGCGACGCCCTGGCCCGGCTCGACACGGAGGCCACCCCCTTGATCCGGGGCGCGGCGGGGGCGTCACGCGTACTCCTCGGACAGCGCCGGGCCGCGGAGTTCGGAGCACAACTGGCATCCCGCGCGGACGCGGCGACCACTCCTGAGCTCCGCGCCGACCTGGCTTCGTACCTGCGCGGAACGCTGCTCGCCGCAGGCCCGCTGCTGGAGGTGGGAGCCGCGCTCGACCCCTTCGTCGAACGGGTCGAAAGGCTGCCCGACCGCCCCTTCCTCGACCGGTTGCCCGCACTGCGCGCCGGCTTCGAAACGCTCTCCCCGGCTGCCCGTGCCCGGATGCTGGCGACGGTGGAGGACCGTACGGGGATCGCGGCAGGGTCGCTCCCGTCGGAGGTGGATGACGCGGCGGCTCTCGCGCTGCTGGCCGGCGCGGATCTGGCAGGCCGCGATGCTCTGGCGGCGCGAGGATTGACAGGGAGGCCTTCTGCGGCTGTCGCTATCCCTTCAGCCCAGGAACGATCCATCACCGTCGGGCCCGCAGGCGCCTCGTGCTCCGGCCATGCCCTGACCACGGCCGAACGGTGGCGGCTGTTGCTGGGCCGGGGGCGTGAGCTGACCGGGACCGCGCGACGGATCGCGGGGGCTCTCGACGAGTTGTACGGAAGCGGCCATGGCGAAGGATCCCGCGGAGAGGACGGGGTGGGGATGGGCGGGGGAGGCGGTGGCGAACCTCCGTACCCCGATGTGCGTTCCTGGTCGCACGAGTTGGCGGCGCTGTTCGGCCCGGGCGTGCGGGAAGAGGTGCTGGCCGCTGCTGCCGGTGCGGGCCGGCTCGACGCGGCGCTGGAGCTCGACCCCGATTCCGGCCGCCCGTCCTTGGAGCTGCTGCGGACGGTCCTGTCGTACGCGGGCGGAATGCCCGAGCAGCAACTCGCCCGGCTGCGACCGCTGGTGCTCCGTCTCGTACGGGAGCTGACCGAGTCCCTGGCCAATCGGCTGCGGCCCGCCCTCACCGGACTCGCCCACCCGCGCCCCACCCGGCGTCCCGGGGGGCCACTGGATCTGGCACGCACGCTGAATGCCAATCTTGCCACCGCGCGACGCGATGCCGAGTCCGGGACGGTGCGGGTGCTCCCCGAGCGCCCCGTGTTCCGCACCAAGGCCCGCAGGACCGCCGACTGGCGACTCGTGCTGGTGGTCGACGTGTCCGGGTCGATGGAGGCTTCGACGATCTGGGCGGCGCTCACCGCCTCGGTGCTCGCCGGGGTCCCGGCCATCAGCACCCACTTCATCGCCTTCTCCACTGAAGTCCTCGACCTCACCGATCATGTCGACGACCCGCTGAGTCTGCTGCTCGAAGTCCGCGTCGGAGGCGGAACGAACATCGCGCGCGGCCTGCGTCACGCCCGCAAGCTGGTGACCGTGCCCTCGCGCACGCTGGTGGTGCTGGTCAGCGACTTCGAGGAGGGCGGCCCCGTCGGGCCACTGCTCGGTGAGGTGCGGGCCCTGGTGGACGCCGGATGCCACGTCCTGGGGTGCGCCTCGCTCGACGACGCGGGCCGGCCCCGCTATGCGGCCGGTGTGGCGGGCCAGTTGGTGGCGGCAGGGATGCCCGTCGCGGCACTCAGCCCTTTGGAGCTGGCCCGCTGGGTCGGCGAGCGCGTAGGAGGTACGCACCGATGACCGCACTCCCGCCCGTGACCGCCGAACTCGCGGCGGCCGCGCTCGATCTGCTCCCCGCCCGGCTGCGCAAGCGGGTGGACTCGGCGGTGACGAAGGCTGCCGCCTGGCCGGTGGAGGGCACGCGCGACGGGGTGGTGGTCCGGGCTTCTGAGGACGCGGTGGTGACCCTGACGGTGACGGCGGCCGGGATCGTGACGGATGCCGGCGGTGCGGTGTGCACCTGTCTGCTGGCTCCGTCCTGCCTGCACCGCGCCGCGGTGTTGTCGAGGGCGCCGCTGGCCGAGGCGGCCCTGGAGACGTCCCCGGAACCATCCCCGGCCGTAGAGCTGGAAGAACCGGGGCAGGAGCCCGCCGTCGACTGGCCCGAAGCCGCGGCGCGGGCGCTCTGGGATTCCGGAGCTGCCGTACTGGCAGCGGGAGTTGCCGGCACCGGCGCGATCCACCGTGCCCACCTCCTGCATGCCGCCCACTCCGCGCGCCTCGCCGGACTCCATCAGCCGGCGGCCACGGCGGTACGCATCGCACGCCGCCTCGACGAGGCGCGCGGCGACGACCCCGCATTCCGCCTGTCCGAACTTGCTCTGGAACTGGCCGAGTTGCTCCATTCGGTACGTCTCCCGAATCGCGCCGCGCTCACGCCCGCCCGGCGCAGCTTCACTCCGACCGCTCCCCTGCGCCTCCACGGCCTGTTCACCGAGCCCGTGGTCACCGCCTCCGGTTACGCGGGAGCCACCACGTACGCGCTCGCCCCGGACGGCACCCTCCGCACGCTCTCCGACATCGCACCGGGCCCTCCGGAGCGCGCCGCCCAGGCGGCCAACTCCCCGGTCCCCGGCGGCTGCACGCTCACTTTCCGCGAGCTGGGTGACGGCGGCGGGCTGATCCTCACCTCACCCACGGTCGCCCCGGACGGTCGGATCGGCGGCGGAAGCCGGCTGCGCAGCGTACGGACTCCGGGCGTTCGATGGCACGAGCCGCCGCTCGACGCACTCTGGCAGCAGCCCCCGGCAGCACAGCTCGGTGCCAACGAGGAGACAGGACTGCTGTTTCTCTCCGGCACCCTCACCGCCGACGGCACCTTCGCCGTCGACGACGGCCCTGTCCTGCGGCTGACAGCACCGGACGAGCGCACCGCACTCCCGTACACGGAGAATCTGCGGCTCCTCGCCACCCGTCCCGGCCTCGCCCTCCGCCTCATCGGCCGGGCCCGGCGCGAGCAGCCGGGGACGGTCACCGCTCTGGCCGCCCAATGGGCGGATTCCGAAGGCACCACCGTCCACGCCGACCTCGGCCTGCGCCGCCTGAACCGGACCCACCTGCCACCCGCCGATCCCTCCCCTCCCGCCTCACCCGTTCCGCTTGCGGCCCCGGCCGCCCTCCCTGTCGTACTCGACCTGCTCCGCCGGGCCGTCGAGCGCACGGTCGCCGGCGGCCGCCCGGTGGCCGCTCTCGCCACCGACGGCGACCTCCCACGCCGCCTGCGCGCGGCAGGCCTCACCACGGGCGCCGACTGCGCCCGGTCCCTGACCGATGCCGCGGCAGCCCGCCGGCACGACGCGCTGGGCCGACTGCTCCCCGCCGACCCGGACGCCTTCGCCGAGGCGTGGCTCGCCGCCTCCGTCTACACCCGGGCGGCCACCGGTTCACTGCTCATCGCGTCGTACGGGAGGTGAGCTGCTGCACGCGCCCATACGTCACCGCGCCCACCCCCGTCTCCTTCCCCGCCCGCACGTCCCGGGCCACTTCCACCGCCGCGCCGAGCGCCGTCCGGAAGAGCAGCGAGCCAAGGCTCACCCGGCTCACGCCCAGGGCGCCGAGCTCGGCCACCGTGGGGCCCGAGGGCGCGTAGAGGATGTTCAGCGGTACGTCGGCGTGCTTCAGCAGGGCGGTGATCGCCGACGGGTCGCTCAGCGCGGGTACGAACACGCCGTCGGCGCCTGCCCGTTGGTAGGCCATGACCCGGTCCGTGGTCTCCGCCTCTCTGCCGCCGCCGAGCCAGTGGGTGTCCGTACGAGCGTTGACGAACATCTCCGGCACGGCCGCCTTCACCGCCGCGATCTTCGCCGAGTGCAGCTCCACCGGGGTGAGGGTGCCGTCGCCCCGGCCGTCCTCCAGGTTGATGCCGACCACTCCCGCCTCGGCCAATTCCCGTACGAATGCCGCGACTTCGGTCGGATCGTCGCTGAAGCCGCCCTCGGCGTCGACGCTCAGCAGGAAGCCGCTCCTGCCCAGCCGGCGGGCCAGCAGCAGGGTCTCGTCGCGGGTCGCGCCCGTGCCGTCGGGCAGTCCGGCAGCCGCGGCCACGCCCAGGCTGGTCGTGCCGATCGCATCGAAGCCCTCGGCGGCGAGCGCCGTCGCGGAGGCGTGGTCCCAGGCGTTGGGGAGCAGGAGCGGGGTGCCGGGGCGGTGGTGGAGTGCGGTGAAGGCGGTGAAGTCGGTCATGCGGGCTGCTCCTCGGTGGGCGGCTCGGTGGGCGTGAGGTCTCCGACGGCGTCGGCGTAGTACGTCGAACCTGGCAGATGCGTGGCGATCTCGCGGAACGTCCAGCCCGTCCCCGGTGAATGGTCGAGCTGTTCGGCGGTGAGTGCGTCGAGGCGGTTCGTCCAGATCCTCGCCAGCCGGTTCAGCCTGCTGCGCGCCTCGTCGAGGTCGTCCTGGGTGAAGGCCGCCAGGTCGGCCGGCGTCGTGGTCGCCGACGCGTGCCAGTGGTCGGGCTGCGTCTCCTCGCCCGCCAGGCGCGCCTCCACCTCCGCGAGGTGGTCGACCAGGTGGTCCGCGACTCTGCGGATCGCCTTGTGCGGGGTGTAGACCCGGTCGTCGACAGGGCGGGGACGGCCGTCCCAGTGCGTCCAGGTCGCCGCGAGTTCGAGTACGTGAGCGACCATGGCCGTGATCCCGTCGGCCAACTCCCTTCCGGGCGGCCTGCGTTCGAGGATGCCGGCCGCGAGCGCCAGCGCATGCTCCCTGCCGGGGCAGATGCGAGGTGCGCCGCCGAAGGTGAGGTGTTCTCGCCCCGCCTCCGGGTCCCGGTTGGCCGCGGCGATGTCCAGCAGCACCAGGTCGCCCTCGGCGACGGCGACTTCGCCGATACGGGTGTCCCCTGCGGCGGTCCTGCGCATGACCCGTACCGGCGGGTCGTGGCGCAGCGTCTCCAGCAGCCGGGCCTCGACGGTCCCGCCGGACGCCCGTGCCTCCCGCGCCTTGTCGACCAGCGCTCCCGTCGCGTCACACGCCTGCACGAGCAGCCCGATCCGTTGCGCCACCGTCTCCGGATCCGCCGGCCCGGCCGGCTCCACCAGCCCCACCAGCCGGGCCACCGCCGCGTCCTCCTCCGCGCCGCCCCCGCCGAAGTACGCCCCCGCCACCACGCCCACCGCGTCGGCGACAGCGTCCGGCTCCGCGATCCCCATCGCCTCGGCCAGCGCGCGCACCACCTCCGTCCTGGCCTCGCCCTCCCCCGCGACCGCCTTGCGCAGCGCCGCCGGGTCGAGGCGCGCCAGCTCCGCCTCCACCAGGGCCCGGCGCCGCGCATGCTCCTCGCCCGAGCTGAACCGGGCGACGGTGGCGCGCAGCCAGGCCACCGTCCCAGCAGGCCCCGGATCAGCGGGGTTCGGGACCAGCAGAGGGTTCGCGAGAGCGGATCGTACGTCGGTGTACCGGGCGAACTCATGCGTGGTGGTCGTCATGCCCCGCACGCTAGGCCCGGAACGCTTCGGCCCCCGCCGAACCATGCCCGTGCGCAACCGCCCGGCCGCCCCGCGCGTCCGATCACTCAGGACGGCTTCGTCCGGAGCCCACACCCCGTAGGAGACAGAAATGCGCAGGCCACACCTGCCGAGGACGCAGCGCGGCAAGCGCCGCGCCGTCCAGGGCCTCATGGTGGCGTGCGTCCTCGCGCTGACCCCCGCCACCTGGATGCAGGCGGCGGCATCGGACCGGATCCGTACGACCGGCGATGTGCCCGCGACCGATGTGGCGGTCGTCTTCGGCGCCGGGCTCTGGGACGGGGAGCCCTCCCCCTACCTGGCGAACCGCCTCGACGCCGCGGCCGAACTGTATGCGGCGGGCAAGGTGAAGGTGGTGCTGGTCACGGGGGACAACAGCCGCAAGGAGTACGACGAGCCCGACGCCATGCGCGCCTATCTCGTGAAGCACGGCGTCCCGGCGGCGAAGGTCGTGAGCGACTACGCGGGCTTCGACACCTGGGACTCCTGCGTACGGGTCAAGAAGATCTTCGGGGTCGACCGTGCCGTCCTCATCAGCCAGGGCTTCCACATCCGGCGGGCCATCGCGCTCTGCCAGGCCGCGGGCGTCTCCTCGTACGGGGTCGGGGTCGACGCCAAGCACGACGTGACCTGGTACGCGGGCGGGGCCCGGGAGGTCTTCGCGGCGGGCAAGGCGGCGCTGGACGCGGTCTTCCAGCCGGACCCGACGTTCCTCGGGCCCAAGGAGGACGGGGTGCGGCGGGCCCTCACGGCGCGGTAGCGGCCGGGCGGAGGTGCGCGTACCGGCGGCGTAATCCGGTGCGCGCGGCGCCGTAACACCGCTGACGCACGCTGGGCGCATGCTCCCAGCCACCACCGCGACGCCGACACCGGCCACGACGGCCACCCACTGCCCGTACTGCGCCCTGCAGTGCGGCATGAATCTCCAGCCGGCGAAGGACGGTCGCGGCGGTGTGGAGGTGGCGGAGCGCCCGGATTTCCCGGTGAACAAGGGCGCCCTGTGCGGGAAGGGCCGCACCGCCCCTGACGTGCTGTCCTCGCGCGTACGCCTCACCGAGCCCCTGATGCGCGACCCCGGGACGGGCGAACTGGCGCCCGCCACCTGGGAGGAGGCGCTCGGCGCGATCGCCGGAGCCCTGCGCGGGACGCGGCGCGAGCACGGGCCCGACGCGGTGGGGGTCTTCGGGGGCGGCGGCCTCACGAACGAGAAGGCGTACACGCTCGGGAAGTTCGCCCGGGTAGCGCTCGGCACATCCCAGATCGACTACAACGGCCGCTTCTGCATGTCGTCGGCCGCCGCCGCCCACCAGCGCGCCTTCGGCCTGGACCGCGGCCTGCCCTTCCCCCTGGAGGACATCGAGCGCAGCGGCTGCGTGATCCTGGTCGGCTCGAACCCGGCCGAGACGATGCCGCCCGCGTTGCGCTACTTCACCCGTCTGAAGGAGAACGGCGGCAAGCTGATCGTCGTCGACCCGCGCCGCACCCGCACGGCCGAGCAGGCCGACCTGCACCTGGCTCCCCGCCCGGGCACCGACCTGGCCTTCGCCCTGGGCCTGCTGCATCTGATCATCGCCGAAGGCCGTACGGACGAGGAGTTCATCGCCGCGCGAACGTCGGGCTGGGAGGGGGCGCGGGCCGCCGCGATGGCGCACTGGCCGGAGCTGGTGGAGCGCATCACGGGAGTCCCCGTCCCCCAACTGCGCGAAGCGGCAAGGCTGTTCAGCGACGCGGAAAGCGGCATGGTCCTCACCGCGCGCGGCCCCGAGCAGCAGTCCAAGGGCACAGACACGGTGGGCGCCTGGATCAACCTCTGCCTCGCGACGGGTCACGCGGGCCGCCCGAACTCGGGTTACGGCTGCCTCACCGGCCAGGGCAACGGCCAGGGCGGACGCGAACACGGCCAGAAGGCCGACCAGTTGCCCGGCTACCGCAAGCTGGACGACCCGGCCGCCCGCACGCACGTGGCGGAGGTCTGGGGCGTGGACCCCGACAGCCTCCCCGGACCGGGCCGCAGCGCGTACGAACTGCTCGACGCGCTGGGCTCCGACATCAAGACCCTGCTCCTGATGGGCTCCAACCCGGTGGTCTCGGCCCCCCGCGCCTCCCACATCGAGGAGCGCCTGCGCTCGCTGGACTTCCTCGCGGTGGCGGACGTGGTGCTGTCGGAGACGGCGGCGCTGGCGGATGTGGTCCTGCCCGTGACGCAGTGGGCGGAGGAGACCGGCACCACGACGAACCTGGAGGGCCGGGTGCTCCTGCGCAAGCAGGCTCTGACGGCTCCCGAGGGCGTACGGAGCGACCTGGAGGTCCTGCACGAGCTGGCAGGCGCCCTGGGCCACGAGAAGGGTTTTCCCACGGAACCGGCCGTGGTCTTCGAGGAGTTGGGCCGCGCTTCGGCAGGCGGGCCTGCCGACTACTCCGGCATCACGTACGACCGCATCGAGGCGGAGGACGGCGTCTTCTGGCCCTGCCCCGCGCCCGGACACCCCGGCACGCCGCGCCTGTTCCTGGAGCGGTTCGCGACGCCGGACGGGCGGGCCCGCTTCGTGCCGGTGAGCCACCGCCCGTCGGCCGAGGAGCCGGACGCGGAGTACCCGCTGTACCTGACGACGGGCCGGGTGGCGTCCCAGTACCAGTCGGGCGCCCAGACCCGCCGGGTCCCCGACCTCAACGCGGCGGCCCCAGGCCCCTTCGTGGAGCTGCACCCGCGGCTGGCCGAGCGCCTGGGCGTCGCGGAGAACGACCCCCTGACGGTCACGTCCCGCAGGGGCGAGGCGACGGCCCCGGCGCGGATCACCGCGTCGATACGCCCGGACACGCTGTTCATGCCGTTCCACTGGCCGGGCGCGGGCCGCGCCAACACCCTGACGAACCCGGCGCTGGACCCGACGTCGAAGATGCCGGAGTTCAAGGTGTGCGCGGTGCGGGTGGAGCGCGAGGAGCGCGAGAAGCGCGGGGCGGGGCCTGCGGAGCTCTAGCGCCGCCCGCCGAAGGTCCAGTCGTGGACCTCGATGTCGGCATAGCGGTCCGCGGTGAGCACGGCTCGCGCCGTCCCGGCGTCCGCCGCGCGGACCAGCGCGGCCGTGCCCAGCCAGGTCGTACCGTCGTCGGCGAGCAGCGGGCCGTACGCGATCAGGTCCTCACGGTTCGGCGGCAGGGCGAGGTCGGCCGCCTCTCCCTCGCCGAGGCCGAGCACCAGGTATCGGCTGCCGCCGGAACGGCCGCCGGGGTACTCCCACATGGTGGTCCCCAGCGTGTTGCGCCACCTGCGCACCAGCACGTCCCGGTACATGCCGGCCTGATAGCCGGGCTCGTCGAAGGCGAACGCGCGGGCGGTGGCGGCGTCGGGCAGGTCGACGATGTGCACGCTGCCGGTGGGTACGGCGTCGTCGTCGGGGCCGGAGAAGGTCGGGCCGCGGGCGATCAGCTCCTTCTCGTACCGGTCCATGTACGACCAGTGCGCTTCCAGCAGTTCGTCGCGCAGCGAGAGTGAGCCGATCCGGTCACGGTGATAACAGAGGAACTCCATGCGACCAGTTCCTATCACCCGGCCCGGACCGGAACCCACCCGATTTAGGGGGTGTCCGGCGGATCACGCCGCGGTCGCGGTGGCCTGGTCGGCGGTCACGGTCGGCTGACCCGGAGCCAGAGGGTGGCCCCCGCCTCGCGCAGGGGCCACCCTCCCCGCATCAACCTCCGTACGGACGGACCGACTTCGCCTCCCGAAGCGCCAGCGCCCACCAGGCCAGCTGGTCCAGCAGCACCTTCGCCGCGCCGTTCGGCGCCTCCGGGTCCTTGTGCGTGCCGTCCGTGTCGAACTGCCCGTGCACATGGTGGAAGCTGACCGTCTCGCGGACCGTCACCGTGTGCATCTCGGCGAAGACCTGGCGCAGTTGCTCGACCGCGCGCAGGCCGCCCGAGATTCCTCCGTAGGAGACGAAGGCTACCGGCTTGGCCTGCCACTGCGTGAAGTGCCAGTCGATGAGGTTCTTGAGGGACGCGGGGAAGGAGTGGTTGTACTCGGGCGTGATGACCACGAAGGCCTCCGCCGATTCCAGCTGGGGCGTGACCCGGTCGAGCACCGCCGCGACCTCGGGCGCGGGCGAGTGGGAGAGCGCCGTGGGGAGGTCCGTGTCGGCCAGGTCGAGCACCGTGATGTCGAGGTCGTCGTGGTGACGGGCCCGGTCGAGGAACCAGGTGGCGACCGTGTCGGCGAATCGGCCGTGACGGTTGCTGGCGATGATGACGGTGAGCCGCAGGGGCTTCGTGTTCGGGTCCATGCCGAGAGCGTCACACCTCAAGTTTGGTTGAGGTCAAGCAGGCCGGGTGGGACGTACCTTTGCCGCATGCACATTGAGATCGACGGCCGCCCCGTCCCCTCCCAGGCCCCTCTCGTCGTCCCTGCGTTCTTCTCGTACGGGCACTTCACCGCCATGCAGGTGCGGGGCGGGCGGGTCCGTGGGCTCGCACATCACCTCGGCCGGCTCGACTCCGCCACCCGCGAGCTCTTCGGCGCCGGTCTCGACGGCGGCCACGTACGGGAGTTGGTGCGCGGGGCGCTGGAGCGGGCGGGGGTGCTCGATGCCTCGACGCGGGTGTACGTGTACTGGGCCCCGGACGCCGAAGCCGCGACCCTGGCCGTCACCGTGCGGCCCCCGGCCACGATGGCCGAGTCCGCGCAGAGCCTGATGTCCGTTCCGTACGCGCGGCCCGTCCCCCACATCAAGCATCTGGGCGGATTCGCCCAGACCTACTACGGGCGGGCCGCCGTCGACGCCGGCTTCGACGACGCGCTGCTGACCGGGGAGGGCGGCGTGATCACCGAGGGCGCCATCACCAACATCGCGTTCTGGGACGGGGATGCCGTCGTCTGGCCCGATGCCCCCTCGCTGCTCGGCATCACCATGGCGCTGCTCGAACCGCGGCTTCCGTCCGTACGGCGCCGGGTGGCCCTGGACGGCCTGGGCGCGTACCGGGCGGCCTTCGTCACCAACTCGCAGGGCTTCGCGCCGGTGCGGCGGATCGACGGGACGGACTTCGGGGTGGACGAGGCGCTGATGAAGACGGTGGGCGAGGCCTACGCGGACGTCCCCTGGGACGAGATCTGAGGCAGGCCTCAGCCGGTCCACTGGTCGAACGCCAGCTTCGCCACCAGGGAGAACACCACCACCAGCAGGACTCCCCGCACGAACTCGCTGCCCTTGCGCAGCGCCATCCGCGCGCCCAGCATCCCGCCCGCCAGGTTGAACACCGCCATGATCGCGGCCAGTTCCCACATCACCACGCCCTGGTACGCGAACATAGCGAGGGCGCCTGCGTTCGTGCAGACGTTGACGATCTTGGCCGTCGCCGATGCCGTCACCAGGTCGAGGTGGAGCACCGCGGTCAGCGCGAGCACCAGGAAGGTGCCCGTGCCGGGGCCGAACAGGCCGTCGTAGAAGCCGATTCCGCCGCCGACCAGCACGATGGCCGTCGCGATGCGGGCCCGCGTCACTGGGGCGTCCCCCTGCTGGGCCGTGCCGAATGCAGGGCGCAGCATCACAAATGCCGCGACGGCGAGGAGCACCACCATGATCACGGGGCGCAGGACCGCGCTGCTGATGCCCGCCGCGAAGAAGGCCCCCGTCATGGAGCCGGCGAGGGCCGCGAGTCCTGTCCGTACGGCCATGCGCACATCGACCGGCGCCTTGCGCAGATACGTCACTGCCGCGCCCGTGGTCCCGACGATGGACACCGCCTTGTTGGTGCCCAGGATGTGCACGGCCTGGACCTGCGGCAGTCCGAGGAGCAGGGCGGGCAGCAGGAGCAGTCCGCCGCCTCCCACCACCGCGTCGATCCAGCCTGCCGCTGCTGCGGCGAGGCAGAGGAAGACGAGTGTGGTCAGGGAGAGGTCGGGCGGCATGAGCATGAACGCGACAGTAAGGAGCCGGTACGTGTCCTGTCCATCAATGGCCGGATTGCTGAGCCAGATCTGAGGTTCCCGCTGATGAGGGGGGTGTCCGGTCGGGTGCGGGCGGTGCCGTCGGGGTGACGACGGCGACCAGGACCGAGGCCGCGAGGGCGCTCGTACCGAGGAGAGCGGCGGCGAGGCGGCGGCGGGCACGGTCGGTGGGGGCGGCGCGTGGGGCGGGCGGTTTGCGGTGGCGGGCCATGGGGGGGGCTCGGCTCCTCGGTCGGTTCGGGGGTTCGGGGTCAGTACGTGAACTGCTCGGAGTGGATGCGGTCCTCGGGCACGCCCGCCTTCTCCAGCGCGGCGGTCGCCGCCGCCGCCATGCCGGGCGGCCCGCACAGGAACACGTCGTGGTCGGCGATGTCGGGGATCAGATTGCGCAGGGCCTGGGGCGCGAGGGGGTCGAAGGAGGAGTCGGAGGGGCCGAGGAGGTAGTGCAGGGCGGCCCGGCGGCGCTGCGCGATCTCCTCCAGCTCCGCGCGGAGGACGAGCTGGGCGGCGTTGTGCGCGCGGTAGAGGAGCGTCAGTTCGCCGGGGCCTGCCGGAAGGGTCTCGTACAGGACGCGCATCGGCGTGATCCCGACGCCGCCCGCGAGCAGCAGGACCTTGCGGCGGGTGCGGCGGTGGGCGGTCATCGCGCCGAAGGGGCCCGACGCCAGGACGCGGGTGCCGGTGCGCAGGCGGCGGATGCGGCGGGTGTGGTTGCCGACCGCCTTGACGGTGATGCGCAGGGTGTCGCCGTGTACGGGCGCGGAGAGCGAGAAGGGCAGTGCGGTGTGCCAGATGCGGCGCTGCAGGAAGCGCCAGCGGAAGAACTGGCCTGGTTCCACCTGGAGTTGGGAGAGGTCGATCCCCTGCATGACGACGGAGACGACGTCCGGGGATTCGTGGCGGACGGCGACGACGCGCAGGCTGTGGCGCAGGGCCTGGCGGATGGGGACGACCACCCGGTACCAGATCAGCAGCACGGCCACGGTCGCGTGCGCCATCGCCCAGAGCCAGACCGAGACGGCGCTGCTCGCGATGTCGGGTCCCACCAGCTGGTGGGCGAAGGCGAGTGCCGCGCCGACGTACGTGAGGAAGTGCACGGCGCGCCAGGTCTCGTGGGGCAGTCGCTCGCGGATACGGCGGACTGAGCTGACCCCGACAGCCGCGAGGAGGACGGTGCCGGCGAGGGCGGCCGCGATGCCGCCGTAGCCGAGGAGGTCGGTGGTGGCGGTGAGGAGGTCGGTGCCGGTGTGGGCGGCGTATCCGCAGAGGGCGAGGACGGCGTGGCCGGCGCAGAGGGTGAGGACGTAGCGCCCGCCGAAGGCGTGCCAGCGCGCGAGCCGGTCGGCGCCGACGCCGTGCTCGATGGCGGGGACGCGTGCCATCAGGAGGAGCATGGTGAGGATGCCGTATCCGGCGAGGAGTCCGGAGAGGTGCGCGCCGGAGGCGAAGATGGCGTCGAGCCGGGCGGATGCCTCGGCCTGCAGGACCCAGAGCGCGACGACGACGAACGCCCCGGCCCCGATCCCGGCGCGCAGGGCGCGGGGGGCGAGGCGCAGGGGCGGGGCAGGGTGCGACCCCGGCCGGGCGGCCGACACCCGCACAGCCGACGATGCGCGCCGGTGCGCACGCGGCGCACGTGGCGCACGTGGCGCACGCCGCGTCCTCCGGTCCGGCGCTTTGTGCGCGTCGCCCGCCTCCCCACGGGCTCCCGTCTGCTGCAGATACGCGGACAGCGCGGGATGGGTGGGGCGGTGCTGGTCGGGGGCCTCTGTCGTCACAGGAAGCGAATCTATGCGCGCGCGAGGGCGCGAAGGCCCTGGTCAGGGCTGCGGGAGCGATCCTTAAGGCGGGCTTGAGGAGCGGCTCAGCGGTGGTTAATCCAGGTTCCCGCAGGGGCCGGCGCCGGTGGTCACGGCGGCCTTCATGATGTGTGCTCCTCCAGGTAGCGCAGCACCGCGAGCACCCTGCGGTGACCGCCGTCGGACGGCGGCAGATCCAGCTTGGTGAAGATGTTCGCGATGTGCTTCTCCACCGCCCGCTCCGATACGACGAAGCCCGCGGCGATCGACTGGTTCGTACGCCCCTGCGCCATCAGCCCCAGCACCTCCTGCTCGCGCGGCGTCAGCGTGTCCAGCGCCGAGGCCCGGCGGCCGGCGCCGAAGAGCTGGGCCACCACCTCGGGGTCGAGCGCGGTGCCACCGGCCGCGACCCGGTGCAGTGCGTCGACGAACTCGCCGATGTCCACGACGCGTTCCTTGAGCAGGTAGCCGACGCCCGCCGCGCCGCCGCCCAGGAGTTGAGCGGCGTACTTGGTCTCCACGTACTGGGAGAAGATCATCACGCCGACTCCGGGCGACGACTCACGGATCGCGATCGCCGCACGCAGACCTTCGTCCGTATGGTCCGGGGGCAGCCTGATGTCGATCACCGCTGCGTCCGGGCGGTGTTCGGCGACCGCCGCGAGCAGTGCCTGCGCGTCCTCGACCGCCGCGACAACCTCCACTCCGCGCAGGCCCAGGAGCTGGACGAGACCGTCCCGCAGGATCGCGGAGTCCTCTGCGATGACGACGCGCATGGTGGTGGATCCTTCAGCGGTACGGGAGTTCGACGCTCACCACCGTAGGGCCTCCGGCCGGGCTGTCGCAGGTCAACGTGCCGTCCACGGTGCGCACCCGGGCCAGCAGCCCGGTCAGTCCGCTGCCCGCGCCGACCACCGCTCCCCCGCGCCCGTCGTCGCGCACGCTCAGGCGCAGCCTGTGCTCGTACGCCGTCACCGTCACCTCCACCCGGGTGGCCTCGCTGTGCTTTACGGCGTTCGCGAGGAGTTCGGCCGTGCAGAAGTACGCGATCGACTCCAGGGCGGGGGCGGGGCGTTGGGGGATGTCCGCGGTGACGGTGACCGGGAGCGCGCTGTCCGCGGCGAGCGTGGCGAGCGCGGTGTCCAGGCCCTGGTCGAGTACGGGCGGGTGGATGCCCTTGACCAGATGGCGCAGGTCGGCGGCCGCCTGCTGGGCGTTGGAACGGGCGGTGGCGACGACCTTGAGGAGGCTTTCGCGGTCGGCGTCGGCGGCAATGAGTTCGCCGATCATCGCGAGGTGCATGCCGAGTCCGACCAGCCGGGCCTGGGTTCCGTCGTGCAGATCGCGTTCGATGCGGCGCAGGGTCGCGGCGGCGTCGTCGACGGCCTGGGCGCGGGTCTCCTCCAGGGTGCGGATACGCCGGGCGGCGGCATCCGGGGCGAGGAGCCCGGCCAGCAGGAAGCGGTGCGGTACGAGGGACCAGCGGACGAGACGCGGGGCGAGCCAGAGCAGCAGGGCCCCGGCGACGACGACCGCCAACCACCTTGGCCAGGAGTCGAGTTGGACGCCGCCGATCTCCAGAGAGACATGTCGCGTCGATCCGTCGGGCTCGTGCACCGTGAAGTAGTTCCAGCGCTTGACGAGCGGGTGCAGGAGGAACAGCGCCCCGTACGCGTACCCGGCGATGACGGCGACCAGCGGCGGTGTCGCGGTCAGCGGTGCCGCGAGCGCGCAGCCGACGGCCCGCCGGCCGGACCGGTCGCCGAGGACGGCACGCCGCCAGCCGAAGGCTCCGGAGCCTGAGCCGCCGAGGGGCTGCGGCGCTTCGATGCGTACGTCCAGGAGCCGCCTGAGCAGCGCCCTTTGGAGTCCTCCCAGCGCGAGCGCCCCGCGCACGGTCAGCGCGATCAGCCAGGGCCCGAGCGGCGTCACGCTCAGCACGCCCCCGGCGACGAGCCCGGCGAGGACCAGCGCCAGGCCCGCCAGGGCGAGGGGCAGTGCCAGGAGCGCGTAGAGGAGGGCGCGCAGCGCGTTTCGCATGGGGTCAACCTAGAAGATCAGCGGGGAGGAGCAGAGAGGGAGAGCAGCGTCAGAGCTGGTGGATCACGGGGATGGAGAGCAGCGCGCACGCCGCGGCGACGGCCAGCGCGATCGCGGCCGTCCGCACCAGGCCCGTACGGTCCCTGCCGAGGAAGTCCTTGACCAGCCGGGTCTGCAGAGCGGCGAAGCCCTTCATGACCCAGGGGGTGAGGAGGAGGAAGCCCACTCCCCCGCCTGCGGCGTGCAGCGCCCACGCGCCGGCCATCGTGGGGCCGCCCCAGGCGCCCGAGGGGTCGCTGTCCGGGCGCAGCGGGTAGCCGATGTTGATCACCACGACCGTCCAGAAGTAGCAGGTGACCGTGGCGGCGATGAGGTTCAGCGGGGTGCTGATCACCGCGTGGGCGAGGGCGAGCGGGCCGGTGCGCGGTGGTGCGTCGACCTGTACGCCGAGCAGTCGGCGGGCCAGCGCGCGCTGGATGCGGCCGGCCGGGCCGCCGACCAGGGCGAGCGGGACGCAGAGGAGGCCGCCGGGGAGCGCGAGCACGATGTAGGCCAGCCTGCGCCAGGTCTGGGCGCGGAAGGGCTCGCGCAGGATCGTGCGCGGGATCACGCCGATCCGGCCTGCGGGGCGGAGGCTGCGGGCTGCCGGTACGTGCTGTGTGAGGTCCATGGCTCAAGGCTGCCGCTGTCTGCGGCCCCGATCGATCGTGCCTGCACGGAGGTCGGGGGTTCGGTTTACCCCACCCCCCTCGCACGGCCCCGCCTCACACCGACCGCCCTCACACCGTAAGGCCGACCGCGCTGAGCGCAACGTGCCCCGTGGGAAACGAACGGGATGCCGACGGGTAACACCCGGCCCGCACGCTGCGGGTATGCGCAACGACATCGTGGTGATCGGGAGCGGGACCGCCGGGTCCCGGCTGGCCCGGCAGCTGGGGGCGGGAGTCACCGTCCTCGGCGAGGAGCCGCATGCGCCGTACAACCGGGTGCTGCTCGCCGAGGTCCTCGCCGGACGGTACGGCGCGGATGTCATCGCCCTGCCCGACACCCCCGTACGCACCGGGGTGCGCGCCATGCGCATCGACCGCGAGGAGCGCCGCGTCCTGTGCGACGACGGCAGCGTCGTCCCGTACGGCACGCTCGTCCTCGCCACCGGATCCAACTCCGTGCTGCCGCCGCTGCGCGGGATGGGCGACGAACTCCCGGAGAACGTCCACCCGTTCCGTACGCTCGACGACTGCCTCGCGCTCTCCACCGCCGTACGCACCGGCACCCGCGCCGTCGTCATCGGCGGCGGCCTCCTCGGGGTCTCCGCCGCCCGTGCGCTCGCCCTGCGCGGCGCACAGGTCGTACTCGCCCACCAGGGCGAGCGGCTGATGGAGCGTCAGCTGGACGAGGCCGCATCCGCACTCCTCCGCACGCACCTCACCGACCTCGGCGTCGAGGTGCACACCGAGTGCCACGTACGCGGGCTGCGCGGCAGCGATGTCCAGCTCGCCGACGGATACGTCCTCGCCTCCGACCTCACCGTCCTGGCCTGCGGCGCCCGCCCCCGCACCGGACTCGCACGGGCCGCCGGGCTCGACGTGCGCCGCGGCATCGTCGTCGACGACGAGCTGCGCACCTCCGATCCGCACATCCGCGCCATCGGCGACTGCGCCGAGCACGACGGGCAGCTGTACGGACTCGCGGGCCCGGCCCTCGAACAGGCCGACGCCCTGGCCGAGTTGCTCTCGGGCAGGGACGGCGCCTACACCGGCACCCGCTCCCTGACCCGCCTGACCCTCAACGGTCCAGGACCGCTCGATCTCGCCGCCTTCGGCGAGACCACCCCCCTTCCGGGCGACGACGTGGTCGCCCTCGCCGACGCCACCCGCGGCGCGTACCGCAAGGTCGTCGTCCGCGGCGACCGCCTCGTGGGCGGAGTGCTCCTCGGCGATCTGACGGCCGTCGGCGAACTCGCCCGCACCTGGGAGGGCGACGAGCCGCTCCCCTCCACCCCGCTGTTCCACCTGCTTGGAGGCTCCTGAGATGTCGATGCCCACTCCCACGATCGTGGTCGTCGGCCACGGGATGGTCGGACAGCGCTTCCTGGAGGCGCTCGTCGAGCGCGGCCTGACCGCCACCCACCGGGTGGTCGTGCTCTGCGAGGAGCCTCGCCCCGCCTACGACCGCGTCAAGCTCACCTCGTACTTCTCGGGCAGCACCCCCGACGAACTCTCCCTGGTCGAGGCCGACTTCATGGCCGCCAACGGCATAGAGCTCTTCCTCGGCGACCCGGCGACCGCCGTGGACCGCAACGCGAAGACCGTCACCGCCCGCTCCGGGCAGGTCATCGGCTACGACACCCTGATCCTGGCCACCGGCTCCTACCCCTTCGTGCCGCCGGTCCCCGGCAAGGACCTCACGGGCTGTTTCGTGTACCGCACCATCGAGGACCTGCTGGCGATCGAGGAGTACGCGAAGACCTCCCGCGTCGGCGCGGTCGTCGGCGGCGGGCTGCTCGGTCTGGAGGCGGCCGGCGCGCTCAAGGGCCTCGGGCTGGAGACGCACGTCGTGGAGTTCGCGCCCCGGCTGATGCCCGTCCAGGTCGACGAGGGCGGCGGTGCGGCCCTGCTCCGTACGATCCAGAACATGGGCCTGGCCGTCCACACCGGTGTCGGCACGCAGGCGGTCACCGCCGGCGACGACGGCTCGGTCAACGGCATGTCGCTCTCGGACGGATCCACGGTCGCCACCGACCTCGTGGTCTTCTCCGCAGGCGTCCGCCCCCGCGACCAACTGGCCCGCGACTGCGGCCTTCTCGTGGGCGAGCGCGGCGGAGTCTCGGTCGACGAACAGTGCCGCACCTCCGACCCTTCGGTCTACGCGATCGGCGAGTGCGCGCTCGCATCCGACGGCCGCGTCTACGGCCTGGTCGCCCCCGGCTACGAGATGGCGCTGACCGTCGCCGACGCCATCGCGGAGAAGGAGAGCTCCTTCACCGGCGCCGACCTCTCCACCAAGCTCAAGCTGCTCGGCGTGGACGTCGCCTCCTTCGGCGACGCGCACGGCACGGCCGCCGACTGCCTGGACGTCGTCTACTCCGACTCCCGCTCGGGCATCTACAAGAAGCTCGTCGTCTCCTCCGAGGGCACGCTGCTCGGCGGGGTCCTGGTCGGCGACGCCGAGGCGTACACCCTGCTCCGCTCGCTCACCGGCTCGATCCCGCCGGTCGCCCCCGAGCAGCTGATCGCCCCCACCGGCGGGCCGGTCGCGCTGGGCCCCGACGCGCTGCCCGACGATGCGGTGATCTGCTCCTGCCACAACGTCACCAAGCACTCCATCCAGCAGTGCACGACCCTCCCCGAGGTGAAGAAGTGCACCAAGGCCGGTACGGGCTGCGGGAGTTGCGTCAAGCTCATCGGCCAGCTGCTCCCCGCGAGCGGCGACAAGGGGCTCTGCGCCGACTTCTCGTACACGCGCAGTGAGCTGTACGAGATCGTGCGCACCCTCGGCCTCACCTCCTTCGCCGCAATCCTCGACTCCCACGGCCGGGAGTCCGCACGCGGCGGCGAGGGCTGCGAGATCTGCAGGCCGACGGTCGGCTCGATCCTCGCCAGCCTGGGCAACGGCCACATCCTCGACGGCGAGCAGGCCGCCCTCCAGGACACCAACGACCACTTCCTCGCCAACCTCCAGCGCAACGGCTCGTACTCGATCGTGCCGCGCATCCCGGGCGGCGAGATCACCCCGGACAAGCTGATCGTGATCGGCGAGGTGGCCCGCGACTTCGGCCTCTACACAAAGATCACCGGCGGCCAGCGCATCGACCTCTTCGGGGCTCGGGTGGAGCAACTCCCCCTGATCTGGACTCGATTGGTCGACGCAGGGTTCGAGTCCGGCCACGCGTACGGCAAGTCGCTCCGCACGGTGAAGTCCTGCGTGGGCCAGACCTGGTGCCGCTACGGAGTCCAGGACTCGGTCCGTATGGCCATCGACCTGGAGATGCGCTACCGGGGCCTGCGCGCCCCCCACAAGCTGAAGTCGGCGGTCTCGGGCTGCGCCCGCGAGTGCGCGGAGGCCCAGTCGAAGGACTTCGGGATCATCGCCACGGCCAACGGCTGGAACCTCTACGTCGGCGGGAACGGCGGCGCGACCCCGCGCCACGCGGACCTCCTCGCCCAGGACCTCTCGGACGCCGAACTGGTGCGCCTCATCGACCGCTTCCTGATGTTCTACATCCGCACCGCGGACCGCCTGGAGCGCACCTCGACCTGGCTGGAGCGCCTGGAAGGCGGCCTGGAGCACCTGCGCGACGTGGTCGTGCACGACTCGCTGGGCCTCTGCGACGAGCTGGAGGCGATGATGCGGGCGCACGTCACCGGCTACCGCGACGAGTGGGCGGAAACGATCAACGACCCCGAGCGCCTGCGCCGCTTCGTCTCCTTCGTCAACGCCCCCGACACCCCGGACCCGTCGGTCGCCTTCGTCCCCGAACGCGACCAGATCAAGCCCGACCTCACGCTCCTCACCCTCGAAGGGACGCGAACCCTGTGACGCTGCAACTCCTCCTGGACGACGGCTGGTTCACCGTATGCGACCGCACCGAGCTGACCCCGGGCCGCGGGGTGGCGGCCCTGCTCCCCGACGGCACCCAGGCCGCACTCTTCCTGGACCGCACATCCCGCCCGTACGCGATCGGCAACCGTGACCCCTTCACCGGGGCGCACGTCCTGTCCCGGGGCCTCATCGGCTCCCACGAGGGCCGCACGTTCGTGGCGTCCCCGCTGCTGAAGCAGCGCTTCGACCTGGAGACCGGCGCCTGCCTGGACGACGACGAGGTCTCGGTCCCGTCCTTCACCTGCCGTATTGTCCCGTCCCACGAGAGCGACCTGCGAGCCAGGGCCGAACTCACCGCCACCTGATCTGCCGATGCCGGGCAAGGGGGAGATCGTGGACCGACCACTGCTGTTCCTCGACGTGGACGGGCCGCTCAACCCCTATGCGGCCAAACCGGAAAGACGACCCGCCGGCTACACCACGCTCAGAGTGCCCCAGGCCGGAGAAAGGCTGCCGCTCGGGCGGCGGCCCCTGCGGGTCTGGCTCAATCCCGAGCACGGGCAGGCCCTGCTGCGACTCGGCTACGAGCTGTGCTGGGCCACCACGTGGATGGGCGAGGCCAATCGGTGGATCGCCCCCGTGCTCGGCCTTCCCGAACTTCCCTTCGTCGATTTCGGCGACGCCCTGCTCCAAGAACGTCCCGACGCGGTCCACTGGAAGACCGGCCCTCTGGTGGACTACGCCAACGGCCGTGCCTTCGCCTGGGTGGACGACGAGCAGAGTGAGCTCGACGAGATGTACGTGACCGCCCACCATCGGGGCCCCGGGCTCCTCCACCACGTAAATCCGCGCATCGGTCTGCTGGAGGACGATTTCCGCACGCTCGCCGACTTTGCCCGGCACCTCGACACCTGCCCCGCTGAGCAGCGCACCGAGGGCTGAGCACGTGCGGGTGGGAACGTTCCTGGGACTTCCGGATTACCAAAAGCCGTCCCAGGTACTGGAATTGAGTCGACGCGTTTCCCCCCTGCGCTCAGGATGGAACCCATGGTGGATACATCTCTGTACGCGGCGTTCCTGGTCGCCGCCTTCGTGCTGTGCATCACTCCGGGCCCCGACATGATGTTCATCGTGGCCATCGGCGGGCGCGGTGGGCCGTCCACCGGCGTGATGGCCGCGCTGGGCGTGGCCAGCGCGATGCTCGTGCACGCGGTCGCCGCGGCGCTCGGACTGTCGGCGCTGTTCCTTGCGCTTCCGACGCTCTACCACGTGCTGCGCTGGGCGGGCGCGGCCTATCTGCTCTTCCTGGCGGTCAAGGCATTCCGTGACCGTTCGGTGCCGGGCGTGGGCGAGGCGGATGGGAAAGCCGGCCCGGTGAGGCGGCGGGCCTTCTGGCGGGGCGCTGTCACCAACCTGCTCAATCCCAAGGTGATCCTGTTCAACGTCTCGTTCCTGCCGCAGTTCGTGGACCCGGAACTCGGCCACGTGACCGTGCAGTTGCTGATCCTCGGCATGACGATCACCGTTATGGGATTCGCCGTCGACGGCTCGATCGGGCTGCTGTCCGGCCGGTTGTCCACCGTGCTCCGGCGCAGCCGGCGCGTGGCG
Source organism: Streptomyces sp. NPDC050738 (assembly GCF_040654175.1). Lineage (NCBI taxonomy): Bacteria > Bacillati > Actinomycetota > Actinomycetes > Kitasatosporales > Streptomycetaceae > Streptomyces > Streptomyces sp. NPDC050738. The sequence goes on along the minus strand of NZ_JBFAHN010000020.1, from coordinate 96,646 downwards.
CGAGGGCTCAACATCTTCAGCGGCACGGTGTTCGCGGGCCTGGCCGTTCGACTGGCCGCTGCGCCGAAGTAGCTCAGGAAGCAGCTCTGCTGACGGGGATCAATGCCTGAGCAGCCACGCCACCCGGTCCCAAGGGTGCGGTCCCCCGTCGCGCAGGAGGTTCAAGAGCGGGGTGACACGTCCGCATTCATATGCGGCTCACAACCTTCCCCCAGGCATCACGCAGCGTCGGTTCATAACTTGTGCCCCATCACCCCGTCCCCCTGGGGCACAACGGCGAGGAACCGGATGTTTCTGATCTATCTCAGGCGTGAGCTGAGCCGGCGCAAGAAGGCCGCTCTGGTGATCTCCATGGGCCTGGCGCTCGGCATCGCGCTGGTCATCACCGTCACCTCGGTGTCGGCCGGCATGAAGCAGGCCCAGTCCCAGGTGCTGAAGTCGCTGTACGGCATCGGGACCGACATGACGGTCACCAAGGCGGCCGAGGCGCCGTCGTCCAGCAGCAGCTCGCGGCCGAAGTTCGACTTCGACGCCCAGTCCAACGGCAGCAGCAAGTCCCAGAGCTCCGACCGGGTCATGACCGCGGGCGGCCAGACCCTGGCCTCCACCAAGGTCGCGGCCGTGGCGAAGCAGACCGGCGTCTCGAACGCGGTCGGGGCGCTCAGCCTCAACGTGATGAAGGTCGACGGCACCTTCACCCAGGGCAAGGCGAAGTCCACCACCGGCAGCTCCGGCCAGGGCGGCCCCGGTGGCGGCGAAGGCGGCGGTACGCCGGGCGTCCAGGGCGGCGGCGCCTCCTTCGACGTCAACAGCTACACGGTGTACGGGGTGGACACGGCCGACCTGACCCTCGGCCCGCTCTCCTCCTCGAAGGTCACCTCGGGTACGACCTTCACCACATCGCAGGCCAACTCCCAGGTCGCGATCGTGGATGCCTCGTACGCCAAGGAGAAGTCGCTCAAGCTGGGCGGCACGGTCACCATCAAGTCCAAGAAGTACAAGATCGTCGGGATCTCGACCGCGACCAGCGGTGACTCGGCGGCCAACGTCTACATCCCGCTGAAGCAGGCGCAGACCCTGGCCTCCTCCGCGAACAAGGTCTCCACGATCTATGTGAAGGCCACCGACTCGCAGAAGATCTCCGCCGTGAAGTCGACCATCCAGAAGAACATTTCGGGTACGACCGTCACCACGTCCGCCGACCTCGCCAAGACGGTCTCCGGCTCGCTCTCGACCGCCACCAAGCTCGCCACGAGCGTCGGCAAGTGGCTCTCCATCGCCGTCCTGCTCGCCGCCTTCCTGGTCGCGGCGCTGCTCACCTCCTCGGCGGTCAGCCGCCGGGTGCGGGAGTTCGGCACGCTCAAGGCGCTCGGCTGGAAGAGCGGCAAGGTCACCCGGCAGGTCGTCGGCGAGTCCTTCGTCAACGGGCTCATCGGCGGCGCTCTCGGCATCGGCATCGGTCTGGCGGCGGCGTACGTCGTCACCGCGATCAGCCCGACGATGACGGCCGAGCTCGGCTCCACCGCATCCAGCGGGAGCGGTGGCGGCCCCGGCGGCGGCATGGGCGGCGGCCCGGGCCGGCAGTCCGCGTCGAAGGCGATCGAGGTCGCCCTCTCCGCCCCGGTCTCCGTGACCACCATCGCCCTCGCGGCAGGACTCGCGATCGCGGGCGGCCTGATCGCCGGCGGCTTCGGCGGCTGGCGCGCGTCCCGGATGCGCCCGGCCGACGCGCTCCGCAGCGTCGCGTAACTCTCGAAATCCCCAGGAGCAACTCCCATGTACAAGCTCACCGGAGTCACCAAGCAGTACACGCGGGGCAAGGAGACCGTCCACGCCCTGCGCGGCGTCGATCTGGTCATCGAGGACGGCGACCACCTCGTCATCCAGGGCCCCACGGGCGGCGGCAAGTCCACCCTGCTGCAGATGATCGGCGCCCTGGACCGGCCGACGTCGGGCAGCGTCGAACTCGACGGGGTCGACCTGGCCCGCCTCAGTGAGGCCAAGCTCACCAAGGTGCGCTCGGAGAAGATCGGGATCATCTTCCAGAGCTTCAATCTGATCCCCACGCTCACCGCTCAGGAGAACGTGGAGACCGCTCTGGTCCCGATGGGCGTCAAGCCGGCCGAGCGGCGTGAGCGGGCGGCCGAGGCACTGCGTTCGGTGGGGCTCGGCGAGCGTCTGCAGCACGCCCCCTCGGAGCTCTCCGGCGGCCAGCAGCAGCGCGTGGCGATCGCCCGAGCGCTGGTCAAGAAGCCGAAGGTGCTGCTCGCCGACGAGCCCACGGGCAATCTCGACGAGGGCACCAGGGACGACATCATGGACGTGCTCACGACCATGTGCGAGGAGCACGGTCTGACCTTCATCATGGTCACCCACGACTCCGCACTGGCCGCGAAGGCCCCCCGCCTGGCCACGATCAAGGCGGGCGAGGTCACGGTCACCGAGCAGACGCAGAGCGTCGATTACTAGTTGCACGCCCCCCGGAGAGCCGGTCCGCGCCCCCAGCGCTGACCGGCTCTCCGGCGTACGCGGCCGGTATGCCGAACGCCGCCCTGCGTAAGCTCTGTCACTACACAGGCTTCATGGCTGTACCTTCCGGAACTCTTCTGCAAGATTTCAGGAAAGCGTCCGGAGCGGAGGGGAAGGTGGAAGAAGGTGGGGGAAATGGGCAAGGTGACCATCACCGAGATCGCGCGGGCGGCCGGCGTCTCGGTGCCGACCGTGTCCCGGGTGGTCAACGGCCGCTCGGACGTGGCGCCGCAGACCCGGGCGAGGGTCGAGGACCTGCTGCGGGAACACGGCTACCGCAGGCGCCCGACGGCACCCGGCGACCGCGCCGCACTGCTCGACCTGGTCTTCAACGACCTGGACAGCCCCTGGGCCGTGGAGATCATCCGCGGTGTGGAGGAGGTCGCGCACGCGGCCGGCATGGGCACGGTGGTCTCCGCGATCCACGACCGCGCCGGCTCCGCCCGGCAGTGGATGAAGAACCTGCGGGCGCGTGCGTCGGACGGCGTCATCCTGGTGACGTCGGTCCTTGAGCCGGGACTGCACGAGGAGTTGCACCGGCTCGGCGTACCGCTCGTGGTGGTCGATCCGGCCGGGTCGCCGACGCTGGACGCACCGACGGTCGGCGCCACCAACTGGGCGGGCGGGATGGCCGCGACGGAACATCTGCTCGCGCTGGGCCACCGCAGGATCGGCTTCATCGCGGGCCCGCCCCGGCTGCTGTGCTCGCGCGCCAGGCTGGACGGATACCGGGCCGCACTGGAGGGTGCGGGAATCGCGGTCGACGATGCGCTGATCGTGCAGGGCGACTTCTACCACGCGTCCGGATTCGCGGGCGCCGAACAGCTGTTGGCGCTCCAGGAGCCGCCGTCCGCGCTCTTCGCCTCCAGCGACCAGATGGCCCTCGGCGCCATCGAGGCGTTGCGCCGCCGGGGCCTGCGGGTGCCTGAGGAGCTGAGCGTGGTGGGCTTCGACGACCTCCCCGAGGTGCGCTGGTCGGCGCCGCCGTTGACGACCGTGCGCCAGCCGCTGACCGAGATGGGCAAGGTCGCCGCCCGTACGGTGCTGAGGCTGGCCAAGGGCGAGGAACTGGACTCCCCGCGGGTGGAGTTGGCCACCGAACTGGTGCTGCGGGCGAGCACGGCCCCGTACGCGGGCTGACGGCCCGCAGGCCGGCGCGGGCAGGGGCGGGGCGTGGGCGCCACGCCCCGCCCCGCCCGCGTAAAAGCTGAGGCTCAACTTCCGTTTCTGTGCGATCTGTTGACACGGGCTCATCACGTCCGTAACTTCCGGCTGCATCAGTCCGATAATTATCGGACTCCTTCCGGAAGGTGTGCGATGCGACCACTGGGCGACACTTCTCTGACCCGCCGGGGTTTTCTGGCCGTTTCGGCGGCGGGGCTCGGCGCCGCTGCCCTGAGTGCCTGCGGGAGCTCGGACGACAAGGGCTCGGACGGCAAGACGATCGAGTGGTGGAACATCATCACCACCCAGCCCGGGAAGCGCATCTGGGCCGCCCGCTGCAAGGAGTTCGAGAAGGCGAACCCCGGTGTCACGGTCAAGATCGTCACGCTGGAGAACGACTCGTACAAGGCGAAGATGACCGCGCTCACCGCCTCGGGCAAGCTGCCGGACATCTACCACACCTGGGGTGGCGGGGTCCTCAAGCAGCAGATCGACGCGGGCCTCGTCGAGGACATCACCGAGAAGATCGCTCCGTGGTCGGGCGGGTTCATGCCCGCGACGATGACGGCCTACCAGTTCGACTCCAAGACGTACGCCAACCCGTTCGATATCGGCTGCGTCGGTTTCTGGTACAACAAGGCGCACTTCGCCAAGGCCGGCATCACCACCCCGCCCACCACCTGGACCGCCTACCTGGACGCGGTGAAGAAGCTCAAGGCCGCGGGCATCACACCCATCGCGCTTGGCGGCAAGGAGAAGTGGCCGGGCATGTACTACTGGGCGTACCTGGCGATGCGCGTCGCCGGCCTCGACGCCATGCAGAAGGCCTCCACCGACAAGGACTTCACCGGCGAGGGCTTCGTGAAGGCGGGCGAGCACCTCAAGGAACTGGTCGATCTGCAGCCCTTCCAGACCGGATTCCTCGGCGCCACGTACTCCCAGCCGGGCGGCGAGGCGGCGGCCATGTCCAACGGCAAGGCGGCCATGGAGCTGATGGGCCAGTGGGCGCCCATCACACAGCAGGACCAGGGCAAGGGCATCGGCAAGGACCTCGGGTTCTTCTCCTTCCCGGCCGTCGAGGGCGGGGCGGGCAAGCTCACCGAGGTGTTCGGCGGGGGCGGCGGCATGGCTTTGCGCAAGGGGGCCCCGCAGACCGCGGTCGACTTCCTGAAGTTCATGTCCGACGTGGACTTCGGGAAGAAGCTGGTGACCGAGGCCGCAGCGGTACCGGTGCTCAAGGACGCGCAGAGCGCGCTGACCGACCCCAACCTCAAGATGGTCACGACCGCGATCGCCGGGGCCACCGGCTTCCAGCTCTACCTCGACCAGGCGTACGCACCCGCGGTGGGCCAGGAGATCAACGACAGCGTGGCCGCCCTCATCGCCGGATCCAAATCCCCCGAGGCCGTGACGAAGTCCATCACCCAGGTCGCGAAGAGTCAGTAGGAAACGATGACTTCGACCCCCACGCACATACGGAAGGAGCCGGCGGGCGCCCTGCCCGCCGCCTCCGCGCCCGGCGGGCCGGTGCGCCGCCCGACGGCCCGCCGGGTCCGCGACTGGCTGACGGCCTTCGCGTTCACCGTCCCCGCACTGCTGCTCTTCGGAGCGCTGGTGCTGCTGCCGATCCTGTTCGCGCTGTACACCGCGTTCTTCAACTGGGGCGGCTTCAACATGCCGTCCGACTTCGTCGGGATCGACAACTTCACCAAGCTCGTCAAGGACCCGGTCTTCCTGGGCGACTTGTGGCGCGGCTTCCTGCTGATCGCCTTCTCCCTCGTCCTCCAGCTGCCCTTCGCCCTGGCGATGGCGGTCATGCTCAACCAGAAACTGCGCGGCCGGGCCTTCTACCGGATGCTCTTCTTCGCCCCGTACGTCCTGTCCGAGGTCATCACCGGCGTCCTCTTCTCGATGATCTTCGCGCCGGACAGCGGACTGGCCGACCGGGTGCTGGGATCCATCGGCCTGGACGGCCTCGGCGGCCTGTGGTTCGCCGACCAGTCCACGGTTCTGCCGACGCTCTTCCTGGTGATGGGATGGAAGTACTTCGGCTTCCACATGATGCTGTACCTCGCCGGCCTCCAGGGCATACCGCCCGAGCTCCACGAAGCCGCCCGCCTCGACGGCGCGAACGCCTGGCAGCGCTTCCGCCACATCACCCTGCCGCTGCTCGGCCCGACGATCCGGATCAGCATCTTCCTCTCCGTGATCGGTGCCATCCAGCTCTTCGACCTGGTCTGGATCATCACCGCGGGCGGTCCCGACCATGCCTCGGAGACCCTGGCGGTCTCCATGTTCACGTACGGCTTCAAGCGCTATCAGGTCGGCTACGGCATGGCGATCAGCGCCGCGATCTTCCTGATCAGCCTGATCTTCGCCGTCATCTACCAGCGCTTCGTGATGCGCCGCGACACCGAGGGCGCCCTGACGAACATGCGAGGTGCGCGATGAGCGCGAACACCGCCCTGCGCAGGCGGCTGCGCACCCTGCCCGTGTACATCACGGTCTGGCTGATCGGCGTGGTGATGGTGACACCACTCCTGTTCGCGCTGATCTCCGGCTTCAAATCCACCAAGCAGCTGTCCGACAACCTCTTCGGGCTGCCCGATCCCTGGCTGACCTCGAACTACACGAGCGTCCTGGGCTCCATGGAGTTCTGGCGCTCCGTCGGCAGCTCGACGCTGATAGCGGTCGGCACCACGATCCTCACGGTCGGCGTGTCCGCGCTCGCCGCGTACGCGCTGGCCCGCTTCGCCTTCCGTGGAAGGGAGTTGCTCTTCTCGATCTTCACGATGGGGCTGATGCTCCCCTTCGCGGTGGCGATCATCCCGCTGTTCATCCTGCTGCGGACCATGGATCTGCTCGACAATCCGATGGGCGTGATCCTGCCGCAGGCCGCCTTCGGACTGCCCATCACCATCATCATCCTGCGCGGATTCTTCCGGGAGATCCCCGGCGAGATCGAGGAAGCCGCGATCCTCGACGGGTGCAGCGCCTTCGGCTTCTTCTGGCGCATCCTGCTGCCCATGGCCCGGCCCGCGCTCGGCACGGTCTCGGTCCTGGCGATCGTCGGGAGCTGGAACAACTTCTTCCTGCCCCTGCTGGTCTTCAACGACCCCAAGTGGTGGACCATCCCGGTCGGCATCCAGCAGTTCCAGGGCCAGTACTCCGCCGACACGGCCCGCATCTTCGCCTATCTCGTGCTCGCCATGGTCCCGGCCCTCGGCTTCTACGCCGTCGCCGAACGCCAGCTCATCGGGGGCATCACCCTCGGCGCGACCAAGGGCTGAACGCCCCGCCTTCTTCTAGGAGTTCGATGAACCACCCCTGGCAGGACACCGCTCTGCCCGCCCCGGCCCGTGCCGCCGATCTGCTCTCCCGGATGACCCTGGAGGAGAAGACCGCCCAGCTGTACGGCATCTGGCCGGACGCGAACAGCGACGGCGAGAACGTGGCCCCGCTGCAGAACGAGTTCTCCGACGACCTCGATCTCGACACCCTTCTCCCGTACGGCCTCGGGCAGTTGACCCGCCCCTTCGGCACCGCTCCGGTCGAACCGGCCGAGGGCGCCGCCCGTCTCGTCTCGCTCCAGCGCCGCATCGCGGGCGCCAACCGCTTCGGCATCCCGGCCGTCGCCCACGAGGAGTGCCTCACCGGCTTCACCGCCTGGAAGGCCACCGTCTTCCCGACCCCTCTCGCCTGGGGCGCCTCCTTCGACCCCGCCCTGGTGGGCGAGATGGCCGCGGCGATCGGCGCCTCGATGCGGTCCGTCGGCATCCACCAGGGGCTCGCACCGGTGCTCGATGTCGTACGGGATCCGCGCTGGGGGCGCACCGAGGAGTCGATCGGCGAGGACCCGTACCTGGTGGCGACCATCGGCACGGCCTACGTACGCGGCCTGGAGTCGGCCGGGATCGTCGCCACCCTCAAGCACTTCGCGGCCTACTCCGCCTCGCGCGGCGCCCGCAATCACGCCCCCGTCCCCATCGGCCCGCGCGAGCTGGCCGACGTCATCCTGCCTCCCTTCGAGATGGCGGTACGGGACGGGGGCGCCCGCTCCGTGATGGCCGCGTACAACGACGTGGACGGACTTCCCGCGCACGCGCACCCGGGCCTGCTGACCCAACTCCTGCGCGAGCAATGGGGATTCGCCGGGACAGTGGTGGCCGACTACTTCGCCGTCTCCTTCCTGGAGACCGCCCACGGACTCGCCGACACCCGGGCAGGGGCGGCGCGCCTCGCACTGGCCGCAGGCGTGGACGTGGAGCTGCCCGCGCTGCGCTGCTACGGGGAAGCACCGCTCCCCGAGGACCTGGTGGACCGGGCGGCGCTGCGTGTCCTGACGCAGAAGTGCGAACTGGGCCTGCTGGACGGCGAACCGCCCACCGCGCCCGACAGCGTCGATCTCGACCCGCCCCATATGCGGGACCTGGCACGGCAGTTGGCCGAGGAGTCGGTGGTCCTGCTGGCCAATACCCACGGCGCGCTCCCGCTGCCCCCGGACGCACGGATCGCCGTGGTCGGCCCGCTGGCCGACGACCCGGCGGCCATGCTCGGCTGCTACGCCTTCCCCCGTCATGTGGGCATCGAGCACCCGGAACTGCCGCTCGGGGTGGCCATCCCGACCCTCCTCGAAGCGCTGCGCGCCGAGCTTCCCGGCGCGGTCTTCGTGAGCGACCCGGCGGACGCGGACATCTGCGTGGCGGTGGTCGGCGACCGCTCGGGGCTGTTCGGGCGGGGCACCTCGGGCGAGGGCTGTGACGCGAAGGACCTCGAACTCCCCGAAGGACAGGGCGAGTTCCTCGACACGCTCCTCGCCACCGGCACCCCTGTGGTGCTGACCCTGTTCACCGGCCGCCCGTACGCCCTGGGCCGCTGGGAGGGCCGGGCGGCCGCGGTGGTCCAGGCGTTCTTCCCCGGCGAGGAGGGCGGCTCCGCGGTCGCCGGGGTCCTCGCCGGCCGGGTCAATCCCTCGGGGCGCCTCCCGGTGAGCATCCCGTACGAGGCGGGAGCCCAGCCCTGGACGTATCTCACCCCGCCGCTGGGCCTGCTCCACGGTGCCAGCACCATCGACCCGACGCCCCTCCACCCCTTCGGCCACGGCCTCTCGTACACGAGCTTCGCCTGGGACGCCCCGGAGGCGGACACCACCGAACTGCCCGCGGACGGCGGCGAGTCGACGATCCGGCTCACGGTCCGCAACACGGGCGAGCACGCCGGCACCGAGGTCGTCCAGCTGTACGTCCACGACCCGGTGGCCCGCGTCGCCCGCCCGGTGGTCCGCCTGGTCGGCTACGCGCGGGTCGATCTCGCCCCCGGCGAGTCGGCGGAGGTCCACGCCACCTTCCACGCCGACCTGGCGTCGTACACAGGACCCGAGGGCGACCGGATCGTCGAACCGGGCGCCCTGCAGCTGCACTTCGCCGCCTCATCGGCCCCGGCCGACATCCGGCACACGGTCGCGCTGACGCTGACCGGAGAGGAGAGGAGGGTGGGGCACGACCGGCGGATGCAGTGCGCGATCCGCGTCAAGTAGATCACCTATTTGCTTGACCGCTCGTTCCAATATTGCCTAAGGTCGACTCCATGGCCAGGACCAAGGAATTCGATCCGGACGCCGCGCTGCAGGCAGCCCTCGAGCTGTTCTGGCAGCGCGGCTACGAGGCGACGTCCATCGCGGACCTCGTCGAGCACCTGGGCATCGGCCGCGCCAGCATCTACGCGACGTTCGGCAGCAAGAGCGAGCTCTATCTCAAAGCGCTCGACCGCTACGACGAGATGCGCGACCCCGGACTGATCGCCGAGCTCTCCCGGCCGGGCCCCGCCCTGCCCGGGGTGCGGACCATGTTCCGGCGGTTCGCCGCCGAGTCCACCGCCGAGGATTCTCGCCTGCGGGGGTGTCTCGTCAGCAACACCGCGGCCGAACTGGGCCCGCACGACGCGGCCTGCGCCCGCCGTGTCGAGCGCAGCTGGGACCATCTGGAGACCCTGCTGCACGCGTCGCTGGTGCGGGCACAGGCCCAGGGCGAACTGCCCGCCGACCGCGATCCGCGCGCGCTCGCCCGGATGCTCCTCGTCCTGGCGCAGGGCCTGCGGATCGTCGGCAAGGCCTCGACCGACCCGGCCCGGGTGCACGATGCGGCCGAGCAGGCACTCGCCCTCCTGGACTGAACGCTCCACCCCCACCGCCCTGTTGACCCATGCCTTAATTATTGACCAATCGTTCCAATATTTCGCTAATTCGACACAAGGAGCTCCCGATGTCTGCTCGCTTCACCTCCCGGACCGCCCTCGTCACCGGCGCGGGCTCCGGCCTCGGCCGGGCCATCGCCCTGGCCCTCGCCGCAGAGGGCGCGAACGTCGTCGTCGCGGGCCGCACGGCCGCATCCCTGGAGGAGACCGTCGCCCTGATCGAGAAGGAGGGCGGCACCGCGGAGGCGGTCACCGCCGATGTGTCGGACTCCGCCGCCGTACGGGACCTGGTCGCGCGGACCGTGGAGCGCTTCGGCTCGCTCGATGTCGCCGTCAACAACGCCGGAGTCTTCCGGGGCGGCGCCCCGGTCGCCGAACTCTCCGAGGAGGACTGGAAGTTCCAGCTCGACATCAACCTCTCCGGCGTCCTCTACGGCCTCCAGGCCCAGGTCGCCCAGATGAAGAAGCAGCGGCACGGCGGCGCGATCGTCAACATCTCCTCCAACTTCGGCGTGCACCGCCGCGTGAAGGGCGCCGCCGGCTACATCGCCACCAAGGCCGCCGTCTCGGCCCTGACCCGCGCCGCAGCCCTGGACCACATCGCCGACGGCGTCCGTATCAACGCGGTGAGCCCCGGAGCTGCCGAGTCGGCGATGTCCCTGCACCCCGGCGAGAGCGACGCGGACCGCGCGGTCCGGATGAAGGAGGAGTCGCCGCTGGGCCGTATCTCCTCGGCCGCGGAGATCGCCGCCGCCGTCCTGTACCTGGCATCGGACGACGCGGCCTCCGTGGTGGGCACGGACCTGGTGGTCGACGGAGGGGCCGCCGCCTGACGCGGCAACCTTTTCGGCGTCGGTGACGACAACAGGAGTGGCAGGCCCCGCACGCCGGCGCCTCATCCGACGACGACTCCTGTGAGGGCACCCCCGTGACAGCTCGTACGCACCGACGCCGACCCCGCGCGGGACTGACCCCGATCGCGCTCCTGGCGGCCGGCGCGCTCGTGGCGCTGATCGCCACGCTCCTGGTGGTGCTGGACTCCGACGGTGGCGACGCCACCGCCGTGGGCACGGCCACGACCGCCGCAGCCACTCCGTCCGGCAGCCGTGCGTCCACCCCGGCGCCCGCCCCCTCACCCTCTCCCTCCCCGCACAAGTCGGCGAGCTCCAAGCGGCCGTCCCCCTCGCCCACCGCCGCCAAGGCGACCCGGTCCTCCGCCGCACCCCGCGCGGCTTCGGGGACGGCCTCGCTCGCGGGCCGCATCCGCCCGGGGACCACGTACCGGGGCATTGCCACCTTCTACGACACGAAGGACGGCGACGGCGCCTGCACATACGGCCCCGCGGGCACGGACATGACCGCCGCGATGAACACCGCCGACTACGAGGCGTCCAAGGCGTGCGGCGCCTACGTGCGCGTCCACGCGGCGAGCGGCGCCTCGATCACCGTACGCATCACCAACATATGCCCGGCACCGTGCGCTCCCGGCCAACTCGACCTCAGCCCGCAGGCGTTCGCGAAGCTGGCCGCCCCCGTCAAGGGCCAGATACCCATCACCTGGACCCTGCTCAGCCCGCCCACCTCACAGACGATCTCCCTCCGCTACAAGACCGGCTCCAGCCGCTACTGGTGCGGCATCCAGGCGATCGGCCACCGCAACCCCCTGGCCCGTCTGGAGGTCCGCACCTCCGCCGGCTGGCGCAGTCTGCCCCGCGCCACGTTCAACTACTTCCTCGCGGAGGACGGCACCGGCTGCGGCTCCGCGATCCGCCTCACCGACATCTACGGACAGCAGCTCACCGCCGGCAACGTCGCACTGCGCGCAGGGGCGGTGCAGCCCACGGGACTCCAGTTCGGGATGCACTCCTGAGGCCCTGCGGACACGGTCGTACCCTGGATCCCATGACCCAGGGCTGGAACGCGAGCGACATCCCCGACCAGAGCGGCCGCACCGCCGTCGTCACCGGAGCCAACAGCGGCATCGGTTACGTCGCTGCGCGCGAACTGGCACGCCGTGGCGCGCGCGTGCTGCTCGCGTGCCGCAGCGAGACCAGAGGCAAGGAAGCGCAGACCCGGCTCCAGCGCGAAGTCCCGGGCGCGGACGCCGAGTTCGTACCGCTGGACCTGGGCGACCTCGCGTCCGTACGGGACTTCGCGGCCGCCTATCCCCATGAGCGGCTCGATCTGCTGGTCAACAACGCCGGGGTGATGGCACTCCCGTACGGGCAGACGGCGGACGGCTTCGAGACGCAGTTCGGTGTGAACCACCTCGGCCACTTCGCCCTCACCGGGCTCCTCCTGCCGAAGCTCCTCGACACCCCGGGCGCCCGCGTCGTGTCCGTGTCGAGCGGGATGCACGCCATCGCCAATATCGAGATCGGTGATCTCAACAGCGAGCGCCGCTACCGGCGCTGGGTAGCGTACGGCCGCTCCAAGACGGCCAATCTCCTCTTCATCCACGAGCTCGCCCGGCGTCTGGCGGCCGCGGGATCCGAGGTCGTCGCGGCTGCCGCGCACCCCGGATACGCGGCCACCAACCTGCAGACGGCGGGCACCAAGATGGAGGGCCGTGCCACCGCGACGCGCATGGTCGAGCTCGGAAACAGGGTGCTCGCCCAGCCCGCGGAGGCCGGCGCCCTCCCCACCCTGTACGCGGCGACCGCGCCCGGCGTGCGCCCCGACTCCTTCACCGGCCCGGGCCGCCTGGGCTGGCGCGGCGCCCCCGCACCGTCCTGGCGGGCGAAGTGGACGCGGAACGACATCGCGAGCGAGCGGCTGTGGATCGCGTCGGAACAGCTCACGGGCGTGCCGTACAAGAAGCTCTGAGCCCAGGAGGCCCCGGAAGCCTCAGCCCTGGATCGCGGCCGGGTCCATCCACATGACCTCCCAGTGGTGGCCGTCCGGGTCCAGGAACGAGCGCCCGTACATGAAGCCGTGGTCCTGGGGCTCCTGCGCGGCCGATCCGCCGGCCGACAGCGCAGTGTCCACCAGCGTGTCCACCGCCTCCCGGCTCTCGGCGCTGAGACAGGTGATCGACTCGACGGTGGTCGCGGTGTCGGCGATCGTCCGCGTCGTGAAGGTCTTGAAGAAGTCCTCCTTGAGCAGCATCACGACGATCGTGTCGCTGATGACGATGCTGGACGCGTTCTCGTCGGTGAACTGGGCGTTGACCGTGTAGCCGAGCTTGGTGAAGAAGGCCTTCGAGACCTCCAGATCCTTGACGGGAAGGTTGACGAAGATCATCTGAGTCATGGCGCTGCGTCCTTCGCTCGTGGTGGCCGCCCCGTGGCGTGCCCTTCGGAAGTGTGGACGCCGGGGCGGCGGGAAACTCATCGCTCGAACGGAAACTCGTACGGAAAAAGCTTCCCGGTGATCCGCCGCCCCCGCTACTCGAGCCCGGAAGCCCGGAAGACGGCCTGCGCCTCCTCGCCGTCGATACGCTCCGCGAGCGCCTCCATGACCCCGCTGCCGGAGCGCAGCACCCCGCGCTCGCGCGCGCTGCGCACCCCCGCGTCCAGCCGGTGCCACAGCAGCGGATTTCCGACGAGCACCTCGGGGTCGATCTCGACCCGGTTCCCCAGCGCATCCAGCAGTACGAGGCGCGGGGCGACGCCGCCGGAGTGCCTCACCAGGGTCAGCTGCGCGGTGCAGACCCGGCGCTCGCCCAGCAGGCCGCGCACCGCGAGCCAGCCCTCGCCCGCGCTGACGCGCGGCGGGTACAGCACGACGAACAGGAGCGCCGCGAGCGCAGCCCACATCCCGCCCCGCAGCGCGCTCAGCGATCCGCGTCCGCCGTCCACGATCAGCAGCATGGCGAGGAGGGCCACCGCACAGAAGGCGGCGTCCCGCAGGTCCCTCCCCCACGCCCGGTCCTGGACGACCACGCCCGAGGGTAAGTCCGCAGCCACGCGGCGCGCCATGGAGCGTCACGGACACGGAAAGCTGAGCGAGTATCCCCACCTCAGGTGAGTACACGTACTCACGTGGCGGAGGCGGGCCCGATCAGAGACTGTGCACATGAGAAGAAGCCCTGCCGCGCAGCTCACCATCGCGACAACAGCCCTTGCCGTCATGACACTTGGTGCGTGCGGCACCGAGAAGGCGAACACCCCTGCGGAGCGGTCGAAGCCCGCGGTCGCCGCAGCGGCCCCCGCCGCGGTCCGTGCCTCGGCCCAGCAGGACGCGGGCTTCACGGCGATGCTGGCGAAGATCGCACAGTCGTGCCCTCCGAGCGCCCCGCCGAAGGGGCCGCCGACCGGCCCGAGGGAGTCGGACCCGCCCGGCTCGAAGGAGACGCCGCCGGACGACGCGTTCGTGCCCGTCGCCCCTACGGCGGGGCCCGAGGCCGAGTTGAACGCCCGCGACTGGTGTGCGAGCAATCTCCATGAGGAACGCATCGCCCAGGCGCTGTGGAATCTGAAGGATCCCACCCCCGCCAAGGTCAGGACGGTCCTGAACGGCCTCGGCTATGTCGACGAGCGCGTCCACGACCTCAAGCAGTCCGGGGCCACCACACGGTTCTTCCTCGACCTGCGCGAAAAGGGCGGGCGGCTCTGCCTGGAAGGTTCCGCGGCCGGCGAGCGGACCGTCATCGACAAGTGCGTGGCCCCCGTGACCGGCCCGTTCAGCCCAGTTGGTTGATGCGGATGTGGTTGCCCGCGGGGTCGCGGAAGGCGCAGTCGCGCACCCCGTACGGCTGGTCGATGGGCTCCTGGATGACCTCGGCGCCACTGGCCTGCACCCGGTCGAAGGTGCCGTCGATGTCCTTGGTGCCGAGGATGAGCCGGGCGTAGCTGCCCTTGGCCATCATCTCGGTGATCGTCCGGCGCTCGTCGTCGTTGAGGCCGGGGTCCATGGCCGGGGGCTCCAGGACGACGGAGATGCCGGGCTGGTCGGCGGGGCCGACCGTGATCCAGCGCATCCCGTTGTAGTCGACGTCCTTGCGCACCTCGAAGCCGAGGGTGTCGCGGTAGAAGGCGAGCGCGGCGTCCGCGTCGTCGTGCGGGAGGAAGGTCTGGTGAATGCTGAGGTCCATGGCATTCACGCTAGACCTGGCCCGGCGGGCGCGCTTCTCGATTCCTGACCGGCCGGGTCACCTGCTTCACGATGCACGACGGCATCTCCGCCGTGACCCCCTCCATCTGACGCCTGTAGGTGCTCGGCGGCACGCCCACCAGCTCGGTGAAGCGCGTGCTGAAGGTGCCGAGTGAGGAGAAGCCGACGGAGAAGCAGATGTCGGTGACGCTGAGGTCGCCGCGGCGCAGGAGCGCCATCGCGCGCTCGATGCGCCGGGTCATGAGATAGCCGTACGGGGCCTCGCCGTAGGCCCGCTTGAATTCGCGGCTGAGGTGGCCGGCCGACATGTGCACCCCGCGGGCCAGCGCCTCGACGTCCAGCGGGCGGGCGTACTCGCGGTCTATCCGGTCGCGGACCCTGCGCAGCTGGGCGAGGTCGCGCAGGCGCTGCTGCTGTGCCGCGTCGGGTTTGCTGCTCACCTGCGAAATCGTGCCACAGCGGGCTGAAACGCGCCCCGGCTCAGCCGCGCAGTTCCTCCGCCGCGTCCGCCACCCGCGCGATCAGGCGCAGCAGGGTCTGCTGCTCGCCCTCGTCGAGAGGCGCGAGGAAGACCTTGTTCATCCGCGCTGTCTTCGTGACCAGCCGCCGGTGCACCTTCCGCCCCTCCTCGGTGAGCGTCAGGACGTTGCGCCGGCCGTCCTCGGGGTCGCGTACGCGCTCCACCAGACCCCTTCTGGCGAGGCGCGCCACCAGGTCGGCGATGGTCGAGCGGTCGAGGCGTACGTGTTCGCCGATGGTCCGCTGGTCGGTGTCGGGCTTCTCGACCAATGCGTTGAGCACGGCGAACTGCGGGGACGTCGTCTCCTCCGAGACCATCGTCGTCCAGAGCAGCGTGTGCGCCTGCTGGAGCCGTCTGGCCAGGTGCCCCGGGTGCGTGGACAGGTCGGCGGCGGCCATGCTGGACTCCCGTTTGCTCTGTGCACTGACCCATTGACGTGCACTCAACTCGGTGGAAGTGTACGGCTTCGTCGGATAATTAATCAGTGCACTGAGTATATCGAGGTGGACATGGCAGAGATACGCCCCTTGCACGACGCCGTGGCGGACCTCATCCACGACGGGGACACCCTGGCGATGGAGGGCTTCACGCATCTCATTCCGTACGCCGCCGCGCACGAGGTCATCCGTCAGTCGATCACCGATCTGACCCTCGTCCGGATGACCCCGGACGTCATCTACGACCAGCTCATCGGCGCCGGCCTGGTGCGCAAACTGGTCTTCTCCTGGGGCGGCAATCCCGGCGTCGGCTCACTCCACCGCTTCCGCGACGCCGTCGAGAACGGCTGGCCCCGCCCCCTGGAGCTCGACGAGCACAGCCATGCGGGCATGGCCAACCGCTACGTCGCCGGGGCGTCCCGCCTCCCCTTCGCCGTCCTGCGCGGCTACCGCGGCTCCGACCTGGCGACGCGCACCGACACCGTGTCGACCGTCGTCTGCCCTTTCACGGGCGAGGAGTTGGCGGCGGTCGCCGCCCTCAATCCGGATGTCACCGTCATCCACGCCCAGCAGTCGGACGCGCAAGGCAACGTCCAGATGTGGGGTCTGACCGGGGTCCAGAAGGAGGCCGTGCTGGCGGCCGACCGGGTCCTCGTCACCGTCGAGGAGATCGTCGACACGCTGATTCCGCGCCCCGGCGGGGTGGTGCTGCCCGGCTGGGTGATCGACGCGGTCGCCGTGGTGCCCGGCGGCGCCCACCCCTCGTACGCGAGCGGGTACTCGGTGCGCGACAACGACTTCTACCAGGCCTGGGACCCCGTCTCGCGGGACCGCGAGGCCTTCGGCAAGTGGCTCGAGGAGACGGTGAGTTGATGAACGCGTACACCGGCGACGAACTGATGGAGGTCAACGCGGCCCGCGCGCTGGCCGGGGCGAAGACCTGCTTCGTGGGCATCGGCCTGCCGTCCACCGCCGCGAACCTCGCCCGCGCCACCGTCAACCCCGGCCTCGTCCTGATCTACGAGTCCGGCACCATCGGCTCCAAGCCCACCCGCCTCCCCCTCTCGATCGGCGACGGCGAGCTCGCCGAGACGGCGGACGCGGTGGTCCCGGTCCCCGAGATGTTCAACTACTGGCTGCAGGGCGGCCGTATCGACTTCGGCTTCCTCGGCGCCGCCCAGGTGGATCGTTTCGCCAACATCAACACCACGGTCATCGACCGCGGCCCCGACCGACCCGAGGGGCGCCTCCCCGGCGCGGGCGGCGCACCCGAGATCGCCGCCAACTGCCGTCAGGTGCTGATGGTCCTGCGTCATTCGCCGCGCAATTTCGTCGGCACACTCGACTTCATCACCACGCTCGGACACGGCAAGGGCCCCCACGACCGCGCCCGGCTCGGCCTGCGCGGCGCGGGCCCTGTCGCGGTCATCACCGACCTGGGCATCCTGCGCCCCGACCCGGACACCGCCGAGCTCACGCTCACCGACCTCCACCCTGGCGTCACGGTCGAGCAGGTGCGCGAGGCCACCGGCTGGGAGCTGCGGACAGCGCCGCACCTCCGATCGACCGCCCCGCCGGGCGCGACCGAACTCACCGCGCTCCGCGCTCTCAAGTCAGCGAGCAAGAAGGCCTCATGACGATCAGTCAGCAGCACATAGACGCGGAAGTCTCGACGCTGCGTGCGGCGTACGAGAAGACCCTGGCCGGCGGCGGCCCGGTCGCCCACCACCCCCGCCGCGACTACGCGCCGTACCGCAGCAGCGTCCTGCGCCACCCCCAACAGCCCCTCGTCGCCGTCGAGATCAGCGGCGACCCGGAGGCGGTGGAACTGACCGGCCCCGTCTTCGGCCCCGCGGACGTCTCGGAGCTCGACGGGGACCTCACGCGCCGGCACACCGGCGAACCTCTCGGCGAGCGCATCACCGTCAGCGGCCGGCTCCTGGACGGCCGGGGCCGCCCGGTACGCGGCCAGCTCATCGAGCTCTGGCAGGCCAACGCATCGGGCCGCTACGCACACCGCCGCGACCAGCACCCGGCGCCACTCGACCCCAACTTCACAGGCGTGGGGCGGGTGTTGACGTCTCCGACCGACGGCTCCTACTCCTTCACCACGATCAAGCCCGGCGCGTACCCCTGGCGCAACCACGAGAACGCCTGGCGCCCGGCCCACATCCACTTCTCGCTCTTCGGAACGGCCTTCACCCAGCGCCTGATCACCCAGATGTACTTCCCCGGCGACCCGCTCTTCGCCTACGACCCGATCCTCCACTCGGTGACCGACGACGCGGCCCGCGCCCGCCTGGTCGCCACATACGACCACGCCCTGTCGAGCCCCGAGTTCTCCCTCGGCTACCGCTGGGACATCGTCCTGGACGGCCCGTCCGCCACCTGGATCGAGGAAGGCCGATGACCGCCCCCTCCCCCCAACTCCCCACCCCTTCGCACACGGTGGGCCCGTTCTACGGCTACGCACTGCCCTTCGAGGGCGGCGGAGACATCGCCCCGCCCGGCCACCCGGACGCGATCACCCTGCACGGGTACGTGTACGACGGGGCCGGCGACCCGGTCCCCGACGCGCTCCTTGAGTTCTGGCAGGGCGACGGCACCCCCGGCTCTCTGCACCGCAACGGCGTCGACTGCACGGGCTTCGGGCGGGTCGGCACGGACGGGGCAGGCCACTGGACGGTACGCACGCTCGCACCGCGGACCCCGTACATCAGCGTCTGCGTCTTCGCCCGCGGCCTCACCCACCACCTCTTCACCCGGGCCTACCTGGACCACGGCCTCGACCCGCTGCTCACCGCGCTCCCCGAGGAACGCCGCCGCACGCTGCTGGCGGCAGCCGGGCCGCAGGGCACGTACCGCTTCGACGTCCGCCTCCAGGGCGAGGGAGAGACGGTGTTCCTTGACTTCCGCTGAGGCCGGGGCCGCCGACGTGGGCCTGCTGTCGCCGGTGAGCGCGGGCTCGCGGGCGGAGGCGGCGACGGGCGACCTGGCGTATCTGCAGGCGATGGTGGACGCGGAGGTGGCACTGCTGCGGGCGCGCGGCCTTGAGGCACCCCCGGTGGACGCGGCAGCTCTGGACGTACGGGAACTGGCGCTCGCGGCCCGGGCGGGCGGCAACCCGGTGATCCCGCTGGTGGCGGCGCTGCGTCCGCTGCTGGGCGAGGAGACGCACCGGGGCGCGACGAGCCAGGACATCCTCGACACGGCGACGATGCTGGTGGCGCGGGACGCGGTGGCGCTGACGGTGGCGGACCTGGAGAGGACGGCCCAGGCACTGGAGACCCTGGCGAGGACCCACAGGGACACCCCCATGCCGGCGCGCACACTGACGCAGCACGCGGTCCCGACGACGTTCGGCTTGAAGGCGGCGGGCTGGAGGAGCCTGGTACTGGACGCAAGGGACCGCCTGCGGACACTGAAGTTCCCGGCCCAACTGGGGGGAGCAGCAGGCACGATGGCATCGTTGTATGCCAGTGGGCAGTCGTTCCGCAGGGCGGAACGGGTGGGCACCCCCCCGACGCTGACTGCCGATCCCGACCCCGCAACGGGGTCTGGGGCGAAGCCCCAGTTCAGGGAAGGGGCGGGTCAGGGGACTCAGCCCGCCGCAGGCGCCGCCCCGCCCCCGCACACCCTCACACCCCTGGTCGAGTCCTACGCAGCGAACCTAAAGCTGACCACCCCGCCCCTCCCCTGGCACACCCTCCGCACCCCCATAGCCGACCTGGCAACCACCCTCGCCTTCACCACCACCGCCCTCGGCAAACTCGCCGCCGACATCCTCACCCTCTCCCGCACAGAAATCGCCGAACTCTCCGAGGCCACCGGTGGCACCTCATCCGCCATGCCCCACAAGGCAAACCCGGTCCATGCCACCCTCATCACCTCGGCAGCCCGCCAGGCCCCCCTCCTGGCCGCGACCCTCCTGACCTCGGTGATCGCCGAGGACGAGCGCCCGCCCGGCGCCTGGCACGCGGAGTGGCAACCCCTGCGCACCCTCCTGCGCCTCACCGCAGGCGCCGCCGAGCACGCCGCCGCGCTCACCGCCGGTCTGCGCGTCGACCCCGCCCGCATGCGCGCGAACCTCGACCTCACCGGCGGCCTGATCATCAGCGAGCGCCTCTCGGCAACGCTGGGCCGCGCCCGTACAGAAGAACTGATAGCCGAAGCGACGACCAAGCACGTCCCCCTCACCGACCTCATCCACGACCCCGACCTCTCGGACTCCGCCCAATACACCGGCGCAGCAGCCGAGTTGACGGACCGAGCCCTGGAGCGCCGATGACCGACCTGGCCCACCACACCCTCGAAGGACCCCGGTCCGGCGCCCCGTTGATCCTGGGCCCCTCCGTCGGAACATCTCTCCACGTCTGGGACCCCCAGCTCCCCGCCCTCGCCCGCACTCACCGCACCCTGCGCTGGGACCTGCCGGGCCACGGCGGCTCCCCCGCCTCCCTCATCCCGCTCGACGGCTCGGCGCGCATCGCCGATCTGGCCGCGCTGGTCCTGCGCCTCGCCGATGAACAGGGCTGGGAGCGTTTCTCGTACGCCGGGATCTCCATCGGCGGCGCGGTCGGTCTCCACCTGGCGCTTCACCACCCCGAGCGCGTGGACCGTCTCGCCCTGGTGTGCTCGGCGGCCCGTTTCGGCTCGGCGCCGACGTGGCGCGAGCGTGCGGCGCTCGTACGAGAAAAGGGCACCGCAACCATGGCGGCGAGCCGCCCGGGCACCTGGTTCTCACAGCCGTTCGCCTCAACACCCGCAGCCCGGGCGCTCCTTGACGACCTGCGCGCCACCGACGACGCCGCGTACGCAGCCTGCTGCGACGCCCTGGCCACCTTCGACCTGCGCGAGTCGCTGCCCGCCGTGAAGGCACCGACCCTAGTGGTGGCGGGCCGCGAAGACCCGGCCACTCCGCCCTCCAGCGCCCGCGAGCTGGCGGACGCGATCCCCGGCGCGACGCTCCTGGAAGTCGCGGGAGCGGCCCATCTCGCAGGCGTGGAGCGCCCGGAGCCGGTGACCGCCGCCCTGGTCCAGCACTTCGCGCCCACAACGGGGACAACCGGAACAGCCGTACGCCGCGCGGTACTCGGCGATGCACACGTGGACCGGGCGACCGCCGCGACGACCCCCTTCACGGCCCCGTTCCAGGACTTCATCACCCGGTACGCCTGGGGCGAGATCTGGACCGACCCGACGCTCGACCTCCGTACACGCAGCTGCATCACGCTCACCGCCCTGACCGCACACGGCCACCACACCGAGCTGGCGATGCATGTGAGGGCGGCTCTCACCAACGGTCTGTCCCGGGCCGAGATCGGCGCGGTCCTTCTCCAGACAGCGGTCTACTGCGGTGTCCCGGCGGCCAATTCGGCCTTCGCGACGGCCCAGCGGGTCTTCGACGAGTTGGACGCCGGCAACGCCTGAGGGGCGGCCGCCCCCGCACAGGGTGACCGCCCCTCGGGCGCTGGGGAATCCGGAGCCGCCGCAGGTCCGGTTCGGTGAGGGTCAGGCTCCCGGCCCGGCGGCGGCTCCGGAGGTCTGCTACCTGCTGTCGCTGCCGCGCGACTCCGCCGCCGCACGCCCGGCTTCGAGCCTGGCGACGGGAATGCGGAAGGGCGAACAGGAGACGTAGTCGAGCCCGACCTCGTGGAAGAAGTGCACCGACTCCGGGTCGCCGCCGTGCTCGCCGCAGACGCCGAGCTTCAGGTCGGGCCGCGTAGCGCGCCCGGCCTCGCAGGCGCTGCGCACCAGCGCGCCCACCCCGTCCCGGTCGATGGTCTCGAACGGGGAGACCCCGAAGATGCCCTTCTCCAGGTACGCGGTGAAGAAGGAGGCCTCCACGTCGTCGCGGCTGAAGCCCCACACGGTCTGGGTGAGGTCGTTCGTGCCGAAGGAGAAGAACTGCGCGGCTTCGGCGATCTGCCCCGCCGTCAGGGCGGCCCGCGGCAGTTCGATCATCGTGCCGATGGTCAGCTTGAGGTTGGCCCCGGTCGCGGCCTCGACCTCGGCGATGACCTGGTCGGCCTCGTCGCGGACGATCTCCAGCTCCTGGACGGTGCCCACGAGCGGGATCATGATCTCGGCGCGCGGGTCGCCCTTGGCGTTCTTGCGCGAGGCGGCGGCCTCGGCGATGGCCCGTACCTGCATGGCGAAGAGGCCGGGGATGACGAGTCCGAGCCGTACACCGCGCAGCCCCAGCATCGGGTTCTGCTCGTGGAGCTTGTGGACGGCCTGAAGGAGCCGCAGGTCGTTCTCGTTGGCGTCCTTGCGGGACTCGGCGAGGGCGACGCGCACGGACAACTCCGTGATGTCGGGCAGGAATTCATGCAGCGGCGGGTCGAGGAGCCGCACCGTCACCGGAAGTCCGTCCATCGCCTCGAAAAGCTCGATGAAGTCCTTCTTCTGCAGCGGCAGCAAGGCACCCAGTGCCTTTTCGCGCTCGTCGTCGGTGTCGGCGAGGATCAGCCGCTCCACGAGCTCGCGCCGCTCGCCGAGGAACATGTGCTCGGTACGGCAGAGCCCGATGCCCTGGGCCCCGAAGCGCCGCGCCCGCAGCGCGTCCTCGGCGTTGTCGGCGTTGGCGCGTACGCGCAGGCGGCGCACCCGGTCCGCGTACGCCATGATCCGGTGCACGGCGGCGACCAGCTCGTCCGCGTCGTCGGCGCCCGCGTGCATGCGCCCCTCGAAGTACTCCACGACGGGGGACGGCACGACGGGCACCTCGCCCGCGTACACCTTGCCGGTGGAGCCGTCGACGGAGACGACATCGCCCTCTTCGATGACGATCCCGTTGGGCGCGGTGAGCCGGCGCCGCTTGGTGTCGACCTCGATCTCCTCGGCGCCGCACACACAGGTCTTGCCCATGCCGCGCGCGACGACGGCCGCGTGCGAGGTCTTGCCGCCGCGGCTGGTCAGGATGCCCTCGGCGGCGATCATGCCGTCGAGGTCGTCGGGGTTGGTCTCGCGGCGGATGAGGATGACCTTCTCGCCGGAGCGCGACCACTTGATCGCGGTGTACGAGTCGAAGACCGCCTTGCCGACCGCCGCACCCGGGGATGCGGCGATGCCGCGCCCGAGCAGGTCGACCTTGGCGCTCTCGTCGAAGCGCGGGAACATCAGCTGCGCGAGCTGGGCGCCGTTGACACGCTGCAGAGCCTCGGCCTCGTCGATGAGCCCCTGGTCGACGAGCTGGGTGGCGATGCGGAAGGCGGCACCGGCTGTGCGCTTGCCGACGCGCGTCTGCAGCATCCACAACTGGCCGCGCTCGATGGTGAATTCGATGTCGCAGAGATCCTTGTAGTGGGTCTCCAGGGTCTCCATGATCTGCATGAGCTGGTCGTACGAGGCCTTGTCGATGGCCTCGAGATCGGCGAGCGGCACGGTGTTGCGGATGCCCGCGACGACGTCCTCGCCCTGGGCGTTCTGCAGGTAGTCGCCGTACACGCCCTGGTGCCCGGAGGCCGGGTCACGGGTGAAGGCGACGCCGGTGCCTGAATCCGGGCCGAGGTTGCCGAAGACCATGGAGCACACGTTCACCGCGGTCCCGAGGTCGCCGGGGATGCGCTCCTGGCGACGGTAGAGCTTGGCGCGGTCGGTGTTCCACGAGTCGAAGACCGCGTGGATGGCGAGGTCCATCTGCTCGCGCGGGTCCTGCGGGAACGCACGCCCCGCCTCCCGCTCGACGATCTTCTTGAAGTGCTTGACGAGCTTCTTCAGCTCACCGGCGGGGAGGTCGACGTCGCTGACAACTCCCTTGGCGTGCTTGGCCTCTTCGAGGGCCTCCTCGAAGAGATCGCCGTCGACGCCGAGGACCGTCTTGCCGAACATCTGGATGAGCCGGCGGTAGGAGTCCCACGCGAAGCGCTCGTCACCGGCCTGGGCGGTGAGCCCGACGACCGACTCGTCGGAAAGCCCGATGTTGAGGACGGTGTCCATCATCCCGGGCATGGAGAACTTGGCTCCGGACCGGACGGAGACGAGCAGCGGGTCGTCGGCCTGGCCGAGCCGCTTGCCCATCTTCTTCTCCAGGGCGTCGAGGTGTGCACTCACCTCGGCGCGGAGCTCGGCCGGTTCGTCGCCGCTGTCGAGGTAGACCTTGCAGGCGTCGGTGGTGATGGTGAAGCCCGGAGGGACGGGCAGGCCGAGATTGGTCATCTCGGCGAGGTTCGCACCCTTCCCGCCGAGCAGATCCTTCAAATCCTTGTTGCCCTCGGTGAAGTCGTAGACGAACTTCGTTACGTGAGGATCTTTGTTTTCCGACACGGGTCTCGACTCCTCGACGACGCGGTGGCTGCCCTGACGGCGAGGAACATACCCAGATCGAAGGCGTCTGGGTACGTCCACTTGCCCGTCATACGGCCTTAACCACTCGTCCGCCAGCAGATCGAAAGTGACGGACGAGTAGCAACAGCCCACACCCTGCGTTCACCTCTTAAAGTGAACAGTACGCAGCGCAACGGGAATTCTGCATTCCACTCACACCGGGTGAGGACGGCTCGATCCATCGAACGAGAAAAGGGTGGCACTCAGTGCCACCCTTTGGAGAGATGCATGCACCTCGAAATCGCTCATCTGAGCGCCACCCCTATCAAGGGTGGCGAGAATCACGCGCTGAGAACCCCCGGAATCCCAGATCCCGGACCCCTTCGTGGACACCGGCAGGCTGCCACGAGCACCATCCAGGTCCACGAGCAGCACCCGCCGACGGCGGGAAGCCCCACAGGAAAACCCGCACGATGCCCCTCTCCCCGCACGGGTGGTGCGGGTGGGAACCACAAGCGCGGCCGCAGGCCGTGCGCACCACCACGGGCCCGCGGCCGACAACGAACCCCGGCAACCCCACCGCGCCCACCCCAGCCGCACCCCCCACTCACCCTCCGGAGGAATCGAGCTCCGCCTCCGCGCTCACGCCCGAGCAGTCGTACGGGTCCTTGAGCCACCCGTCGGGCAGCACGACCCGGTTGTTCCCCGACGTACGCCCCCGGGGCCCGTCCGCCCCCACCGGCCACGCCTGGTCCAGGTCGAGTCCGCTCAGGTGAGCGTCCATCTCGGCCAGCGACGACGTCACCGCCAGCGCCCGCCGCATCTCGGAGCCGACCGCGAACCCCTTCAGATACCAGGCCACGTGCTTACGGAAGTCGATGACGCCCCGCGCCTCGTCCCCGATCCACTCCCCCAGCAGCTCCGCATGGCGCCGCATGATCACGGCAACCTCCCGAAGCGTCGGAGTGGCCCGCGCCTCGGACCCCTCGAAGGCGGCCACCAGATCCCCGAACAGCCAGGGCCGCCCCAGGCACCCGCGCCCCACGACCACCCCGTCGCACCCGGTCTCGCGGACCATCCGCAGCGCGTCGTCCGCGGACCAGATGTCCCCGTTCCCCAGCACGGGGATCTCGGGCACATGCTCCTTCAGCCGCGCGATCGCGTCCCAGTCCGCGGTGCCCCCGTAGTGCTGGGCGGCGGTCCGCCCGTGCAGCGCGATGGCGGTGACCCCCTCCTCGACAGCGATCCGGCCGGCGTCCAGATACGTCATGTGGTCGTCGTCGATGCCCTTGCGCATCTTCATCGTGACCGGCAGATCCCCGGCGTTGGAGACCGCCTCGTGCAGGATCGCCCGCAGCAGCGGCCGCTTGTACGGCAGCGCGGACCCGCCGCCCTTCCTGGTCACCTTCGGCACAGGGCACCCGAAGTTCAGGTCGATGTGATCCGCGAGATCTTCGTCCACGATCATCCGCACGGCCTTGCCCACTGTGACGGGATCCACCCCGTACAGCTGGATCGACCGAGGCGTCTCGGTCTTGTCGAAATGAATGAGATGCATGGTCTTCTCATTGCGTTCGACCAGCGCCCGCGTCGTGATCATCTCGCTGACGAACAGCCCCTTCCCGCCGCTGAATTCACGGCAGAGGGTACGGAAAGGCGCGTTGGTGATGCCCGCCATGGGGGCGAGCACGACGGGCGGCTGCACCTGGTGGGGGCCGATGTTGAGCGTGGTCATTCCCCCATTGTCGCGTACGCGGGCACTCATTAGTTAGCCGTACTATCGACACATGCCTGAGCTCAGCCACCGCCGGCGGATGCTGGTCCTGGCGATCTGCTGCATGAGCCTGCTGATCGTCAGTCTCGACAACACCGTCCTCAACGTCGCCCTCCCTTCCATGCAGAAGGAGCTCGACGCCTCCCTCGCCGGGATGCAGTGGACGATCGACGCGTACACCCTGGTCCTCGCCTCGCTCCTGATGCTCGCGGGCTCCACCGCCGACCGCATCGGCCGCCGCAAGGTCTTCAAGGCCGGGCTCGTCATCTTCAGCGTCGGATCGCTCCTGTGCTCCGTCGCCCCCAACCTCGAATCGCTGGTCGCCTTCCGCATGATCCAGGCGATCGGCGGCTCGATGCTCAATCCGGTCGCGATGTCGATCATCACCAACACCTTCACCGAACCCCGCGAACGCGCCCGCGCCATCGGCGTCTGGGGCGGCGTGGTCGGCATCTCGATGGCCGCGGGTCCGGTGATCGGCGGCCTCCTCGTCGACTCCGTCGGCTGGCGCTCGATCTTCTGGATCAACCTCCCGGTCGGCCTCGCGGCCCTCTTCCTCACCTGGCGCTACATCCCCGAGTCCCGCGCCCCCAAGGGCCGCCGCCCCGACCCCGTCGGCCAGCTCCTGGTCATCGCGCTGCTCGGCTCCCTGACGTACGCGATCATCGAAGCGCCCAAGGCGGGCTGGACCTCCCCCGAGATCCTGCTCTTCGCGGCGCTCGCCGTCGCCGCCCTCGTCGGCCTTCTCCTGTACGAACCCCGGCGCGCCGAGCCCCTCATCGACCTGCGCTTCTTCCGGTCCGCGCCCTTCAGCGGCGCCACGGTCATCGCGATCTGCGCCTTCGCCGCACTCGGCGGCTTCCTCTTCCTCAACACCCTCTATCTGCAGAACGTCCGGGGCCTCTCCGCCCTGCACGCCGGCCTCTACATGCTGCCGATGGCCGCCATGACACTGGTCTGCGCGCCGATCTCGGGCCGCGTCGTCGGCAACCGCGGACCACGCATCTCCCTGGTCGTCGCGGGCATCACGATGGCGGCCAGCGGACTGCTGTTCGCGGTCTTCGACGCGGAGTCCTCCCTGCCGCTGCTCTTCACCGGGTACGTCCTCTTCGGCATCGGTTTCGGCGCGGTCAACGCCCCCATCACCAACACCGCGGTCTCCGGAATGCCCCGCACCCAGGCGGGCGTGGCCTCCGCGGTCGCCTCCACCAGCCGCCAGTTCGGCCAGACGCTGGGCGTGGCCGTGATCGGAGCGGTGCTGGCCTCGGGCGTCGGCGCCTCTTCGTACGCGGACGGTTTCGTCGACGCGAGCCGTCCGGCCTGGTGGATCATCACCGGGTGCGGTCTGGCCGTACTGCTCGTGGGTCTGCTGACGAGCGGCACCTGGGCGCGTACGACGGCGCTGCGGACGGCGGAAAGGCTGGAGGCCCCCGAAACGGCTCAGGCCGCCACAGGCGCCAACGCGTAGAGCCGCTCCAGCCGCTCGCGGGAGTCCGCGTCGATCGGGACGTAGGTGACGAGCCGGGGGCCGGAGCTGGGGCCGAGCCAGAGGTTGGTGTGCTCCAGGTGCATCAGGCCGACATGGCGGTTCCGGATGTGCTTCGCCCGGCCGCCCTGGTCGACGATCTCGTGCTTGGCCCACACCTCCCGGAATTCGGGCGACTCGGTCTCCAGCCGCTTGACCAGCGCCTTCCAGGCGGGCTCTGCGAGGTGTCCGGCCATGGAGGCACGGAACTTGGCGGCCATCAAGCGGCTCGCCTCGCGTATCTCGACGACCGAGGCCCGCCACTCCTCGTCACAGAACGCCAGCCACAGGCTGTTGCGGTCCGCCGGGTCCAGCGCGTCCAGGTCCCGGTGCAGACGGCCGTACGTGCGGTTGTACGCGAGGATGTCGTACCGGCTGTTCATGATGCACGCGGGGATCGGATCGAGCTGCTCCATCAAGGTCCGGAGCGCGGGCGTGGCGGTGGGACAGTCGGCGTTCGGCGCGGGGTCGGCGGCCTCTGCGAGCGAGAAGAGGTGGGAGCGCTCGCTGCGGTCGAGCAGCAGCGCGCGGGCTATGGCGTCCAGGACCTGCGGCGAGACCTGGATCTCGCGGGCCTGCTCGAGCCAGGTGTACCAAGTGACCCCGACGGCCGCGAGGTGCGCGACCTCTTCACGGCGCAGCCCCGGTGTGCGGCGGCGGGCTCCGCGGGGCAGGCCCACCTGCTCGGGCGTGATGCGTTCGCGGCGACTGCGCAGGAAAGCGGCCAGCTCGTGCCTGCGTACATCGCTCTCGGGCGCCATGGTGGTCATGCATCCAGAGTGCCGCACCCGTCAGCCCGTTGCCAGGTACTGCTACTACCAGGATAAGGAGACTCTGGTACCCGTCTGAGTGCTGGAGGATTCTCGATGCCGTGAGTACTGCATCTGCGACCACCCCGTCCACCGCAACCCCGACCGTCCGCCGCCACGACCACTCCACCCCCGTGCTCGGCGCGCTCGGACTCTTCACCGTGCTGCTCGGTGGAGCGCTTCCTCTGATCGACTTCTTCATCGTCAACGTCGCGCTGCCGACCATCGAGCACGACCTCTCCGCGAGCACCGCCGTGCTGGAACTGGTGGTCGCCGGCTACGGAGTCGCGTACGCCGTCCTGCTCGTCCTGGGCGGCCGGCTCGGCGACATGGTCGGCCGGCGGCGGCTCTTCCTCCTCGGCATGGCGGCCTTCGGCCTCACCTCGCTGGCCTGCGGCCTCGCACCCGGTGCCTGGTCGCTGGTCGGAGCGCGGGTGGCGCAGGGCGCGGCGGCCGCGCTGATGATGCCGCAGGTGCTCGCCACCATCCAGGCCACGACCACCGGTGAGCGCAGGGCGAAGGCGATGAGCCTGTACGGCGCGACGGCCGGGCTCTCCATGGTCGCCGGGCAGATCCTCGGCGGCGTACTGGTGGCGGCCGACATCGCCGGCTCCGGCTGGCGTGCGATCTTCCTGGTCAATGTGCCGGTCGCGATCGTCGGCCTGGTGCTGGCGGCGCGTGCCGTCCCGGAGACCCGCGCCGAGAAGCCCGCCCCGGTCGACGTGCCCGGGACGCTGCTTCTCGCACTGTCCTTGATCACCCTGCTGGCCCCGCTGACCGAGGGAAGAGCGGCCGGCTGGCCGCTGTGGACCTGGATCTCGCTGGCCGTCTTCCCGTTCGCAGCGGCGGCCTTCTTCTTGACCGAACGGGCTGCGGACCGGCGCGGTGAGGTTCCGCTGGTGCCGCCGAGCCTGCTGCGGCTGCACTCGCTGCGCAGCGGACTCGCGATGGTGCTGCCCTTCTCGATCGGCTTCGGCGGCTTCATGTTCGTGATCGCCGTCGCCCTGCAGCAGGGGCTGCGCATGGGACCTGTCGCCGCCGGTCTGGCCCTGGCGCCGATGGCGAGCGCCTTCTTCGTCGCCTCGCTCGCCGGGCCGCGCCTGGTCGGCAGGTTCGGCAGCCGGGTGGTCACGGCGGGCGGCCTGATCCAGGCCGTGGGCGTGATCACGATCGCGGCGACCGTGTGGTGGGGCTGGGACGGACTCGGCATCGCGGGCCTGGCGCCGGGTACGGCGCTGGCCGGCTTCGGCCAGGGGCTCCAACTGCCCGTACTGATGCGGATCGTGCTGTCCGACGTCCCCTCCGAGCGGGCGGGCGTGGGCAGTGGGGTCCTGGCGACCACCCAGCAGTCCGCGCTGGCGCTGGGGGTGGCCACGCTGGGCACCCTCTTCCTGAGCCTGGCCTCCTCCGCGGGGATGCGGGAGGCGCTGGCGGTCACCTTGCTCATCCAGCTCGCGGCGATCGCGCTCACGGCACTCCTGAGCCTTCGACTGCCGCGCAGCGTCGGCTAGTCGGCGAGGCGAGAAGAGGCGAAGACAACTGTGGGCCCGGAACACCGAGGTGTTCCGGGCCCACAGCCATGCACAACAGAGGCGGGATCAGTCCTGTGCGTCGGCCTGCGCCGTCTCCGCGCCTTCGCTGCCCGCCGCCCGCTCACGCATCTTGCGGAGGAGGTCCTGCTTCTGGTCTGCCGCGGACTTGCGGTCGTCGGCGCTTGCGGTGGCCGAACTCTGAGCTCCGGAGCGGGAGATCTTCGTACGCTGCCCGCCCACGCCGAGAAGGTTGTTTCGACTCTTAGCCATGCAGGTCACAGTACCGGGCGGGCCTGGGCGGGGGGCGTGATTTCACGACCTGCTGACACATGACGACTGACAGATATTGAAATCTGTCAGTCGTCATGCCATAGTTGTCCGCATGAGTACTTCACGCACCCTCGGCTCCACCGGTCCCCAGGTCTCCGCCCTCGGCCTCGGCTGCATGGGCATGTCCGCGCTGTACGGAGAGGCGGACCGCACCGAATCGATCGCCACCATCCACGCCGCCCTGGACGCGGGCATCACGCTCCTGGACACCGGCGACTTCTACGGAATGGGCCACAACGAACTGCTCATCAACGAAGCCCTGCGCACCGCACCGGCCGCCCGGCGCGAACAGGCCCTCACCAGCGTGAAGTTCGGCGCCCTGCGCACCGTCGAGGGCGGCTTCACCGGGTACGACGGCCGTCCGGACGCCGTGAAGAATTTCGCGGCGTACTCCCTGCAGCGCCTCGGCACCGACCACATCGACATCTACCGCATCGCCCGCGTCGACCCTGACGTGCCCATCGAGGAGACCGTCGGCGCCATCGCCGAGCTGGTCGAGGCCGGCCATGTCCGCCACATCGGCCTCTCCGAGGTCGGCGCCGACACCATCCGCCGGGCCGCCGCCACCGCCCCCATCTCGGACCTGCAGATCGAGTACTCCCTGATCTCGCGCTCCATCGAGGCCGAGATCCTGCCGACCCTGCGCGAGCTGGGCATCGGCGTCACGGCGTACGGAGTCCTCTCCCGCGGCCTCATCAGCGGCCACTTCACCCGTGACCGCGAGCTGGCGCCGGGCGACTTCCGCGGGATGAGCCCGCGCTTCCAGGGCGACAACCTCCAGCACAATCTGAATCTGGTCGACGCACTGCGCAAGATCGCCGAGCAGAAGGGCGTGTCCGTCGCCCAGATCGCCATCGCCTGGGTGGCGGCCCAGGGTGAGGACATCGTCCCGCTGGTCGGTGCCCGCAGCCGCGACCGTCTCTCCGAGGCGCTCGGCGCACTCGACGTGACGCTCACCGCCGACGATCTCGCAGCCATCGAGCAGGCCGTCCCCGCCGGCGCCGCGGCCGGTGACCGGTACCCCACGAACCAGATGGCCCACCTGGACAGCGAGCGCTGACCTCCGGGTACGGTCGGCCGAGACCCACTCCTCCGAAAGGCGGCGCAACCACATGACGCCCGAAGCCCTGACTCCCGAGCGCATCCTCGAAGCGACCGAGGACGTGCTGCGGCGCCACGGCCCGGCCAAGGCGACCGTCGTGGACGTGGCGCGGGTCCTCGGAGTCAGCCACGGCAGCGTCTACCGCCACTTCCGCACGAAGGCCGCGCTGCGCGAAGCCGTCACCGAGCGCTGGCTCGGTCGCACGGAGGAGGCCCTCGCGAAGATCACCGCCGATGCCGCCGAGCCCGCCCCGGCCAAGCTGGAACACTGGCTGAGCACACTGTTCGAAGCCAAGCGCCACAAGGCGGGCGACGACCCCGAGCTGTTCGCCACGTACACCGTGCTGCTCGACGGAAGCAGCGTGGTCGAGCGTCATCTGGCCGAATTGCTGGGCCAGGTGCGGGAGATCATCGAACAGGGCGCGCGCGAAGGAGACTTCGCGGTGGACGATGCCGGGGCCGCGGCCCAGGCGGTGTTCAGCGCCACGGCCCGCTTCCACGACCCTGGTTACGCGGCGGAGTGGCGGCGGCCCACCATCGAAGCGGAGTTCAGTGCGGTGTCGGGCCTGCTGATGCGCGGGCTCCGGACGTAACGGACGCTGTCGGCGTCAGCCGGAGGCCGTGCCCGCGCCGGGGTCCACCGTGGCCTGGTGGGCGTCGGCCAGATGTTCCTCCGCCTTGAGCCACGGCAGGAACTGCGTGTTCTTGCGCCAGCCGCAGGTGTCGCAGGTCAACGCCCGCTGAATGCCCGCTTTCTGGACGTGTACGACATGTTCGCGTCCGTGCTGGTCCCATCTGCTGACCTTGCTGGTGGTCATGGACGGCATGGGTGCCCCCTTGCTCGGAGGCGGCCCAGTCTGCCGTACGGCCGAGATCACCAGCACCCGATCACCCTCGCGGATATCCGAGCCATACGGTTCCCGACCCCGAGGACGCGTCGATCACCCGGTCCGACGCCGGGTCGATGAGGGCGCTGTCGATCTCTCTGCTTCCCGAGCGGGCGGATCCCTGCACCCGGTAGCGGCTGCCCGGTGGAAGGGTCGCGGAGAATTCTCCCGAGCCGACCGAACCGGTCAACTCCCGGGGCGGGGCGGCGAAATCGAGCGACACCTCGCCCGATCCCGCGTGGGCGTCCACCGTCTGCGACCCGAGCGCCACACCCTCGACGGACCCCGAGCCCACCCGGACATGCGTCGGTCCGCGCACCCCGTACAGCCGCACGGATCCCGAGGTGGACTTCACGTCCAGCACGCCCGCGAGGCCGCTGACCCGTACCGGGCCCGAACCACTCACCACCTTCACGGAAATCCCTGCGGGCACCGCCAGTTCGAGCTTCACCGAGCAGCCCAGGCTGGTGAGGGCGAGCGTTCCGTCGCAGGCCGTGGACACCTTCAGGGTGTCGCCGTACCAGCTCTTGCTCACGACCGGCCGGCGCAGCGACCAGTTCAGCTCCTGGTGGATCCTCACCTCGCTGTCGGTCCCGGCGCTCACCGACACCTCGGAGCTCCCGCCGTCCACCTCCACCGCCTTCACCGGATGCTGCTCGGTGGTCTCGGTCGAGGTGTACGAGCGGGACTGGCGGGCGAGTTGGGCCCAGGCCTCGGCACTCACCGGCGCCACGATCAGCAGCGCACTGAGCACGGCGACGGTGATCCACAGACCACGGCGGCGCGGCCCGGGCGCCTGGGGCGGACGGGGCGCGTCGCTCATGCGGCGCCGTCGAGGAAGCGCAGTACGGCGAGGACCCGCCGGTGGTCGGCGTCCGCCTGCCCCAGGTCCAGCTTCGCGAAGATGCTGTTGATGTGCTTGGCGACGGCGCTCTCGCTGACCACCAGTTCCTTGGCGACGCCGGCATTGGACCGCCCCTCGGCCATCAGCGCCAGCACCTCGCGTTCGCGCGGGGTGAGCCGGTCCAGCGGATCGGGCCCGCCGCGCCGCAGCAGCAGCTGCGCCACGACCTGCGGGTCCAGCGCGGTGCCGCCGGCCGCCACACGCCGTATCGCGTCGATGAACTCCTCCACGTCCGCGACCCGTTGCTTGAGCAGATAGCCGAAGCCACCGCTCTGGGAGGTGAGCAGATCGGCGGCGTACCGCTCCTCGACGTACTGCGAGAGCAGCAGCACCGCGGTGTCCGGCCACTGCTGCCTGATCATCAGCGCGGCCCTGACGCCCTCGTCCGTGAAGCCGGGCGGCATCCGCACGTCCACCAGCGCCAGCCGCGGCCGGTGCTCCTCCACCGCGGCCAGCAGCCCCTCCGCATCGCCCGCTTCGGCGGCGACCTCGAATCCGGCCATCTCCAGGACCTTGACGAGTCCGATCCTCAGCAGGACCGAGTCCTCGGCGATCACAGCCCGCACGGCAGCTCCACAGTGATGACAGTCGGCCCCCCGCGGGGGCTGTTGATCCGGATCGTTCCGTCGACCGACCCTACGCGTTTGGCGAGCCCGGCCAGACCGGTCCCGCGCGAGGTGTCCGCGCCGCCGACCCCGTCGTCGGTGACGGTGACCCGCAGCCGGTCCCCGATGCGCTCGAGCTGTACGGAGACGTGCTCCGCGCGGGCGTGCTTGGCGACGTTGGCGAGGGTTTCGGACACCACGAAGTACGCCACCGCCTCCACGGTCGGCGACGGCCGCACCGCGATGTCGACGCTCAGCTCCACCGGCAGGGGCGCCCGGGCTGCGATCCCCGAGAGCGCCGCATCGAGCCCGCGGTCCTCCAGGACCGCCGGATGCAGCCCGCGCACCAGGTTGTTCAGCTCCTCGATGGCCTCTTTGGCCTCGCGGTGGGCCTCGTCGATGACCGCTCTCGCCTCCGGCGGCAGGTCGGTCAGCGTGGCCCGCGCGATCCCCAGGTTCATGGCCAGGGCCACCAGCCGCTGCTGCGCCCCGTCGTGCAAGTCCCGCTCGATACGCCGCCGTTCGAGGTCCGCCGCATCCACCACTCCCGCCCGGCTCTCCGCCAGGTCCTCCACGCGCCGCTCCAGCTCCTTGGCCCGGTTGGGACCCAGGAGCGCGGCGGCGGCGTTCGTGTCGACCCGTACGACCGCGGCGGCCAGCCAGGGTGCGGCCAGGAGGAGAAGCACCCCGACGACGGTGAGCAGCACGTACGCGTCGGTCCACCCCGGCAGACGTGCGTCGAGCGGCAGCGCCCACACCCAGGAGAAGACCAGCGCCCCGGCGGCACCCGCGATCCAGGCGCAGACGACGAGGGCCCCGGCGAGGCCGGCGAGCGGCGAGACGACGAGGTGGTAGCCGTACTGCCGCCAGGTCGACTCGGCCCGCAGCCGGCCGGCGAGGCCGCGCACGGTGTACCGCGCGTTCCGCCAACGGATCTTCGGGATGTCGAGGCCGAGCAGCGACCAGAAGCGGCTGCGCTGCACCGCGGTGAGCAGCGGATTGAGCAGGAGCACGAAGACCAGGGTGGAGACGATGTGCTTGGCGCTCGGGTGGGAGAAGGTGAACGCCAGGGCCAGCGCGATCAGTGCCGCCATGGGGACCCCGGCGACGGCGAAGGCGGTGTTGCGCCACGCCCAGGCCGACCACGGAGCGTGCCCGGCGGCCCAGGAGATGAAGCGCTTCGGCATGCCCACACCGTAGATGGCCAGCTCAGGAGGTGCCATCACCCTGCTGCCCGTATCGGGGGTAACGCTGGTGCCACCCCAAGTCGGACAGCAGCGTTACTGACGGTCGACGGCGGAGAAGGGACGGTTGATCGTGAGCCCGGGAGCCGGGTCCACGACCCCGAGAGGCAGTCCACGCCATGGCCGTCATCGCACTCAACGCCCGTTGCGAACCCCGGCAGTTGACGGGCCGCCTGCTCACCGGCGCGGGTCTGGCCCTGCTCCCCTGGATGGGATACATGGCAGCCACGATGCCTCCCGCGAAGGCCGCCGCGTGGATCGCCCTGGATGCGCTGGAGGCGGCCTGTCTCGTGCTCGCGGGCACCCGGCTGGCCCGTGGCAGCGGCGGCCATCACACGGCCGCCGCCGGCGCCGCGGCACTCCTGCTCGTCGACGCCACGACCGATCTGCTGACCGCGGCTCCCGGCGCCGAGCTGGCGCTCGCGGTGGCCATGGCGGTGGCCGCGGAGATTCCGCTGGCCGCGCTCTGCGCCGTACTGGCACGGCAGCCGCGCACGGAGACCGTTGTCAGTGGTGCCAGGTAGCTTCGGGAGAGTACGGAAACAGGATCGAGACCGCGATGGAGACACGATGGGCACGACGGAGCTGACGGCTGCCGACCTTCTGGAGGGCTGGCGCAAGGCGGGTGTGGAGGAGGGCATGACGCTGATCGTGCATGCCTCGCTCTCCAGCCTCGGCCCCGTGGCCGGCGGCGCCGCGACCGTGGTCGAGAGCCTGCGGACCGCGGTCGGCCCCTCGGGGACGCTGGTGGTGCCCGCCTTCACCTGGCAGGTCACCGATCCTGCCCCGGAGCACACGGGCGCCCCCGACCCTGCGACGGCCGCGCTCCGTGCCGCGGTGCCCGCTTTCCATGCCGATCTGCGGTCCACGGAGATGGGTGCGATATCCGAGACGCTCCGCGCCCTGCCCGAGAGCGTGCGCAGCTCTCATCCGCAGGCTTCGGTCGCCGCCGTGGGCGCCCGCGCCGCCGAGATCACCGCCCGCCAGCCCCTCGGTTTCGCGATAGGCCCCGACTCGCCCTTCGGCCGTGTCCACGAGGCCGGCGGCCACATCCTGCTGATCGGCGTGGGCCACAACCGCAACACCTTCCTGCACTACGCGGAGACGCTCACCCCGCGCCCCCGCCTCAAGCTCCGCCGCTTCCCCCTGGTCGTCGACGGCGAGCGCATCTGGGCGGAGACGGTGGACGTCGGCAATGACAACGGCAGGCATTTCCCCACGGTGGGGCGGGAGTTCGAGGAGTACGCGGGCACGGTGGAGACGACGGTGGGCGATGCCCCCTGCCGCCTCGTCCCGCTGGAGCCGTTCATCGCCTTCGCGGTCCCCCGCCTGACCGAACTGCTCGCCGAGGACGAGGCCGCAGCCTAGGAGGTGGCGACCGACGCCACCTGGTACACCTGCAGGCCGATCCGCTGCGCATGGCGCTCGTACACCGCCTGCGCCCGGAAGTTGTCGTCTCCCGTCAGCCACCGCACGGCGGCCCATCCCTCCTCGGCGGCGATCCTGCGCACCTCGCGGATGAGGGCGTCGGCGACGCCTTCGCCGCGGTGCGCGGGGTCGACGTAGAGATCGTCGAGGAAGCAGCCGGTCGCACCCCGCGTGGTCCAGTTCCAGGGCCGGTAGTGCGCGAGGCCGATGGGGCGGTCGTCCTGGTCGCGCGCCACGATGCAGTACGCCGCGGTCCCGGGATCCTGGATCCACGCCCAGACCCGGTCGACGTGAGAGGCATCGGCGTCGACGTCGTAGAAGGCGCAGTACTGCTCGAAGAGCGGCTGCCACCGCGCCCGGTCCTCGGGTCGTACGGCAGTGATCCTGACCCCTTCACCGCGCGTGCGCACCGCTCCCCGCGCCCCTTCGACCCGCGCGACGAGCCGCTGCTTGGCGACGCCCCACTCCCCGCTCAGCATCGAGAAGTACACGCTGTCGCGCCAGCTCCCGTCCGGACGGCGCCGCTCGCGCCGGTGCACACCCTCACGGTGTGCGCCGAGGGCGGCGATGGCGCGCTGCGAACGGGTGTTGAGGATGTCGGTCTTCCACTGCACGCGCCCCATCCCGAGATCCTCGAAGGCGTGGGTGAGCAGCAGCAGCTTGGCTTCGGCGTTGACGGCGGTGCCCCACCAGGCGCGTCCGTACCAGGTCCAGCCGATCTCGACGCGCTCGTCCTCGGCGGACGGGTCCAGAAAGGTGGTCCAGCCGACGGCCTTTCCGCTCTCCGACTCCACCACCGCGAAAGGGGTGATGGGGCGTGCGCCGGGCGCCAGCAGCGACTCGACCACGGAACGCATCTCGGCCTCGGTGCGCGGCGTCTCCACCGGCAGCAACCCCCAGACCCCGTCATCCCCGCCGCCTGCGGCGAAGAGGTCGGGGACATGGGCGAGCGTCAGGGGTTCGAGGCGGATGTGCTGCCCCTGGAGCACAACGGGGGCCGGGATCTTGGCTGTCATGACGCCGATCGTAGAATTCTTTTGCACTGTTCACAAGATCGATTCGCACTAGTGCAATCCAATCCCGGTAGCCTGCGGACATGCCCAGTGAGAAGCCCGTCAGGACGATCGACGCCCGCAGCCTGCGGGCCCTGGCGCACCCCCTGCGGGTGCGCATGCTGGAGTCGCTGCGGCTGAACGGGCCCGCGACCTCGTCCAAGCTGGCCGAGGAGTTCGGCGAGAACACCGGCACCGTGAGCTGGCATCTGCGCAACCTCGCCGAGCACGGGTTCATCGAGGAGGAAGTCGACCGCGGCACCAAGCGGGAGCGGTGGTGGCGCGCCGTCGAGGGGACCCATGTGCTGCACAGCTCGGAGATGCGCAAGAACCCGGAATCGCGCGCGGCCGTCGACCTGTATCTGCAGGAGATGGTGCGCGAGGTGAACGAGAAGCTGACCACCTACCTCGCACAGGACTGGCCTGTCGAGTGGGAGCGGTCCTGGCTCCTCGGGAACTGGGACGACCTGCGGCTGACTCCGGAGCAAGTCGACGCGTTGAACGCCGAATTGACGGGCGTCATCGAGAAGTACACCTCCCCGAAGGGGGCCGAGCCCGAGCCGGGAGCCCTGCCGGTCAGCGTGCAGCTCCAGACCTTCCCGCGCCACGAGGGCAGGCGCTGACCCGGCAGTCACGCCGCGGAAAAAGATGCGGAGAAAGTTGCAGAGACTTCTCTGCAACCACTATGCAGAGAAGTCTCTGCAAGGTAGTTTCATGGTCATGACGACGACGGACGACTCCCCGCGCACCACCCCGCGCCGCCGCAGCCTCCTCCTCCGCAACCGCGACTTCCGCTCGCTGTGGACCGGCTCGACGACCGGCAGGTACGGCGCCTCGGTGACCTCCGTCGCCCTCCCCCTCGTAGCCGTCACCATGCTCCACGCCTCCACCCTCCAGGTGGGCCTGCTCACCGCCGCGACCTGGCTCCCCTGGCTGCTCATCGGGCTCCCGGCCGGCGCCTGGGTGGACCGGCTGCCGCGCCGGCCGGTCATGCTGGCCGCCGACGCCGCCGCCCTCCTGCTCTTCGGCGCGATACCCGTTGCCGCCTGGCTGGGTCTGCTCTCGATGACGTATCTGCTGGTCACCGCAGTCCTCGTGGGGACAGCGACGGTCTTCTTCCAGACCGCCTACACCGCCCTGCTCCCCCACCTCGTCGCACCCGAGGACCAGGCCGAGGGCAACGCCAAGCTGCACGGCGGCGAGTCGGCCGCTCAACTCGCCGGCTACGGATCCGGGGGCTTCCTGGTCCAGGCGATGGGCGCGGCCAACGGACTCTTCGTCAACGCCGCCACCTTCGCCGTCTCCTTCGCCTGCGTCCTGCGCATCCGCCACCGCGAACCCGCGAAGCCCGCAGTCGTCCGACGACGCGGTGCGCTCGCCCGGGAGATAGCCGAGGGGCTCCGGCTGACCTTCGGCGACGGATATCTGCGCGCCCTCGCGATCAACAGCGGCGCCTCCAACCTGGCGCTGATGGCCTACCAGTCGATCCTCGTGGTCTTCCTGGTCCGCGAGGTCCACCTCACCTCGGGCACCATCGGCGCCCTGATGACCGGCGGCGGCATCGGCGGCATCCTCGGCGCGTTCGCCACCCGCCGCCTCGCGGCCCGTATCGGCACCGCTCGCGCCCTGCTCTTCTTCGAGATGGCAGTCCCGTCCCTGGCCCTGCTCATCCCGCTGACCACCCGAGGGTTCGGCCTGGTGCTCTTCGCGATCGGCTACAGCGCGGTGTCCTTCGGGGTGACCGCCGGGAACATCCTGTCCTCGACCTTCCGCCAGCAGTACTGCCCGGCGGACATCCTGGGCCGGACCGCCACCTCGGGCCGCTTCCTCAGCTACGGCACGATCCCGCTCGGCGCCCTCCTCGGCGGCACGCTCGGCGAGACCCTGGGGACCCGGCCCGCCCTGTGGATCTGCATATCGGGCCTCCCGCTCGCGGCCTCGCTGCTGTTCTTCTCCCCGATCCGCCGCCACCGCGATCTGCCGACGCAGCCGCCCGCCACGGCCCGGGCACTGCAGACCGCCGCCTGACGCCTCTTGACCAGCGCCGTCCGGGCAGCACCGAGCCCCCGGTCCCAACTCCTGGGACCGGGGGCTCGGTTGCGTACGTACAGGTGCTGCTAGCAGCCCAGCAGGCGGCTGCCGAGGTACGTCTGGATCTGGTCCAGCGAAACGCGCTCCTGCTTCATCGTGTCGCGCTCGCGCACGGTCACCGCGTTGTCGTCCAGGGTGTCGAAGTCGACGGTCACGCAGAACGGCGTGCCGATCTCGTCCTGGCGGCGGTAGCGGCGGCCGATGGCGCCCGCGTCGTCGAACTCGATGTTCCAGTTCTGCCGCAGGTCGGACGCGAGGCCCTTGGCCTTCGGCGACAGCTGCGGGTTGCGCGACAGCGGCAGGACCGCGACCTTGACCGGGGCCAGGCGGTGGTCGAAGCGCATCACGGTGCGCTTCTCCATGACGCCCTTGGCGTTCGGGGCCTCGTCCTCGTTGTACGCGTCCAGCATGAAGGCCAGCATCGAGCGGCCGACACCGGCTGCCGGCTCGATGACGTACGGCGTGTAGCGCTCGCCCTTCTCCTGGTCGAAGTAGGAGAGGTCGGTGCCGGACGCCTTGGCGTGCGCCGAGAGGTCGAAGTCGGTGCGGTTGGCGACGCCTTCCAGCTCGCCCCACTCGCTGCCGCCGAAGCGGAAGCGGTACTCGATGTCAGCGGTGCGCTTGGAGTAGTGGGAGAGCTTCTCCGCCGGGTGCTCGTACCAGCGCATGTTCTCTTCCCGCATGCCCAGGCCGCGGTACCAGTTCCAGCGCTGCTCCATCCAGTACTCCTGCCACTGCTCGTCCTCGCCCGGCTTGACGAAGAACTCCATCTCCATCTGCTCGAACTCGCGCGTGCGGAAGATGAAGTTGCCGGGCGTGATCTCGTTGCGGAAGGACTTGCCCATCTGCGCGATGCCGAACGGCGGCTTCTTGCGCGAGGACTGCTGGACCTGGCCGAAGTTGGTGAAGATGCCCTGCGCCGTCTCGGGACGCAGGTACGCGACCGAGCCGCTGTCCTGCGTCGGGCCGAGGTGGGTGGAGAGCAGACCCGAGAAGTTCTTCGGCTCGGTGAAGGTGCCCTTGTTGCCGCAGTGGGGGCAGTTGATGTCGGCGAGGCCGTTCGCGGGGGCGTGGCCGTGCTTCTCCTCGTACGCCTCCTCCAGGTGGTCCGCGCGGAAGCGCTTGTGGCAGGAGGTGCACTCGGTAAGGGGGTCGCTGAAGGTCGCGACGTGGCCGGAGGCCTCCCAGACCTCGGGGGCCAGGATCACGGACGAGTCGAGACCGACCACGTCCTCGCGCGCGGTGACCATGTAGCGCCACCACTGGCGCTTCAGGTTTTCCTTCAGCTCGACACCCAGCGGACCGTAATCCCAGGCAGCCTTCTGGCCACCGTAGATCTCACTGCACTGGTAGACGAAGCC
Source organism: Streptomyces sp. NPDC050738 (assembly GCF_040654175.1). Lineage (NCBI taxonomy): Bacteria > Bacillati > Actinomycetota > Actinomycetes > Kitasatosporales > Streptomycetaceae > Streptomyces > Streptomyces sp. NPDC050738. The sequence continues at coordinate 55,838 of NZ_JBFAHN010000020.1, read as the reverse complement.
ACGGCGCTTGCTCAGGCTGACGATGGTGTCGATCTTGTCGGCGGCCACGGTGCTCTCTTCATTACGACGACGGCGAACGGCGGAATGCTTCAGGTTACCGGCGGCCGCACCCCCTGGATCAAATCGGTATCGGGTAAGAGCCTGCACAGACCGTGCGAGAGCCCCCCGAACCTCCTTGTTGACAATCGTTTCCACTTTAGTTGAAAATGAGTGTCATGAACGTTCGACGCCGCCTCATACCCGCGACCGCCACCGCCGGAGCCGTAGCCCTAGGCCTCGTGGTCCTCTCCGCCTGCTCGGGATCGCCCGCCTCCACGGCGAAGGCCGAGGGGAAGCTGGATGTGATGGCGTCCTTCTATCCCATGCAGTTCCTGGCCGAGGAGATCGGCGGCGACCACGTCTCGGTCACCAACCTCACCAAGCCCGGCGTCGAGCCGCACGACCTCGAACTCAGCCCCCGCCAGACCGCCTCCCTCTCCGAGGCCGACGCGATCATCTACCTCAAGGGCCTGCAGCCCGCCGTCGACGACGCGATCGCCCAGTCCGGCGTGAAGAACGTCGCCGACGCCGCATCGCTGACCTCCCTGGAGGACCACGGCACCGAGGTCGACGGCCACGACCACTCCACCGGCGACAACCACTCGCACTCCGAGGGCGAAGCGGGCGCCGACCCGCACATCTGGCTGGACCCGGTGAAGTACGCCGAGGTCGCCAAGGGCGTGAACAAGACCCTCGCCGCCGCGGATCCGGCCCACAAGGCGGAGTTCCAGAAGAACACCGACGAGCTCGTCAAGGAGCTGGGCGGGCTCGACACGGAGTTCGAGACGGGCCTGAAGAACCGCACCTCGGACACCTTCATCACCACCCACGCCGCCTTCGGCTACCTCGCCGAGCGCTATGGCCTCACGGAGGAGGCCATCAGCGGGATCGACCCGGAATCGGAGCCGAGCCTCTCCCGTGTGAAGGACCTCCACGCGCTGGCCAAGGAGCACGACGTCTCCACCGTCTTCTTCGAGACCCTCGCCAGCCCGGACACCGCCAAGACTCTCGCCGGCGACCTCGATCTGAAGACCGACGTCCTGGACCCGCTGGAGGGAATTACCAAGAAGTCCAAGGGCGATGACTACTTCGAGGTCATGAGGTCGAACCTGGCGGCACTACAGAAGGCCCTCGGCGCGAAGTGACCCCGGCACGCACAGCAACAGCAGCAACGGAGGCGCGACCCGTGATGGAAAACGAATCGGTCATATCCATGCGCGCGGCCACAGCCACGCTCGGCTCGCGCCCGGTGCTGCGCGGCATCGATCTCACCGTGCGCCGCGGCGAGGTCGTCGCCCTGCTCGGCGCCAACGGCTCGGGCAAGTCGACCGCCGTACGCGCCCTGATCGGCCAAGTCCCGCTCACCGGCGGCGAGATCAAGCTTTTCGGCACCCCGCGCGCCAAGTTCCGCTCCTGGTCGCGCATCGGTTACGTACCGCAGCGCACGACGGCTGCGGGCGGCGTGCCCGCGACGATCCGCGAGATCGTCGCCTCGGGGCGGCTCTCACGCAGGAAGCTCGGCATCCTGACGAAGGCCGACCGGGCAGCCGTCTCACGCGCGATCGAGACCGTCGGCCTCGCCGACCGGGCAGGCGACTCCGTCAACGCGCTCTCCGGCGGCCAGCACCAGCGCGTGCTGATCGCCCGTGCACTCGCCTCCGAACCCGAGCTGCTGATCATGGACGAGCCGATGGCGGGCGTCGACCTGGCCAGCCAGGAGATCCTCGCGCAGACCCTGCGCGAACAGGTCGAGGGCGGCGCGACGGTCCTTCTCGTACTGCACGAACTCGGCCCCCTGGAGCCGCTGATCGACCGCGCGGTGGTCCTGCGCGACGGCTGCGTCACCCACGACGGCCCGCCCCCCGAGTCGCTCGGCCAGCACGCGCTGCCCGGCCACGACCACGTCCACCCCCACAGCTCGTCCGCCGAGCCGATCCGTACGGGACTGCTGACATGATCACGGAAATGCTTCAGGCGCCCTTCATGCAGCGGGCGCTCATCGCCGCCGTCCTGGTCGGCATCACCGCCCCCGCCATCGGCATCTACCTCGTCCAGCGCCGCCAGGCGCTGATGGGCGACGGCATAGGCCACATCGCCATGACCGGCGTCGGCCTCGGCTTCCTGCTCAACACCAGCCCGGTCTGGATGGCGATGGCGGTGTCGGCGCTGGGTGCCGTGGCCATGGAACTGATCCGCAGTTTCGGCAAGATGCGCGGCGACCTCGCCCTCGCGATGCTCTTCTACGGCGGTATGGCAGGCGGTGTCCTGCTGATCAACCTGTCGGACACCGGCTCAAACGCCAACCTCATCACCTACCTCTTCGGCTCCCTGTCCATGGTCTCGCCCGCGGACGTCACGGCGATCGTCGTCCTCGCGGCCTTCGTGATCCTGGTGACGGTGGGCCTGCGGCGCCAGCTCTTCGCGGTCAGCCAGGACGAGGAGTTCGCCCGGGTCACGGGCCTGCCGGTCCGCGCCTTGAACCTCCTCATCGCGATCACGGCGGCGGTCACGGTGACCGTGGCGATGCGCGTGGTGGGCCTGCTGCTGGTGTCCGCGCTGATGGTGGTCCCGGTGGCGGCGGCGCAGCAGATCTCGAAGTCGTTCGCCGTGACGTTCACGCTGGCCGTGGCCATCGGCACGGCGGTATCACTCACCGGCACCGTCACCTCGTACTACCAGGACGTGCCGCCGGGTCCGACGATCGTGATCGCCGCGATCGCCATCTTCATGGTCCTCACCGCCCTCGCCGCTCCACTGGCGCGAAGGCGGGCCAGGTCCACGGAGGCGGTACAGGCGGCGGACGCGTCCTGCGCGGTGGAAGTCCCGGCCGCACGTAGCTCCGCGGACTCGGTCAAGGCCTGATCAAGCTGGCACAATGGCCCGGTACGGGAACGGGCATGCAGGGCGCACGGACGACGGCGAGGAGGCACCTGTGAACGCGGGAGCACCAGTACGGGGCCGGTCGACCCGGCAGCGGGCCGCGGTGGCGGCGGCACTCGACGAGGTGGACGAGTTCCGCAGCGCGCAGGAGCTGCACGACATGCTCAAGCACAAGGGCGACTCGGTGGGCCTGACCACGGTCTACCGCACGCTCCAGTCGCTCGCCGACGCGGGCGACGTGGACGTGCTGCGTACGAGCGAAGGCGAATCGGTCTACCGCCGCTGCTCCACGGGCGACCACCACCACCACCTGGTCTGCCGCGTCTGCGGCAAGGCGGTGGAGGTGGAGGGCCCGGCGGTGGAGAAGTGGGCGGAGACGATCGCCGCCCAGCACGGCTACGTCAATGTGGCCCACACGGTGGAGATCTTCGGCACCTGCGCGGACTGCGCGGGCTCCTCGGCGGAGGGCTGACCCCGGCTAACCCCGGTCGTAGCAGGCGTACGCGCCGTCCGGCCCGCGCAGTCAGCGCGGGTCGTTCTCCTTGCTCAGGGCTTCCAGCTGCTCGTTGGGGATCGCTCCGCCGAAGCGCCGGTCCCTGGACGCGTACTCCAGGCACGCGCGCCACAGGTCGCGCCGGTCGAAGTCCGGCCACAGGACGTCCTGGAAGACCATCTCCGCGTAACTGCTCTGCCACAGCAGGTAGTTGGACGTGCGCTGCTCGCCGCTCGGCCGCAGGAACAGGTCCACATCCGGCATGTCCGGGTAGTACAGATACTTCGCGAAGGTCTTCTCGTTGACCTTCGCGGGGTCGAGCTTCCCGCTCGCCACATCGCGTGCCAGCGCCTGCGCCGCGTCCGCGATCTCGGCGCGGCCGCCGTAGTTCACGCAGAAGTACAGGGTCATGGCGTCGTTGTCGACGGTCTGCTCCTGCGCGACCTGGAGCTCCTGGACGACCGACTTCCACATCTTCGGCATGCGGCCCACCCAGCGGATCCGGATGCCGAGCTCGTCCATCTCGTCGCGCCGGCGCCGGATGACGTCCCGGTTGAAGTTCATGAGGAAGCGGACCTCGTCGGGCGAGCGCTTCCAGTTCTCGGTGGAGAAGGCGTACAGCGACAGATTCTTGACGCCCATCTCCAGGCACCCCTTGAGGACGTCGAGCACGACGCCCTCGCCGACCTTGTGCCCCTCGGTGCGCGGCAGCCCGCGCTCCTTGGCCCAGCGGCCGTTGCCGTCCATCACGCACGCCACATGCTTGGGGACCAGCTCGCCGGGGATCTTCGGCGGTACGGCACCCGAGGGGTGCGGCTCGGGGATCTTGTAATCGCGCTGTCCGCGCCCACCCAGGATTCCGCGTCGTGCCATGTTGGAACTACTCCCTCAGTTCTTCTCTACGTATCGCAGCGAGCGCAGTCCGCGCTCCAAGTGCCAGTGCAGATAAGCCGATACGAGTCCACTGCCCTCCCGCACATGCCGCGCCTCCGCCGCCTCCGCGCCCGCCCAGTCCCCCGTGAGCAGCGCACTCAGCAGCGCAACGGCCTCCGCAGAGGGTACGACGCTGCCGGGCACCCTGCAGTCGCCGCATATGACGCCGCCCGCCGCGACCGAGAAGAACCGGTTCGGGCCGGGCAGCCCGCACTTCGCGCAGTCCTCGAAACTCGGCGCGTATCCGTTCACGGCCAGCGACCGCAGCAGAAAGGCGTCCAGGATCAGATTCGGCGCATGCTCGCCGCGCGCGAGCGTCCGCAGCCCGCCCACGAGCAGCAGATACTGCTGCACGGCGGGCTCGCCCTCGTGCTCGGTGAAGCGCTCGGCCGTTTCCAGCATGGCGGTCCCGGCGGTGTAGCGCGCGTAGTCCGTGACGATCCCGCCACCGTACGGAGCGATGATCTCGCTCTGCGTGCACAGGGGCAGCCCGCGCCCGACCAGTTCGCTCCCCCGCGCGAAGTACTGCACGTCGACGTGCGAGAACGGTTCGAGCCGCGCCCCGAATTTCGACTTCGTACGCCGCACTCCGCGGGCGACGGCGCGCACCCGCCCGTGCCCGCGGGTCAGAAGCGTGATGATGCGGTCGGCCTCACCGAGCTTCTGGGTCCGCAGCACGATGCCGTCGTCCCGGAACAGACTCATGGCGCCCATTGTCCCTCACGGCCGCACCCGGCTGGCAGGCCCCGCCAATCGCTGCGAACCTGGCCGCATGTCAACGCTCGCGACCGTCCTGGTGCTGCTGATCGCCGTACTCCACGTCTACATCATGGTCATGGAGATGTTCCTGTGGACCGGCCCCCGGGCAAGGGCGTCGTTCGGCCTGACCCAGGAGTTCGCCGAGCAGACGAAGTCCCTCGCGGCGAACCAGGGCCTCTACAACGGCTTCCTGGCGGCGGGTCTCTTCTGGGGCGCGATCGCGGACGACAGGGCGGCCAAGTTCTTCTTCCTCATCTGCGTGGCCGTCGCGGGCCTGTACGGAGCGGCCACCGCCAGCCGCAAGATCCTCTTCGTCCAGACGGTGCCGGCGGCACTGGCGCTGCTGGCGCTCGCCCTGTCCTGAGCGTCCCCGCCCCCTTCACGGCACCTCACCCCGGCTCCGGGCATTGGCGTACGCAGTCACCGCGCTCATCCGCTCCTGCGTGGTGGCCTCCCGTACGCCCTCGGGTGCGCAGACCCGCACCCGCCCGCCGCCGACAGGCCGGAGCCGCAGACTGGGCCCCTCGGCCCCGACCACGAGCCACACCTTCCCCGTACGCCGGTCGACGACGTACGCCCCAGCCTTCACGCTCACCGCTCCCGCCCCGCTTCCCGCAGTGCGGCCACGATGCGCCTCGCCCCGTCCACGGAGCAGTACCCGAGATCCAGCGCCGGACAGGGGGTTTCTCTGGCGTAGGAAAGGGGATCGACCCGCAGCGACGGAAGCACGACACCAATTCCCGCGAGCGCATCCCGCAATTCGACCACCGCTTCATCAGCCTCTTCCATACACACCACCGCATGACCCGCCTTCTGCTCAGCCTCCATCGTGGCTCCCCTTCCTGATCCGAATTCACGCTTCCCTTCATCAAGATGGAGGCATGCGGCTAGGATTGGCAGAGGTATGCGCACTACAACGCTGGCGCAGTGCAAGGGAGTTCGGCCATGGCCAACGTTTCCAGGCAGACGGCGTGGGAGTACTTCGGCGAGGAACTGAAGCGGTTGCGGGAGGCGGCGGACCTGACTCAGGCGGAACTCGGAGTGCGGGTGTTCGTATCCGGCGGATACATCGGCCAATTCGAACAGGCAATTCGCAAGCCGCAGTTGGATGTCGCCCAGAGGATTGACGAGGTGCTGCAATCCGACGGTATTTTCGAGCGGATGTGGCGCAAGCTGATCAATGACAGCAGGTATGCGGAGTACTTCGCGCATGTGGTGGACCTGGAGCGGACGGCGACCAAGATCTGCGAGTTCGCGCCGACGGTCGTCCCCGGCTTGTTGCAGACGGCGGAGTACGCGCAGGCGGTCACGATCGCCGCCAACCCGTTCGTCACGGACGAGTACGTCGACGAGAAGGTGTCCGCCCGCCTGGAGCGCGCGGGCATCCTCAAGGACGCTACAAGGCCCGAGTATTGGGCCGTGCTGCACGAGTCGGCGCTGCGTATCCCGGTGGGCGGTCAGGCCGCGATGGCCGGGCAGCTGGACCACATCGCGGGGCTGATGCGGGACAGGATGGCGATGGTGATGGTGATCCCGTTCGCGGCCGGGGCACATGCGTCCATGCTCGGAGACCTGCGACTCATGGAGTTCGATGACGCCCCGCCAACTGCCTATACAGAGACGTCCTTTTCGGGAACGCTGCTCGACGATCCGGCGGTGGTGAAGCGCGCCCGCCGCGCCTACGATCTGATCAGGGCCGTCGCACTGTCGCCGGAGGCGTCCCTGACCCTGATCGAATCGGCAGCGGAGGACTTCAGACGATGCACACGTACGACCTGAGCAACGCCCGCTGGCGCAAGAGCACGTACAGCAACGGCGAAGGCGGCAACTGCCTAGAAGTCTCCGACGACCACCCTGGCATCGTCCCCGTCCGCGACAGCAAGCAGCCCCACGGGCCAGCTCTCCTCATCCCCGCCGAAAGCTGGACGGCCTTCCTGGCCACGCTCTGAGTCAGTCGCCTCGAACCGGCGTGCCCTGGTGATAGAGCAACCGCCAGTCCGCCCCTTCGTGCGCCCGGCGCCAGATCGAACTCCGGCGGGCCCGCTCGTCGCCGAACGCGGTCTCATACGTGAGGTGCACGAGCCCGGGCGCCAGCAGCACACCCGCCATCCCCGAGGCCTCGTAACGGGGCCCGTCCTCCGCCCCGCCCTGCATCTCGGGCAGCGCGGCAAGCATCTCCGCGTACGTCCACCGCCGCCCCGAGGCGCCGACCTCCACGAAGTCGGGATCCAGCAACTGGGCGGCCTGCGCCCGCGACGTCCGCACGCCGGGATCCATGAGCCGCAGCTCACCGGCAATCGCTGCGGCCACCTGCTCCGATGCGCTCTGCATCTACCGGTACCCGTCGCTCACATTGCCGCTGATCCCACCGGTCTTGGCCAGCGCCATTCGATCGCGGTCCCGCGCGAGATCCACGCGCTGCTCCATGCTCAGCCGGTAGCGGATACTCAGGAGCATGAGCGCATTTCCGCCGGGCAGCGCGATGACCCCACCGAAGGGGAGGTCGCCCGCGAACCAGGCGCCGTGCTCCAGTTCAGGCGTCCAGCGGTTCCACTTCAGTGGATTGCGCGCCACCATTCCACGCGTCCAACCAGCGTCGTCATCGGCTGACCTGAGCTGAACCGCGACTCCCATGGCTTCCTTGGCGCCCTGAGTCCTGCGGACCCCCTCCCGGTATTCCCACCGGTAGCTCCGCAGCACCTTGCGAATCTTGTGCAGACGCCGCAGCGAACCGTAACTCGCGCCCACGAAGAAGAGGAGGACCAGGAACGCCAGGACCCAGAGCGTGGCCACGGGGTTCTGCTTGGAGCCATAGGTGTCCTGGCTCTTCATGCCGACCATCGCCAGCGAACCCACGGTAAGAACGGGCCACACCAGCAGCCGGGTCCTCACCTTCCAACGGGCCCGTTCCCATGCTTTCCGCGTCTCCGCGTGGTCGAAGGCGCAATCGAGCAGTGGAACGCGATCGCCGTACGTCACTTCCGTCCTCCCCGAAGGCGTGCCTGCTTCGCCGTGGCCAACCGTGCTCGACCCGCCGCCTCCCTGGCGATGTTCAGCTCCTCCCACTCCCGGGGCTCCGCCAGGAAGAGCTCATCCGAATCGGGTTGCAGGATCACACCGCCGAAGATGTCGTCGCCTGCGAACCACACCTCGGCCCCCTCCTTCGGAATCTCCCGACGCCGCCCGAGAGCCTCGGTCGCCGCCATTTCGGGCGACAGGTCAATCCCCTCGCGTCCGAGCAGCACGACCATTTTCCACCCACCGGCGCCAGTCATTCGCTGCTGTTCAATCATGGGGGACCTTGGAACCAATGGGTATGCAGCAAGCACGCGCTTGCACGTACCTACCCAGAGGAGCGACCGCGGAAGGGTCCTGAGCGTGTACAGGAGGCCGCCGATTCCCAGGAGCGCGAGGGGGAACAAGAACCCGCTGTGGAACGCCGGAGCCGGAACAATGAGAAGCGCGGAGACCAGGACAATCGTGGCGTAGCGCCTGAAGATGAGCGAGCGCGCTCTATCAAGCACTCTCCGAATATCGATGTCACCGAGCTCGGTCCCGCCGAATACGCTCTGCACGTCAGTACGCCGCCGATTTCCTGGGCCAACGGCTGTCGATCCGGGCCCTCTTGGCCTTCGCGATCCGCTCCGCACCAGCCTGCTTCCGCTCAGCGGCCATCTCGTTCCACTTACTGGGCTGCATGAACAGAATCCTGTCGGTACCAGGGACGATCATGACCCCGCCGAACAGAGGATCCCCCGCAACCCACACACCATCCACAGCGGACGCAGGCCAGTCACCGCTGTCGACTGCATCGATGGCCCGCATCCTGGGCGCCTTGCCTTCTGGTCCTCTGGCCGACAGCAAGAACACCGTTCCGTGCAAGATCCAGCCCTTCTCCCGCTCGATGACCCGGGGCCACATCTCCAAGCGGTACTCACGCAGCACGCGTCCGCTCAATCGTGCCCAGATCAGTCCGCTGAGAAATCTGACCAGTTCGAACATGAAGTAGGCGGCCGCCGCGACAGTCAAGGGAATCAGGTAGGTGACCCCCGTCAGAGGCTGCACGAGGAAGGCGACCGCGCCGATCCCACCGCGTACCGCAAAGCGCTTCAGAACTGCCGCTCGCGCGTGCCTCAGAATCCGCTGCTGGTCCGTTGTGTCGGGAGCCTGCAATTCCCGGGCAGGCTGGGACATCTCATTCGCCGTCATCCGAAGTCGCTCCTCATTGCGTTGGCCACACCATTGTCCGAATCGTCCGCCGAGGTGGGATCGGTGAATGTGACGGTGTGTGCCACTCCGATCAGTACGCGCAGATAGTCGTCCGCGCGATCCACAGCCGCAGTCACCAACTGCACGAGGATGATCTCTGCCGAATCGGCGTCGGGCACCGCAATGGTGCCCTGCCAAACGGTCTCCTGGGACCCTGTGCCAGGCGCCGGTGAACGTCGCCGCTCTTCGGCCAGAAGTCCCGTTCCGCTCGGCAGCGCCAGTGGCCTGACGCCTTCGCCCGGTCGACTGCGATCTGCCGTACCCACCATGTTCGCAAGAACCAGCTTCGGGTCCGCCCCTGCCGACGACACACCGGCGACGGTGAGGACCGAGAACGCGTAGCCGCCCTGATCATCCGGGTGGACACCGATCGCGCAGCCTTGCACTCGCTCCGAGTTCAGCAGCGTCACCGTGCCGGCGTAGAACTGAAGCACCTCTGCGGCGCGCTCGCGCATCTCCTCGGGCAGGCTCAGCACCTGCTCAACCAGCGCCTCGATGCGGTCGAGAGACGGGTGAAGGTCCAACTGTGCATATCCGTACGGAATTCCGTACCAGAACGCAGGCCGCTCGACGTCGTACGTCATGCCACTCCCAGAAGTCCGGCAAGTGAGTGCAGCGTGGCACCGGACTTGAGCACCTCCGCCGTATTGTGCGCGGCACCTTCCTCCGGAACCACACCCAGGCTCTCCCCCGAAGAGACCAGATTCGCCCCCACGTTCACGCCGTTGACGCTGATGTCCGCGACGCGCTTGGCCGCCTCCTTGCCGCCTGCAGCGATACCGGCGGCACCCTCTCGGGCACTCGTCTCAGCGGTCCGTGAGAATGCAGGAACGACATCCTTGACGAACTCCGTCGCCTTCGCCGAAGCGGACACCACTTCCCCGCCTTCGCCGGCCATCCGCGCGGCTCCTGCAACTTCCTTTCCCGCGGTTCCCAATGCCCCAATTCCCGGAACCACTCCCAGGGCGTCGCCGGCGACGGAGGACCATGCACTGAAGGTGTCCATGTTCCACCCCGCCTTGTCACCCCACAATGCCGATCTGAATTCTGGATCAGTCATGTTCTTCGTCATGGAAGCGGCACTTGCCACCACCGCGATCCCCGCGAAAAGCGGCGCCAGCGGCGTCGGGAAGAGCGCCAGCATTCCGGCGATGGCTCCGATCGTCCCCGCGTGCTCGTAGAGGAAATCGCCAACCGCCTTGATGCCGTCCCAGATGGCGTCAACAGCCTTGCTCAGCCAGCCCGGTTCGCGCGGCGCGAGCTTGTCCGTCGCGTCGTCGAGTGCTCTGGCGATGCCCTCCGCCTGGTCCGTGTGCTGGTGTTCCAGCTCCTCCGCCTTGCGGATGACGTCGTCGTACGCCGCGTTCGCGCTGTTCAGCGCCGTCGTGGCCTCGCCCAGGCTCTTCTCCGCCGCGCGCAGCCGCTCCGTGGCCGTGTCCGCCTCTTCCTGCGACGGGAAGGTCTGGCCGGCCAGCTTGAGGTCCGGGTGGCCGGCCGCCGCGTCGTGGCGCCGCTGTGCCGTGACCGTCGCCGTCTTCTTCTCGGCCGCCGCCTCGTCGTACTTCTTCGCCAGGTCCCGGTTCGACGTCAGATCGCCGTCCCAGATCTTCAGCTGGGCCGAAGCCTTCTCCAGCGAGCGCGCCGCGTTCTTGATGTACGTCGGCAGCTCGCCGTCGATCGCCTCGCGGAACGCCGTCGCCGCGTCGCCCTCCCAGTAGCTGCTCTCACCGATCAGCTTCTGGAGCTGGGCGTGGCAGTTGCGGAGTGCCGTGGCCGCTGAAGTGACCTTCGACTGGAGGGCGTTGACCTCTGTCGGGACACCGGGTGCCGGGTCCCAGCCGAGGTTCGGGTAGGGAGTTGTCATGACGGGGTACCGCCCGATGTCGACTCCGCCGCCATCTTCTTGAACGCCTGTTCCAAGGCCTTCTCGACCTCTTCGTAGGCCTGCTTGTTCGTCTTCACGCCCTCGCCGACCGCGTCGACCATCTTCTTCGTCTGCTCGGACCCGTACTTCCAGCGCTCCTGGAAACCGTCGCACGCCTCGTCCAGGCGCGGCGTACCGATCTGGTCGGCACGCACGTGCCCGAGTGCGGCTCGCGCCTCGTCCAGGTCCTTGATGCAGGTGTCCAGGGTTCTCAGGAAGGCACCGAGCTGGTCGGTGTCCGTCTTGAAGTGGTCCCCCATGTCGCGCGCCTCCCGTTGGCTGGAACAGACCGGAATCGAGTGTTCCATCAGCAGTGGCGGTCGATTGTACGGAGCAAGCGGAGGGGGTCATTCCGGCGGGGGTGGAGGGGCGCGGTCAGCCGTCCTGCATGCCCGGGACCACCAAGCCCGATTCGTACGCAATGATCACCAACTGCGCCCGGTCCCTAGCACCCAATTTGCCCATGATTCGGCTGACATGCGTCTTGGCCGTCAGCGGCGAAAGCCCCAGGCTCTCCGCGATCTCCGCATTGTTCAGACCCCGTCCCACCAGCCCCAACACCTGGCACTCACGTTCAGAGAGACCGTCCGGGCCGCCCGTTGACGGGGCCTCCCGCGTCCGCAGGACCCGGGCGATCAGGCGGGCCGTCGGGCCCGGGGAGAGCAGGGCGTCGCCCGCCGCGACCACGCGGATCGCGTCCAGCAGGTCCGCCGGCTTCGTGTCCTTCACCAGGAAGCCCGATGCGCCCGCGCGCAGCGCCTCCACCACGTGTTCGTCCGTGTCGTACGTGGTGAGGACCAGCACCTTCACCCCGGCCAGATCCTCGTCCGCCGCGATCAGGCGCGTCGCCGCGATGCCGTCCATCTCCGGCATCCGGACGTCCATCACGATCAGATCCGCGCGTGACGTACGGGCCAGCGTCACCGCCTCCCGGCCGTTCGCCGCCTGGGCGACCACCTCCATCCCAGGGGCGGAGTCCACCAGCATCGCGAAGGCTGCCCGGACCAGCGTCTGGTCGTCCGCCAGCAGGACGCGGATGGGTTCCAGGGTCATTGCCGCAACTCGCTTTCTTCCAGCGGGAGTTCCGCCCGCACCTCGAATCCGCCACCCCACCGCGGCCCCGCCGTCAGCAACCCGCCCACGGTCCGCGCCCGCTCCCGCATCCCCACGATCCCGAAGCCGGAGCCGGATGTGCCGCCCTGTGCGCTGCCGTCGTCCGCGATCCGCACCTGCAACGTCCCCGCCTCGCCGTACACCGCGACACGGATCCGCGCACCCGCGCCCGCGTGGCGTACCGCGTTCGTCAGGGACTCCTGGACGATGCGATACGCAGCCGCCTCCACCGCCGGCGCCATCGCCAACCCCTCGACGCGCAGGTCGAGTTCGGCCGATGACGCCTTCACCAGACCCGGCAGCGCCGTCAGGTCGGGCAGCGGGTCCGACATACCCCCCGCGCCGTCCGCCCGCAGCACCTCCAGCGTCGTGCGCAGCTCGCCCCGCGCCGTACGGCACGTCTCCGCGATCCCGTCCAGCGCCTTGGCGATCGTCGCCCGGTCCAGGCGGTCAGGGTCGACGGTGAGGATGTGCGAGGCGACCGACGTCTGCACGCCGATCAGCGTGATCGAGTGGGCCAGGAGGTCGTGCAGGTCGCGGGCTATTCGCATCCGCTCGTCCGTCACCCGCTGCTCGGCCTCCCGCTCCGCCCGGGCCTTGAGCGAGGCCACGTAACTCCGGTAGACCCGGACGTCCACCCCGCAGAACAGCACCGCGACATTCCAGCCCGAGATGCGCAGCAGCTCCATGCCGGTGTGGTGGCTGATGGTCGTCACCACCGTGACCATCACGGTGAGGGCTCCCAGGCCGGCCAGCAGGGTGCGCATCGGGCGGCCGGTCGACGCCACCGTGTAGAGGATGATGATCGACTGCGGGAGCACGGCGCTGTGCGAGTTGTCGAGCGCGTGGTACGGCGCGACGAAGGCGACCAGAGCGAAGAACGCCCGCACCGGATTCACCCGCCGCAGCGCCACGGTCGCGGTCGCCCCGGCGAGCAGCAGCCAGCCGACCGCATCCGGCACCCTGGCCGGATCGGCGACCAGCGCGAGGACGACGGACAGCGCACCGGCGCCCGCCGCGAGGAGGGCGTCGGTGCGCCGGCGGTACGGCGCGTCCATCGGGTCGCGGTTGACGACCGTCAGGACGCGCTCGCTGAAGGGTGAGAGTGCGGACACGGTCACCATCTTCCAGTACGTGGTCCTCAGCCGACCCGGGCCATTTCGGCTTCGGTCGGTGCTGCGGGCGGGGAGGCGGGCGTACGGCTCAGCTCGCCCGGCCACCACACCTTCCGGCCGAGGGCCACGCTGGCCGACGTCACCAGATACGTACGCACCAGGAAGGTGTCGAGCAGCACCCCCACCGCGATCACGAAGCCCATCTCGGCGAGGCCCGCCATCGGCATGTCGATCAGGACCGCGAAGGTCGCCGCCAGCACCAGGCCGGCCGAGGCGATGACCCCGCCCGTCGTGCGCAGCGCGGTGAGCGCGGCGGCCGACGTCTCGGCCCCGGACAGGGACTCCTCGCGCATCCGGTGCATCAGGAAGATGCCGTAGTCGACGCCGAGCGCCACCAGGAAGACGAAGGAGAGGAGCGGGAGGCCGGGGTCCATGCCCTTGAATCCGAAGAGCGGTTCGAAGACCAGGCCCGCGATCCCGAGCGAGGCACCCCACACCGCGACCACCGCGGCGATCAGCATCAGCGGGGCGACCAGACTGCGCAGCAGCACGACGAGGATCAGCAGAACGGCGACGAGCACCAGCGGGACGATGATCTTGACGTCCCTGGCACTGGTGGACTCCAGGTCCATCGCCTGGGCGCTCGGCCCGCCGACGTACGCCCCGAGTTCGCCGTCAAGTCCCGTGCGCAGCGCCCGGATCGTGACCTTCTCCCCCGCCGACTCGGGCTTCGCGGTGGCGACGACCGAGATCTCCGTCCAGCCGCTGCCGCTGCGGCCAGGCGTCACGGAGGCGATGCCTCGGGTCGTACGGGCCTGAGCGACGACCTGCGCCGCCTTGTCCGCGGGGGCGATCACGGTGATCGGCCGGGTGGAGCGTTCGGGGAAGGCCGAGGCGAGGGTCTTCGCCGCGGTGATCGACTCGGGGTTGGAGGTGAAGGAGTCCTCCTGCTTGAGATCGCCGGGCATGCTGAAGACACCCAGCGCGAGAGCTCCGAGCACCACCGCACCCGTAAGCAGCACCGCGACCGGACGCCGGCCCGCCGAGCTGCCCATCGCGGCGAAGAGCGAGCGGCGCTGCTTGGGCTCGCTTCCGTAAGCGGGGACGAGCGGCCAGAAGACCCTGCGGCCCAGGAGCACGAGGATCGCGGGCAGCAGCGTCATCATCGCGAGGAGTGCGCAGAGCACGCCGACGGCGGCGATCGGGCCCATGCCGCGGCTGCTGTTGAGGTCGGCGGCCAGCAGGCAGAGCATGCCGACGGCGACCGTGCCGGACGAGGCGACGACCGCGGGGCCGCTGCCGCGCAGCGCGGCGGCCATGGCTTCCTGCGGGTGGGCGAAACGGCGGAGCTCCTCGCGGTAGCGGGCGACGAGCAGGAGGGCGTAGTCGGTGCCCGCGCCGAAGACCAGGATGGTCATCACGCCCTGGCTCTGGCCGGTGACCGTGATGTCGAAGCCGCGGTTGAGGCCGTAGACGACGCCCATCGCCAGCGCGTCGGCGACGCCCGCGCAGACGAGGGGGACCAGCCAGAGCATGGGGCTGCGGTAGATGATGATCAGCAGGATCGCGACGACGGCGACCGTCGTGTAGAGAAGCGGCCCGTCGAGCGACGCGAAGACCTCCTTCGCGTCGACGTCCATCGCGCCGGGGCCGCCCACCTCGACGCTCAACCCGCCGCTCCCGTCGGCGACTTCACGTACATCGGTGACGAAGGTCTTCTTCGCCTCGTCGTCCTGGCCCGGCTCGGTACTGGAGACCGGATACATCAGGGTCGCGCCGTCCTTGGACGGGACGGCGTGCGGGGTCGCGGTGAGGTGGTGGCCGCGGGAGATCGCGTCGACCTGACGGCCGGCGGCCGCCTTGTCGGCGGCGGTGAGCCCGCCGTCACGGTGGTAGACGAGGACGAGGTCGGTGGACTCGCCGCCGGGCAGCCGGTCCTGGATCTTGGCGGCCTGGGTGGAGTCGGCGCCCGCGGGGAGGTAGTCGACGGCACGGTTCTGCTGTACGTCGGCGAGCTTGCCCGCGAGGGGACCCGCGACGGCTACGACGGCGATCCAGAACGCGAGCACGCTCCAGGGGAGCCAGCGGCGTGGTCGTACGGTCTTCTTCGATGCGGCCCTCACGGGGGCCTCCCCTCCTGGGCGGTTGTCCGGTCCTCACCAGACTCCCGTCGCGAGGGGCACGAATCGTCGCACCGGTGACGGAGTTGGGGCCTACTGCCTGGGGTGACGGAGGATGGCCGCTACTCCCCGGGGAGTACGCACTCGCGGGCCGCGACCCGGCGGGGCAGGGTGGAGGCAGGACACCGCCCCGAGGAGACAGCATGTGCGCCGACCGCCCCGAGTTCACCGTCCGCCGCGTGTACGACCCGCCGGGCCCGGACGACGGAACCCGCGTCCTGGTCGACCGGCTGTGGCCGCGCGGGGTGTCCAAGGAGCGCGCGGCCGTCGACGAATGGCCCAAGTCGGTGACGCCCTCGAACGAACTGCGCCGCTGGTACCACGCGGACCGCTCCCGCCGCGCCGACTTCGCCGACCGTTACGCCGCCGAACTCGCCGCCCCCGAGGCCCGCGAGGCGCTGGCGCACCTGGCCGAACTGGCGCGCCGGGGCCCGGTCACCCTGGTGACCGCGGTCACCGACGTGGCGCAGAGCCACGTACCGATCCTCCAGGCAGCGCTGACCGACTTCGGCCCGTCCGGCGATTGAGGGCAAGCGGCCGAAGGACGCCGAAGGACGCTTACCGGGGCTCTACGACGGCGTCCGCGCGGCCGCCGCGAGCAGCCGCGCCGTATCGTCCTCGCACAGCGCCAACGCCCCGCCCACCGCCGCGAGCACCTCACGCTCGGCCGGGCGGTACGGGCCGTCCGCCAGCGCGATCCGCGCGCCCTGCATCAGGATCGACTCCCGGCCCGCAGGGGCCAGATGCGGGGCCAACGGCCCCAGTACCTCGTGCAGTTCGATGGAGAGCGCGACCCCGCACGGGTCCGCGTCCGCGTCCGCCGACAGCGCCTCCACCAGAATCCCCAGCTGCTCTTCGCTGCAGTCGTCGAGCCCGGCCGCCCGCAGCGCGGACGCTGCCACGGCCGTCGCCGTACGCGAGGAGGAGCCGCCCGCGGCGAGCACCGCGAGGGCGACCGTCTGCACGGCGTCCCGCAGCATCGAGGAGAAGCGCGTGGTCGTCGGGTGGTCCAGGGCGTCCAGGCCGAAGTGGCTCTGGCAGGCGGCGCATTCGACGACCGGGCCCTGGCTGCCGCGCGACATCAGCGGTACGCCGAGGACCGTCAGCCGGCGGCGTCCGGTGAGGCGCCGGTAGTTGCGGTCGCCTCCGCACTCGGCGCAGAAGAACTCGCCGTCGCCGACGGTTTCCCAGGTGGTACGTACAGCCCAGATGATCGACTTCTTGCCGCTTTGACCTCGGGCTGGCAGCACGTCGCACCTCCGTAACGCCCCGGCAACATTGCCGCGTTGACGTGATGTTAGCCACATCAGTGATGTGGCGTCAGCACCTCGGCAGGAGATGGCTCGGACCCGCCCCCGTGAAACAGGGGACGGGTCCGGAGAATTGCGAGGTCAGAAGGTGTTCCTACGGCTTCCACGCCACCCGCGCATCGAATATGCGACCGGCCTGGCAGGAAGACCGAAAAGGCTCCTTCAGCGCGCGGCCCGGTTGACCGCCGAGATGACCGCCT
This sequence comes from Streptomyces sp. NPDC050738, assembly GCF_040654175.1. Lineage (NCBI taxonomy): Bacteria > Bacillati > Actinomycetota > Actinomycetes > Kitasatosporales > Streptomycetaceae > Streptomyces > Streptomyces sp. NPDC050738. Next base: position 38,623 of record NZ_JBFAHN010000020.1, on the reverse strand, counting down.
TCAGCGAGGCGCGCGTGGTGTTCGCGTCGATGCCGATGCCCCACATGACCTTGCCGTCGATCGCGCACTCGATGTACGAGGCGGCCAGCGACTCCGCGCCCTCGCTCATCGTGTGCTCCTGGTAGTCCAGCAGCCGCGCGTCCACGCCCGTCGCGGACAGTGCCGCGAAGAAGGCGGAGATCGGGCCGTTGCCGGTGCCGGTCAGCACGGTGTCGACGCCGTCGACGACCGCCTCGACCGTCAGGGTGTCGCGCCCGTCGGTGTCGGTCGTGGTCTGGCCGGAGCGCAGCTGGATGCGGCCCCAGGCATTGTCCGGGTTGGGCAGGTACTCGTCGCGGAAGACCGACCAGATCTCCTTCGGCGTGACCTCGCCGCCCTCGGCGTCCGTCTTCGTCTGGATGATCTTCGAGAACTCGATCTGCATCCGGCGCGGCAGGTCCAGCTTGTGGTCGTTCTTCAGGACGTACGCGATCCCGCCCTTGCCGGACTGGGAGTTGACCCGGATCACGGCCTCGTAGGAGCGGCCGACGTCCTTGGGGTCGATCGGCAGGTACGGCACCGCCCACTCGATGTCGTCGACCGTGACGCCCTTGGCCGCCGCGTCCGCCTCCATGGCGTCGAAGCCCTTCTTGATGGCGTCCTGGTGGGAGCCGGAGAAGGACGTGTAGACCAGATCACCCGCGTAGGGGTGGCGCGGGTGGATCTCCATCTGGTTGCAGTACTCGGCGGTGCGCCGGATGTCGTCGATCTGCGAGAAGTCGATCTGCGGGTCGACGCCCTGCGAGAAGAGGTTCATGCCCAGCGTCACCAGGTCGACGTTGCCGGTGCGCTCGCCCTGCCCGAACAGACAGCCCTCGATACGGTCGGCGCCCGCCATCAGCGCCAGTTCGGCGGCGGCGACGGCGGTGCCGCGGTCGTTGTGCGGGTGGACGGACAGGCAGATGTACGGGCGGCGCGTCAGATTGCGCGACATCCACTCGAAGCGGTCCGCGTGGGTCGAGGGCGTCGAACGCTCCACCGTGGCAGGCAGGTTGAGGATGATCTCGCGGCCCTCGCCCGGCTGCCATACGTCGCATACGGCCTCGCAGACCTCCAGCGCGAAGTCGATCTCGGTGTCGGTGAAGATCTCCGGCGAGTACTGGTAGCCGAAGGTCGTCTCCGGGCCCAGGATCTTCTCCGCGTACTCCATGACCAGGCGCGTGCCGTCGACGGCGATCTGCTTGATGTCTTCCTTCGAGCCGCGGAAGACGACCCGGCGGAAGGTCGGCGCGGTCGCGTTGTACAGGTGCAGGGTCGCGCGGTGGGCGCCGCGCAGGGACTCCACGGTGCGCTCGATCAGGTCCTCGCGGGCCTGGGTCAGGACGGAGATCGTCACGTCCTCGGGGATCGCGCCCGGCTCCTCGATGATGGAGCGTACGAAGTTGAAGTCGGTCTCGCCGGAGGCGGGGAAGCCGACCTCGATCTCCTTGTAGCCCATCTTCACCAGCAGGTCGAACATCTCGCGCTTGCGGGCGGGGCTCATCGGGTCGATCAGCGCCTGATTGCCGTCACGCAGATCGGTGGACAGCCAGCGGGGGGCGGCGGTGATGCGCTTGTTCGGCCACGTGCGATCGGCGATGTCGATCTGCTCGTACGGCTGGTACTTGTGCACCGGCATCCCGGACGGCTTCTGCGTCTGGGTGGCATTGGTGATCGGCGTCTGGTTCGACATCTGCGTAGGGCTCCTCGTGTCCGTCTTTGGGGACGGCCGACGGTTTCGCTGCAACGCCAAGACCCGCGGGGAGGGGGTCGGCCTACGACTACAGACCCTCGCCGCGGCAGCTAAGAAGAAGCAGCCCGAAACGCATGATGTCGGAAGACTAGCCCAGCACCCCCGCGAGCGCCGTACCCGTATCAGTATGCGGGACTCCCGATACGTAACGCCCAAACGGTGATCGTTCACTCCTTTTCATCAATCATGGTGGCAACTAGTGACAGTGGCATGACCCAGTGCCATGTTGCGGAGCATGGAAGCAACACATCCCGTCTTCTGCACCATCGTGCCGCCCCATGCCCTCGACAAGCTCGCGCAGGCCGAGGACCCCAGCATCGCGAAGGCCGCCCGCCGCACCCTGGTCGCGGACGCCGCCCAGCGCACCAGCCGCCGGCTGACCACGGTGCTCGGCGCACCGACCGTCGCCCCGCCCAAGGGCGCCGCCGCCGACGCCGTGCACCGCACCATCTACGACGCCCGCCACACGCAGGACCTGCCCGGACGCAAGGTCCGCGGCGAGGGCGACAAGCCGGGCAAGGACGCGACGGTCAACCGTGCGTACAACGGCCTCGGCGCCACCTTCGATCTCTATCTGAAGGCGTACGCGCGCAACTCCATCGACGGCGACGGCATGCCGCTGGACGCGACGGTCCACTTCGACCGCCAGTACAACAACGCCTTCTGGGACGGCGAGCGGATGGTATTCGGCGACGGTGACGGGGAGATCTTCCTCGACTTCACCCTCCCGATCGACGTCATCGGCCACGAGCTGACCCACGGCGTCACCCAGCACACCGCGAACCTGACCTACTTCGGCCAGCCGGGCGCGCTGAACGAGTCGATGTCGGACGTCTTCGGCTCCCTCATCAAGCAGTACTCGCTCGACCAGGACGCCCACCAGGCCGACTGGCTGATCGGCGCCGGCCTGCTCGCGCCGAGGATCCACGGGGTCGCCCTGCGCTCCATGAAGGAGCCGGGTTCGGCGTACGACGACGCGGTCCTCGGCAAGGACCCGCAGCCCGCGACGATGGAGCACTACGTCACCACCGGCCGCGACAACGGCGGCGTCCACATCAACTCGGGCATCCCCAACCACGCCTTCTACCTCCTCGCCGAAGCGCTGGGCGGCAAGGCCTGGGAGAAGGCCGGGCAGATCTGGTTCGACGTCCTGACCGGCGGCGCACTGGGCAAGCAGGCCATGTTCGCGGACTTCGCCCGCCTCACGGTCGCGGCCGCGCGCACCCGCTTCGGCGAGGGCGACGAGCAGCAGTCGGTGCTCAAGGCCTGGTCGCAGGTGGGTGTCCCGACGAGCTAGCAGCGAGTAGAACAGGGCCCATGCGTATTCAGGTACGGAGGACGGGCGGCTTCGCCGGCATCGAGCGCCACGCGGAGATCGACACGGCGGGCCGCCCCGACGCGAGCGAATGGCACGCCCTGGCCGACCAGGCACTGGCCGGGGGCAGGCCAGCGCCGCCGGCCGGGGTCCCGGACGGTTTCCACTACGAGATCACGGTCGACGGCGCCCGCACGGTGCACTGCGCGGACCCGCATCTCACGTCGGCGCAGCGCGAGTTGGTCGCACGCGTCCTAAAAGAGGGTGCCTGAGCTGGGAATATCGGCTTGACTGCGCTCCATGACGACCCTGAACGCCCTGGAGCAGTACTACGACGGTGTGCCGCGACTCGGCGCCCGCACAGAGGACTTCGGCCCGCTGACCCTCTTCGTACGCGAAGGGGCCGGCTGGCCCTTCTACGCGCGCCCGACGCCCGGCTGGACCGGACCCGCGGCCACGACCGCGGACGTGGACCGGGTGCGGGCGCGCCAGCGGGAGCTGGGTGTCCCCGAGGCGTTCGAATGGGTGGCGGAGACAACTCCGGCTCTGCGCAAGGCGGTTGAGGAGTCCGGCCTAGAGGTCCACGCCCACCCCCTGATGGTCCAGGACCCGACGGCGCCCGCCCCCGCCCCGCACCCCGCGGTACGTGTGCTCACCGCCGACGACCCCCTCCTCTCCGCCGCCCTGGCCGTCCCGCACGTGGCGTTCGCGACGCCGGGCACGGCGGTGGGCGCCGCGGGCCCAGCGGAACTGGCCGCTCAGATCGAGGCAAGCCTGGGCGACGGCCGCGCGGAAAGCGTCGCAGCCCGCATCCGGGCGGGCCATACGGCACTGGCGGCGGCGGTGACGGAGGGCACGGCGCTCTGCTCGGGGCTGCACAACCCGTTGAACGGCGTCACGGAGGTCGCGGCGGTGGGCACGTTGCCGTCGGCCCGCCGCCAGGGCCTTGGCCTGGCGGTGACGGCGGCGCTGGTCGCCGACGCGCGGGCACGGGGTGTGGAGACGGTGTTCCTGTCCGCGGACAACGAGGACGTGGCGCGGCTGTACAGCCGACTGGGCTTTGCCCGGGTCGCGACGGCACTGATCGCAGAGGCGGGATAGCGGGCCCGGGGGTTCCCCCACCCCGCCCCTTCCCGAAACCGGGGCTCGCTGCCCCGGCCCCCGCTTCCGGAGGCTCCGCCCCCGGACCCCCGCTCCTCAATCGCCGGAGGGCTTGAATGTGCCCGGGGGAAATCAAGCCCGTCCGGCGATTGAGGACGAGCGGCCGGAGGCCGCGACAGGGGGCCCCGGGGGCGCAGCCCCGTGCGTTCCGGCCCTGGCATGGGGTCCGGGGCGGAGCCCCGGTTCGGGAAGGGGCGGGTTGGGGAAAGTCTCCCGTCAGAAGCCCAGCTTGCGGAGCTGCTTCGGGTCCCGCTGCCAGTCCTTCGCGACCTTCACATGAAGGTCCAGGAACACCGGGGTCCCCAGCAGCGCCTCGATCTGCTTCCGCGACTTCATCCCGACATCCTTCAGCCGGGCCCCCTTGGGCCCGATGATGATGCCCTTCTGGCTCGGCCGCTCGATGTAGACGTTCGCGTGGATGTCCAGCAGCGGCTTGTCCGCCGGACGGCCTTCGCGCGGGATCATCTCCTCGACGACCACCGCGATGGAGTGCGGAAGCTCGTCCCGCACACCCTCGAGCGCCGCCTCACGGATCAGCTCGGCCACCATGACCTGCTCGGGCTCGTCCGTGAGGTCGCCCTCCGGGTACAGCGGCGGGCTGATCGGAAGCAGCGGGGCGATGAGATCGGCCAGCAGGTCGACCTGGTCGCCCGCCACCGCCGAGACGGGAATGATCTCCGCCCACTCGAAGCCGAGCTCGATGGCGAGCTGGTCGAGCGCGATGAGCTGCTCGGCCAGGGCCTTGCCCTCGACCAGGTCCGTCTTCGTGACGATCGCGATCTTCGGGGTCTTCTTGATCCCGGCGAGTTCCTTGGCGATGAACTTGTCGCCGGGGCCGAGCTTCTGGTCGGCGGGCACGCAGAAGCCGATGACGTCGACCTCGGCCCAGGTCGTACGGACCACGTCGTTCAGCCGCTCACCGAGCAGCGTGCGCGGCTTGTGGAGCCCGGGAGTGTCCACCAGGATCAGCTGCGCGTCCGTGCGGTGCACGATGCCGCGCACCGTGTGACGCGTGGTCTGCGGCCGGTTCGAGGTGATCGCCACCTTCTGCCCGACCAGAGCGTTGGTGAGGGTGGACTTGCCCGCGTTGGGGCGACCGACGAAGCAGGCGAAGCCGGCCCTGTGGGTCACTTCGGCGGCTTCGGACGCGGGGGTGTGAACGCTCATACGCCCTATTCTCCCCGATCCCGCGGGCAGTGCCGACCAGCCCGCACGGCGTGAGGTTCCGGTAACCCCTCCGCAACACGAAATCCGTACGAAACATGCGTGCAGCGGATGCGAAACGCAAAGGAGCGAGCCTCTACCGGACCCCGACCCGGAGAGGTGCCCCTCCGTGACCCGTATCGACACCGGCGACACCGCCTGGCTGCTCGCCGCGACAGCCCTCGTCCTCCTCATGACCCCCGGACTCGCGCTCTTCTACGGCGGCATGGTCCGCACCAAGAGCGTCCTGAACATGCTCATGATGAGCTTCGTGTCGATCGCGCTGGTCACCGTCGTGTGGCTGCTCGCCGGCTACTCCCTGGCGTTCGGGGACGACGCGGGAGGCGGCCTCATCGGCGGCCTCGACCACTTCGGCATGGCGGGGATCGGCGTCGGCAGCGTGCACGGCACCGTCCCCACGCTCCTCTTCGCGACCTTCCAGCTGACCTTCGCGATCATCACCGCCGCACTGATCAGCGGAGCGGTCGCCGACCGCGCGAAATTCGCCGCGTGGCTGGTCTTCGTGCCGGTCTGGGCGCTGCTCGTATACGTTCCCGTCGCGCACTGGGTGTGGGGTCCCGGCGGCTGGATCCTGGCGAATCTCAAGGCTCTGGACTTCGCGGGCGGGCTGCCGGTGGAGATCACCTCGGGCGCGTCGGGTCTCGCGCTCTGCCTCGTGCTCGGGCCGCGGCTCGGCTTCAAGAAGGACGCGATGCGGCCGCACAACATCCCGATGGTGGTGATGGGGGCCGGACTGCTCTGGTTCGGCTGGTTCGGTTTCAACGCCGGCTCCGCGCTCGGCGCCAACGGGCTGGCCGCCGCCGCGTTCCTCAACACCCTGGCCGCGGGCTGCACCGGCCTGCTCGGCTGGCTCTTCGTGGAGCAGAAGCGCGACGGCCACCCCACCACGCTGGGCGCCGCCTCGGGCGCGGTGGCGGGACTGGTCGCGATCACCCCGGCGTGCGGGGTCGTGGGGCTCGTCGGGGCGCTGGTCGTGGGGCTCGCCGCGGGTGTGCTCTGTTCGTACGCCGTGGGGTGGAAGTTCAAGCTGAACTACGACGACTCCCTCGACGTGGTGGGGGTGCACCTCGTCGGCGGGATCGTCGGGACGCTCCTCATCGGGCTGTTCGCGACGTCCTCGATGACGGGTGGCCCCGAGGGGCTGCTGTACGGCGGCGGGCTCGGGCAGATCGGCCGGCAGACCCTCGCCGTGGCCGTCGTCGGGGCGTACGCCTTCCTCGTCACGTACGGGATCGGCAAGGCCATCGACAGGCTGATGGGCTTCCGGGCGGAGGAGGAGCACGAACAGCGGGGCCTGGACCTGACCGTGCACGCCGAGAGCGCCTACGATCACGGGGTTCTGGGGCACGGGGCCCCGCTCTCCGCCACACCGAAGGTGCACCCATGAAGCTGGTCACGGCCGTCGTGAAGCCGCACAAGCTGGACGAGGTGAAGACCGCGCTCCAGGAGCTCGGCGTGCACGGCCTCACCGTCACCGAGGCGAGCGGCTACGGCCGCCAGCGCGGGCACACCGAGGTCTACCGGGGCGCGGAGTACCGCGTCGATCTCGTCCCCAAGGTCCGCATCGAGGTGGTCGTCGGGGACGAGGACTCCGAAGCGGTGATCGACGCCGTCGTGCGCGCCGCGCACACCGGCAAGATCGGCGACGGCAAGGTCTGGGCCGTCCCCGTCGAGACGGTCGTACGCGTCAGGACGGGCGAGCGCGGCCCCGACGCACTCTGAACACACCCACCGCGCCCGCCACGCAGAAGGCCAGGAGCAGGGCGGCGAGCCACGGCAGCGAGAAGAACGACGCGCTCGCGGACTCCTTCACGTCCAGGGCACGGGCGGTCAACGTGATGTCGCCCCACTCCAGTTGAGGCGCGTCCGACCAGGGTTCGGTGAGTTTCACCTGCTGACCGGGGAGGAGTTCGGAGGGGACCTTCTCGAGGTCGCGTGCCAGCAGCGTGCGGCCGAAGACACCCTCCGCCTTCAGATGCACCTTCGGGTCGAGGGTGACGTTGCCGGTGTTGCGCAGGGTGTACGTGATGAGGGTGCTGCTCTTCCCCGTACCGGGAATCAGCGGCTGGCTGTGGTCGAGGCTGACGTGCTCGACGGCGAGCCCGCTCACGGTCGGCCCGGTCACCCGCAGATAGACCCGGGCCCCGACCGCCCACTGGACGCCGACCGCGACATCGCCCTTGGCCTTGGCGACGCGCTCGTCGAGGGCGACGAGGGCGCCGGGGTGGTCACCGGGCATCGCCCCCTCGGGAACGGTCAGGGTGAAGGGCACGGTGAGAGCGGAGCGCGGCGGGACGGTGACCCGGCTCTGGCCGGGGCGGACCCAGGCTCCGACGCCGGTCTGCTTCTCCTTGAGGCTGCGTACGGCGAAGCCGCCGTCGCGCTCGGTGTTGTAGGCGTCGGCCCCGTACAGGCGGAAACTCAGCGGCTGCGCCGTCTTATTGGTGACGGTGACCTTGTCGGTGATGGTCGTGCCGGGGTCGGCGGAGAGATAGAAGTACGGGCGGCCGCCGAGCTGGGAGGCTGCCGGGAAGACCGACCAGCTGCCGTTGTCGGCGGCCTGGGCGGGCGTTGCGTTGACGACCGCGGCGAGCAGTGCGGAAAGTGCTGCGAGGAGGAGTGCGGAGAACTTGCGCACGGTGCGGATACCCCCAGGTAAGGGTGGGCCGACGGGTGCGCCCCGGCCCACCGGGCGGTCAGCTGAGGGTGAGGGTGAGGGTGCCGGAGTACGCACCGGGCGCGGTGAACGCCGGAACGTTCAGCGAGACCTTGGCGCCGGCGGTGAACTCACCGCCGGTGAGGGCCCCGTTGGGCGTCGAGGCGAGGGTCGCCCCGGCGCTCCCGACCGTCCCCGCCGAACCGGCGGCGCAGGTGCTGGGGCTGCCCGTCTTGGTGGCGCAGACCGGAGTCCAGGAGAGCTGGTCGGCTCCGATCGAAGCACCGGAAGGACCGGTGAAGCCGGTGACCTTGCCGGTCAACGACCAGCCTGCGGGTCCGCCGCGGAAGTCCTTGACGGTGACCGTCTGCAGGTCGCCGGTGGATGCGCCGCCCTGGCCGAAGTCGACGGCCGACATCGCGACGGTGTCACCGGCCTGGGACATCGACAACGTCCCTGCCTTCACCGAGGAGTTGAGCTTCTGGGTGAGGTCGCCGGGGTTCACCACGGGAGTGACGGAGTACGCGGCCGGGCCCGCACCCTTCGTGGGGTCCCAGGTGGCGCCCTCGTACACGACGATGCCTGTGGTGGCCGGGTCGCTGACCTTGAGCGCCGCGCCGATCGTGCCGGAGGCGGGCACGGTGAAGGTCATCGTGTCGGCCGTGACACCGGTGCCGTTCCAGCCCGCTGCGGTCGCCTGGGCGCCGGGCGTCCACTTCGTACCCGAGATGACCACCCGGTCACCGGGGTTCCCCGAGGCGGTGGCCAGCGCGATGGTGCGCTCGTTGACCGGGCCGCCGCCGTCCGTCGCCGTGACCGTCTCGGAGACGGGCGCGGGTCCGTTGGTGACGGTGCAGGGGGTGTCCAGCTCCATGATGTAGCTGGTGTGGATGTTGTAGTCGCCGGGCGAGAGCGTGATCGCGCCGGGCGCGGTCACCTTGAACGTCCCGGTCATGGAGAACGGCGGGAAGGCACCCTTCGCGGGTACCGGGTCGTTCTTCTTGGGTCCCGCGACCGTGATGCTGCCGCTCTGGGCGCCGGCGAGGGCGACCTTGCCGGTGGGCGTCATGATGTCGGCGGGGAGCGCGAGGTCGACCGGGTTGCTCGCGGCCGGCTTGGTGATGGTGTACGTCACGGTGACCGTGTCGCCCACCTTGGGGGCCGCGTTGTCGACGGTGATCTGCGCGGTCGTGGTGCCGTCGATCGGCGGGATCCCGGCGATGGCGGGCGGGATGCAGTGCGTCGCGAAGTCGACTGCGGTGGAAGCGGCGGTGGCGTTCGCCGCCCCGCCCAGAACCCCCCCGCCGACGGCGAGGGCGGCCACGCCCAGCGCGGCGGCCCAGCGGCGTCTTCGTGTTCCTCTTGCCATGATGTGGCCCCTCCTGAGGGAACGCGGCGCAGCGGCTCTTCTGCGCCGACAGGGGGCCATTGACGAGGGGTGGCCGAAAGAAGTCAATGGAACCGAAATGCACTGACTGATGGCACGTCAGATGCTGTCAAGATCCCGCAAACCGCAGGTGGGGGCCGGAATGCCGGCCACCGCTCAGCTGCTCGCGGGAGAGCAGGCCGGCCGGCGCTTCCTGCGCCGTGCGAGCCCTTCCGCCACCAGGGCGGCAACGAGCACGGCCGCCACCAGGACCCCGACGGAGAAGTCCAGCCAGTCCACGGACTCGCCCCGCACCAGATGGAGTGCGGCGGGGATCCCCAGCCAGAGCCCGCCCACGGCGAACAGCCCGACCGAAAGACCGTTCGCGATGCCGGCCGCGCGCTTGCGCCCGTAGCTCTTCAGCAGCAGTGCGGTCGCCCAGGCGGCCACCGCGAACGGCCAGAAGGTCTGCGCCTCCAGGCCGTTGCCGAGCGCCCAGTCGACCAGGCCGCCCACCCCTGCGACGCCACTCCCCACCAGCGTGACCCAGGCCAGGATCCGCTCGTTGCGCCGCTGGCGTGCCCGCTTCCCCGACGGGCCGAGCACCTTGCCCCCGCTGCCCATCAGCCCGCCTGGACCGAGGCGCGCAGCTCGCCGTCGAGCCCCGCGAGGAGCACCGGGGTGTCCGGGCCGCCCAGGTCGCGTACGGCCGCACGGTCCGCATCGGAGGCGGCCGCCGCCTCGCTGACGACCGCGGCGGCCTCCAGGGACTGCGCCCCCGAAGCCACCGCCATCGCGACCGCGGTCTGCAGCGCGGAGAGCTTCAGGGACTCCAGCGACACGGTCCCGGCGACATACGTACGTCCGGTCTCGTCGCGTACGGCAGCACCTTCGGGCACACCGTTGCGCGCCCGCGCACTGCGCGCCAGCGTGATGATCTTGCGGTCTTCGGGGCCGAGGTCGGCGAGGTCGCTCATGGGGTCAAGCATAGGAAGCGTCCCGCCGGACCGCGGGGTCAGGCCTGCGGGGAGGCGGCCTCAAGGCTCGCGGCAGCCTTCGTCAGGGCCTTGTTGAACGCCTTCTGGCCGCGCTCGCCGCCGTCGCCCCAGTTATTGAAGAGGCTGGTGATTCCGGCGCCCGACCTCACGGAGGCGACCTCCGCGTCGATGACCCAGTCGCCGCTCTTGATCGAGAGGTGGAATCCGAGGGTCTCGTCACCGAGTGCGGGAACGGCGAACTTCCCGATCGTGACCTTTGTGGGCTTGCCCTCGTAGCTCGCCGAGAAGGTGCCGCACGCCTTGACAGCGGCGGCGAGGGACTTCATCCCGGCCTGCGCCGCGGCGGCGGTCCCGTAACCGCTCACATCCTGGGTGATGAAGCTCTTGCCTGCGCGGTCGGCGAAGACCCGCTGGTCGTTCACCTTGTAGTCGCTGACGACCCGGCCGGTGTTGAACTGCGTCACCAGGGGCGTGCACTGCGCGTTCTTCGGCTTCGTGAGCGCGTACTGGCTCGCGTCGGCGGGATCGATGACGGTGTCCTTCTCCAGCTTCCAGCCGGAGGTCAGATCCGCGGCCGTCACCAGGACGCCCTTCGCCTGGTCCGCCGTCATCGGCTCGGGCCCGGCCGGTGCGGAGGGTGCGGACGCATCCGCCTTCGCCTTGCCGTCCTCTCCGCCGCCGCACGCCGCGACCAGCACAAGGGCGGAAGCGGCCAGGGCGGCAGCGGCTGTTCGACGAGTACGGGTTTGCACGTGTGACTCCCAGGAGTGGTATAGACCTCCTGGAATCATAAGCTCCTTATAAGGGCGGTTCTACCCGGCGACCGGATACATCGACCCCCGCCGGCCCTCCGGCGAGTCCAGCCACTGCAGCTTGGCCTCGGTGCCGGTGTCGGGCAGCGGGGTGTGCAGCACGATGGAGAGGTCGGGGCGGGCCGGAATCCTGAGGTTGGTGGACTCCACGTAGAGCGTGCCGACGACCGGGTGCTCGATCTCCTTCTGCACCTGACCGCTGGGGGCGATGTCGCGGCGGGCCCACAACTCGGCGAATTCCGGGCTGAGTTCCGCCGCCTCCTCGATCACCGCGCGGAACCCCTCGTCCTCGGGGTGCTCGGAGCAGGCGGCCCGGTACTGGGCGACCACATGGTGCGCGATCGCGTCCCAGCCCTTGCTGCGCGAGCGGTAGATGGGGTCGGTGAAGAAGGCGATCAGGCAGTTCTGCACGATCTCGGGGCGCATCGCGAGGACCATCGCGGCCGCGTCGTTGTACTGCACGGTGTTCCAGTAGCGGTCCATGATGTGCGCCGGGAACGGCATCCAGGCGTTGATCAGCCGGCCGAGGCCCTCGCACATGTCCGTGCTGGCCGGGTCGACCTCGGCGGGCGGCGGGTTGAGTCCTGCCAGTACGTACAGATGCCGCCGCTCGGCGCTGCTCAGCTTCAGCACGCGCCCCACCGAGTCCAGGACCTGCGGCGAGACGGTGATGTCGCGGCCCTGCTCCAGCCACTGGTACCAGGAGACCCCGACCCCGGCGAGGACGGCGACCTCTTCGCGCCGCAGTCCTGGCGTACGGCGCCTGGCCCCGCCGTCGGGCAGGCCCGCCTCGGACGGACTGACCCTGGCGCGGCGGCTCATCAGGAACTCGCGCAGTTCGCTGAGCCGGTGCGTTTTGGGGTCCTGTGCGGTGTTCCGTACCGGGCTGGCCACGTCGACTCCCCCTGTGATGCTGACTGGTGGTCCGAACACCAGCATAAGTTGCCGCTCCCCACCCTTGCCGGGGAAGGCCGAGGGTGAGGTCATGGCGATCGACACCGCATCCTCAACCACCGCACCGGGCACCGTCCCGGCCCCCGCCCCGACAGCCCCGGAGCAGCTCTCCCGCCGGGCCAAGCTCGTCCTTCTCGTCCTGTGCGCCGCCCAGTTCATGGTCGCGCTCGACTTCTCCGTACTGAATGTGGCGCTGCCCGTCCTGGGCAAGGACCTCGGCATGAGCCAGTCGGGACTGCAGTGGGCGGTCACCGCCTTCGCCCTGCCGTCGGGCGGATTCCTGCTGCTCTTCGGGCGCATCGCCGACCTCTTCGGCCGCCGCAAGCTGTTCCTGACCGGCCTCGCGGTCTTCGGCGCCGCGTCCGTGCTCGCCACCCTCGCCTGGAACCCCGAGGTCTTCCTCGCCGGGCGGGCCCTGCAGGGCCTGGGCGCGGCGGTGATCGTACCGACCGGGATGTCCCTGCTGACCACCACGTTCCCCGAAGGCCCGCAGCGCAACCGGGCGTTGGGCATCAGCGGCACCCTGATGTCGCTGGGCTTCACCGTCGGCATGGTGCTCGGCGGCGTACTGACCGACACGCTGGGCTGGCGCTCGACGATGGGCCTGCTCGGCATCGTCTCGGCGGCCGTGCTCGTCCTGGCCCCCCGGCTGCTGACCGAATCGCGCAACCCGGTCCGCCCGCGCCTCGACGTTCCCGGCGCGGTCACCGTCACCGGCGGGCTGCTCGCCCTGATCTACGCCCTGTCGACCGCCGCCCAGAAGGGCTTCGGCCACGCCGACGTCATCGGCACCCTGGTCGCCGGAATCGCCCTGCTCGCCGCCTTCGTGGCCGTCGAGACCAAGGCCGAGGCCCCGCTGGTCTCCCTGCCGATGCTGAAGCGCCGCACCGTGGCCTGGGGCAATGTGGGCGGCCTGATCACCTTCTCGATGATGTCGACGGTGATCTTCGTCCTCACCCTCTACCTGCAGGAAGTCCTGAACCTCTCGTCCTTCGAGACCGGTCTCGTCTTCGGGGTGCAGGGTGTGATGTCGGCCGTCGCCGGCGCCCTCGCGTCGAAGGTCATCGGCCGCTTCGGCGCCCGCCGTGTCCTGGTCGTGTCGCTGCTCGGCCAGGGCCTGTTCATCGCGGGACTGCTGACCATCGGCACGCAGAGCGGCGCACTGCTCGCGACGCTGTTCGTGTCGGTGTCGAGCATGTTCCACCTCGGCGCGATCATCTCGTACGGACTGACCGTCACCTCAGGAGTCCCCGACGAGGAGCAGGGTCTGGCGACCGGCCTGGTCACCACCACCCAGCAGGTCGGCCTCACCATCGGCATCCCGCTGCTCGGGGTGCTGGCCACGACACAGGGCGACCTGTTCACCGGGGTGCGGACGGTCCTGGTGCTCGACGCGGCGATCCTGGTCGTGGCGGCGGGCCTGGTGGCCGTGGGCCTCGGCCGCCGGAAGACCCAGTGATTCAGGGCCGGTCGAGCCGCAGGCGCTCCGCCTTCGGCAGACCGGCCACCACCAGGTCGTACGAATCCTCGATGAGCTCCCGGACCATATGGTCCGGGAGCTCTCCCACGGTCACGGTGTTCCAGTGGCGCTTGTTCATGTGCCAGCCGGGGACGATCGCCGGGTGCTCCTCGCGGAGGCGGACCGCGATCTCCGGCTCGCACTTGAGGTTGACGGTGAGCGGTTCGCCGTCGAGGTGGGAGAGCGCGAAGAGCTTGCCCAGGACCTTGAAGACGGAGGTCTCCGGGCCGAAGGGGAACTCCTCGGCGCTCGCGTTGAATTCCAGGCAGAACGCCCTGAGTTCCTGCGGTGTCATTCCGCTTCCCCCTCCCCCGCGGCCGGCTCGACCGGCTCCGCCAGTACGGTCACGATCTTGTTCCTGCGTCCGGCCGGGGACTCCGCGGTGAGCCGCAGCCGCCGTCCGTCCGGGAGGTCGACGATCGCCGTGGCACCTGCGATCGGGACCCGGCCGAGCGCCTTCGCGAGCAGGCCGCCGACCGTCTCCACGTCCTCGTCGTCGTACTCGTCGATGCCGTACAGCTCGCCGAGGTCGTCGATGTCCAGACGGGCGGTGACCCGGAAGCGGTCGTCGCCGAGCTCCTCGACGTGCGCCTCCTCCTGGTCGTACTCGTCGGTGATCTCGCCGACGATCTCTTCGAGGATGTCCTCGATGGTGACGATGCCGGCCGTGCCGCCGTACTCGTCGATGACGACGGCGACGTGGTTGCGCTCCAGCTGCATCTCGCGCAGCAGGTCGTCCGCGTTCTTGGTGTCGGGCACGAAGGTCGCGGGCCGCATCGCGGTGGAGACGAGGTCGGCCTCGGCCTCGCGGTTGATGTGCGTCTTGCGGGCCAGGTCCTTGAGATAGACGATCCCGACGATGTCGTCCTCGTTCTCCCCGGTCACCGGGATCCGGGAGAAACCGGAGCGGAGTGCGAGGGTGAGCGCCTGGCGGACCGTCTTGTGGCGCTCGATGCAGACCAGGTCGGTGCGCGGGACCATCACCTCGCGCACCAGGGTGTCGCCGAGCTCGAAGACGGAGTGCACCATACGGCGCTCGTCGTCCTCGATCAGCGACTCCGCCTCGGCCAGGTCGACCATGGCGCGCAGCTCGGCCTCGGAGGCGAACGGCCCCTTGCGGAAGCCCTTGCCGGGGGTCAGTGCATTGCCGATGAGGATCAGCAGCTGCGGGATCGGCCCCATGATCCTGGCCAGCGGAAGCAGGACGTACGCCGCCGCGGTCGCGGTGTTGAGCGGGTGCTGGCGTCCGATGGTGCGCGGTGAGACGCCCACGGCGACGTAACTCACGAGCACCATCACACCGATGGCGATGGCCAGGGCCTGCCAGGTGACGGTGAATTCGCGAAGGCAGACGTACGTGACGAGCGCGCCGGCCGCCATCTCGCAGGCGACGCGCACCAGCAGCGCCACGTTCAGATAGCGGGTCGGGTCCTCCGCGATCTCGGCGAGCTTCGCGCTGCCGCGCCGCCCGGACCGCACGGCCTCGGCGGCCCGGAAGCTGGAGGTACGGGCGATACCCGTCTCCGCACAGGCCGCCAGCCAGGCGACGACGACCAGTGCGACGGCGCCGACGATCAGCTGTGCGGTCATGAGACGGTCGGCGCGGGGGAAGGCCCGGTCATGCCCTTCTCCGACCGCCAGCCGTCCACGATCCCCGCCTGGAGGCCGAACATCTCGACCTTCTCGTCGGGCTCCTCGTGGTCGTAACCGAGCAGATGCAGCAGTCCGTGCACGGTGAGCAGCTGGAGCTCCTCGTCCATGGTGTGCTCCGTCTCGGCGTCCTTGCCCTGCTGCTCGGCGACTTCGGGGCAGAGCACGATGTCACCGAGGAGCCCCTGCGGGGGCTCCTCGTCGTCCTTGGCCGGCGGACGCAGTTCGTCCATCGGGAAGGACATGACATCGGTCGGGCCCGGAAGGTCCATCCACTGGATGTGCAGCTGCTCCATGGCGTCGGCGTCCACGACGATCACCGAGAGCTCGGAGAGCGGGTGGATGCGCATCCGCGCGAGGGCGTAGCGGGCGATGTCGAGAATCGCCTGCTCGTCGACCTCGGTTCCGGACTCGTTGTTGACGTCGATCGACATGGTGCGTGTTCGCTACTTCCCGGTGTTGGCGGCGCCGTCGGCGGCGCTGTCGTGCTTCTCGTACGCGTCGACGATACGGCCGACGAGCTTGTGCCGTACGACATCGTTGCTCGTGAGCCGCGAGAAGTGCACGTCCTCGATGCCGTCGAGGATCCGCTGCACCTCGCGCAGCCCGCTCTTCGTGCCGCCGGGCAGGTCGACCTGGGTGACGTCGCCGGTGACGACCATCTTGGAGTCGAAGCCGAGCCGGGTCAGGAACATCTTCATCTGCTCGGCGCTGGTGTTCTGCGCCTCGTCGAGGATGATGAACGACTTGTTGAGCGACCGGCCGCGCATGAAGGCCAGCGGTGCGACCTCGATCGTGCCGGACTCCATCAGACGCGGGATCGTGTCCGGGTCGATCATGTCGTGCAGCGCGTCGTAGAGCGGCCGCAGATACGGGTCGATCTTCTCCGTGAGCGTGCCCGGCAGGAAGCCGAGGCGCTCGCCCGCCTCGACGGCGGGGCGGGTCAGGATGATCCGGTCGACCTGCTTGGCCTGCAGCGCCTGGACCGCCTTGGCCATGGCGAGGTACGTCTTGCCGGTGCCGGCCGGGCCGATACCGAACACGATCGTGTTCTGGTCGATCGCGTCGACGTACCGCTTCTGGTTGAGGGTCTTGGGGCGGATCGTACGGCCGCGCGAGGTGAGGATGGGATGGGTCAGCACCTCTGCCGGGGTCTCCACCGAGCCCCCGCCGTTGCCGTTCGCCTTGAGCATGGCGATCGAGCGTTCCACTGCGTCCTCCGTCATCGGCGCGCCGGTGCGGAGCACCAGCATCATCTCGTCGAACAGTCGCTGGATGACGGCGATGTCGGCCGGTTCCCCCGTGGCGCTGATCCGATTGCCCCGGACATGGATGTCGGCCGCCGGGAAGGCCTTCTCGATCACGCGCAGCAGCGAGTCGCCGGATCCCAGGAGCAGCACCATCGGGTGCGCGGCCGGGATGCTGATCTGGGCGCTTGCCTGCGGCTGTGTGGGTGTCTGAGTCATGGGCCGGCCACTCGGGCCTGCACATACCTCCCATTACAGGGTTCTCGCTGCTCGACAACCTCTGGACTGCCAAGCCTACGACTCGTCACTGACAACACCGAGGGGTTTTCCGTACCGCTTCGGCACCGCTTGGGCACTGTTCGCGCACCGTTCAGGGGGCGCGGAAGCCAATAGTGGGCACCGCCCTGCGCAGCGGCCACGGTCTCGTCGCCGCGGGCAGCAGCTCCGACAGGAAGGCATAGCGCCGCAGGGCGGCCGGGTCCTGGTCGTCGTAGGACGACACATGGCTCCACCAGGCGGCCACCTCGACCCAGCCGGGCGCGGAGAGGGAGCCGCCGAATTCCTGGACGGAGAGCGCCGCGGTGAGCCCGGCGAAGGCGAGGCGGTCGGCGAGCGGCCAGCCCGCGAGGGTCCCGGTGACGAAGCCCGCCACAAAGACGTCACCGGCGCCGGTGGGGTCCAGCGCTTCGACGGCGATGGCGGGGACCTCGGCGGTCTCCCCGGTCGCCCCGTCCACGGCGTACGCACCGTCCGCGCCCAGCGTCACCACGGCGAGCGGCACCTTCTCGGCCAGGGCACGGGCGGCGGCGCGCGGGCAGTCGGTGCGGGTGTAGCGCATGGCCTCCTCGGCGTTGGGGAGGAAGGCCTCGCAGTGGCCGAGATCCTCCAGCGCGGCCAGGTCCCAGCGGCCCGTCTCGTCCCAGCCGACGTCGGCGAAGACCTTGGTCCCGCGCCCCGCGGCGTGCGCCACCCAGTCCTGGTCCGCGCCGGGCCCGAGCGACGCGACGGCGGCCCGGGCGAGCGGCGGGCAGGTGGGCACGGAGCCCTCGGGCGGCGGGGCCTCGTGGCCGTGCGACACCATGGTGCGCTCGCCCTCGTACGCCATGGAGACGGTGACCGGGGAGTGCCAGCCGGGGACGGTGCGCGAGCGGCTGAGGTCGATGTGCTCGCCCTGCTCCAGGGCGTCCCAGCAGTACTCGCCGTAGTGGTCGTCGCCGAAGGCTGCGGCCAGCGACGTGCGCAGCCCGAGCCGGGCCAGCGCGGTGGCCATGTTGGCCACCCCGCCGGGGCTGGATCCCATGCCGCGCGCCCAGGACTCGGTGCCGCGGACGGGGGCGGAGTCGAGTCCGGTGAAGATGACGTCGAGGAACACGGTGCCGGTGAGATAGACGTCGCAGGCCGGGTCCTCGGGGGCGCGGAGCCCGTCGAGGGGATCGATGGTGTTCTGGCTCTTGCGGTCGTCGTCGGTCTTCACCGTGGGCTCCCCGTACTCAGCTGCAGGTCCCGCCAGTGTGCCAAACACCTCTGACACATGGCGTGACCTGCCATGACGAGCTGCGCCGGTCACCAGCGGGGCAGCGCCGGGCTCGTCCAGTCCTCGTGTCCCTTCGCCTTGCGCATCGCCGCCGCGTCGTCGCGGTCGCGCATCGTGCCGTCGTCGTCCAGCCAGCGCTGGTGGAGACGGGCGAGGGTCCCGCGGTCCAGTTCCACGCCGAGGCCGGGCGCGTCGGAGACGGTGAGACAGCCTTCGCTGAAGACGTGGCGGGCGGTGATCACGTCGTCCGTCTGCCACGGGTAGTGGCTGTCGCAGGCGTAGTCGAGGTTGGGGACGGTCGCCGCGACGTGGGTCATGGCGGCGAGGCTGATGCCCATGTGGGTGTTGGAGTGCATGGAGAGGCCGACCCCGAAGGTGCGGCAGATCGCGGCCAGTTCGCGGGTCGCGCGCAGCCCGCCCCAGTAGTGGTGGTCGGAGAGGACGACCTGGACGGCGTCCGTCATGAAGGCCTCGCGGATCTCGGGGATCGTCGTCACGCACATGTTGGTGGCGAGGGGGACGTCCGTACCGGCCGAGACCTGGGCCATGTTCGGGGTGCCGGGGGTGGGGTCCTCGAGATATTCGAGTACGCCCGCGAGCTCCTCGGCGACCTTCAGGGACGTCTCCGGGGTCCAGCCGCCGTTCGGGTCGAGGCGCAGGGGGTGGCCGGGAAATGCCTCGGCGAGCGCCTTGACGGCGGCGACCTCCTCGGCGGGCGGGAAGACGCCGCCCTTGAACTTGAAGGAGGTGAAGCCGTAGTCGTCCACGAAGCGGCGGGCCTGCGCGACGATGCCCGCCGGGTCGACCGCCTCGCCCCAGGTGTCGGCCTCGCCCGCGCCTCCGGGGTGCTCGGCCCATCGGTAGAAGAGGTAGGCGCTGTACTCGACGGTGTCGCGGACCTTGCCGCCCAGCAGCTCGTGCACGGGCACCCCGTACGCCTTGCCGAGCGCGTCCAGGCAGGCCACCTCGAAGCCCGAGATGATGGAAAGCCGCAGCTTGTCGGCGGTCTGGACGCCGCGCAGACCACCGACGTCAACCGCGTTGTCGACTCGCGCCTCGTCCACACCGACCTGCTCGGCGAGCGTGAAGAGCCCATTGAGGTCGGAGATGGAGTGGCCGACGAGGAGGTTCGCGTACGGGCGCGCCAGCTCCAGGTACTTGGTGTCCCCGTAGGTCTCGCCGATGCCGCTGACACCGTCCTCGGTGACGACCTCGATGACCAGACGCGGGGTGTACGGCTGGTGCACGCCCTGGACGTTGAGGAGCGGCGGGTCGGAGATCAGGACCGGCGTGAGACGGACCTCGGCGATGGTCAGGTTCATACGGCGGCTCCTACGAGGTCGAGTCCGGTGGCGAGCAGCTTCTCAAGTACGGCGAGGTCGTCGGCCCCCGGGTCGGTCAGCGGCGCGCGGACCCGCCCGACGCGCTCGCCGCGCAGCCGGGCGGCGGCCTTGACCAGGGAGACGGCATAGCCCGGGACGCGGTCGCGGAGCTCGACGAGGGGGACGTAGAAGCCGCGGAGCAGCTCGTCGACGCGTGCGTGGTCGCCGTCGCGGAGTGCGGCGAAGAAGGCGCCGGCGATCTCGGGGGCGAAGGCGTGGACGGCGGAGGAGTAGGCGGGGATGCCGATGGTGGCGTAGGCGCGGGCCTGGATCTCGGCGGTGGACGCCCCGTTGAAGAAGAGGAAGCCCTCGGGCGCGGCGAGGGTCAGGCGCTGCAGCCGGTCGAGGTCGCTGTGCCCGTCCTTGAGGCCTACGACGCCGGGGATCGCGGCGATCCGACGCAGGCTGTCGGCGGTGAAGGAGACCTGCCCGCGCTGGTACGCGATGAGCGGCAGCCGGGTCCTGGCAGCGATCTGCTCCAGCTGCGCGACGAGCCCGTCCTGCGGGGCGGAGACGAGGTAGTGCGGCAGGACGAGGGCGGCGTCGGCGCCCGCGTCCTCGGCGATCCGGGCGAACCGTGCGGCCTGCGCCCAGCCGTAGCCGATGCCGGCGACGACGGGCACGCGCCCGTCGGTCACCTCCACGGTGGCGGTGACGACCGCGCGG
The DNA here is from genome assembly GCF_040654175.1 of Streptomyces sp. NPDC050738. NCBI lineage: Bacteria > Bacillati > Actinomycetota > Actinomycetes > Kitasatosporales > Streptomycetaceae > Streptomyces > Streptomyces sp. NPDC050738. The sequence continues at coordinate 18,368 of NZ_JBFAHN010000020.1, read as the reverse complement.
TACTCGTCCTCGTCGAGCGAGAAGAACTCCCCGGTGCCGCAGGCGGGGAACACGGCGCCTGGCCCGGCGGCCAACTGGCGCTCCAGGTAGGCCCGGTATCCGTCCAGGTCGAGCTCGCCGCCCGCGCCGAAGCTGGTCAGCGGGAAGGACAGGACGCCGCGCCCCATGCCCTCCCGTAGCCGCTCCACCGTCTCTGTCTCCGTATGTAGATGCTGTCCACGCATGAAAATGGAGACTAGATACATGGACGGGGAGCGTCAAGGGGGCCGTCGCCCGCTTACGTACGATCAGGCCATGCCAGAGACCGGAGGCGTACGCGAGGTGAAGTCGGCGGGTCGCACCGTCGAGCTGCTCGAAGTGCTGGCCGCACGCGGCGACCGCCCCGCGCGGCTGCGCGAACTCGCGGAGGAACTGGGCGTTCCGCGCAGCTCCATGTACGCCCTGCTGCAGACCCTGATCGACCGCGGCTGGGTCCGCACGGACGCGACGGGCTCGCTCTACGGCATCGGCATCCGCGCCCTCCTCACCGGCACCAGCTATCTGGACACCGACCCCAGGGTGCGGGCCGCCCGCCCCCACCTCGACGAGGCGTCGACCGCGCTGGGCGAGACGGTGCACATGGGCCGGATCGACCGGGACGACGTGGTGTACCTGGCGACGCGGGAGTCGCACGAGTACGTACGGACGATCAGCCGGGTGGGCCGCCGCCTCCCCGCCCATGTGGGCGCCCTGGGCAAGGCGCTCCTCGCGGAACGGGCGGAGAGCGAGCTGCCCCGGGGCGAGCTGGAGCGCTTCACCGCGCGGACGCACCGCGACGGGGCGTCGCTCGCGGCGGACCTGGCGCAGGTGCGGGAGCGCGGCTATGCGATCGACCGCGAGGAGGGGGTGCAGGGGATCGTCGGCTTCGGTTTCACCCTGCGGTACGAGGCTCCGGCGGTGGACGCGATCAGCTGTTCGGTGCCGGTGGGGCGGCTGACGGAGGCGCACGAGAAGGAGATCGTGGCGGTGATGCGGGAGGCGCGGGCGCGGATCGAGGCGGCGGCGGTGCCGCTGCCCGGGGCCCCCGACTGGCGCTGACCCCCCCTGCCCCTGGGGGCTCCGGCCCCCAAAATCAAGCCCGTCCGGCGATTGAGGACAGGTGGCCGGAGGCTTCGTACAGGGGCCCGGAAGCCCGCCCCCGCCACGCGGCGGAGCCGCAAAATGACACAGCGGGAAGGGACGGGGCGGGGGCTCTTCCGCGCAGCGGCCGCCCCACCCGCGGACCAGCGGAAACGCCCTCGCATACCCGGCAACACCCGCCACAAACGCACCGTGTCGCACATCACACACCCACCGCTTTTCCGCAGCGCCGCCACTTGATACAAATTGGCCGCGCACTCCTGTCCCACGGGTCAGTTGAGTGGCACCCCTCCCCGCAGTACCCCTCCTTTGCCGCGCCCTCATTCTCAGGAACAGCCCGTGCCCCCGCGCCCGCGCGCAGCCGCCTCCGTCTGGCCGCTCGTCGCTCTCTTCACCGCCGGCTACCTCGCCGCGTACCTCCTCCCCACCACCGTGGCCCGCCTCGGCGAGTCCCTCCGACTCGCCCCGACCCAGGCCGGGTTGATGGGCAGCACGCTGCTCCTGGCCTCCGCTTCGGCCGGATTCGCCCTCGCCTCCCGCGTCGAGCGCATCGGCGCGACCCGCCTCGCCCGCGCGGGTCTCCTCCTGATGCTGATCGGCTACGGAACCGCCGCGGCGACCACCACCGTCCCCCTCGTCCTGCTCGGCGCCGCCCTCGGCGGCATCGGCTCCGGTACGGCGACGACCGTCGCCGCCGCCTCCATCGCCGCGCAGCGCGACCCCCACCGCTCCTCCGCGCTGGGTCTGCTCTCCGTCTCGGCGACCGCGGGCGCGCTGTACTTGACCATCCCCCACCTGGGCGGCGGCCACCGCACCCCGTTCCTGGCCCTGGCCGGCATCGCGGTGCTCGCCTGGCCCGCGGCGGGAAGGCTGCGGACCTCGCACCACACCACCACCCCCGCCACTGCCCCGCGCACCCCGCTCCCCTACCTCCGTGCGGGGCTGGCCCTGGCCGGCGCGATCGCGCTCTGGTCGCTCGCGCAGAACTCCCTCTGGGGCGTCAGCAGCCGCATCGGTCTCGACCAGGCGGGGCTGAGCGAGGTCACGACGGGCGCGGTCTTCGCGGCCGGGCTCGGCGCGGGTCTCCTCGGGGTGACCGCCGCGACCGCACTCGGCGCACGCCTGGGCCGGGCGCTGCCGATCGGGGCGGGCACGGCGGTGATCGCCGCGTGCATCGCGCTGGCCGCCTCCGCCCACGACCTGGCGTCGTTCGCGACGGGCGAGATCGCCTGGAACGCGATCTACCCCGTCGTCCTCTCGTACCTCATCGGCCTGGCCGCATCCCTTGACCCGCGCGGCCGTTGGGCGGTCCTGGTGGGCTCGGCGTCCTCACTCGGGACGGCCTGCGGCCCGGTCACCGGGTCGACGCTCGCCGCTCACGCGGGCTACCCGGCGATGGGTCAGATCCTCTGCGTACTGCTCCTGCTCCTCGCCGTCCCGATGACGGCGGTCGCCCTGCACACCGCGGGCCGCCCGCTGGTCCCCGGCGCGGTGCGCCGCAGGGGCGGCGCACCGGCGGCGCTGCTCGCGGCGACGACCGGCGCGACGCCGGGTACGGTCCCGCAGCTGGGCGCGCCCGAGCAGCAGGTCGCGGAGATCGAGGTCTCCGCGCTGCCGCCCAGGCCGCTCAGGATCCGTACGACACGGGCCCGCAACCGCACACCCACTCAGCCGAAGTCGTACGCCTCGACCTCCGCCAAGTAGCGCGCCCGCAGCTCCTCGTCGTCGTCCAGGAAGCTGGCCAGGAAGGAGTTCCTGGCCAGCTCGCGCAGCTGCTCGTCGGTGATGCCGAGCTCGGCGCGCACCGCGTCGAAGGTGTCCCCCGCGTACCCGCCGAAGTAGGCGGGGTCGTCGGAGTTGAGGGTGCACATCAGACCCACGGCGAGCATCTTGGGCAGCGGGTGGTCCTTCAGCGTCTTGACGGTGCGCAGCCGGACGTTGGAGAGCGGGCAGAGCGTCAGGGGGATCCGCGCGAACACGAGGCGCTCGACCAGCTTCGGGTCCTCGATGCAGCGCAGCCCGTGGTCGATGCGCTCGACCCCGAGCACATCCAGGGCCTCCCAGATGTACGAGGGGTCGCCCTCCTCACCGGCGTGCGCGACCCGCCGCAGCCCGAGCGCGGAGGCCTCCTCGTACACATCGGCGAACTTCGAGGCCGGGTTCCCCACCTCGGCCGAGTCGAGCCCGACCGCGACGAACTTGTCGAGGTACGGGACGGCCGCGTGCAGCGTCTCCATCGCGGACTCGACGGACTGGTCGCGCAGGAAGCAGAGGATCAGCCGGGTGGAGACCCCGTGCGTCTCCTGGCTCCTGTCCAGCGCCCGCGAAAGCCCGCCGATGACGGTGCCGATCTCGACGCCGCGTGCGGTGTGCGCCTGCGGGTCGAAGAAGATCTCCGCGTGCCGGACGCCCTGCGCGGCGGCCCGCGCGAGATAGGCGTCGGCGAGCTCCTCGAAGTCCTGCTCGGTCCTGAGCACGGCCATCAGCGCGTAGTACAGGTCCAGAAACGTCTGCAGATCATCGAACGCGTACGCGGCGCGCAGCTCGTCGGCGGTGGCGTACGGCAGCTCGATGCCGTTGCGCGCGGCGAGCGCGAAGGCGAGCTCGGGCTCCAGAGTGCCCTCGATGTGCAGGTGCAGCTCGGCCTTGGGGAGGGGTGCGGGGGAAGACATCCCCAAAGCGTAGGTCAGCCGCGCTTCGGAAGCGGAATCCGATCGAGGTCACGCGCCACGGTCAGCTCGCCCTCGTAACCGGCCGCCCGGGCCTGCCGCTCGAACTCCCCCGGATCGGTGTACCGCTGCGAGAAGTGAGTCAGTACGAGATGACGCACGCCGGCGTCGGCGGCGACCCGCGCGGCCTGCCCGGCGGTCAGATGCCCATGGTCCTCGGCGAGCCGCAGATCCTCGTCGAGGAAGGTCGACTCGATGACGAGCAGGTCGCACCCCTCGGCCAGCTCACGGACCCCGTCGCACAGCCGTGTGTCCATCACGAAGGCGAACCGCTGCCCGCGCCGCGCCTCGCTGACCTGCTCCAGCGTGACGTCACCGACGACGCCTTCGCGCTGGAGCAGCCCGACGTCCGGCCCCTTGATCCCGAACTCGGCCAGCTTCCCGACCAGCATGCGCCGCCCGTCGGGCTCGACGACGCGATAGCCGTACGACTCCACGGGATGGGAGAGCCGCCGCGCCTCCAGCCGATAGGAAGGCGTCTCGGCCAACACCCCGCCGTCCCCTTCGCACGGGACCTGCGCGATGTCGACGGACTCCCGGTAAGCGGTCGAGTACCGCAGCCGTTCGAAGAAGTGCTGCCCGCTCGCCGGATAGTGCGCCGTGACCGGATGCGGAACCTGGTCCAGATTGATGCGCTGGATGACGCCCGCGAGCCCGAGCGAATGGTCCCCATGGAAATGGGTGACGCACAGCCGGTCGATGTCGTGCGCGGCGACCCCGGCGTGCAGCATCTGCCGCTGGGTGCCCTCTCCGGGATCGAACAGGAACCCCGCGCTGTCCCAGCGCAGGAAGTACCCGTTGTGGTTGCGGTGCCGGGTCGGGACCTGACTGGCGGTCCCGAGCACGACCAGCTCTCGTGACGACAACGCGCTTATCCGGGCGGCCAGTTGAGCCCGCGCCCGCCCAGCACATGGGCGTGCGCGTGGAACACGGTCTGCCCGGCGCCGGCGCCGGTGTTGAAGACGACGCGATATCCGCTCGCGTCGACCTTCTCGTCGGCGGCGACCTGCCCGGCCTCGCGCAGCACGTCGGCGGCGATCTGCGGCTCGGCGGCGGCGAGCGAGGCGGCGTCCGGGTAGTGCACCTTGGGGATCACCAGGACGTGCGTCGGCGCCTGCGGGTTGATGTCGCGGAAGGCGACGGTGGTCTCGCTCTCCCGCACGACGGTCGCCGGGATGTCTCCCGAGACGATCTTGCAGAACAGACAGTCGGTCTGCGGTTCTCCCGCCATGACCCGCCTCCTCGGTCGCTGATGATCAGTTGTCCGGGCAGCCTACCGGCCGGCCCTCCGTCAGAGCCCCGGCAGCTCCGGCGCCTTCTTCGCCGGGGTCGTCTCCAGTTCCGCCAGGGCGATCTCGATCGCCTTGTCCAGCTGGGGGTCGCGCCCGGCCGCGTAGTCCTGCGGTGTCATGACGACCTCCACGTCCGGGTCCACGCCGTAGTTCTCGACGCCCCAGCCCTGGCCCTCCAGCCAGAAGGAGTACTTGGGCTGGGTGACCAGCGTCCCGTCGACCAGGCGGTAACGGCTGTCGATGCCGATCACGCCGCCCCACGTCCGCGTGCCGACCACCGGGCCGATGCCCAGCGCCTTGATCGCCGCGTTCACGATGTCGCCGTCCGAGCCCGAGAATTCGTTGGCCACCGCGACCACCGGGCCGCGCGGCGCGTCCGCCGGATAGCTGAAGGGGTGCATGCCGCGCGGGAGATCCCAGCCGACGATGCGGCGCGCCAGCTTCTCCACCACCAGCTGCGAGGTGTGACCGCCGCGGTTCTCGCGTACGTCGACCACCAGGCCCTCGCGGGCGACTTCGACGCGCAGATCGCGGTGGAGCTGCGCCCAGCCCGAGCCGACCATGTCCGGGACGTGGAGGTAACCGAGGCGGCCCCCGGAGTGCTCGTGGACGTACGCGCGCCGGTCCGCGACCCAGTCGTGGTAGCGCAGCGCCTCCTCGTCGGCGGTCGGTACGACCACCACATGGCGCACCTCGCCGCCGCCCGCCGGGGCGATGGTGAGCTCGACCGGCTTGCCCGCCGAACCCGTCAGCAGCGGTCCAGGACCCGTCACCGTGTCGACCGGGCGGCTGTCCACGGCCAGGATCACGTCACCGGCGCGCACCGCCACACCCGGCGCGGTCAGCGGGGAGTGGGCGTGCGGGTCGGACGTCTCGGTGGGCAGGATGCGGTCGACGCGCCAACTGCCTTCGTCCGTACGGGAGATGTCCGCCCCGAGCAGCCCCTGGCGGGTCGTGTCCGAGCTCCAGCCGCCCATCGGGTTGACGTAGGCGTGCGAGGTGGCCAGCTCGCCCTGCACCTCCCACAGGAGGTCCACGAGGTCGCTGTGGGTGGCCACCTTCGCCAGGACCGGACGGTAGCGGTCCAGGACCCCTGTCCAGTCCAGGCCGCCCATGTCGGGGCGCCAGAAGTTGTCCCGCATGACGCGGCCGGCCTCGTCGTACATCTGGCGCCATTCGGCGGCCGGGTCGATCGTGTGCCGTACCCGCGACACGTCCACCGTGATGTTGCTGTCGCTCTCGTCGTCGTGCGAGGCGCGGCGGTCCGAGGGGACGACCCTGAGCTTGCCGTCGCCGCGCAGCAGCACCCGCTTGCCGTCTCCGCTCACCGCGAAGTGGTCGGCGTCGTCGGCGAGTTCCTCGGTGCGCAGCTGCGTCAGGTCGTAGCGGACGAGGGCCGTGGTGGGGCCCGGGTCGTCGGGCGTCGCACGGGTCGTGCCGAGGACGCCGCGCAGCGGGTGGCGCAGCCACAGGACGCCGTCCTTGGCGGCACGGAGCGTGGAGTAGCGGCCGGCCTCGACGGGGAAGGGGATGATCCGGCCCGCGAGTCCTTCCAGGTCGATACGGGTGACGGGGGCGGTGCTCTCCTCCGTACCGCTGCCGCCGTCCCCGCCCTTGTCGGAGGACTTCTTGTCCTTGTCGGCCTCGAAGGGGCGGCCGTGGCGCTGCGGCCCGAAGGGCGAAGGGGTCGTCGCGGCAAGGGTGATGAGGTGGGGGCGGCAGCTGACGGCGAAGGACATGTCGAAGACGTGCGCGTCGTAGACCGGGTCGAAGGACCGCTCGGAGAGGAAGGCGAGGTGCAGCCCGTCGAGGGTGAAGGCGGGCTGATAGTCCTTGAAGCGGAGGGGAGTCGCCTCGGTGACGGTCAGGTTCCCGGTGTCGGCGAGCTTGAGCTGGCGCAGGTCGCCGACACCGGGGTGCGACCAGGCGAGCCAGCCGGAGTCGGGCGAGAAGACGAGGCCGCTCGCGTCGCCGTTGTCGCTGCGGTCGACTTCCCGTACGTCGCCGGAGGTACGGTCCACGAGCAGGACGCGCCCGTCGTGCGCGGCCACCGCGACCCGCCCGCCGTCGGGCGCCACCGCCAGGTCCAGGACGCGGCCGAGCTGCCCGCCCGCCAGCCGGCGCGGAGCCGAGCCGTGGGCGGCGCCGGTCGCCGGAGCGAATTCGAGGGCGTCCTCGCCGTCCGCGTCCGTCACCCAGACCACGTGCTCCTCGCCGTCCACCCGGAAGGTGTGCGGCAGCCGCGCCCGCACGCCCGGTTCGGCGGCCAGCGCGCGCGAGGGGCCCTCGCGGTGGGTCAGCCAGTGGACGGTGCCGCGCACCAGGACCGCGCTGCCGCGTCCGGTGTGGTCGGGCGAGGCGACGACGTGGTGCCGGCCGGCGTGCAGCGGGTGCGGCTGGAGGTCGGCGCGCTGGCCGCCGAGGCGGATCTCGATGCGGCGGGGCTCGGTGGCGTCCGACAGGTCGTCCAGGAGCCAGAGTTCGCCTGCGGACGCGTAGGCGACGCGGGTGCCGTCGGTGGTGGCGTGGCGGGCGTAGAAGCCTTCGGCCGGGGTGTGGCGGCGGAGGTCGGAGCCGTCGGGGAGCGAGGAGTAGACCGCGCCGACGCCCTCGTGGTCCGAGAGGAAGGCGATACGGCTCCCGACCCACATGGGGCATTCCATGTTGCCGTCGACGTCGGCGTGGATCCGGGCGAAGGAGTCCCCCTCGCCGATCCACAGCTTGCCGGCCGTGCCGCCCCGGTAGCGCTTCTGCGCCGCCGCCTCGCGGGCCATGGTCGCGGAGAGCAGCAGCATCTGGGACCCGGGGCCGTACGCCAGTCCCCCGACAGGCCCATAGGGCAAGGTCGTTGCGGGTCCACCGTCGAGCGGGATCGACCGCGCCCAGCTGCGCCGCAGCGAGACCTGTCCATGCGTGCTGATGGCGAGGACGTCGCCGTCCGGGGTCCAGCCGCGCACCGAGGTGCGGTGGTCGCCCCAGTAGGTGAGCCGCTTGGAGGGTCCGCCGTCGACCGGTGCGACGTGCACCTCGGGTGCTCCGTCGCGCGTCGACGACCAGGCGACCGACGCCCCGTCGGGGGAAATCCGGGGCTGGGTGACGGGTCTGTTGTCGGCGCTGACGCGCCACGCCCGTCCGCCGTCGAGCGGCGCCACCCAGATGTCGTCCTCGGCGGTGAAGGCCACCAACTCGCCCTGGACATGCGGATACCGGAGATATGCCGTCTGCGTCGTCGTCACGCTGATCAGATTAGTCGCCGAGCCCCGCCAGCCGCAGCTGCCCGTACTCGCGGTGTGCGAGCGGCAGCCGGTAGACCGCGCCCGTCCTGGACGTACCGGCCTGCGGGATGACCACCGACGAGCGCACCAGCGAGGCGAATTCGGCACCGCCGGCGAAGACCGTGCGCACCTGCTCCTCGGTGAACGTGCCCTCGAAGGCGGAGATACGCGCCCACAGCAGCCGCTCCGCCCTGGTGCACAGCTCGTGGCTCCAGTCGATGGCCCGCAGCAGGGTCCGGTGGCGCGGCGGGTCCTTGGGGCCGTCGGTGAGCACCGTGAAGCGGCCTCCGGGGACGGCGAGGCTGGCGTACAGGCGCTGCGCGGGCATCAGGCGCAGGGAGCGCGCGGCGAGGAGGATGGAGAGCGGGTCGCCGTCGAGGCGCCCGGCGATGAGCCGGCCCCAGTAGTTGGGCAGGTCGACTCCCTGCGTCGCGGCCTTCTCGGTGAGCATGTCGACCGTCTGCTCGGGCGGCAACGGCCGCAGCGCGACGGACTGTTCGCCGGGCACGCCGAGCGCCTGACGGCTGGTGGTCAGTATCTGCAGCTGGGGGCAGTGGTCGTGCAGTCTGCCCACGAGATAGGCACACCCCGTCCGCACGTGCTCGCAGGTTTCGAGCAGGAGCAGACCGCGCCGCCGCGAGAGCAGCTGGAGCACCGCGAGCACCGGATCGGCGCCCTGCTCCGGCGAAGTATGCAGCGCGGCGGCCACCGCGTGCGGCACGAGGGCGGCGTCCTGGCAGGCCGAGAGGTCGGCCCGGAAGACGGGCAGTTCGATGGATTCGGCGATCCGTGCGGCGAGGTGCGACTTGCCGACACCCGCCGGTCCTGTGAGGGTGACCAGGCGGGTCGAGGACAGCCGGTCGAGGAGCGAGTAGACCTGGGACTTGGGCTGAGGACTTGACTGAGCTGCGCACATGAGAGAAGCGTGGCGGGCGCGAGGCCGGCTGCGCGCGTGCGGAGGCCGAAGATCCGCATACCTAAAACAGCAGCTGAACCCCTACCTAGGTAGGTCGGCGCGGGCGATCTCGGCACGTACGAGAGCGGCGATCTCCCCGCGCGAACCGAATCCCAGCTTGGCCAGAATGTGCTCGACGTGCGCGTCGGCGGTCCGCTTGGAGATGACGAGCTTCTCGGCGATCTCCCGGTTGGACAGGCCCTGGTGGACGAGGGTGGCCACCTCGCGCTCGCGCCGGGTGAGGGCGTCGAGGGTACGTACGGAGGACGGCGCGGCGTCCTCCACCACGGGGTCCCCCAGCGCGAGGGCGACCGTCCGGCGCATCCCCAGCGTCTCGCCCTCGGCGTACAGCCGCGCGAACTCCTCTTCGCCGAGCGCCCCTTGGCACTGCGTACGGAGCTGGGCGTCCATCGCCAGCAGCACCGGATCGTTCAGCAGGAGCGGTACGAGTCCGCGCCGGACCGCGGCCGATCCGCCCGCGAGCTGGGCGGCCTCCGCGCACCGCCCCTGCATGATCAGCGACCACACCAGGAGGGCGGTGAGGTTGGCGATGCCGAAGGTGTCGGGGAGCCGCGCGTACCCCCGCAGCCCGCGCCGCGCGTACTCCATCGCGCCCACCGGGTCGCCCGCGGCCATCCGGGAGAAGGTCAGGGTGATGTAGGTCGTGCCCGCGGCCCAGACCTCGCCGCGCGGGAAGTTCTCCAGGGAGCGCAGCAGCAGGGGTTCGGCGCCCGCCACGTCCATCTGACGGCCGAGGCGCATGCCGCGATTGCGGTCGAGCCAGGCCTGCAGATACGGGCTGTCGAGCGAGCGCACGAGCGGCTCGACCTCGTCGTCGGTGCGTGCGGACTCCTCGTTCCGGTCGAGGTGCAGATAGGTCGTCCCGAGGTAGAGCAGATAGAGAGCCTGGGCGAACCGGTCGCCCACGCTCTCCGCCTCCGCGGCCGCCTGCAGATACTCCGGGATCCCCGGCTCCATGTCGCCGTTGAGCCCCATGCACAGGGCGTGCTGGAAGCGCAGGAGCGCCCGGTCCTGCACGGTGCCCTCCGCCGTGGCCAGGCCTCGCTCGCCCCAGCGAAGCCCCTCCGCCAGCCTGCAGCGGCCGACCCACAACGCGTGGAGCGAGGCGATGAGCCCCACCCCGTCCGCTTCCTCGCCGGGTGTGGACAGCGACCACTCCATGGCGGTACGGAAGTTGTCGATCTCCAGGTCGAGCCGGTGGGTCCAGCTGACCTGTTCGCCGCCGAACCAGGCGGCGTATCCGTCCCGGGCGAGCCGCAGATAGTGGTCACGGTGGCGGCGTGCGATGCCGGGCAGGTCCGCGGACGCGGCGAGCCGCTCGGCGCCGTACTCCCGGATGGTGTCGAGCATGCGGTAGCGATCGCCGTCCTCGCTCTCCTCGCGCACGACGACCGACTTGTCGACGAGGCCGATGAGATGGTCGACGATGGCGTACGCATCCAACTCTGCGTCCGCACAGACCCGTTCGGCCGCATCGAGGTCGAACCCGCCGGCGAAGAGCGAGAGCCGCGCCCAGAGCGTCTGCTCCTCGGGTGTGCAGAGCTCGTGGCTCCAGTCGATGGTGGTGCGGAGCGTCTGATGGCGAGGGTGAGCGGAGCGCCCGCCGCCGAGGGCGCGGAAGCGGTCCTCCAGGCGGCGGAGCACCTGCTCCAGGGGGAGCGCCCGCAGGCGTACGGCGGCGAGTTCGAGGGCGAGCGGAATCCCGTCGAGGCGGCCGCAGAGGGCGAGCACCTGCTCGCGGTTGGTGTCGGCGAGGACGAATCCGGGGCGGGCGGCGGCGGCCCGCTGCACGAACAGGCCGACCGCGTCGGACTCTTCGAGCGGTGCGACGGCGAGAGCGTGCTCGGCGGGCACGTCGAGGGCCTGCCTGCTGGTGAGCAGCAGCCGCAGCCCGGGACACGAGCTCAGCAGGATCTCCGCGAACAGCGCGCAGGCGTCGACCAGATGCTCACAGGTGTCGAGGACCAGCAGCGTCTGCTCCGGCCGCAGGAACTCCACCACCATGTCGAGCGCACTGCGGTCACTGGTCTCGGGCAGCCCGAAGGCGGCGCCGACCGCGTGCGGAAGCAGCTCCCCGTCCTTGACGCCGGCGAGCTCCACCATGCGTACGCCGTCCCGGAACCGGTCCGCGAGCGAGGCCGCGGCCCGCACCGCTATCCGGGTCTTCCCGACCCCTCCGGGCCCGAGCAGCGTCACCATGCGCGCCTCGCCGAAGAGTGCCCGGACAGCTTCGATCTCCGACTCCCGGCCGATGAAACTCGTCATCTCGCTGGGGAGTTCACCGCGCTGCCATGCCCAGCCGGTTCCCGCCATGCACCCATATTAGGCGCGGGCTCACTTGCCTTGCGGCTGTTCGGTGACAGTGACCGTCACGGTGACCGTGGGCCGCGCGCCCCCGCCGCCGCCTTGGGCCGGGGGTGTCGTACGTCGTGAATTCCCTCCGCTGGGCGTGGCGTTGCAGTCGCCCAGCACACTGGCCGTGAACATGATCTTCGCACCGACCTTCGCGGTCAGGTGCCCCCGCACGCACGACCCGTCGCGCACATAGGTCACGGTCCCCTTGACGGTGATCTCCTTGCCGTCGGACGTACGCCCCTGGCAGTCGACGCTCGCCTTGCTCGGCGACGCGCTCGGCTTCGCGGTGCCCCCGCCGGAGACGGTCGCCGTACAGCTCAGCCACTGCACCTTGACCCCGGCCCGCTCCAGCACCTTGGTCGCCATCTGATCGGTGGTGTAGGCGACGGCGGCGGAGTTCATCCCGTCCACCGGATCGCAGGCGGAGAGCCCCACCACAGCGGCCACGGCGGCGCCTGCCACCACGAGGCCCCGCCGGTTTCGTAACCGTCTCCATGCCCCCATGAAGGACAGGGTCCCACCGCGACGGCCGCCTCCGACAGACCCTGTTCGGTCAAGTCCAGCGGCCCGTGAGTCCCAGGAGCAGAGCGGAGGCGGCAGTACCGGCCGTGGAGGTGCGCAGCACGCTCGGCCCCAGCACGTACGGCTCGGCGCCCGCCTCGGCGAAGGCCTTCAACTCCTCGGGGGACACGCCCCCTTCGGGCCCCACGACCAGCACGATCGACCCCTGCGCCGGAAGCGCGGCAGCGGCCAGCGAGACGCTCCCCGCCTCGTGCAGTACGGCCGCGAAGTCCGCGGTGGCGAGCAGCGCGGCCACCTGCTTCGTGCTCATCGCGTCGGCCACCTCGGGAAACCGCACCCGGCGCGACTGCTTCCCCGCCTCGCGTGCCGTGTTCCGCCATTTGGCCAGGGACTTGGCGCCCCGCTCGCCCTTCCACTGCGTAATGCAGCGCGAGGCCTGCCACGGCACGATCCCGTCGACACCGACCTCGGTCATGGTCTCGACGGCGACCTCCCCGCGATCGCCCTTGGGCAGCGCCTGTACGACGGTGATACGCGGCGAAGGCTCCTCCTCGGCCCGCGCCAGGGTCACCTCGACGTGGAGGCGGTCCTTGCCTTCGGCCGAACTCACCACGCACTCGGCCCAGTTGCCCCGCCCGTCGGTCAGGACGACGTCCTCACCCGCCTGCAGCCGCTTCACCGAAACGGCATGCCGCCCCTCGCCTCCGTCCAGCACGAAGGCACCCGCACCCGGCACCGCATCGACCACAAAAACAGGCGCAGTCATCCCGCACTCCTCATGATGTTCAGAACCTCGCGGCCAACGCGGTCCGTGCCGCGTCCAGTTCACTTGCCAGCACCTCGACCAGCTGCGCGGCGGGAAGCTCCCGCGCCTGCCGGTGCCCCTGCCCCGCCCAGAGCGCCATGCCCTGCGCGTCGCCCACCCCGGCGGCCGCCTTGCGCAGCCCCGCCGTGAGGTGGTGCACATGGGGGTACGCGGCCGGGGCGTAAGGACCGTGCTCGCGCATGAAGCGGTTGACCAGACCGCGCGCGGGCCGCCCGGTGAAGGCCCGGGTGAGCTCGGTCCGTACGAACAGCGGGTTGGTCAGCGCCTGCTTGTGCAGCACGTTCGCCCCTGACTCCGGGCAGACGAGGAACGCCGTCCCCAGCTGCGCGGCCTCCGCTCCCGCCGCCATGACGGCCGCGATCTGCGAGCCGCGCATCAGCCCGCCGGCGGCGACGATCGGCATCGGCACGGTCTCGCGCACCTGCGCGACGAGCGCGAGCAGCCCGAACCCCGCGCGGTCCGTCTGCGGGTCGTCCCGGTGTGTCGACTGGTGCCCGCCGGCCTCGATCCCCTGCACGCACACCGCGTCGGCACCGCACCACTGGGCGGTCTGCGCCTCTTCGGGCGTGGTGACCGTGACGATCGTGTACGTACCCGCCCGGTCGAGGGCGTCCAGCACGTCGCGCGGGGGGCAGCCGAAGGCGAAGGAGACGACCGGCACGGGGTCGTCGAGCAGGATGGCCAGCTTGGCCTCGAACCCGTCGTCGCCGGCGCCGCAGGCGTCGAGGTCCACCAGGGACGTCTCGTACCAGGAGGCCTCGCCCGCGAGTTGATGCCGGTAGACCTCGACGGCCGCCCGGTCGGGGGTGTCCTGCTGCGGCATGAAGAGATTGACGCCGAAGGGCTGCGCCGTCAGCCCGCGCAGCTGCTTGATCTCCTCGTACATGCCGTCGGCGGTCTTGTACCCGGCGGCAAGGAACCCGAGCCCCCCGGCCTCGGACACCGCGGCGGCCAGCCGCGGCCCGGAAGCACCGCCGGCCATGGGCGCCTGCACGATCGGATACCGACAGAGGTCGGCCAGAACAGAGGACATAACGGCATCGTGCCATGCCCTCCGGGCGGGGCCGAATCGACTCTTCCGGCCCCCGTCGCCTGTTGTCCTCAATCGCCGGACGGGCTTGATTTTGCCGGACTGGGCTCATGGATCTTGCCCGGTGTTCGGTGTCGCATCCAAACGCACCTCATGCGGCCATTGAGCAACCCCCACCCGCGCCGGCCACCTCCGCGAGAGCGGCGGCGGCTTAGCCGCACAGGGGGGCGGTCCGGGGGCGGAGCCCCCGAAACCCACCCACCTAGCGACCGTTGAACGCGTCCTTCAGCCGCGAGAACAGACCCTGCTGGCCGGGCTGGAACTGCCCGATCGGCCGCTCCTCACCCCTCAGCTTCGCCAGATCCCGCAGCAACCGCTCCTGCTCGGCGTCCATCTTCGAGGGCGTGAGCACCTCGACGTGCACGATGAGGTCACCGCGCCCGCCACCGCGCAGATGCGTGATGCCGTGCTGGTGCAGCGGAATCGACTGCCCCGACTGCGTACCGGGCCGGATGTCGATGTCCGACATCCCGTCCAGCGTCTCCAGCGGCACCTTCGTACCGAGCGCGGCCGCCGTCATCGGGATGGTCACCGTGCAGTGCAGATCGTCGCCACGGCGCTGGAACACCGCGTGCGGCAGCTCGTGGATCTCTACGTACAGATCACCGGCAGGACCACCGCCGGGGCCGACTTCGCCTTCGCCGGCGAGCTGGATCCGCGTGCCGTTGTCGACACCGGCCGGGATCTTGACCGTAAGAGTCCGCCGCGACCGGATCCGCCCGTCGCCCGCACACTCCGGGCACGGAGTCGGAACGACGGTGCCGAAGCCCTGGCACTGCGGGCAGGGCCGCGAGGTCATGACCTGGCCGAGGAACGACCGGGTGACCTGCGAGACCTCGCCGCGGCCGCGGCACATGTCACACGTCTGGGCGGACGTGCCGGGAGCCGCGCCTTCACCGCTGCAGGTCGTACAGACCACGGCCGTGTCGACCTGAAGGTCCTTGGTGGTCCCGAAGGCCGCCTCGTTGAGGTCGATCTCCAGCCGGATCATCGCGTCCTGGCCGCGCCGCGTCCGCGACCGCGGCCCGCGCTGGGACGCCGTACCGAAGAAGGCGTCCATGATGTCCGAGAAGTTGCCGAAGCCGCCCTGGCCGAAGCCACCGGCTCCGCCGCCTCCGCCCGAAGCGGACAGCGGGTCGCCGCCCAGGTCGAAGACCTGCTTCTTCTGGGGGTCCGAGAGGACCTCGTAGGCGGCGTTGATCTCCTTGAAGCGCTCCTGCGTCTTCGGGTCCGGATTCACATCCGGGTGAAGCTCGCGGGCAAGGCGCCTGAAGGCCTTCTTGATCTCGTCCTGGGAAGCGTCGCGGCGCACGCCGAGTACGGCGTAGTAGTCCGTGGCCACTTACGACTCCGCCAGGATCTGTCCGACGTAACGTGCCACTGCGCGTACCGCTCCCATCGTTCCCGGGTAATCCATGCGTGTGGGGCCGACGACCCCGAGTTTGGCGACTGCCTCGTCGCCCGAACCGTAGCCGACCGCGACGACCGATGTGGACGTCAGGCCTTCGTGGGCATTCTCATGCCCGATACGTACGGTGATACCGGACTCCTGCGCCTCACCGAGCAGCTTCAGCAGGACGACCTGCTCCTCCAGCGCTTCCAGCACCGGCCTGATGGTCAGCGGGAAGTCGTGCCCGAACCGGGTGAGGTTGGAGGTGCCGCCGATCATCAGCCGCTCCTCGGTCTCCTCGACCAGGGTCTCCAGCAGAGTGGCCAGCACCGTCGAGACGGTGCCCCGGTCCTCCTGCTCGAAGGATTCGGCAAGATCCTGCACGAGCTGCGGCACATCGGCGAACCGGCGCCCCACGACCCTTGAGTTGAGCCGCGCCCGCAGATCCGCGAGCGAGGTCTCCCCGAAGGGGGCGGGGCAGTCGATCATGCGCTGCTCGACACGGCCGGTGTCCGTGATCAGCACCAGCATCAGCCGGGCCGGCGCCAGCGAGAGCAGCTCCACGTGCCGCACCGTCGACCGCGTGAGCGACGGGTACTGCACGACGGCCGCCTGCCGTGTGAGCTGTGTGAGCAGCCGCACGGTCCTGGCCACCACGTCGTCGAGGTCGACGGCGCTGCCCAGGAAGTTCTGGATGGCACGCCGCTCCGGCGACGACAGCGGCTTGACGCCCGCGAGGCGGTCGACGAAGAGCCGGTAGCCCTTGTCGGTGGGGATACGCCCGGCACTCGTGTGCGGCTGGGCGATGAACCCCTCGTCCTCCAGGGCGGCCATGTCGTTGCGGATCGTGGCCGGCGAGACGCCGAGGCTATGGCGCTCGGTGAGCGCTTTCGACCCGACCGGCTCCTCGGTGCCCACATAGTCCTGGACGATGGCGCGCAGCACTTCAAGCCTGCGTTCACTGAGCATCGCGCACACCTCCAGCTGTCGTCCCTTGGCACCTGCCTGGCACTCTGTGCGTACGAGTGCCAGCAATCCCCCCAGTGTACGGCGGCCTGCCTGCATCGAAGCAAGGCGGAGTGCGGCCAGACACGCTACCGCGACGGAGCGTGCCACCCGGGATAGCGTCGCGGTATGGACGTCACTTGGGAAGACTGCGGTTGGGAACGGCTTGGTCCGGATGTCGGCCGCCGCCGCCTTCCCACCTGGGACGCGACCGTGGGACTGGTGGTGGGCGAGGGCACAGCCCTCCTCTTCGACACGGGTTCCTCACTCCGTGAAGGCGCCGAGATCCGCGCCCAGGCGGAGCAGCTCGTCGGCCGGAGAGTGACGCACATCGCTCTCAGCCACCCGCACTTCGACCACGTCCTGGGCACGGCGGTCTTCTCCGGCACCGAGGTGTACGGCGCTGCGGGCCTTGACGCACTGTTCGCACGGGGTGCGGACGAGCTGGCGTCGGACGCGGTACGCCAGGGCGTCCCCGAAACGGAGGCGGCGGAGGCTGCCGATCTTCTCGTACGGCCGCATCACGCGGTCTGCGGCGAATGGACCCTGGACCTGGGCGGCGGCCGCCAGGTGCTCCTCGCCAACATCGGCCCGGCCCACTCGGGCCATGACCTGGTGGCCGTGGTCTCCACCACCCCGCCGATCGTGTTCTGCGGAGATCTGGTGGAGGAGTCGGGTGAGCCGCAGGCGGGCCCGGACGCCGTACCCGCCCAGTGGCCCGCGGCCCTCGACCGCCTCCTCGCGCTGGGCGGCGAGGACGCCCGCTACGTCCCGGGCCACGGCGCGGTGGTGGATGCCGCGTTCGTACGCGCCCAGCGGGACGCGCTGGCCGCGCGGATCGTGGTGTCGTAGCGTCTGCGAAATGCGCAGCTACAACGCCGACTTGACGCCCCCGTGGAAGAAGTCGACCCCCGCCCCCACTGTCCCTGCCGATCCCGACCTGGTGGTCGAGGAGGTCACGACGGGCTTCTGCGGAGCGGTGATCCGCTGCGAGAAGACGGCGGAAGGCCCCACGGTGACGCTGGAGGACCGCTTCGGCAAGCACAGGGTCTTCCCGATGACCCCGTCGGCCTTCCTCCTCGACGGCCGCCCGGTCACGCTGGTACGCCCGTCGGCGGCAGCAGCTCCGCAGCGCCCGGCCCGTACGGCATCGGGATCGGTGGCGGTCCCGGGCGCGAGGGCGAGGGTGGCACGCGCGGGCCGAATCTACGTGGAGGGCCGGCACGACGCGGAACTGGTGGAGCGGGTCTGGGGCGACGACCTGCGCATCGAGGGTGTGGTGGTCGAGTACCTGGAGGGCATCGACGACCTCCCCGCGATCGTGGCGGAGTTCGCCCCCGCGGCGGACGCGCGCCTGGGCGTACTGGTGGACCACCTGGTCCCCGGCTCGAAGGAGTCTCGTATCGCGGCGGAAGTCTCCAGCGACCACGCCCTGATCGTCGGCCACCCGTACATCGACGTCTGGGAGGCGGTGAAACCGTCGAGCGTGGGGATCAAGGCATGGCCCCGGATCCCGCACGGCCAGGACTGGAAGACGGGCATCTGCCGGTCGCTGGGCTGGCCGGAGAACACGGGGGCGGCGTGGCAGCACATCCTGTCCAAGGTCCACTCGTACAAGGACCTGGAACCTCAACTGCTGGGCAGGGTGGAGGAGTTGATCGACTTCGTGACGGCGTAGCAAAATCAAGCCGTCCGGCGATTGAGGACCGGGGGCACGCGCTACTCGGGCGTCGCCTTCTTCGAGAACGCACCCGAACTCCTCGACCAGCCAGGGGAGTTCGCCTACGAC
>NZ_JBFAHN010000019.1:0-161162 GCF_040654175.1 Streptomyces sp. NPDC050738 | reverse complement strand
GGGGGGGGGGGGGGGGGGGGTTGTGGTGGGGGGGGGGGGGGGGGGGTGGTGGGGGGGGGGGGGGGGGGGGGGGGTGGGGGGGGGGGGGGGGGGGTGGGGGGGGGGGGGGGTGGGGGTGGGTGGGGGGGGGGGGGGCCGCCCCCCCCGGGCCCCCGCTCCTCAATCGCCGGAGGGGCTTGATTTTGCTCGGCGTCGTCGAAGGCGGGGCGGTCGGAGTGCCAGGGGGCGTCCGAGGTGGGCGAGGTGGGCCCGGCGGGGTTCGGGGGCTCTGACGCTCCGGCCTCGGGAACGGTCGGCCGCTTCGGCTCGGGCGGTGCCGCCGCCGGCGCGGCGGGCGCGGCGGGCGCGGCGGGCGCGGCGGGCGTCTGGCTCGACGAGCCCTCTGTGACGCTGCGGGTTCGGCGGGGCGGGCGGTCGGCCGTTGCGCCGCCCGCCGCTGCTCGCGTGGCGCGGGTCGGGCGGGCGGGGGCCGGGGGGAGCTGGCCCTTCTGGGGGCCCCACTCGTTCGGGTCGGGGACGCCCGGGGGGAGCATCTGGCGGCGCTTGGGGCCGCCGTCGTGGGACTCGCCCGGTTCCTTCGCGCCCGGCCACGCCTTCGCCACCCGCGCCGCCAGGACGAAGTCCTTGCGCAGGGGGTGGCCTTCGAAGGTCTCGGGGAGGAGCAGCGGGACCAGGTTCGGGTGATCCGTGAAGACGACCCCGAACATCTCGTGCGTCTCGCGCTCGTGCCAGCTCGCGCCCGCGTAGACGTCCACCGCGGACGGGAGCGAAGGCGCCGTGTGCGGCACCGTCGTACGGAGCAGGAGGCGGCGGACCGTGCGGCCTTCGAGGGCCACGACGTGGGCGCAGACGCGGAAGCCCGTCCCGGGCTCGTCCACCGCGCTCAGCCAGTCGAAGTAGGTGCAGGCGAGTTTGTCCCGGGCGATTTCGAGCGCCGCGATCCAGGAGCCGACCGGGACGTCGACCGTCATGAGGTGGTAGGCGTACTCCGCCGTCGCCTCCTCGCCGAAGATCTCCGGGGCTCCCTCGGGAAGGCTGTCGTACGCGCTCACTTGGCCGCCCCGGGCACCGGAGGCGGAGTGACCAGGCCGCTGGTCAGCTGGGCCGTCGAAGGCGCCGAGTAGCGGTCGGCCAGCGACTCGCGGGCGATCTTCTCCTGCAGCTTGAGGATGCCCTGCAGGAGCGCCTCGGGACGGGGCGGGCACCCGGGGACGTACACGTCGACCGGGATGATCTGGTCGACGCCCTTCGTCACCGAGTACGAGTCCCAGTACGGGCCGCCGCAGTTGGAGCAGGCGCCGAAGGAGATGACGTACTTGGGCTCGGGCATCTGCTCGTACAGGCGCTTCACCGCCGGCGCCATCTTGTCTGTGACCGTGCCGGACACGATCATCAGGTCCGCCTGGCGCGGCCCCGGCGCGAAGGGGATCACGCCGAGCCGGATGAAGTCGTGCCGGGCCATCGACGCCGCGATGAACTCGATCGCGCAGCAGGCGAGTCCGAAGTTGAAGACCCAGAGCGAGTACCGGCGGCCCCAGTTGAGGACCACCTTCATCGGCTCGGGGGCCAGGCGCGAGAGGACGCCGAGGCGCTGCGGCTGCGGGAGATCCACCGGACCGGAAGCCGGGTTGGAAGCCGGGGTCACGTCCATTCGAGGACGCCCTTCTTGTATGCGTAGAGCAGTCCGACGGCCAGGAAGCCGAGGAAGATGAACATCTCGACCAGCGTGGCCGCGCCGTATCCCGGCGCCGCGAAGACCGTCGCCCACGGGAAGAGGAAGATCGAGTCGACGGCGAAGATCACGTAGAGGAACGCGTAGACGTAGTAGCGGACCTGGGTGTGCGCCCAGCCCTCGCCGACGGGGTCGACTCCGCATTCGTACGTCAGGAGTTTCTCGGGCGTCGGCACGACGGGGCGCAGCAGCCGTCCGGCCCCGAAGGCCACGGCGACGAACAGCACCCCGAGTACGGCGAGCAGCCCGACGACCGAATAACTGTGGAAATAGCCCGTGGTCCCGGCCGCGAGAACGGCTCTTTCCACCACGTCCGCCCCTCGCTCCCTGGTGTTCGACGATCTGTACGCACGGGAGTCTAGGCCCTGCTAAAGACTTGGTAAGCAGCCGTGTCACAGCGGGGGTGGGGTTATCCCTACTTCAGGCCCACCCAGCTGCCCCATGGCATCCACCTGCCAGGACCGGCAGTCTTGGGACCATGACCGTGGACAACTTCCGCCCGCACGACTCAGAGCGGCCCCCGCCTGCCCGATTCGCCTTCGACCGGTACACCTGGAAGGAGATCGCCCATCTCCTGGTCAATCTCCCGGTGTCGCTGATCGGGTTTGTTTACGTCGTGTTCATGGTTGCCGCAGGTGGTGGCCTGTCCGTCACGGTCATCGGGCTGCCGCTGCTCGCCTTCGGACTGCTCGGCGCACGCCAGCTCGGCAAGGCGGAGCGGGCCAGGGCGCGCGCGCTTCTGGGCGTACGGATCGAGGAGCCGAGCCCCATCCCGGCCCGTCGCGGCCACGGTTTCCTCCCCTGGCTCTGGTCGAGTCTGAAGGACCCGGTGGGCTGGCGGACGGTGCTGTACGAATTCATCCGGCTGCCCTGGAGCGTGGTGACCTTCGCCGTCACCCTCGTCGGCCTCATCGGCCTGTGGCCGGTGCTCCCCTTCATCGCGCGCGGGCTGGCCAACGTCGACCGGATGATGGTGCGCGGGCTGCTCTCGCCCTCCGACGAGCTGGAGCTCAGGATCGCCGAACTGGAGTCGGACCGCGGCGTCGTGGTCGACACGGCCGCCGCCGACCTGCGCCGTATCGAGCGCGATCTGCACGACGGAGCGCAGGCCAGGCTCGTCGCTCTCGCGATGGGGCTCGGTCTCGCCAAGGAGAAGCTCCTGGAGGACCCGGAGGCCGCGGCCCTGATGGTCGGCGAGGCGCACGGCGAGGTGAAGCTGGCGCTGCAGGAGCTGCGCGACCTGGCCCGCGGCATCCACCCGGCGGTCCTCACCGACCGAGGCCTGGACGCGGCGCTCTCCTCGATCGCCTCGCGGTGCACGGCCCCGGTGAAGGTGACGGTCGATCTGACCGAACGGCCGGCGGAGGCCATCGAAGGCATCGCGTACTTCACCGTCTCCGAGCTCCTGCAGAACGTCTCCAAGCACGCCCGGGCGCAGAACGCGTCCGTCGACGTGTGGCGGACCAGCGACCGGCTGCTGATCCAGGTCCAGGACGACGGTCAGGGCGGTGCGCGCCTCGACGGCGGCAGCGGCATGGCGGGACTGGCCGACCGGCTCGGGGCGGTGGACGGGCTGTTCGTCCTGGACTCCCCCGTCGGCGGTCCGACCACGGTGACCGCCGAGCTGCCGTGGCGCGACCGCGGCAAGGCGTAGGAGCAGACCGCAGGCAGCAGGCAGAACCGCAGTCCCGGGGTGGGGAAAACCCCCGGGCGAAGACGGTGATCCGCCTCATGGTCCGTGCCGGCCCCGCCCAGCACGATGGATACAGACAGCAGACAGCGGTCGAGACGAGAAGAAACGGACGACGCCATGGCTACGGATTACGTCACCCAGCGACAGGCCCCCCGCCTGCCCGCGGCGCTCCGCGCACCGATCGAGGCCCGCACCTGGCGCGAGTTCGGGTATCTGCTCCTCTCCTTCCCGATCAGCATCGTGACGTTCGTCTTCTCGATCACCATGTTCTCGATGGGCATCGGGATGGCCATCACCTTCGTCGGCATCCCGATCCTGGCGGCCGGCCTCGCGCTGTGCCGCGGCTTCGGCGCCATGGAGCGGGCCAGGGCGCGCGGTCTGCTGAAGCTGGACGTCGCCGACCCGAAGCCGGTGCGCTCCAGGACCGGCGGGCCGCTGTCCTGGATGGGCGCGGTCCTCAAGAGCGGGACCTCCTGGCGTCACCTCATCTACACGCTGCTGCACATGCCGTGGGCGACGTTCGCCTTCTCCGTCTCGGTGGCCCTCTTCACGTGGGGCTGGGGCCTCTTCACGTATCCGCTGTGGCAGTGGGTCTTCCCGATGTACGCGGGCCAGGCCGGTCTGCAGCTGTACGGCGACCACAACCACAGCGTCTACCTCAACAACCCCTTCGAGATCGCCCTCACCAGCGCCGTCGGCCTGGTCTTCGTCCTCGCCACCCCCTGGATCATCCGGGGCCTGACCAGCGTCGACCGTCTGCTGGTGACCAGTCTCCTCGGTGCCTCCCGCCTCGACAGCCGGGTCACCGAACTGGAGTCGGACCGCGGCGTCGTGGTCGACACGGCCGCCGCCGACCTGCGCCGTATCGAGCGTGATCTGCACGACGGGGCGCAGGCCAGGCTCGTGGCCCTCGCGATGGACCTGGGTCTCGCCAAGGAGAAGCTGACGCAGGACCCCGAGGCCGCCGCCAAGATGGTCGACGAGGCGCACGGCGAGGTGAAGGTCGCGCTGCAGGAGCTGCGCGACCTGGCCCGCGGCATCCACCCGGCGGTCCTCACCGACCGAGGCCTGGACGCGGCGCTGTCCGCGGTGGCCTCGCGGTGCACGGTGCCGGTGAGCGTGGAGGTGGACCTGCCGTACCGTCCGGCGGCCGCCATCGAGGGCATCGCGTACTTCACCGTCTCCGAGCTCCTGCAGAACATCAGCAAGCACGCCAGGGCGACCCGCGCGACCGTGGACGTCTGGCGGGTGGACGACCGGGTGATGCTCGTGGTCACCGACGACGGCAAGGGCGGCGCGCGCCTCGACGCGGGCAGCGGTCTGGCCGGTCTGGCCGAGCGGCTGGACGCGGTGGACGGTCTCCTGGTCGTCGACTCGCCGGTCGGCGGACCGACCACGGTGACGGCCCAACTGCCCTGGCGGGGCTAGGGCTTGGGCTAGAGCTGGGGCTAGGGCTTGGCCGCTCGGCGCTCGTACGCCAGCTGGATGTGCACGCCGAGCAGCAGGAGCCAGACCACACCGACAGGGCCCCAGTTCCCTGCTCTTCCCGCCACCAGCGCCACCGCCGGCGGGAAGAGCAGGGACACTGCCGCGACCACCTGCCGGCGGCGGTCGCGGCCCGAGCAGATCTCCGCCAGCAGGGCGATGGCGAGCACCAGGGTCATGGAGCCGCACATCAGCCAGAGCGCGTTGCGGGGCAGTACGTCGTCGGAGTGGGCCACCGCGTCGCCGAGCGAGGCGGCGAGCGCGGCCAGCGCGCCCGCGGTGAAGCAGTGCAGCGGCAGGACGAGCCGGGCGGGGAGAGCGCCTGCGCGGAGCAGCGGGACGCCGTAGGCGCCGTAGCGCAGCATCAGCGACCAGAGGGACATCAGCAGGAAGAGGGCGCCGGCCGCCACCCCGTACAGGGCGAAGTCCCAGGTCACCTCGGAGGCCGCGTCGACCGCCTGGGCGACGGCCTCGCCGAGCACGATCAGTACGAACAGGCCGAGCCGCTCGCTGAGGTGGCTCTGGTCCGAGCGGGCCGCCGTCGGCAGCAGCCTCGGGCCGCCCAGGCCTCCCGGGCCGCCCGCACCCCTCTGGCCGCCCCGGCCGGTGCTCTCCTCGCGCCGGCTGCGCTCCTCGATCCGCTCCTCCGCCAGGTCCCGTACCGCCTCGATGCGCTTCAGCGCCGAGCTGCGGGAGTACGCGAAGGTCACCCCGAGGTCGATGAGCAGCCCCGCCGCCCACAGCCAGTACCGCAGCGGTGCGTCGCACCAGATCGACACCACCCAGGGCAGCACCCCGAAGGAGAGCTGGGCGACGGGCCAGTCGACGACGACCTCGCCGCGCCGCCGCCAGGCGTGCTCGGCGAGCAGCCGGGTCCCCACATAGGCGATCGCGAAGGCCGGGGCGTGGTCCTCGCGGATGCCGGGGACGGCCGCGGCCATCACGGCGAGGCCGAACATCCCGGTGCGCATGGTGCCCGTACGCATCTGCTCGCCGGCCGTGTTGCCGTACAGCGTGAAGCACATCCATGCCGTCCAGAAGGCCAGGAAGAGCAGGGCGTAGAGCCCGATGTCCGCCAACCCGGGTTCCCCGTGCAGTAGATGAGCCAGCTGGGCGACGCCCGCCACCGCGATCAGGTCGAAGAACAACTCCAGCCAGGAGGCGTGGCGTTCGGTCTCCCCGGCGGCCCCCTGGCCGGTTTCCTGAGTGCTCGCCGCATCCGTCATGCGGGAAGTATCAGCACCTCCACCCCCCGATTCCCGGACTGATTGCAGGCGCGTCGGCACACTCGGGTCCGGATGCTGGGATGCTGTACGCGCAGGGCGGGGCGGGATCAGACAACAGCTGGGGGCAGAAGCGTCGTGGAGGACAGAGTGCGGGTCGTCATCGCCGAGGATTCAGTACTGCTTCGGGAGGGACTGACCCGGCTGCTGACGGACCTCGGTCACGATGTCGTCGCAGGGGTCGGGGACGCGGAAGCCCTGATCAAGACCATCGCGGAGTTCGCCGACCGGCAGGAGCTGCCGGACGTGGTGGTCGCGGACGTACGGATGCCGCCGACGCACACCGACGAGGGCGTGCGGGCCGCGGTGCAGCTGCGCAAGGACTACCCCGGGATCGGGGTGCTCGTGCTGTCCCAGTACGTCGAGGAGCAGTACGCCACCGAGCTGCTCGCCGGGTCGAGCCGGGGCGTCGGCTATCTGCTGAAGGACCGTGTCGCCGAGGTGCGCGAGTTCGTGGACGCGGTGGTGCGTGTCGCGCAGGGCGGGACCGCGCTCGACCCCGAGGTCGTGGCGCAGCTGCTCGGCCGCAGCCGCAAGCAGGACGTGCTGGCCAATCTGACGCCGCGCGAGCGCGAGGTCCTGGGGCTGATGGCCGAGGGGCGTACGAACTCGGCCGTGGCCAAGCAGCTGGTCGTGAGCGACGGGGCCGTCGAGAAGCATGTGAGCAACATTTTCCTGAAACTGGGGCTGTCGCCCAGTGACGGGGATCACCGACGGGTACTCGCGGTACTGACCTACCTGAAGTCCTGAAGAGCTGACACTCTGTCAGATATCGAGGTCGGGGCCGGAGACCTAGAACCAAAGGATGAACGCGCAGCGTCTTAATGGAGAGGCCGGGGGGCGGTCGAATCGTGACAGACCAGGGCAAGAGGGCGTCTCAAAAGTGCGTCCACCATATGAGCCGTCCGGGGAAGGTGACCCTTACCGACGTAGGGTGGGCCGAGGTGCGACCGGTCGTCCGGCCGTGTCCGAGTGCCGCCGCCTCGAGGGAGGTCCAGTTCAGTGACCAGCCAGGTCAGTAGCCCAGCCGAGCAGGCCGACGGAGCCGATGAGGCCGTCGTCGGAGAACAGCGCAAGCCTTCCGGGGCAAAAGAGGTGCGCCGGCTCGACCGGGTGATCATCCGGTTCGCGGGTGACTCCGGTGACGGCATGCAGCTCACCGGGGACCGTTTCACCTCGGAGACCGCCTCGTTCGGCAACGACCTCTCGACGCTGCCGAACTTCCCCGCCGAGATCCGGGCACCTGCCGGGACGCTCCCGGGCGTCTCCTCCTTCCAGCTGCACTTCGCCGACCACGACATCCTCACGCCCGGGGATGCGCCCAATGTGCTCGTCGCGATGAACCCGGCAGCCCTGAAGGCGAACATCGCGGACCTGCCGCACGGGGCCGAGATCATCGTCAACACCGATGAGTTCACCAAGCGCCCGATGGCGAAGGTGGGCTACGCGACCTCGCCGCTGGAGGACGGGTCGCTGGAGGCCTTCCGGGTCCACCCGGTGCCGCTCACGTCGATGACGATCGAGGCGCTGAAGGACTTCGGGCTCTCCCGCAAGGAGGCCGAGCGCTCCAAGAACATGTTCGCCCTGGGTCTGCTGTCGTGGATGTACCACCGGCCCACCGAGGCGACCGAGAAGTTCCTGCGGACCAAGTTCGCCAAGAAGCCGGAGATCGCCGAGGCGAACGTCGCGGCGTTCAGGGCGGGCTGGAACTTCGGCGAGACGACCGAGGACTTCGCCGTCTCCTACGAGGTCGCCCCGGCGACCTCCGCCTTCCCGCCCGGCACCTACCGCAACATGTCGGGCAACCTGGCCCTGTCCTACGGACTGATCGCGGCCGCCCGACAGGCCGATCTGCCGCTCTACTTGGGCTCGTATCCGATCACCCCGGCCTCCGACATCCTGCACGAGCTCTCCAAGCACAAGAACTTCGGTGTGCGGACCTTCCAGGCCGAGGACGAGATCGCCGGCATCGGCGCGGCCCTGGGCGCGGCCTTCGGCGGCTCCCTCGCGGTGACGACCACCTCGGGCCCCGGAGTGGCGCTGAAGTCCGAGGCGATCGGGCTCGCGGTCTCCCTGGAACTGCCGCTGCTGATCATCGACATCCAGCGCGGCGGGCCCTCGACCGGTCTGCCCACCAAGACCGAGCAGGCCGACCTCCTGCAGGCCATGTACGGGCGCAACGGCGAGGCCCCGGTGCCCATCGTCGCGCCCAAGACGCCGGGCGACTGCTTCGACGCGGCCATCGACGCGGCACGCATCGCACTGACCTACCGCACCCCGGTCTTCCTGCTCTCCGACGGCTATCTGGCCAACGGCTCCGAGCCCTGGCGGGTCCCCGAGGTCGATGAACTGCCCGACCTGCGCGTGCAGTTCGCGTCAGGACCCAACCATGAACTGGCCGACGGCACCGAGGTGTTCTGGCCGTACAAGCGCGACCCGCAGACCCTGGCCCGCCCCTGGGCGGTGCCCGGCACGCCGGGGCTCGAGCACCGTATCGGCGGGATCGAGAAGCAGGACGGCACGGGCAACATCAGCTACGACCCGGCCAACCACGACTTCATGGTCCGCACCCGCCAGGCCAAGATCGACGGCATCGAGGTCCCCGACCTGGAAGTCGACGACCCGGACGGCGCCAAGACCCTGGTCCTGGGCTGGGGTTCGACGTACGGACCGATCACCGCGGCCGTCCGCCGGCTGCGCGCCGAGCAGGTGCCGATCGCCCAGGCGCATCTGCGCCACATCAACCCCTTCCCGAGGAATCTCGGCGAGGTCCTGAAGCGTTACGAGCATGTGGTCGTCCCCGAGATGAACCTCGGCCAGCTGGCCACGCTCCTGCGCGCGAAGTACCTCGTCGACGCGATCTCGTACAACCAGGTCAACGGCATGCCGTTCAAGGCCGAGCAGCTCGCCACGGCTCTCAAGGAGGCCATCGATGACTGAGGTGTCCACTGACGTGATTGAGGCGCTTTCCCTGGTGCCCAAGGCCGACGCCAAGCAATCCATGAAGGACTTCAAGTCCGATCAGGAAGTGCGCTGGTGTCCCGGCTGCGGCGACTACGCCGTCCTGGCCGCGGTTCAGGGCTTCATGCCCGAACTGGGCCTGGCCAAGGAGAACATCGTCTTCGTCTCCGGGATCGGCTGCTCCTCGCGCTTCCCGTACTACATGAACACCTACGGGATGCACTCCATCCACGGCCGCGCCCCGGCCATCGCCACCGGACTCGCCTCCTCCCGGCGGGACTTGAGCGTGTGGGTGGTCACCGGTGACGGCGACGCGCTGTCCATCGGCGGCAACCACCTGATCCACGCGCTGCGCCGCAACGTCAACCTCAAGATCCTGCTCTTCAACAACCGGATCTACGGACTGACCAAGGGCCAGTACTCCCCCACCTCCGAGGTCGGCAAGATCACCAAGTCGACCCCGATGGGCTCCCTGGACGCGCCCTTCAACCCGGTCTCCCTGGCGATCGGCGCCGAAGCCTCCTTCGTGGCCCGCACCGTCGACTCCGACCGCAAGCACCTCACCTCGGTGCTGCGCGCGGCCGCCGAGCACCCCGGCACCGCGCTCGTGGAGATCTACCAGAACTGCAACATCTTCAACGACGGCGCCTTCGAGGTCCTCAAGGACAAGCAGCAGGCCGAAGAGGCGGTGATCCGGCTGGAGCACGGGCAGCCCATCCGCTTCGGCGCCGACGGCTCCAAGGGCGTCGTACGCGACGCACAGACCGGCGACCTCAAGGTCATCGCGGTCACCGAGGAGAACCAGTCGCAGATCCTCGTCCACGACGCCCACACCGCCAGCCCCACCACGGCCTTCGCGCTCTCGCGCCTGGCCGACCCCGACACCCTGCACCACACGCCCATCGGCGTCTTCCGGTCCGTCGACCGCCCGGTCTACGACACCCAGATGTCCGACCAGCTCGAAGCCGCCATCGAGCAGAAGGGCAAGGGTGACCTCGCCTCCCTGCTCGCGGGCAACGACACCTGGACCGTCGCCGGCTAGCGCGCGGCCACTGCCCGACCCTGGCCCGGATCTCTTCTCAGGAGGAGGTCCGGGCCTTGTCGTACGCCTCGCGCGCCTCGGTGACCGCAGCCATGCGTACGTCCGTCCAGGCGGCAAGGCTCCTGACCCGCTCGGCGGCCTCCTGGCCGAGCTCGGTGAGGCTGTAGTCGACGCGCGGCGGGATGACGGGCTTGGCGTCGCGGTGCACGAAGCCGTCGCGCTCCAGTGTCTGGAGGGTCTGGGCCAGCATCTTCTCGCTGACGCGGCCGACATGGCGGCGGAGCTCGCTGAAGCGGTACGTGCGCTCCTGCAGCGCGATCAGGATCAGCACGCCCCAGCGGCTGGTGACGTGCTCCAGGACGAGGCGATGGGGGCACATCTCCTCGCCGGCGGTCTGCCGCATACGGAAGTCACTAACAGTCATGCCAGTACCTTACTTCAAAGTGGGTACTTTCCAAAAGATAGTGTCAGCCGTAGGGTTAGCTCCAGAACGCAACGAAGACCCGCAAGTCCCGCAAAGAGGAGAAAAGACCCATGAGCATCGTCGTCACCGGAGCCACCGGATCCCTCGGCCGTCTCGTCATCGACGAGCTCCTGGCCAAGGTCCCGGCCGACCAGGTCGCCGCAGTCGTCCGCAACAAGGACAAGGCCGCCGACCTCGCGGCCCGCGGCGTCGAACTGCGCATCGCCGACTACGACGCCCCCGAGACCCTCGAAGGCGTCTTCCGCTCCGGCGACCGCGTCCTGCTCATCTCCGCCAACGAGGTCGGCCGCCGCGTACCGCAGCACACCGCGGTGATCGACGCGGCGAAGGCGGCGGGTGTCGCCCAGCTCGCGTACACCGGCATCCTCGGCGGCCCCGACGCCGACATCGAGCTGGCCGCCGAGCACAAGGTCACCGAGCAGCTGATCCTGGACTCCGGACTCCCCCACACCTTCCTGCGCAACGGCTGGTACACCGAGAACTACACCGCCAACCTCGCCCCGGTCCTCGCCCACGGAGCCGTCGTCGCCAACGCCGGCGAAGGCCGCGTCGCCTCCGCGTCCCGCGCGGACTACGCCGCCGCCGCGGCCGCCGTCCTGGTCTCCGACGGCCACCTCGGCACGGCGTACGAGCTGAGCGGCGACACCGCCTGGTCGCTGGCCGAGTACGCCGCCGAGGTCGCCAAGGCCACCGGCAAGGAGATCGCGTACAACAACGTCCCGGCCTCCGTGCACCAGGAGATCCTGATCGGCGCCGGGCTCCCCGAGGGCTTCGCCGCGATCCTCGTCGACGTCGACAAGGGCATCGAGCGCGGACTGCTCGCCGGCACCAGCGGTGACCTGGCCCGTCTCATCGGCCGGCCCACCACGCCGATCTCCGAGACGATCGCCGCCGCCCTGTAATGACCGTATAGCGATACGGGCATGACAGCCGGGCCCTCCCCCCGCTACCGTCGACTGGTTGACGGAAGCATCAAAGAGGAGGGCCCGTGAAGGGGATCACCAGCGAGCGCGCAGGATTCCTGAACGGCGTTGCCGCGTACGCGATGTGGGGCCTCGTCCCCCTCTTCTGGCCGCTCCTCAAGCCGTCGGGCGCGGTGGAGATCCTCGCCCACCGGATGGTCTGGTCGCTCGGCGTGGTGGCGATCGCGCTGCTCGTCATGCGGCGCTGGGCCTGGATCGGCGCGCTCATACGCCAGCCGAAACGCCTGGGCCTGATCACCGTCGCGGCCATCGTCATCAGCGTCAACTGGGGCGTGTACATCTGGGCCGTCAACAGCGGCCATGTCGTCGAGGCCTCCCTCGGCTACTTCATCAACCCCCTGGTCACCATCGCCATGGGCGTCCTGCTCCTCGGCGAACGGCTCCGCCGCGCCCAGTGGGTCGCGGTCGCCACCGGCGTCGCGGCGGTCCTGGTGCTCGCCATCGGGTACGGGCAGCCGCCCTGGATCTCGCTGATCCTGGCCTTCTCCTTCGCCACGTACGGACTGGTGAAGAAGAAGGTCAACCTGGGCGGGATCGAATCGCTCGCCGCCGAGACCGCCGTCCAGTTCCTCCCGGCGCTCGGCTATCTGGTCTTCATCGGCGCGAGCGGCGACTCGACCTTCTCCACCCCCGCGCACGGCGCGCTGCTCGCCTCGACCGGGCTCGTCACCGCCATCCCGCTGGTCTGCTTCGGCGCCGCCGCGATCCGGGTGCCGCTCTCCACGATCGGGCTGCTGCAATTCCTGACGCCGGTCTTCCAGTTCGGGCTCGGCATCCTGTACTTCCACGAGGCGATGCCGCCCGAGCGCTGGGCCGGATTCGCCCTCGTCTGGCTGGCGCTGACGGTCCTGACCTGGGACGCGCTGCGCAACGCGCACCGCAACAGGGCCCAGGCCGCACGTCTTTCGGCTCAGGCCGGGGTCCCTGCCGCCGGTGACATGCCCAAGGCCACAGCCTCCTAGGAAGCGCCCAGCGCCCGCATCACATGGTCGATCAGGGTGGCGATGCGCTCGGGGCTGTACGGCGGTCTCCGCAGCGTGTGCCGGTAGTAGAGGGGGCCGTAGAAGAGCTCAACGGCCAGGTCCAGGTCGGCGTCCAGCGGGAGTTCACCCTGGTCACGGGCGATGCACAGGCGGGCGCGGGCGGCCTGGACGCGCGGGGTGATGAACACGTCCTGGACGGCGCGGCACAGCTCGTCGTCGTACTGGATCTCGGTGAGGATGCCGGCGTACGCGGGCCCCAGCGGCGGGGTGGTGAGCAGCCGTACGACCGCGTTCATCTGGGTGCGCAGGTCGGCCGCGAGGTCGCCGGTGTCGGGGAACGGGGTCGTCATGACCACCGCGTTGTTGATCGCTTCGAGCAGGATCGCGCCCTTGGACGGCCACCAGCGGTAGATCGTCTTCTTGCTCACACCCGCGCGGGCGGCAATGGCCTCGACCGTGGCACGGGCGTACCCCTTCTCCGTACAGAGATCGAGGGCTGCAGCCAGGATCGCCTGCCGTGACCGCTCGCTGCGGCGCGCGGGGTTGGGCGGAACACCGTTGCTCACATCTGGAGTCTATGGGGAGGCTCTGGGGAGGACGATACGTAGCGTATTGACAGCGGAAGGTCAGACTCCGAGAATAAGCGCCGGGGAAACGGTACGTGTCGTGTCGAGCCGCGTCGGGGGACGGCTTCTCGCCGCGACACGTACCCTCCCTTTCCTCCCCGGACCCGCCTCTCAGGCGGCGATGTCCTTCGTGGAGAAACGCGCCCAGGCCGCCGAGCCGAAGACGGCGGCGTACAGCGCCTGCAGCCCCAGATTCCTGACGATCTGATCCCAGTAGACGGGCTCGCGCAGCAGGTCCGCGAAGGACAGCCAGTAGTGCGGGAAGAGATACGGATGGACCGCGTGCAGCTGCGGGATCTGGTCCACGATCTGCACGGTGATCAGCAGGCCCACGGTGGCCGCCATCGCCGCGATGCCGCTGTTGGTGAGCGTCGAGATGAAGATGCCCAGGGCCGCTACGCCGATCAGTGACGCGGCGACGACCACCGCGATCAGCAGCGCCCTGACCAGCCCGTCGGCGAGCGGGATCTGCGTGCCGGAGAGCGTGGTGACGTCGTCCAGCGGGAAGAGCACGGCGCCCGTGGCGAGCGCGGCGAGGGCCACGACGAGGGTCGCGATCAGGCAGAAGGCGAGCGTGGAGGCGTACTTGGCGAGGAGCAGGCGGGTACGGCCCGCCGGGGCGACCAGGAGATAGCGCAGGGTGCCCGCGTTCGCCTCGCCCGCGATCGCGTCGCCCGCGATCACGCCGATGGCCATCGGGAGGAAGACGGGGAGGGTGGCGGCGAGGGCGGCGAAGACCAGGAAGAGGCCGTTGTTGGTGATCTGGGCGATGAAGGCGGGGCCTTCGCCGCTGTTCGGGTTGCCGCCGGCCGTGCCGCCGCTGCCGGTCTCGATCCTGACGGCCACACCGATGAGGATCGGTACGGCGGCCAGGCATGCCAGCAGCGCGAGGGTGCGCCAGCGGCGGAGCGTGGTGGTGATCTCGCTGCGGAAGAGGCCCAGGGAGCGGATCGCCCGGGGGGTGGGCTTCCTGAATGCAGCTTGCTCGGCCTGGTCGGCCCGTTCAGCCTGCGACATCGAAGCCCTCTCCGGTGAGTGCCACGAAGGCGTCCTCCAGGCTCGCGCGCTCCATGCCGAAGGAGCGTACGCGGACGCCCGCGTGGACCAGTGCGGCGTTCAGGTCGGCCAAGTCGGCCTGGTCCGGGGGTGGTTCGGCCGTGATGCGGTTCTCGGTGAGGGTGAGGTCCGTGGCGCCGAGTTCCTTGAGGACGCGGGCCGCGTCCGCCGTGTCAGGGGTGGTCACGGCGAGGCGGCTGCGGGCCGCGAGGTCGGCGACGGGGCCCTGGGTGATCAGCCGGCCCTGCGCCATCACGGCGGCGTGGGTGCAGACCTGCTCGATCTCGTCGAGGAGGTGGGAGGAGAGGAAGACGGTGGTGCCGTCGGCCGCCAACTCCCTGATGAGGGCTCGGATTTCGCGCATGCCCTGCGGGTCGAGGCCGTTGGTCGGCTCGTCCAGGACGAGGAGTTCGCGCGGCTGGAGGAGGGCGGCGGCCAGGCCGAGGCGCTGCTTCATCCCGAGGGAGTACGCCTTGGACTTCTTGCCCGCCGCCGCGGTGAGCCCGACCCGGTCGAGGGCGGCGTCGACGCGGGTGCGGCGGGTGCGGGGGTCGGCATCGGGGTCGGCTGCGTCGTATCGGACGAGGTTGTCGCGGCCGGAGAGGAAGCCGTAGAGGGCGGGGCCCTCGATGAGTGCGCCGACACGGGGGAGGACGGTGCGGGCCGCCTTCGGCATGGGGCGGCCGAGGAGGCTTGCGGTGCCGGAAGTTGGCGCGATGAGGCCCATCAGCATGCGGATGGTGGTGGTCTTGCCGGAGCCGTTGGGGCCCAGGAAGCCGAAGACGCTGGCGCCGGGGACCGTCAAGTCGAGGTGGTTCACTGCCAGTTGGCCGCCTCTGAAGCGCTTGGTGAGGCCGTGGGTTTCTATGACGGGGTCGGTCATCGCGCGCTCCCCCTGGTGGGCGATGTCGGTGCGCCACGTTAACGGGGGCGAGGCGGGGAGAGTTCCCCCACCCCGCCCCTTCCCGAACCGGGGCTGCCACCCCGGCCCCCGCTTTCGGGGGCTCCGCCCCCGGACCCCCGCTCCTGAATCGCCGGAGGGGCTTGAATCTGCTCGACGTGAGCGCGCATGTGCGAGCACAAGACTTGGCCCGTGCCGGACCACACGCCCGCACAATCAAGCCTGCCCGGCGATTGAGGGCACACGACCGAAGGCCGTGTGCCCCGGGACTACTTGGCCGCGTTCGCCGCTGCGACCAGCGTCGCCTTGTCCACCGCGCCCACGTAGACCTTGCCGTCGTCCGTCATCAGGGCGTTGACCAGGCGCGTATGGAACACCGTGCCCGAGCCGAACTTGCCCGTCACCTTGTCGCCCAGGGAGTCCAGGAACCTCTGGGCGTCCGCCGAGCCGGTCCCGTGGTCCTTCTGCCGGCCCTTGTCCGGAGCGTTCAGTCCCTGGCCGCCCGTGTCGAAGGACGCGATCGACGTCCAGCCCTTGCCGATCACCTTCATCCCTTCGCCCTGGGGCACGCCGAAGTCCTTGCCCAGGTCCGCGCCGCGCTTGTCCGCCTTCGGGGCGCCGTCCTCGGTCACCTTGGCGCCCTTGGGCGGCGTGAAGTTGAAGGTCGAGGCCGACGGCTTCGAGAAGTCCACCTTCGCGAAACCCGCGTCGACCACCGCCTTGCCACCCCCGCTCGGGGTCAGCGTGAACTTCAGCGGGGTGCCGTTCTCGGCGTCCACCGCGACCCGGATCGCACCGACCGTCGTGCCCGACTGCTTGGGCTTGATGAGGAGTTGGTACGCATCCCGGCCCGCCACCTGCGCCGTACCGTCCACCGTCACCGACGTCGTCGCGTCCGCCGCCTTCAGCGCCTCTTCGGCGAGGGCCTTCGGCGTCATGTCGGCTCCGCCGCCCGCGCGCTTGCCGGACTCGGACTTCGGCGCCGTACCGTGGAACGCCTCGTTGGACTTGGAGTCGTAGCCCCAGATCTGTGTGCCGTTGTGGATAAGGCTGTACTCGGCCGCGTTCTCCAGGATGGAGACCTTCTGCCGGTCGGGGCCGTCGGCGGCGACGCGCAACGTGTGCGTACCGGTGGCGAGTTCGGTCAGCTTCGAGGTGGGTGACGCGCCCTCGCTTCCGCCGGAACCTCCGCCCGGTGCGAAGGAACTGCCCATGGAGCCCAGCGACGGCAGGCCCAGGTCCGTGCGGATCTTGACCGTGCCGGACAGCTGCTGGGTGTCCGAAGCGGCGATCTTCTCGATGAGTTCCTGTGCGGTGATCTTCGGCAGATCGGGGTCACCCGAGCTGGCGAGCGCCGGAACCAGTCCGATGGTCGCTGCCGCCACCCCGGCAATCGCGACCGGGACGAGATAGCGTGCCGCCTTCCGGCGCCCCGCCGCCAGGTCCCTGGCCTCTTCGGTGGCCTCTGCGCTGTCGTTCGGTGCCATGTGTGCCCTCCGTGGTCGGCGGCGCTCCGTCCGGTTGCACTCGTCCACCCCTCGCCGCCATTCTCACCCGAATTGGTGTGGTGTGGTGCTCTCTATCCGACCAAATCGGCCACGGGAAAGCGTCAGACCCCGGGAGCAACTCCGCGTACTGCTGAGGGATGACACAAAGGGGCCGGCGCTCCCCCGTCCAGTAGGGGTCGCGCCGGCCCGGTCGGCTCTCCGGTGCTCTGGTTACCGCTGGATGAAGACGTAGTCGGCGAAGTACGGGACCTCCACGACCGCCCCCGGGGCGCACTCCCCCGCCGGTGCGACGCCGCCCACCGTGTTCAGCCGCATGATCTCGTCCGTACGGGAGAGCAGCCCGTTCCCGCCTCCCGCCTGTGTCGCCCGCAGGTCCAACTCGGCGATGTTGCCGTCCCCGTTGGGCGTCTTGGTGAGCACCGTGCCCGTGACGGCGCTGCGGTCCCGGGCGTGCCAGGACGGGACGCCGGAGTTCGGCGCGGTGAAGAAGTGCTGGATGTCCCCGCCGAGCGTGGCCCTTACATCGCGCTGCAGGAACGCGAACTTCCCGTCGTCGCCCTTCTTGCACTCGTAGATCTGCCGGCCCTGGACCACCGGGGCCTGGAAGCTCGCCGAGGCGTTCGCGAAGGCGGCGGGGCCGGTGACCCTGTGGAGCTGGCCGCGGACCGCGCCACCGGGGAACTCCTCGGTGTGCAGGTTGGCGTAGAAGCTCGCGGGGTCGTTCTTGAGCGCGTCCAGCAGCGCCCTGTCCGCGACCCGGACCGTGCCGGTGACGCTCCGGTCGCGCGCGTGGTCGAGCAGTGCGCCGAAGTCGATCCTCACGTCGCCGTTGGCTCCGCGGGCGCCCTGGTGGAGGTGGAGCATCGTGGGCCTGGCGGTCGCCCGCCAGTTCACCGTGACCGAGACCTGGTCGCCCTTGACCTCGATGAACTCCAGGGCGGTCCCGTCCGGGTCGCCGGCGGAGGGCTTGCCCTGATCGGACACCTCGTTGGCGCCGCGCATCGAGGCGACGAAGAGGCCGTCGCCGCTGTCGCCGCCGTCCGTCCCGCTGTCCGCCGCGGCAGGCAGCACCGCGAGGGCGAGACCCGCGGCAGCCGCGACAGCGGTCGTGCCGACGACGATGCTCTTGATGTGCTTCATGCCAGATTCTCCCCGTATCGGAGCCGACGCCCCCTGCGTCAGCTTCTGGGCAGGGATACGGATCGAATCTCACCCTGGGCTCAATCCAGAAATGTGACCTGGCTCACAGTGAGTACAGGGGTCCCCGAATCCGTACCCCCTGGTGAGAGCAGAACGGCACCACCAAGGGGGAACGCCATGCTCACCAGCAGGAACAGCCGTCGCATCGGCATCTACGCAGCCACCGCGGTCGCCGGATTCGCCCTCGCAGCCACCGGCTGCGGCGGCGGATCGGGCACCGGATCCGGATCCAAGACACCCACCGCCACCGCCACCGCCGCCGACCTCTCCACCGCCAAGGTGGACAAGCTCGGCACGGTCGTCACCGATTCCAAGGGGTTCGTGCTCTACCGCTTCGACCGGGACACCGCCAAGCCGCCGGCCTCGAACTGCACCGACGCCTGCGCCGCCCTGTGGCCGCCCGCCGTCGCCACCGGCTCCTCGGTCAGCCTGCAGGGGATCGACAAGTCCCTCGTCGGTACGGTCACCCGCGCCGACGGCTCCAAGCAGCTGACCCTCGGGGGCTGGCCGCTCTACCGGTACGCCAAGGACGATGAGCCGCGCGAGCCGTACGGCCAGGGCGTGGGCGGCACCTGGTTCGCCGCGACCCCCACGGGCGCGAAGGCCGAGGGAGCGGGCCCCAGCAGCGACGAGGACTCCAGCAGCGGTGGAGGCTACTGAGCCACTGCCTAGCCGACGCGGTGCACCACGACACCGCACAGCTCCTCCAGCGAGGACTTGGCGTACCCCTCGGGCAGCGGCCCGAGCGTCGCCCGCGCCTCTTCCGCGTAGCGCACAGCGTCCTGGCGGGCCCGCTCCAGAGCCGGGTGGGCCCGCAGCCGCAGCACCGCCTCGCGCAGCCGTACGTCGTCGCTCAGATCCCCGTCGAGCAGCTCGACCAGCGCCACATCGTCGGGGCGGCCGTACGCCTCGGCCTGGGCCCGGAGGTAGAGCACCGGCAGCGTAGGGATGCCTTCGCGCAGGTCGGTGCCGGGCGTCTTGCCCGACTCCTGGGTGTCGCTGGCGATGTCCAGGACGTCGTCGGCCAGCTGGAAGGCGATGCCGAGCCGCTCCCCGTACTGGGTGAGGATGTCGACGATGCCCTCGTCGGCGCCGGCCATCATGGCGCCGAAGCGCCCGGAGACGGCGATCAGTGAGCCGGTCTTGCCGGACAGGACGTCCATGTAGTGGTCGACCGGGTCGCGGCCGTCGCGCGGCCCCGCGGTCTCCAGGATCTGGCCGGTGACGAGCCTTTCGAAGGCCTCGGCCTGGATCCGTACGGCCTCGGGGCCGAGGTCGGCCAGGATGTGCGAGGCCCGCGCGAAGAGGAAGTCACCGGTGAGGACGGCCAGGGAGTTGTCCCAGCGGGAGTTGGCGCTCGGCACCCCGCGGCGCACTTCCGCCTCGTCCATCACGTCGTCGTGGTACAGCGTCGCGAGATGCGTCAGCTCCACGACCACGGCCGAGGGAACCACACCAGGCGCATAGGGGTCACCGAACTGCGAGGCCAGCATCACCAGGAGCGGGCGGAAACGCTTGCCCCCGGCACGCAGCAGATGTTGGGCGGCCTCCGTGATGAAGGGGACCTCGCTCTTGGTGGCTTCGAGCAGTCCTGCCTCGACAGCTCCCAGTCCGGCCTGGACATCGGCCTCAAGTGCCTGGTCACGCACGCTCAGTCCGAACGACCCGACGACGGTCACGAGGGGATCTCCTGTCTGCTGACGATCACACGGATTGTCGATGTGTCGCTGCCATCACTCAAGTCAGCGTATCCGGTCGCTGTTCGATCACAGAGGGCACCTGCCCGCGCTGCCCGAGCGCACACGGAGAGTGCCCGGTATGTTCTGGAAAAGCTGCTACGACAAGGAGTGGGGCTTTTGTCCGGAACCGATATGGCGCCGCCGCCGCCGAGAGCCCCCGAGCCGGGTTCTCAGCCGGGTCCTCTTCCGGGCGACGACCACTCCTTCTTCGGTCAGCCCCGCGGCCTGATGACCCTCTCGGGTCTCGAAATCTGGGAACGTTTCTCGTTCCTCGGGATGCAGGCCATTCTCGTCCTCTACTTCACGGCTGCCGTCAGCGAAGACGGCATGGGGATGGACCCCGGGACCGCCGCCTCCGTATCGGCAGCGTACGGAACCATGGTCTACCTCGTTTCCGTGGCCGGCGGCTGGCTCGCCGACCGGATCCTCGGTTCCTACCGCGCGGTCCTGTGGGGCGGCATCCTCATCGCCTGTGGCCACTACACGATGTCCGTGCCGAGCAACGGCGCCACCTGGATCGGCCTCGGTCTGATCTCGCTGGGCACCGGCCTCCTGAAGCCCAACGTGGCCACCCTCGTCGGCAAGCTCTACCGCACCGCCGACGAGCGCCGCGACGCCGGCTTCGCCCTCTACTACATGTGCATCAACATCGGCGCCTTCCTCGGACCGCTGGTCACCGGCTGGCTGGGCGACCACAAGGGCTGGCACTGGGGCTTCTCGGCGGCCGCGATCGGGATGACATTCGGCCTGATCCAGTACGTACTGGGCCGCAAGACCATCGCGGGCCGCACGGAGCAGGCCGAGCAGGCCCTGCCGCCCGAGAAGATGCGCCGTACCGTCCGCATGATCATCGGCGGGATCGTCGCCGTCCTGGTGATCTGCACGGTCCTCGGCCTGACCGGGATCCTGACGATCGACCGCTCCGTCGACGTCCTGACCGTCATCTCCGTCGTCGCACCGGTCGTCTACTTCACGGTGATGTTCCGCAGCCCGCAGGTCACCTCCGAGGAGCGCGGGCGGCTGCGCCCGTACGTCGTCCTCTTCCTGGCCTCCGTCGTCTTCAACTTCATCCTCTTCCAGGCGTAC
The DNA here is from genome assembly GCF_040654175.1 of Streptomyces sp. NPDC050738. Taxonomy (NCBI): domain Bacteria; kingdom Bacillati; phylum Actinomycetota; class Actinomycetes; order Kitasatosporales; family Streptomycetaceae; genus Streptomyces; species Streptomyces sp. NPDC050738. Next base: position 140,400 of record NZ_JBFAHN010000019.1, on the reverse strand, counting down.
TCGACGATGATGCTGATCGCCGCGTCCAACGCCCAGACGGTGATCTTCGGCTTCCACTTCCCGGCCAGCTGGTACGCCTCCGCGCTCGGCGCCTTCGAGGTCGCCCTCGCCCCCGTGGTCGCGGCGCTCTGGGTCAGGATGGGCGACCGCCAGCCGCACGCCTCCAACAAGATCGCCTTCGGCACGATCCTCGGTGGTCTCTCGTTCCTGATCATGGTCCCGGCCACGATCGGCCGCACCGGCGACAACTGGATGATGTCGGTCTGGTGGATCGTCGGCTCGTACTTCCTGCTCGGGCTCGGTGACATCCTCCTGGAGACCTCCGGGATGTCGGCCACCACGAAGCTCGCCCCGAAGGCCTTCGCCAGCCAGACGATGGCGCTCTGGTTCCTCTCCCTGGCCCTCGCCAACGGCATCCAGGCCCAGGTCGTGAAGCTCTACGGCCATGTCTCCAACCCCGCCTACTTCGGCGTCAACGGCGCCATCGCGGTGGCCGCCGGTCTCGCCGTGATCGCGGCCGCGCCCTGGCTGAAGCGCACCATGCACCCCGTCCACTGACCACTCCTACAGGTGGTAACTGATGCAGATACGCACGGAGTTCCCGCACGAGATCCGGCGCGACGACGTCTGGATCCCGCTTCCCGACGGCACGCATCTGTACGCGAGAATCTGGCGGCCGGTGGCGGACGAGCCCGTACCGGCGCTGCTCGAATACCTCCCGTACCGGCTCAGCGACTGGACCGCCCCGCGCGACGCACAGCGCCACCCCTGGTACGCGGGCAACGGCTACGCCTCGGTGCGCGTCGACGTACGCGGGCACGGGAACTCGCTCGGGATGCCGGGCGACGAATACGACGCCCAGGAGCTCGCCGACGGCGTCGCCGTGGTCGAGTGGCTCGCCGAGCAGCCCTGGTGCACCGGGAAAGTGGGCATGTTCGGGATCTCCTGGGGCGGCTTCAACTCGCTGCAGATCGCCGCTCTTGCGCCCGAGCCGCTGAAGGCGATCGTCACCGTCTGCTCGGCGGACGACCGCTACGACAACGACGTGCACTACATGGGCGGCTCCGTCCTCGCCGTCGACATGCACGCCTGGGCCGCGACCATGCTCGCCTTCGTCTCGCGACCGCCGGACCCGGCCCAAGTGGGCGACGCCTGGCGGGAGATGTGGCTGAAGCGCCTGGAGAGGGTCGATCCGTTCATCCATACCTGGCTGGCGCACCAGACGCGCGACGCGTACTGGCAGCACGGCAGCGTCTGCGAGGACTACTCGACGATCAAGGCGTCGGTGCTCGCGGTGGGCGGCTGGCACGACCCGTACCGCGACACCGTGCTGCGGCTGGTGGAGCACCTCGATCCCTCGCGCGTACGAGGCCTGATCGGCCCGTGGTCGCACCAGTACCCGGACCGCGGTCTGCCGCCGGGGCCCGCCATCGGCTTCCTTCAGGAGACGCTGCGCTGGTGGGACCACTGGCTGAAGGACGAGGAGACGGGGGTGATGGCGGAGCCGCTGCTGCGCTCCTGGATCAGCAAGTCGCACCCCCCGGCGACGACGTATCCCGTGCTGCCCGGCCGCTGGGTGGGCGACACCGAGTGGCCTTCCGCGCACGTCACGCCCGAGACGTACGGCTTCCAGGGCGATCCGGTGCGCGTCCACTCCCCGCAGAACACCGGTCTGGACGCCGGGCGCTTCTTCCCCTTCGGCAACGACTCCGACCTGCCGCCCGACCAGCGCGACGAGGACGCCAAGTCGGTGTGCTTCGAGTTCCCTGTGCGCTACGCACCGATCGAGATCCTGGGCCGCCCGAGGGTGACGCTGAACGTGCGGTGCGATGTGCCCAGCGGGCAGATCGTGGCCCGCCTGTGCGACGTGGCGACGGACGGCTCCTCCACCCTGGTCACGCGCGGCGCCCTGAACCTCTCGGCCCGCCACGGCCGCGACAGGAACATCCCGTGGACGCCGGGCGCCACCGAGGACGTCACCTTCGAACTCAACGGCATCGGGCACACCTTCCCTCCCGGCCACCGGATCCGGCTGGCGGTCTCCTCCGCGTACTGGCCCTGGATCTGGCCCCAGCCCGACGCGGAGGGCTTCACGCTCGACCCGGCGGCGAGCTCGCTGCAGCTCCCGGTCCGCACCCCGACGACGGACGACACCATCGCCTTCGAGGAGCCGGAGCAGTCGGAGCCGCTCGGGGTCGTCTTCCCGGAGAATCCCGGCCAGCGGCCCGAGCGCCTGATCATCCGGGATGTGGCGGCGGGCAATTGGCGTCTGGAGGTGGATCCGCGCTACGGCGGCACCCGGATCTACCCGGACGGGCTGGAGTTCACCGAGGACGCCCTGGAGACGTACGAGATCAACGAGGCGGACCCGCTGTCGGCGCGTACGAAGTCCGAGTGGACGATCGGGCTGCGGCGGCCCGACCTGTCCTGGGACGTACGCGTGGAGACCCGCTCCGAAATCACCTGCGACGAGAACGACTTCATCACCTCCAACGAGGTCACGTGCAAGGAGGGCGGCGAGGTGGTCTTCCACCGCACATGGGAGAAGCGGATCCCGCGCACGGCGGGCTGAGCGGCACCGCTCAGGCGACCGGCTCCAACACCGGTGCGGGAGACGGGACTTCGCGGCCCGGGACCGGGCGGCCCCGCCGTCCGCCGGCGAGGACCGCGGCAAGCCCGAGCGCGCCCCACGCGCCGAGCGTCAGGGCGGGGACCAGGGCCGCGCTTCCGTCGAAGTACGCGACGGAGCGCAGCAGCGTCGCCGCCGCGCCCGGAGGCAGCAACTGGCCGATCACACCTGCGGGTTGGGGCAGCAGCTCGGGTGCACTGCCGGCGCCGGAGAAGGCATTGCCGACGATCATGGTCAGCAGCGCGCCGATCCCGATGCCCCCGGGGCCCATCAGCGCGGCCAGGCCCGCCACGATCGCGGCGATCGAGAGCACCGCCAGACCCAGCACACCCGCCTCGGCCGGCCGGGAGCCCGCGAACACGCCGAGCCAGCTGTCGGTGACGGCGGTGGCGGCGATCCCGACCAGCGCCGAGGCGGCCACGAGGGCGGCCGCGGCGCGGATGCCGCGCAGGCCGAAGAGGGTGACGATCGCGCCGGCCACCATGCCGGCCATCGCGAGCGGCAGGATGCTGGAGGTGAGTGCGGTTCCGCGCGGGTCCGCCGCCGGCGGGCTCACCACGTCGGTGACCGGTATCGCGGCGCCGGCGGGCGCCATGCCGGCGGCGGCCTTCTGGAGGAACTGGGCGACCACGGGGCTCGCGGCCGACGCGGTCAGCAGGCGCGGACCCTGCGCGGTGACGACCAGGGCGCCGTAGATGTCCCGGTCCTCGATGGCGGCGCGGGCCGCGGCTTCGTCGGCGTAGTGCGTCACCTCGAAGGCGCTCCCCTGCGCGGCCAGTTGGTGCTGCGGCTGGGCCGTGCCGGCCGGGGTGCCCGCGAGTCCGATGGGCAGGTCGCGGGGGGCCGTGCGGGCGGCGGGCCAGGCGAAGAGGCAGAGCACGACGGCGGCGATCACCGGGATCAGGACGACTGCCGCGAGCGCCTTGCGGCGGGAGGGCGGTGTGGCGGGCATGCGGCCTCGATTCAAAGAGAAGGATCGTTCGTTTTGAGCAGGAGCAGCCTGCCCGGCGGCCGGGGCGCTTGTCAAGAACGAACGTTCGCTTTAGCTTGGGGCCATGGCCCGCGTATCCCAGGAACACCTCGACGCCCGCCGCAGCCAGATCCTCGACGGCGCGGCCCGCTGCTTTGCCCGTAACGGCTTCCACGCCACGTCCATGCAGGACGTTCTCCAGGAGGCCGGGCTCTCGGCGGGGGCCGTGTACCGCTACTTCCGCGGCAAGGACGAGATCATCGAGGCCGTCGTCACCACTGTCATCCACTCCTTCCGCGACAACTTCGCGGCGGCCGCGGTATGGGAATCGACTCCCCCGCCGCTCGACGAACTGCTCGGCAGGCTGATGCGCGGGGTGCTCGGCCTGAACGCCGAGGCGACCGACGAGAGCAACAGTTTCCCGCCACTGATCGTCCAGGTGTGGGCCGAAACGCTGCGCAACAAGGAGCTCAACGCCCTGATGCGCGAAGGCTTCTCCGGGATGCGGGCGAGCTGGGTGAAGATCTTCGAGGCATACCAGGCGGAGGGCCTGATGCGGGACGACATCCCCGCCGAATCAGTGGCCCGGACGATGCTCGCGCTGACCCAGGGATTCGGTGTGCAGGTCGCCCTGTTCGGCGAGGCGCCCGTCGAGGAGATCGAGGCGGGGGTGCGGGCGCTGACGTCGATGGGGGCGCGGCGATGATGACGTACATGACGAACCCCAGCAGACGCGCCGAGTTCTTCGTCGGCGAAGAGGAGTACCGCCGCCTCTACCCCCGGGCCACGGGTGACGAGCGGCGCCTGCTCACCGACTTCCTCGCGGCCCAGCGCGCGACGCTGGAAGCGAAGTGCGCCGGTCTCGGGAAGGAGCTCGCCGACCGTTCCGTGGCCCCCTCGACGCTCTCGCTGCTGGGCCTCGTACGGCACATGGCCGCCGTGGAGCACCGGTGGTTCCGGCAGGTGCTGGCCGGGCAGGACGTGGAGCGGATCTTCTTCACGGAGGACAACCCCGACGAGGACTTCGACGGCGCGGTGCCCGATCCGGCCGTCATCGCCGGGGCCTGGGAGGCGTGGCGCACCGAAGTGGCCTTCGCCGAGCGCTTCGTGGCCGAGGCACCCGATCTGGACATCGAAGGCGAGAACGATGCGTGGCTGGGTGTGGTGTCGCTGCGCTGGGTGCTCATCCACATGATCGAGGAGTACGCCCGCCACAACGGCCACGCCGATCTCCTGCGGGAGCGGATCGACGGGGCCACGGGGCTTTAGCGGGACTCCTCACACAGGTCTGCCGGCAACTCGGCCATCGTTACGGTGGGGCCACCCTCGGCCAGCACTGCTTCCGCTTCGCGGGCCAGCAGCACATCGGCTGCTTCTTCCCGCGCCTCCACGTTCTCGTCCATCCAGCCCGTGTGCGCGAAGACGCCTGTACGAGCTCACTTCAGCGCGGCAGCACTTGGGCCAGGACGTGGCGGGCGTTGTCCGCCATCGCGGGGTTCGTGTCGCGGTAGTACGGGAGCATGACCAGCGACATCGACAGGGCCCAGCCCCGGCCGCGCAGCCAGGTCGCGTCGTCGGGGGCGAGGGCCTCGCGGAACGCGGTGCGGGCCTCGGGCGGGAGCAGGTTCCAGGCGGGGAGCAGGTCCGCCGCCGGGTCGCCGACGCCCAGGGTGCCGAAGTCGATGACGCCGGTCAGGCGGCCATCGGCGGTCAGGAGATTGCCGGGCATCAGATCGGAGTGCAGCCAGACGGGCGGGCCCGACCACGCGGGGGCGCCGAGGGACTCCTCCCAGGCGGAGGTGGCCGCCGCGGCGTCGATCATGTCGAGGCGGTCGAGCTCGGCGATCGCGTCGCGGGTCTCGGCGTCGACCTCGGAGAGGAGCCCGCCACGGTACGCGGGCGGGCCTTCCGCGGGGTCGATCTGCTGCAGGGCGCCGATGAACTCGGCCAGCCCCTTGGCCAGTTGACCGGGGTCGACGAGGTGGGCGGGGTCCGGGTTCGCGCCGTCGAGCCAGGTGCAGACCGTCCAGGGCCAGGGGTAGCCCTCGGCGGGCCGGCCCTTGCCGAGCACGGCCGGGATCCCGGTCGGCAACCGCGGGGCCAGGTACGGCAGCCACCGGTGCTCGATGCCGGGGTCGGCGCCCGCGATGCGGGGCAGCCGTACGGCCATGTCGTCCCCGAGCCGGTAGACCGCGTTGACCGTCCCGGAGGACGCGAAGCGGGTCACGGGCAGGTGCGCCCACTGCGGGAACTGGGCGGCGAGCAGGCGCCGTACGAGCGCGGTGTCGATGTCCGCCTCTTCGGCGTGCATACGGGGTGCGGACAAGGGGGCCTCTCTCGGCGGGCGTGGCATGTGGGGGCGGGCCGAGATATATGGGAGCGGGCCGGGGCGGGTCCGGGCAACTCCATTTACCCGGACCGATGAGGCGGAAGAGTGCCTACCGCCCCAGCTTCGCCACCGATGCCGCGATGCGCGGCGATGCGTACTCGGTGCCCACCACGAAGCGCATCACCGGGCCGAAGGACGCGGCCGCCGGCAGACCCGTGAAGTACAGGCCGGGGACGGAGGATCCATAGCCCGCGTCGAGGACCGGGGCGCCCCGCGATGTGGAGAGGCCGGCGCGCAGCCCGTGGCCCAGGAAGTCCAGGGCCGTGGCGTCCATGCGGTAGCCGGTGGCGGCCATGACGTGGTCGGCGGCGAGGCGCGCGGAGGGGCCGCCGCCGCTCAGGGTCAGCACCGGGCGGCCGTCCTCGACCTGCGAGCGGACGAGTCGGCGGCCGTCGGTGACCTGGACGTTTCCGGTGAAGCGGTCGCGCAGCCACCAGGCGCCGAGCGGGCCGAGCACGCGGCGGACCAGGTAGTGGCGGGCCGGGGCGGGCAGATGGCGGAAGTGCGTGGCGTGGTACGAGAAGGCGTACAGCGACCAGGCGTTGCCGAAAGGGGTGACGGGCGTCAGCCGCGGCTGGCGGTCCGGGGCGTCGCCGAAGGCCACCGCGCCGTGCCTGCGGGCCACGATCCGCACCCTGGCGCCTGCCTCCGCCATCAGCACCGCGTTCTCCAGGGCCGACTGGCCGGCGCCGATGACGACGACGTCCCGGTCGGCGAACCGGGTGAGGTCACGGTGCTGGGAGGCGTGCGAGACCAGGCCGGTGTCCGCGAGGGCGTCGAGCTCGCGCGGCATCCGGGCCACGCCGGTCAGCCCCGTCGCGACGACGACCGCCCGCGCGTCGAACGTCTCGCCGGAGTCGAGCTTCAGGGAGAAGCCCGACCCGGTGCCGGGTGCCCGGTCGATCGAGACGACCTTGACCGCTTCCAGGTCGGGAAAGAGCCGGTCGGCGAACCACTGTCCGTACGCCGCGAAGTCCTCGACCGGGATGAGGTCCCAGTCGGACTCGTAGCGCGTGATGCCGGTGTCGGCGCAGAAGTCGACCAGGCGGTGACCCGGCTGGGGCGCGTCGATGCTGGAGGCGACCGGGGTGGACTTGAGGATCATCCCGGCGGGCATCCCCTCGCGCCAGCTCACCATGGTCGACCCGAAGACGCGGACGGGGATGCCCCGGGCCCGCAGATGGGCGGCGGTCGACAGACCATAGGGCCCCGCCCCGATGACAGCTACCGGACGATTCACGTGCAGTCCCCTCCCCAGGGTGCCGGTCTATACCGACGCTCAACTGACGGCCCATGCTGCTTACTTGACGATCGCTCCGCGCCGCGTGGTGGAACGCCACAACTGGTAGAGGTGCTTGAAGCCCGGCCCGACGAGCCGCGCCGCCATGGTGATCAGCGGCCGGACGTCGTCGGCCGCGAACCAGGCCAGTTCCGTCCCGCTCGCCCGTTTCGGCGCGTGCGGGGTCGTGTAGCCGCTGCGGCGGTAGGCCGCCAGTGCGGGCAGGTCGATGTGCTCGACCACATAGCGGTGGCCGGCCCGCTGTTCGCCCTCGGGCACCGTGCGGCCGGTGAGGTGCAGATGCTGTGCCCGTACGACATCCACCCCCGCCTCGTTCTCGAAGAGGCGGAACTGCGCCCCCATCCTGGGATTGAAGTCCAGCAGTTTGTACTGCCCGTCGCGCCGGTCGAAGCGGAGGTCCAGGTCGACCATCCCGCTGAAACCGATCTGCTTGATGAACTGCGCGGCCAGGGCGGAAAGTTCCGGATTGTCGACCACGTAGGCAAGCGCCGTCATTCCGGCGTGCGGCGGCCAGGACCGCACCTTCACCCCGGTGAACAGGGCGAGGGGCTCGGCGTCCTCGCCGAAGTAGGCGTGCACGATCCAGTCCTCGGCCTCCTCGCGCGGCAGATACTCCTGGAGGATCACCCCGGGGTGGTCCCCCCAGCGCCTGGCGAGGGTCAGCAGATGCCCGGCGTCCGGGATCCGGGTGGTGCCGATGACGGCGGGCCTGCTCCTGCGTACGAACGCCTCACGGTTCTTGGCGACGACCGGGAAGCGGGCGTGCGCCGCGAACTCCTCTATGTCGGCGTACGAATCCGGGAACGCGGCCGCCGGGGAGGCCACCCCGTGTTCGACGCAGAGCTCGTGCAGACCCTGCTTGCTGGCGAGGCGGCGCGGGAGCGCGGGCTCCACGCGCGGAAAGAGGAAGGGGCCGGCCAGCGCATCCTGATGCTCGGCGATCAGGACCGCCGCTTCCTCGTCGGTCGGTATCAGGACCGTCGGCCTGCCGATGCGGCGGCCGATCCGCAGCAACCCCTCGACGAGCCGCCCAGGATCCTCCTTGCCGGTGGTCGGCCAGACGAACGCCCGTTCCAGATACCGGGATTGGGCTGCCGGGGTCCACCGGTCCTCGGTCACCGCGAACATCGGCACACCGAGACGCCCGAGGCTGCGTATGGCCCCGACTCCCCCGTGGTGCAGCGGGTAGTTACCTATCTTCACGATCAGGCCGGGTACGTCCCGGTCCGGCGTGAACAGAGCGTTACGGCTCGCCACGTGTCCCCCCTATGGCCCCAGGCCCCACCCTGGCCGTTCTCCGAGGGGGACGCTACGGGGGGAATCGCCTATTCCGGCACGGAATTTCAGGACATTACGAACTCTTTAGCCCCTGACGCCGCAACCATTGCCCACGTAACGTGTCCGACAACGAGATCCGGAAAGCGAGGCAGTACCCCATGCCCGAGCAGAGCCCGCTCGACCTGCCCGAAGGCGATCCCTTCGGCCCGCACAACCTCCCGTACGGAGTCTTTTCGACCGCCGACTCCCCCGACCGCCACCGGGTCGGCGTGCGTATAGGCGACCACGTACTGGACGCGGGAGCGGCCGCCCTGGCGCTGGGCTCGCCGTATGCCAGGCTTCTCGACCGGCCCTCGCTCGACCCGCTGCTCGCCGCGGGCCGCACCGCCTGGCGCGACGTGCGGCGCGCGCTCACCGCGTGGGTGACCGTGCCGGCCCACCGGCAGGACATCGAGCCGCTGCTGCACCCGCTGTCCGCGGTCACGCTGCACCTTCCGTACGCGGTCGCCGACTATGTCGACTTCTACGCGAGCGAGCATCACGCCACCAACGTCGGCAAGATCTTCCGGCCGGACGGGCAGGCGCTCACGCCCAACTGGAAGCATCTGCCGATCGGTTACCACGGCCGCTCAGGCACCGTGGTCGCCTCGGGCGCCGAGGTGGTGCGCCCGTCGGGCCAGCGCAAGGCCCCGTCCGATGCGGCCCCGGTCTTCGGCCCTTCGGTCAAGCTGGACATCGAGGCGGAGGTCGGCTTCGTCGTCGGCGTACCGTCGCAGCAGGGGCGGCCGGTGGAACTGTCCGCCTTCCGCGACCACGTCTTCGGCGTGCAGCTGCTCAACGACTGGTCGGCGCGCGACCTCCAGGCCTGGGAGTACGTCCCCCTCGGCCCCTTCCTCGGCAAGTCCTTCGCCACGTCGGTCTCGGCCTGGGTGACGCCCCTGGAGGCCCTCGACGCGGCGCGAGTGGCGCCCCCCGCAAGGGACTTCGCGCTCCTGCCCTATCTGGACGACGCGGCCGAGGACGAGCACGGCGGCCTCGACCTGCACCTGACGGTCGCGCTCAACGGCGAGAAGATCTCCTCTCCCCCGTTCTCAACGATGTACTGGACCGCGGCACAGATGCTCGCCCACATGACGGTCAACGGCGCCTCGCTGCGCACCGGCGACCTCTACGGTTCCGGGACGGTCAGCGGCCCCGCCCAGGAGCAGCGCGGTTCGCTCCTGGAGCTCACCTGGAACGGCACCGAGCCGCTTGAACTCCCGGCGGGCAAGCGGACGTTCCTGGAGGACGGCGACGTGGTCACCATGACGGCCTGGGCCCCGGGCCCGGACGGCACCAGGGTCGGCCTCGGCGAGGTCACCGGCACGATCGCGCCCGCCGCGTCATGAACCCCGCCCCGGGCCTCACCCTCCCCGAGGAGCTGCTGCTCCTCGCCCTGGATCCGGTCCGGGGCAAGCCTGAATGCCGCAGCCGGTTCCTGGAGTACGGGATGGCCGGCGCGGCCCTCGCGGAGCTCGAACTCCAGGGCCGGATAGCGGAGGACCGCAGGCGGGTGGCGGTGGTCATGCCGCTCCCGCCCGACGACTGGCGCCTCGGGACGGTCCTTTCCACCCTGCCGCCGCCCGGCAAGAGCCGCTTCTCCGGCAGCACGAGCGCGCGGCGCTGGGTGCGCCAGGAGGCCCGTGCCGTCGAAGGGCTCTATCTGGACGACCTGGTGGAGCGCGGCGTACTGCGCAGGGAACGGCGCCGCGCCCTGGGGATCTTCCCCTACGTCCGTCATCCCGCGGGCGCCGACAACTGGTCGGCACTCGTCAGGACGCGCTTCGCGCAGGCCGAGGCGGCGGGCTTTCCCGACCGCCGCAGCAGCCTGCTGGCCGGCTTCGCCCTGGCCATCGACCTGACCGGCGCCTTCCCCGGCAGCGGCTGGCGCGCCCGCGGAGCACTGCGCTCGCGCCTCCGCGACGAGTGGGCGCCGGAGGCGGTGCTGCGCAACGTACGCCAGGACAAGTCCAGCGAGAGCAGCAGCGCCAGCGACAGCGGCAGAAGCAGCCGGGACAGCGACGGCTGACCTGCCTTCCGCGGCTCAGCCCTCGTAATCCTCCGGCGGCTCGAACTCCCCGAATTCCTCCGGAGGTTCGAAGTCACCCGGCGCGTCACCGCTGCTGTCCTGCGGCGGCGCGCCCGTGAACTCCCCGACCACCCCGAGCACCCCTTCCCCGTACGTCGCCAGCTTCTTCTCCCCGAGGCCGCCGATCGTGCCGAGCGCCTGCAGCGACTCAGGCCGCAGCGTGGCGATCTCCCGCAGCGTCGCATCGTGGAAGATCACATACGCGGGCACGCCCAGCTCCTTGGCCTGTGCCCCGCGCCAGGCCCGCAACGCCTCGAAGACCTTGACCGCCTCGGCGGGCAGATCGGCGACGGCCGCCTTCGCCTTGCGCTCGGACCGGTCGCCCCGCACCCGCGCGGGCCGCTCGGCCTCCTTGCGGAGCCGCACTTCGCGCCCGCCGCCCAGCACCTGCGCACTGGTGTCGGTGAGCACCAGCGTGCCGTACTCCCCCTCGACCGCGAGGAACCCCATGGCCAGCAACTGCCGCACCACGCCCCGCCACTGGGTCTCGCTCAGCTCCGCGCCGATGCCGAAGACCGACAGCTGGTCATGGTCGAACTGGATGACCTTCGCCGTCTTCTTCCCCAGCAGAATGTCGATGATCTGGCCCGCACCGAACTTCTGCCGCCGCTCACGCTCCAGGCGCACGACGGTGGAGAGCACCTTCTGGGCCGGGACGGTCCCGTCCAGGGTCTCGGGCGGGGTGAGGCAGGTGTCGCAGTTGCCGCACGTCGTCGCGACGTCCTCCTGGCCGAAGTAACCGAGGAGTTGGGCCCGCCGGCAGTCGGCCGTCTCGCAGAGCGCCAGCATCGACTCCAGGTGGGCTGCGGCCCGCCGCCGGTGGTTCTCGTCGCCGTCCCCGCTCTGGATCATCTTCCGCTGCTGGACGACGTCCTGGAGGCCGTACGCCATCCACGCCGTGGAGGGCAGTCCGTCACGCCCCGCGCGTCCGGTCTCCTGGTAGTACCCCTCGACCGACTTCGGCAGGTCCAGGTGGGCGACGAAACGCACATCGGGCTTGTCGATGCCCATCCCGAAGGCGATGGTCGCGACGACGACCAGACCGTCCTCCCGCAGGAAGCGCGACTGGTGGGCGGCGCGCGTGCCGGCGTCGAGACCCGCGTGGTACGGCACCGCCTCGATGCCGTTGTCGCTCAGATACTCGGCGGTCCGCTCCACCGAGGCCCGGGACAGGCAGTACACGATGCCCGCGTCCCCCGGGTGCTCCTCCTTCAGGAAGGTGAGGAGCTGCTTCTTGGGTTCGGCCTTGGACACGATCCGGTACTGGATGTTCGGCCGGTCGAAGCCCGCCTCGAAGTGCCTGGCCCGCGGCATCCCGAGCCGCGCGGTGATCTCCTGGTGCGTGGCCCGCGTCGCGGTGGCCGTGAGCGCGATCCTCGGTACGTCGGGCCACCGCTCGCCCAGCGTCGACAGCGCGAGATAGTCCGGCCGGAAGTCGTGGCCCCACTGGGCGACGCAGTGCGCCTCGTCGATCGCGAAGAGCGAGATCTTGGCCCGGGACAGCAGGTCCAGCGTCGTCTCGACGCGCAGCCGCTCCGGAGCGAGATAGAGCAGGTCCAGCTCTCCCGCGAGGAGCTCCGCCTCGACGGTCCGCCGCTGGTCGAAGTCGAGCGTGGAGTTGAGGAATCCGGCACGCACCCCGAGCGCCCTGAGCGCGTCCACCTGGTCCTGCATCAGCGCGATCAGCGGCGAGACGACAACGCCCGTACCGGGCCTGACCAGCGCCGGGATCTGATAGCACAGGGATTTTCCGCCACCGGTCGGCATCAGGACGACGGCGTCACCGCCCCCGATCACCTGCTCGATGATCTCTTCCTGCTCGCCCCGGAACGCGTCGTATCCGAAGACCCGGTGCAGGGTCTGCAAAGCCTCGCTCTGCGTGTCCATCGCCGCGCCCATCGCTCTGTCCCCCGTTGTGCTCGCCGTACTCGCCTTGCCCGTCACTCCAGCCACGATAGGGCCCCGCACTGACAAAGCCGCCCGCCTTCCACAGAAGCGGAAGCCGGGCGGCCATCACGGAGCGTTACGCACCAGGTCAGCGCGGTCAGCGCACGAAGACACTCGCCTGGTTCGCCAGATCCAGGAAGTACTGCGGCGCGACACCGAGCACCAGCGTCACCGCCACGCCCACACCGATCGTGGCCATCGTCAGCGGGGACGGGACGGCGACCGTGGGGCCGTCCGCCTTCGGCTCGCTGAAGAACATCAGCACGATGACCCGGATGTAGAAGAACGCGGCGACCGCGGAGGAGAGCACACCGACCACGACCAGCGGTCCTGCTCCGCCTTCCGCCGCCGCCTTGAAGACCGCGAACTTCCCCGCGAAACCTGAGGTCAGCGGGATGCCGGCGAAGGCGAGCAGGAAGACCGCGAAGACCGCGGCGACCAGCGGTGAACGCCGGCCGAGCCCCGCCCACTTCGACAGGTGCGTCGCCTCGCCCCCCGCGTCGCGCACCAGCGTGACGACGGCGAAGGCGCCGATCGTCACGAAGGAGTAGCCGCCGAGGTAGAAGAGGACGGAGGAGACGCCGTCGGGCGTGGTCGCGATCACACCGGCGAGGATGAATCCGGCGTGCGCGATCGAGGAGTACGCGAGGAGCCGCTTGATGTCGGTCTGGGTGATCGCGACGATCGCCCCGGCCAGCATCGTGACGATCGCCACTCCCCACATCACCGGCCGCCAGTCCCAGCGCAGGCCCGGCAGGACGACGTACAGGAGACGCAGCAGCGCGCCGAAGGCGGCCACCTTCGTCGCCGCGGCCATGAAGCCGGTGACCGGGGTCGGGGCGCCCTGGTAGACGTCCGGGGTCCACATGTGGAACGGGACCGCGCCGACCTTGAAGAGCAGGCCGACCAGGATCATCGCGGCGCCGATGAGCAGCAGCGCGTCGTTGCCCATGGTGTCGGCGAGCGCCGGGTCGATCGTCGCGATGCTGCCGTCGACGACCGACGCGATCTTGGCGTACGAGACGGAGCCCGCGTAGCCGTAGAGCAGGGCGATCCCGAAGAGCAGGAAGGCCGAGGAGAAGGCGCCGAGGAGGAAGTACTTCACCGCCGCCTCCTGCGACATCAGCCGCTTGCGGCGGGCGACGGCGCACAGGAGGTAGAGCGGGAGCGAGAAGACTTCCAGCGCGATGAAGAGCGTCAGGAGGTCGTTGGCCGCCGGGAAGACCAGCATGCCGCCGACCGCGAAGAGCGCGAGCGGGAAGACCTCGGTGGTGGTGAACCCGGCCTTGACCGCTGCCTGTTCGCCCTCACTGCCGGGGACGGCGGCGGCCTCGGCCGCGAAGGAGTCGACGCGGTTCCCGTGCGTCTCGGGGTCCAGGCGCCGCTCGGCGAAGGTGAAGATCGCGACCAGCGAGGCCAGCAGGATGGTGCCCTGCAGGAACAGCGCGGGCCCGTCGACCGCGACGGCGCCCATCGCCGCGATGTGCGCCTTCGTCGATCCGTACCCGCCGGCCGCGAGGGCGACGATCGCCGCGAAGGAGGCGACGAGCGCCACCACCGAGAGGAAGACCTGCGCGTAGTAGCGCCCCTTGCGCGGTACGAATGCCTCGACCAGGACGCCCAGGCACGCCGCCCCGAGCACGATCAGCACAGGAGAGAGCTGCGCGTACTCGATATGGGGCGTGGGGATCTTGGCGGTGGAATCCGCTCCCATTGTCCACAGGCTGTGGACGGATGCTGCGCTCACTTGACGGCCTCCACCTGGGGCTTCGGGTCGTGCTTCTGTACGTCGGACATCGTGTGCTGCACCGCCGGGTTGACGATGGTCGTGAGCGGCTTGGGATAGACGCCGAGGAAGACGAGGAGCGCGATCAGCGGCACCACGACGACCAGCTCACGGACCTTGAGGTCCGGCATGCCCTGCACCGACTCCCTGACCGGGCCCGTCATCGTCCGCTGGTAGAGGACCAGGACGTACAGCGCGGCCAGGACGATGCCCACCGTCGCGATGATCCCGACCACCGGGTACGCGGCGAACGCGCCGACCAGGACCAGGAATTCACTCACGAACGGGGCGAGTCCGGGCAGGGACAGCGTCGCGAGACCGCCGATCAGGAAGGTCCCGGCGAGCACCGGGGCCACCTTCTGCACCCCGCCGTAGTCGGCGATGAGCCGCGAACCGCGCCGCGAGATCAGGAATCCGGCCACCAGCATCAGCGCGGCGGTCGAGATGCCGTGGTTGACCATGTAGAGCGTCGCGCCCGACACGCCTTGGCTGGTCATCGCGAAGATGCCCAGGATGATGAAGCCGAAGTGCGAGATCGAGGCGTAGGCGATCAGACGCTTGATGTCGCGCTGGCCCACCGCGAGCAGTGCGCCGTAGACGATGCTGATCAGCGCGAGCACCAGGATCGCCGGGGTGGCCCACTTGCTGGCCTCCGGGAAGAGCTGGAGGCAGAAGCGCAGCATCGCGAACGTGCCGACCTTGTCGACAACTGCCGTGATCAGTACGGCGACCGGGGCGGTCGCCTCACCCATCGCGTTCGGCAGCCAGGTGTGCAGCGGCCAGAGCGGCGCCTTCACCGCGAAGGCGAAGAAGAAGCCGAGGAACAGCAGCCGTTCGGTGTTGGTCGCCATGTCGAGCGACCCACTGGCGCGGGCGGCAGCGATCTCGTCGAGCTGGAAGGTGCCCGTGACCACGTAGAGCCCGATCACCGCGGCCAGCATGACGAGCCCGCCGACCAGGTTGTAGAGCAGGAACTTCACGGCCGCGTACGAGCGTTGGGTCGACGCCGCCTCGTCGGTGCCCGCGTGGGCCCGGTCCCCGAAGCCGCCGATGAGGAAGTACATCGGGATGAGCATGGCTTCGAAGAGGATGTAGAAGAGGAAGACGTCGGTGGCCTCGAAGGAGAGGATCACCATCGCCTCTACGGCCAGGATCAGGGCGAAGAAGCCCTGCGTCGGCCGCCACCGTGAGCTGTGGGTCTCCAGCGGGTCGGCGTCGTGCCAGCCGGCCAGGATCACGAACGGGATGAGCAGCGCGGTCAGCGCGACCATCGCGACCCCGATCCCGTCCACGCCCAGTTCGTACCGGACGCCGAAGTCCGCGATCCAGGCATGTGTCTCGGTCAGCTGATAGCGGCCGCCGCCCGGCTCGAACCGTACGAGCTGTGCGGCGCCCAGCACCAGCGTCCCGAGCGAGACGAGCAGCGCCAGCCACTTGGCGGCGGTGCGCCGGGCGGCCGGGACCGCGGCGGTGGCGATGGCGCCCACCGCCGGCAGTGCGGCCGTTGCGGTCAGAAGGGGAAAAGACATCGTGATCAGACCGCCCTCATCAGCAGGGTCGCGGCGATGATGATCGCCGCACCGCCGAACATCGAGACCGCGTACGTACGGGCGTAGCCGTTCTGCAGCTTGCGCATCCGGCCCGAGAGCCCGCCGACCGAGGCGGCCGTGCCATTGACGACTCCGTCGACCAGCGTGTGGTCGACATAGACCAGCGAGCGGGTCAGGTGCTCGCCGCCGCGGACCAGGACCACGTGGTTGAAGTCGTCCTGGAAGAGATCGCGCCGGGCCGCCCGGGTGAGCAGCGAACCTCGCGGGGCGACGACGGGGACGGGGCGCCGTCCGTAGACCGCCCAGGCGATCCCGACGCCGATCACCAGGACCACCATGGTGGAGAGGGTGACCGTCGTTTCACTGACCGGCGGGTTGCCGTGCTCGTGCCCGGTGACGGGCTCCAGCCACTTCAGGAAGCGGTCGCCGACCCCGAGGATGCCGCCGAGGAAGACCGACCCGAAAGCAAGGATGATCATGGGGAAGGTCATCGACTTGGGCGACTCGTGCGGGTGCGGCTGGTGGCCTTCCGCATCGTCCTGCCAGCGCTTCTCTCCGAAGAAGGTCATCAGCATGACGCGGGTCATGTAGAAGGCCGTGATCGCGGCGCCCAGCAGAGCGGCACCGCCCAGGATCCAGCCCTCCGTACCGCCCTTGGCGAAGGCCGCCTCGATGATCTTGTCCTTGGAGAAGAAGCCGGACAGGAAGGGGAAGCCGATGATCGCGAGATAGCCGAGCCCGAAGGTGATGAAGGTGATCGGCATGTGCTTGCGCAGCGCGCCGTACTTCCTCATGTCCACCTCGTCGTTCATGCCGTGCATGACCGATCCGGCGCCGAGGAAGAGCCCGGCCTTGAAGAAGCCGTGCGTGACGAGGTGCATGATCGCGAAGACATAGCCGATCGGGCCGAGGCCCGCCGCCAGGATCATGTAGCCGATCTGCGACATCGTCGACCCGGCGAGGGCCTTCTTGATGTCGTCCTTCGCGCAACCGACGATCGCACCGAAGAGGAGCGTCACCGCGCCGACCACGACGACCGCGGTCTGCGCGTCCGGTGCCGCGTTGAAGATCGCGCCGGACCGGACGATCAGATAGACACCGGCGGTCACCATCGTCGCCGCGTGGATCAGGGCCGAGACCGGGGTCGGGCCCTCCATCGCGTCACCGAGCCAGGACTGCAGCGGCACCTGGGCCGACTTGCCGCAGGCCGCGAGCAGCAGCATCAGGCCGATGGCCGTCAGCTTGCCCTCGCTCGCGTCGGTCGCCGAAGGCAGCACCGAGTCGAAGGCGAAGGTGCCGAAGGTGGTGAACATCAGCATGATCGCGATCGACAGGCCCATGTCGCCGACCCTGTTGACCAGGAACGCCTTCTTGGCGGCGGTGGCCGCGCTGGGCTTGTGCTGCCAGAAGCCGATCAGCAGGTACGAGGCGAGACCGACGCCCTCCCACCCGACGTACAGCAGAAGGTAGTTGTCGGCGATGACCAGCAGCAGCATGGCCGCGACGAACAGGTTCAGATAGCCGAAGAAGCGGCGACGGCGTTCGTCGTGCTCCATGTAGCCGATCGAGTAGATGTGGATCAGCGTGCCCACACCGGAGATCAGCAGGACGAAGGTCATCGACAGCTGGTCGAGCTGGAAGCCGACGTTGGCCTGGAAGCCCTCCACCGGCACCCAGCTGAACAGGTGTTGGGTGAAGGTGCGCTCCTCGGCCCCCTTCCCCAGCATGTCGGTGAAGAGGATGGCCGCGACGACGAAGGACGCGGCCGCGAGCACCGTACCGAGCAGATGGCCGAAGCGGTCGAGCCGCCTGCCACCGCACAGCAGTACCGCCGCTCCGAGCAAAGGCGCCGCAACCAGCAGCGCAATCAAGTTCTCCACTGTTCAGCGACCCCTTACAGCTTCATCAGGCTGGCGTCGTCGACCGAGGCCGAGTGGCGGGAACGGAAGAGCGACACGATGATCGCGAGCCCGACCACGACCTCGGCGGCGGCGACGACCATCGTGAAGAACGCGATGATCTGGCCGTCGAGGTTGCCGTGCATCCGGGAGAAGGCGACGAACGCGAGGTTGCAGGCGTTGAGCATCAGCTCGACGCACATGAAGACCACGATCGCGTTCCGCCGGATCAGCACCCCGGCCGCACCGATGGTGAACAACAGCGAGGCGAGATAGAGATAGTTGACCGGATTCACTTCGCTGCCTCCTCTTCTTCCTTGCTGCGCCCGAGCCGCTCCTCGGAGCGCTGCTCCAGCGCCTTGAGGTCGGCGAGCGCCTCGCTCGACACATCGCGGATCTGACCGCGCTGGCGCAGCGTCTGCATGACGGTGAGCTCGGACGGAGTGCCGTCCGGGAGCAGACCGGCGACGTCCACCGCGTTGTGCCGGGCGTACACGCCGGGGGCGGGCAGCGGCGGCACATGGCCGGAGCGGGTGCGCTCCTCGGACATCTGCCGCTGGGTCTTGGCCTGCTCCGTGCGCTCGCGGTGCGTGAGCACCATCGCGCCGACGGCGGCCGTGATCAGCAGGGCGCCGGTGATCTCGAAGGCGAAGACGTACTTGGTGAAGATGAGGGCCGCCAGGCCCTGTACGTTCCCGCCGGCGTTGGCCGTGCCCAGGCCGTTGAAGTGCTTGAGCGAGGCGTTCCCGATGCCCGCGATCAGCAGCACTCCGAAGCCGAGCCCGCAGGCGACGGCCAGCCAGCGCTGGCCCTTGATGGTCTCCTGCAGCGAGTCCGCGGCCGTGACACCGACCAGCATGACGACGAAGAGGAAGAGCATCATGATCGCGCCGGTGTAGACGACGATCTGGACGATGCCCAGGAAGTACGCCCCGTTGGCGAGGTAGAAGACCGCCAGGATGATCATGGTCCCGGCGAGACAGAGCGCGCTGTGGACGGCCCTCCTCATCAGTACGGTGCTGAGCGCGCCGATGACGGCGACCGTGCCGAGCACCCAGAACTGGAAGGCTTCGCCGGTGGAGGTGGTGGTCGCAGCCACGGCCAGGCCGGTCATGCCTCCACCCCCGTCCCCGCGGGCTGTGCGCCCGACGGTGCCGGAGGCGCCGACTCGCCCTTGGACACGGCCACTTGGCGCTCCGTGCCCGGGGCGGCCTCGGTCACCAGGCCCCGGTAGTAGTCCTGCTCGTCCGTGCCGGGGAAGATCGAGTGCGGTGACTCGACCATGCCCTCGTCCAGACCGGCGAGCAGCTGCTCCTTGGTGTAGATGAGGTTCTCGCGGCTGCTGTCGGCCAGTTCGAACTCGTTCGTCATCGTCAGCGCCCGGGTCGGGCAGGCTTCGATGCAGAGTCCGCAGAGGATGCAGCGGGCGTAGTTGATCTGGTAGACGCGGCCGTACCGCTCACCCGGGGAG
Source organism: Streptomyces sp. NPDC050738 (assembly GCF_040654175.1). NCBI lineage: Bacteria > Bacillati > Actinomycetota > Actinomycetes > Kitasatosporales > Streptomycetaceae > Streptomyces > Streptomyces sp. NPDC050738. Next base: position 121,054 of record NZ_JBFAHN010000019.1, on the reverse strand, counting down.
TAGCGCTCCTCTTCGGTGTTGTCCGCGCCCTCCACATAGATCGCGTCCGCCGGACAGGCCCAGGCGCACAGCTCGCACCCGATGCACTTCTCCAGTCCGTCCGGATGCCGGTTGAGCTGGTGCCGCCCGTGGAAGCGCGGCGCCGTCGTCTTCTCCTGCTCCGGATACTGCTCGGTCAGCCGCTTCTTGAACATGGCCTTGAAGGTCACGCCGAAGCCGGCCACAGGATTCTGCCAGCGGGAAGATTCGTCAGGCATCGTCCGCCTCCTTTCCGTCACTCACAGTGTCGCTCCCACCACTGACAATCAACTCCCGCTCACTGCGCGGGCGTCGCCTGGGCACCGGCGGAAGGCTCTGGCCGGGCAGCGGCGGTACGGGGAATCCGCCCGCCATCGGGTCGAACGCGGCGTCGGACGCGGCTTGTTCGGCAGCATCGGCCTTCTCGCTCTTGTCGCGGAAGATGTCCACGACGAAGGAGAGCAGGAGGATCGCCACGACCGCCCCGCCGACGTACAGCACGATCTGGTTGAAGTCGTAGTTCTCGTTGCGCAGCGCACGCACGGTGGCGACCAGCATCAGCCAGACCACCGAGACCGGGATCAGCACCTTCCAGCCCAGCTTCATCAACTGGTCGTAGCGCACGCGTGGAAGCGTGCCGCGCAGCCAGATGAAGAAGAAGAGCAGCAGCTGCACCTTGATCACGAACCAGAGCATCGGCCACCAGCCGTGGTTCGCGCCCTCCCAGTACGTGGAGATCGGCGCCGGCGCCCGCCAGCCGCCCAGGAAGAGGGTGGCCGAGACGGCGGAGACGGTGACCATGTTGACGTACTCGGCCAGCATGAACAGCGCGAACTTGATCGAGGAGTACTCGGTGTTGAAGCCGCCGACCAGGTCGCCCTCGGACTCCGGCATGTCGAACGGCGCGCGGTTGGTCTCACCGATCATCGTGACGATGTAGATGATGAAGGAGACCGGCAGCAGGATGATGAACCAGCGGTCCTTCTGCGCATCGACGATCGCCGACGTCGACATCGACCCCGAGTAGAGGAAGACCGAGGCGAAGGCGGCGCCCATGGCGATCTCGTACGAGATCATCTGCGCGCAGGAGCGGAGACCGCCGAGCAGCGGGTACGTGGAGCCGGACGACCAGCCCGCGAGCACGATGCCGTAGATGCCGACCGAGGCGACCGCGAGGATGTAGAGCATCGCGATCGGCAGGTCGGTGAGCTGCATCGTCGTGCGCTGGCCGAAGATCGAGACTTCGTTGCCGGGCGGTCCGAAGGGGATCACCGCGATCGCCATGAAGGCCGGGATCGCGGCGATGATCGGCGCCAGGACGTAGACGACCTTGTCCGCCCGCTTGACGATCAGGTCTTCCTTCAGCATCAGCTTCACGCCGTCGGCGAGCGACTGGAGCATGCCCCAGGGGCCGTGCCGGTTGGGGCCGATGCGCAGCTGCATCCAGGCGACGACCTTGCGCTCCCACACGATGGAGAACAGCACGGTGATCATCAGGAAGGCGAAGCAGAAGACGGCCTTGATGACGACGAGCCACCAGGGGTCGGTGCCGAACATCGAGAGGTCTTCGGCGTTCGCGGCGAGGTAGTTGTTGGTCATGCCTCCACCTCTGTGGCGGTCGCGGGTGCTGCAGGTGCGGCGGAGACGGCGGAGACACGGACCAGGTCACCCGGTCGGGCCCCGACATCGGAGGGCACGCCCGCTCCCACCGAGTTCAGCGGAACCCAGACCACGCGGTCGGGCATGTCCGTGACCTGGAGCGGGAGTTGGAGAGCGCCTGCCGGGCCGGTGACCGCGACAAGGTCGCCGTTCTTGACGCCGGTCTCGGCCGCCGTGGCGGCGGAGAGCCTGGCGACCGCGGCATGGCGGGTGCCTGCCAGGGCCTCGTCGCCGTCCTGGAGCCGCCCCTGGTCGAGCAGAAGGCGGTGACCTGCGAGGACGGCCTCGCCCTCGGCGGGGCGTGGCAGTTGCAGGGCCGACTCGATCGGGTCGTCGGCGTACCGGCCCTCCCAGGCGCCCAGGCGGTCCATCTCCGTACGTACGGACTTGAGGTCCGGCAGCGCGAAGTGGACGTCGAGCGCATCGGCCAGCATGTGCAGGACACGCGAGTCCGCGGGGGCCAGCCGCCGGGTCATCTGCTCCGGCTTCAGCGCCGCCTCGAACATCCGGGCCCTGCCCTCCCAGTTGAGGAAGGTGCCGGGCTTCTCGGCGACCGCGGCCACCGGGAAGACGACGTCCGCGCGGTCGGTGACCTCGCTGGGCCGCAGCTCCAGGGAGACCAGGAAGCCGACCTCGTCGAGCGCCTTCAGCGCCCGCTTCGGGTCCGGCAGGTCCGCCGTCTCCACGCCCGCGACCAGCAGTGCGCTGAGCTCGCCGGTCGCGGCGGCCTCGACGATCTGGCCGGTGTCGCGACCGTAGCGGTGCGGCAGTTCGCGTACGCCCCAGGCCGCGGCGACCTCTTCGCGGGCGCGCGGGTCGGTGGCCGGGCGGCCGCCGGGCAGCAGCGAGGGGATCGCGCCTGCCTCGACCGCGCCGCGCTCGCCGGCCCGGCGCGGGATCCATACCAGGGTGGCACCGGTCGCGGCGGCAGTACGTACTGCCGCGGTCAGCGCCCCGGGGACGGCCGCGAGGCGCTCGCCGACGACGATCACCGCGCCCTCTGTACGAAGGGCCTCCGCCGCCTTCTGCCCCGCGTCGTCCAGGCCGACTCCGCCGGACAGGGCGTCCAGCCACTCGGTCTCGGTGCCGGGTGCGGCGGCGAGCAGTACGCCACCCGCCTTCTCCAGACCGCGTGTCGCGTGCGAGGCGAGCGAGAAGGTGCGCTGCCCGTGCTTGCGGTGTGCCTTGCGCAGCCGCAGGAAGACGCCGGGCGCCTCCTCCTCGGACTCGAATCCGACCAGGAGGACCGCGGGGGCCTTCTCCAGCGTCGTGTACGTGAGTCCGCTGCCGTCCAGGTCCCGTCCGCGGCCCGCGACCCGGGCGGCCAGGAAGTCGGCCTCCTCGGCGGAGTGGGCGCGGGCGCGGAAGTCGACGTCGTTGGTGTCGAGGGCGATGCGCGCGAACTTGGCGTAGGCGTACGCGTCTTCGACGGTGAGGCGGCCACCGGTCAGGACACCGGTGCGGCCCTTCGCGGCGGAGAGTCCGCGGGCTGCGGCTTCGAGGGCCTCGGGCCAGCTCGCCGGCTCCAGAACTCCTTCGGAGTTACGTACCAGCGGAGACGTCAGGCGGTCGGGGCGCTGTCCGTAACGGAAGCCGAAGCGCCCCTTGTCGCACATCCACTCCTCGTTGACCTCGGGGTCGTTGGCGGCCAGCCGCCTCAGGACCTTGCCGCGCCGGTGGTCGGTGCGCGTCGCGCAGCCGCCCGCGCAGTGCTCGCAGACCGACGGCGAGGAGACCAGGTCGAAGGGGCGGGAGCGGAATCGGTACGCCGCCGAGGTCAGCGCGCCGACCGGGCAGATCTGGATGGTGTTGCCGGAGAAGTACGACTCGAAGGGGTCGCCCTCGCCGGTGCCGACCTGCTGGAGCGCGCCGCGCTCGATCAGCTCGATCATCGGGTCGCCCGCGACCTGGTTGGAGAAGCGGGTGCAGCGGGCGCAGAGCACGCAGCGCTCGCGGTCGAGGAGGACCTGGGTGGAGATCGGGACGGGCTTCTCGTACGTCCGCTTCTTGCCGTCGAAACGGGAGTCCGCGTCGCCGTGGGACATCGCCTGGTTCTGCAGGGGGCATTCGCCGCCCTTGTCGCAGACCGGGCAGTCCAGCGGGTGGTTGATGAGGAGGAGCTCCATCACACCGCGCTGCGCCTTGTCGGCGACCGGCGAGGTGATCTGCGACTTGACGACCATGCCGTCGGTGCAGGTGATGGTGCAGGACGCCATCGGCTTGCGCTGGCCCTCGACCTCGACGATGCACTGGCGGCAGGCGCCGGCCGGGTCGAGGAGGGGGTGGTCGCAGAAGCGCGGGATCTCGATGCCGAGGAGTTCGGCGGCACGGATGACCAACGTCCCCTTGGGGACGGAGATTTCGATGCCGTCGATCGTCAGCGAGACGAGGTCCTCGGGCGGAACCGCCGCCTCACCGCCCCCGGAGGGAGCGCTGGTCGTGACGGTCATGCGTTCACCTCCGTGGTGCGGGCGGGCCGGTCGGCCCAGACGGTCGACTTGGCCGGGTCGAAGGGGCAGCCCTTGCCGGTGATGTGCTGCTCGTACTCCTCGCGGAAGTACTTGAGCGAGGAGAAGATCGGCGAGGCCGCGCCGTCACCGAGCGCGCAGAACGACTTGCCGTTGATGTTGTCGGCGATGTCGTTGAGCTTGTCGAGGTCGGCGAGCTGTCCCTTGCCCGCCTCGATGTCGCGGAGCAACTGGACCAGCCAGTACGTGCCTTCGCGGCAGGGCGTGCACTTTCCGCAGGACTCGTGGGCGTAGAACTCGGTCCAGCGGGTGACGGCTCGCACCACGCAGGTCGTCTCGTCGAAGCACTGCAGCGCTTTGGTGCCGAGCATCGATCCGGCGGCGCCGACGCCCTCGTAGTCGAGGGGTACGTCGAGGTGTTCGTCGGTGAACATCGGGGTCGAAGACCCGCCCGGCGTCCAGAACTTGAGGCGGTGGCCCTCGCGGATGCCGCCGCTCATGTCGAGGATCTGGCGCAGGGTGATACCGAGGGGTGCCTCGTACTGGCCGGGGTTGGTGACGTGACCGCTCAGCGAATAGAGCGTGAAGCCGGGGGACTTCTCGCTTCCCATCGCTTTGAACCAGTCCTTGCCCCTGGTGAGAATTGCGGGAACCGATGCGATGGATTCCACGTTATTGACAACAGTGGGACATGCATAAAGGCCCGCGACGGCAGGGAAAGGGGGACGGAGTCGCGGCTGGCCACGGCGGCCTTCGAGCGAGTCCAGCAGTGCGGTCTCTTCACCACAGATGTACGCGCCCGCACCCGCGTGCACGGTGATGTCGAGGTTGAGCCCGCTGCCCAGGATGTTCTCGCCGAGGTAGCCCGCCTCGTACGCCTCACGGACGGCCTCGTGCAACCTCCGCAGCACGGGGACGACTTCACCGCGGAGATAAATGAACGCGTGGCTCGACCGGATCGCGTAACACGCGATGATCATGCCCTCGATGAGGCTGTGCGGATTGGCGAAGAGGAGCGGGATGTCCTTGCAGGTCCCCGGCTCCGATTCGTCAGCGTTGACAACTAGATAGTGCGGCTTTCCATCTCCCTGCGGAATGAACTGCCATTTCATTCCGGTGGGGAATCCTGCGCCGCCGCGGCCGCGCAGGCCCGCGTCCTTCACGTACGCGATGAGGTCGTCGGGTGCCATGGCGAGGGCCTTCTTGAGGCCTTCGTACCCGTCGTGCCGCTTATAGGTCTCCAGGGTCCAGGAGTTGGGCTGGTCCCAGAAGGCCGAGAGGACGGGTGCGAGCAGCTTCTCGGGGCTGCTCCCGTTCCCGTTTCCTTCGAGCTCGGTGGCCACGGACATCACTCCCCCTCCTCGGCGGCGGGTCCGGCCGGGTTCGCCGGGTCGGAGGCCGAGGTCTCTTGCGGTGCATCGTGCGAGCTGAGGTGTTCCGCACCGGGCTGGGGCGCCTCGTCCTGCGGGGCCCTGTCCCGGGACGCTTCGCCGCGCGGGGCCACGACACGGGGCTGCGGGCTCTCGCCCTTGGCCAGCCGCAGCCCGATCAGCGAGGCGGGGCCCGCGCCGCCGGTCGCCTCGACGGCACCGGGGCGCTCGTCGGGGAAGCCGGCCAGGATGCGGGCGGTGTCCTTGTACGTACAGAGAGGAGCACCGCGGGTGGGTTCCACCGGCCGGCCCGCCTGCAGGTCGTCGACGAGCTGCTTGGCGGACTCGGGGGTCTGGTTGTCGAAGAACTCCCAGTTGACCATCACCACCGGCGCGAAGTCGCAGGCCGCGTTGCACTCGATGTGCTCGAGGGTGACCTTGCCGTCCTCGGTGGTCTCGTTGTTGCCGACTCCCAGGTGCTCCTTGAGCTCCTCGAAGATCGCGTCGCCGCCCATGACCGCGCAGAGGGTGTTGGTGCACACCCCCACCTGGTAATCCCCGGAGGGCTTCCGGCGGTACATGGAGTAGAAGGTGGAGACGGCGGTGACCTCGGCGGTGGTCAGGCCGAGCTGCTCGGCACAGAACCGGACACCGGTCCGGGTGACGTACCCCTCCTCCGACTGCACGAGGTGCAGCAACGGAAGCAGGGCACTGCGGCTGTCGGGGTAGCGGGCGATGACTTCCTTGGCGTCCGCTTCGAGCCTGGCGCGCACATCGGCCGGGTAATCGGGGGCGGGAAGTTGGGGCATGCCCAGTGAGACATCCGTCATTACCGGTCGACGCCTCCCATCACAGGGTCGATGGAGGCGACGGCGACGATGACGTCGGCGACCTGGCCGCCCTCGCACATCGCCGCCATGGCCTGCAGATTGGTGAAGGACGGGTCGCGGAAGTGGACCCGGTAGGGGCGGGTGCCGCCGTCGGAGACGACATGCACGCCGAGTTCGCCCTTGGGCGACTCGACCGCTGCGTACGCCTGTCCGGCGGGAACCCTGAAGCCCTCGGTCACCAGCTTGAAGTGGTGGATCAGGGACTCCATGGAGGTGCCCATGATCTGCTTGATGTGATCGAGGGAGTTGCCGAGGCCGTCCGGGCCGAGCGCGAGCTGCGCGGGCCAGGCGATCTTCTTGTCGGCGACCATGACCGGGCCCGGCTCCAGCCGGTCCAGGCACTGCTCGACGATCCGCAGCGACTGGCGCATCTCTTCCAGCCGGATGAGGAAGCGGCCGTAGGAGTCGCAGGAGTCGGCGGTCGGGACCTCGAAGTCGTAGGTCTCGTATCCGCAGTACGGGTCCGTCTTGCGCAGGTCGTGCGGGAGCCCCGCCGAGCGCAGGACAGGGCCGGTGGCGCCCAGGGCCATGGCGCCGGCCAGGTCGAGGTAGCCGACGTCCTGCATACGGGCCTTGAAGATCGGGTTCCCGGTGGCGAGCTTGTCGTACTCGGGGAGGTTCTTGCGCATCGTCTTCACGAACTCGCGCAGCTGGTCCACGGCGCCCGGGGGCAGGTCCTGGGCCAGTCCGCCGGGGCGGACGTAGGCGTGGTTCATGCGCAGGCCGGTGATCAGCTCGAAGATGTCGAGGATCAGTTCCCGGTCCCGGAACCCGTAGATCATGATCGTCGTCGCGCCCAGCTCCATGCCGCCGGTGGCGATGCACACCAGGTGGGAGGAGAGGCGGTTGAGCTCCATCAGGAGCACGCGGATGACCGACGCACGGTCGGGGATGTCGTCGGTGATGCCGAGGAGCTTCTCGACGCCCAGGCAGTAGGCCGTCTCGTTGAAGAAGGGCGTCAGGTAGTCCATGCGCGTGACGAACGTGGTGCCCTGTGTCCAGTTCCGGAATTCGAGGTTCTTCTCGATGCCGGTGTGGAGGTAGCCGATGCCGCAGCGGGCTTCGGTGACGGTCTCGCCGTCGATCTCCAGGATCAGACGGAGCACGCCGTGGGTGGACGGGTGCTGGGGCCCCATGTTGACGACGATGCGCTCGTCGTCGGCCTTGGCCGCGGCCTGGACGACCTCGTCCCAGTCGCCGCCGGTGACTGTATATACAGTCCCCTCGGTCGTCTCGCGGGAAGAAGCGCTGGAGGCTTCGCTGGAAGTGGTCATCAGCTGTACGACCTCCGCTGGTCCGGAGCCGGGATCTGGGCGCCCTTGTACTCGACGGCGATGCCGCCCAGGGGGTAGTCCTTGCGCTGCGGGTGGCCCTGCCAGTCGTCCGGCATCATGATCCGGGTGAGGGCGGGGTGACCGTCGAAGACCAGACCGAAGAAGTCGTAGGCCTCGCGCTCGTGCCAGTCGTTGGTCGGGTAGACCGCGACGAGCGACGGGACGTGCGGGTCCGTGTCCGGGGCGGAGACCTCGAGACGGATCAGCCGGCCGTGGGTGAGCGAGCGCAGGTGGTAGACCGCGTGCAGCTCACGGCCCTTGTCCTCGAGGAAGTGGACGCCACAGACGCCCGTACAGAGCTCGAATCGCAGGGCCGGGTCGTCGCGCAGGGTCCGCGCCACAGTCAGCAGGTGCTCGCGGGCGATGTGGAAGGTGAGCTCGCCGCGGTCGACGACCGTCTTCTCGATGGCGTTCTCGGGGACGAGTCCCTGTTCTTCCAGGGCGCCCTCCAACTCGTCGGCCACTTCATCGAAGTAGGAGCCGTAGGGGCGTGCGGTGGCCCCGGGGAAGCTCACGGTCCTGACGAGGCCGCCGTAGCCGGAGGTGTCGCCGCCGTTGTTGGCGCCGAACATTCCCTTCCGTACGCGGATGACCTCACCGGAGTCGTCGCGCTGGGCCGGGACACCGTTGTTGTTCTGCTCGTGCGCGTCGGTCACCGCAGCAGCCCCTTCATCTCGATCGTCGGGAGCGCCTTGAGGGCCGCCTCCTCCGCCTCGCGGGCCGCCTCCACCTGATTGACCCCGAGCTTGGAGCCCTGGATCTTCTGGTGGAGCTTGAGGATGGCGTCGATCAGCATCTCGGGACGCGGCGGGCAACCGGGCAAATAGATATCTACCGGGACAATGTGGTCAACACCCTGAACAATGGCGTAATTGTTGAACATGCCACCCGAAGACGCACAAACCCCCATGGAGATGACCCACTTGGGGTTCGGCATCTGGTCATAGACCTGCCGCAGGACGGGCGCCATCTTCTGGCTGACCCGTCCTGCCACGATCATCAGGTCCGCCTGACGCGGTGATCCCCGGAAGACCTCCATGCCGAACCGGGCGAGGTCGTACCGCCCGGCGCCCGTCGTCATCATCTCGATGGCGCAACAGGCCAGGCCGAAGGTGGCGGGGAAGACGGAGGACTTCCGCACCCAGCCCGCGGCCTGTTCAACAGTGGTCAGCAGGAAACCGCTTGGCAGCTTCTCTTCGAGTCCCATAGGTGTGCCCCTCAGCCCCTCAGTCCCATTCCAGCCCGCCGCGCCGCCATACATACGCATAGGCGACGAAGACGGTGAGCACGAAGAGCAGCATCTCGACGAGCCCGAAAATCCCCAGGGAGTCGAAGGTGACCGCCCAGGGGTAGAGGAAGACGATCTCGATGTCGAAGACGATGAAGAGCATCGCCGTCAGGTAGTACTTGATGGGAAAGCGGCCGCCTCCGGCCGGTGTTGGCGTCGGTTCGATGCCGCACTCGTACGCCTCGAGCTTTGCCCGGTTGTACCGCTTGGGGCCGATTAGCGTGGCCATGACCACGGAAAAGATGGCAAACCCCGCCCCTAGGGCACCGAGCACGAGGATGGGCGCGTAGGCATTCACGCTCCTCGCTCCTTCCAGTCGTCCTTGACCGTTGGACCGCAACGGGCTCTCGCGTTCCGCCGAACCGACGAAGATCGCGAATATGTGAAGCAGGTCACAAGCCCGGCTGCCCCGCATCCTATGCCTGCCGGTCTGTGATCTGCGACACGGGTTACAACAACGCCTTTGTGATCTCCACCACCTGACGAAGGATCATGAAGTCGGATGAGCGGTGATCTTCATACGCGAAGCGCCTGAGTGGTCACCAGTCGTGACATCCGGGAGCGTTACCGCTGGTCGCAGGCGCGTGGCTCTATCAAGTGATGGCCGCTGCGGGCAAATTGGCGGTGGACCGCGGCGGGTGATAAAAGCCGCGGACTCACTCGCGCGAGGGAGTTCGGGTGCCGGAGGTGGACGCGTGAGCGCGTTCACGAGCTCACAGACGCCTGACGGTTGGCCATGCAGTGACCTGCGTCACTCGGAATCGAGCCCGCGGAAACGGGGCTTGGCCAACCGTGTGAACGGATGGTAAGCACCGGGCAATTCGGGCGTATTACAGAATCCCCTGCTCAAGGCGGTGATCATGCATGCCCGAATTGCCCGTTACGGCGTCAATAAGGGCTACCAGGAAGCGGATTGAGGGGTTCCGAACGTAACTGTGGCGCAACACACGTTTCTTGATGGCAACCGCAAACCCCTGATAGCCGTAGTTCTCATGTCCCACACCGCTCACATACCCAGCCACCGGAAGCCCCGCCGCAACGCAGCGAAGGCAGCGGTCCGCGCCGGAGTCACCGGTGGCGTCCTCAGTGCCATCGCCGTCGCCGGCGCCGCCCTCCCCGCGAACGCCGCGGAGACGCCGGTCGAGACGACCGCCACGATGCCGATCATCACGACCGGCCTCGCCGCCACCAGCTCCACCGCCACCGCACTCTCCGCCGACGCCACCCAGCAGGCCGCCGAGGAGCTCCAGCAGCAGGCCCAGCAGGATGCCGCTGCCCAGAGCGCGGCCAAGGATGCCAAGAAGGCCAAGGACGTCGCTGACGCCAAGGCCAAGGCCGAGGCCAAGAAGAAGGCCGAGGCAGCGGCGAAGAAGAAGGCCGCGGCCGAGGAGCGCGCCTCGCGTTCCTCCGCCCGCACCACGCTCTCCGCCTCCACCGCGTCCTCTTCCTCCTCCTCCAGCAGCTCTTCGACGGCCACCGGCTCCGCCGCGTCCATCGTCAGCTTCGTGAAGTCCCACGTGGGCGACGCCTACGTCATGGGCGGCACCGGCTCCAACTCCTGGGACTGCTCCGGCCTCGTCCAGGCCGCGTACGCCGCCATCGGCGTCGACCTGCCCCGCGTCTCGCAGGACCAGTCGACCTCCGGCACCCAGGTCTCGCTGTCCAACCTGCAGCCCGGCGACATCCTCTACTGGGGTTCGGCCGGCAGCGCGTACCACGTCGCGATCTACGTCGGCGGCGGCAACTTCGTCGGCGCGCAGAACTCCAGCACCGGTGTGGTCGAGCGCCCCCTGGACTACGACCAGCCGACCGGCGCGGTCCGCGTTCTCTGAGCACCGCCTGAGCGACTGAGTAACTGACTGATCTGTACGGAAATGCCCGAAGGGCCCGTATCCCCCGCTCGGGATACGGGCCCTTCGGTATCCGTCAGCGGCGGTCCAGCTCCCGCTCGATCCCGGCCGCCGGGAACGGTGTCCGCTTGCTCTCGGTCAGCAGCCGGAAGAAGAAGTCGTCCCTGACGGCACCGGTCCTGGCCCCCGCGAGGCCATGAAAGCCGCCCCGCGCATCAGCTCCCGCTCAGCCCACTCATAGGGCGCACAGTCCCCACCCTCGCCCACGGCCCCGTCCCACCGGTCGCCCAGCCACGCGGCCAGCGTCTGCGGTACGTGCTCCAGGAACAGCACCGGACCGGCCGAGGACCGCCCGATGGCCTCCAGCCGTTCGCGTACGGCCGCCGAGCCCTCCCAGTGGCGGACCCGCGCCCTCGACGCCGCCCAGTTCGTCCACGAACCCCTCGGGCGGCGTGTCCGGCAGCACGCGCCAGTGGTACATCAGCGGGAAGCCCTCGTACGCGTCCGTGAGCACCCAGTCGGTCGTCATGGTGTGCACGGCCAGCTCGCGCCAGGCGCCGCGCGTCCCCTCGACCTCCAGCTCCGCCGACCTGCCGCCGATGCCCTCCCCCAGCGGAATCGCAGCGTCCACCATCGCGCCGAGCCGGCGGTCGTCCACCAGCGCGAGCCGCTTCCCCACGGCCCCGAACGCGGCCAGCCGCCCGGCGTACGAGGATTCCGGCCCGTGGATCACAAGGCGAGCCCGAGGCCGGCGAGCGCCGCCGTCCCCGCTGCGGTGTGGCCGTCCCCCGCGAGCAGCAGAGTGCGCGCCGACTGATACGGGCAGCCGGCCGCGTCGAAGGCCGCCGCGGCGGCAAGCTGCTGCGTCACGTCACCCGTCAGCAGGCCCTGTGCGCGCGCCAGTTGGGCGGTGGCGACCGGATTTCCCGCGACCAGCTCGCGGGCCGCTTCGACACGGTCCCGGGCATCCGGGTGCCCAGTGAGCACGGAGGCTTCCGCCCGGAGCGCCGCGTACCAGTGCAGCCAGACCCAGGAGACCCACCTCCACACCTCGCCCGGTTCCGGTGCGACCCGCGCCAGCGCCGCCTCCGGGTCCCCGTGGTGGAGCAGGACCATGGCGTCGAAGACAACGCCGTAGCCATGGCGGTACTCCCCCGCGTCGCCCACCACCTCGTCGACGACCGTGAGCCACTGCGTACGGGCGTCCTGGTCGCCGCGCAGTCCGTGGATCATCGCGACCGAAGCGGCGGCAGGACCGAGCGAGGTCAGCCGCTGCCTGCCGCTGTGCTTCCACGCGTCGAGGAACCGCTCGCCGCCGGCGCGCACGTCGTCGCCGCGGCCCGCGAACGCGTCCGTGACCAGGAGCCACTGCATGGCGTGGTGCCCCACCTCGACCAGCAGCGGGTGGTCGGCCAGTTGCCCGGCCCACCGGCGGGCCTGCGGCAGGTCGCCCACGCCCAGGGCGTTGCCGGCCGCCATGGACAGAGCGTCCATCCGCTCGTGCGAGGCGGCAGGAGTGCGGGGTGCCGAAGGCAGGATGTCCATCCGCTGCCGCGCGGCCGCCGAGGCACCGAAGGGGTCGCCGACCCAGCACCGGGCACCGGAGACCGCGTCGAGAGCGGCGGATTCGGCCACCGGGTCGCCGGTGCGCCGGGCGAGGTCGAGGGCCCGTTCCGCGTAACCGAGCGTCTCCTGAAGGGTGTGGGACGAGTTGCCCTGGATCGCTCCGTACGCGTCCGCGATCACCGCCGCCTCCGCCAGGGCGACCGCCGCGGCGTCGGCGGGCCCGCCGGTACCGGCCGCTTCGCGCGCCGCATCGAGCATGCCGGTCACCTCGTCCGCCGCGGGGATCAGCGTGAACTGGCTGGAGAAGCGGTACGCGAAGGTGGCGCCGGCCGCCAGGTCCCGGCCCGCACCGACGCCGTCACCGGCCTGGCGGGCGGCCTCCGCGGCCGCGCGGTGCAGGCGGAACGCGTCGTCGCCGAGTCTGCGGCAGCCCGCCACCGCGGCGGCCTCCCGCAGCGCCGCCGCCCTGTCGGCACCGGTGGCGAGCGCCGCGGCCTGCTCGAACCGCTCCTGGGACTCACCGAGCAGATTGCGGCTGAAGGCCAGCCCGGCCAGGGACAGCGCGAGGCGCTGGGCGCCCTCGCGGTGCTCCGGCTGCTCGGAGGCCCAGGTGAGGGCGGACCTCAAGTCGTCGGCGACCGCGTCGAACCGCCCCCGCCAGTCGGCGCGTCGGGTATCCGCGAGGGTGGCGGCCTGGGCCAGACACCAGGCGAAGTGGCGGGCTCTGGTGTCCACCAGCTCGCGGGCGCCGTCGAGTTGCTCGGTTCCGTACTGGCGGATCGTCTCCAGCGCCTGATAGCGGGTGCCGGTCTCCGACGGTGTCACGGTGAGCAGACTCTGCTCGGCGAGCCTGCCGAGCCCGTCGGCGACCGACGTCGGATCCAGCGGGGCGAAAGCCGCCACATCCGTCGCCGCCTCGGCGGTGAACGGCACGGCGAACACCGATATACGGTGCAGCAGCGCCCGGTCGTCCGCCTCCAGCAGGTCATGGCTCCACTCGAGGACCGCCCGCACCGACCGGTGCCTGTCCTGCGAGCGCGGTCCGCCCGCGAGAAGCCGCAGTTGGTCCGAGAGGCCGGCCATGAGGCCGTCCAGACCCAGCGTGGGCCAGCGCGCGGCCGCGAGTTCGATCGCCAGCGCCATGCCGTCGACCCGCTCGCAGATCTCCGCGATCTTGTCGTACGTCCCCGGCGCGGGCAGCGGCCCGACCGCCGACGCCCGCTCCATGAACAGCTCCACGGCCTCCGATTCGCTCCCGCCCACGAAGGACAGCGGCGGAACCTGGAAGACCCACTCGAAGGGGACCAGCATCCGGGCCCGGCTGGTCGCGAGCACCTGGACCTGCGGGCAGGCCACCAACAGCCGTTCCAGGAAAGGCGCCACACCGTCGCGCACGTGCTCGCAGTTGTCCAGGACCAGCAGCGTCCGGCGGTCCGCCAGGGTGGCGAACACCGCCTCGTCGATGCCGCTGCCCCGCTGCTCTCCCACCCCCACGGCCACCGCGACCGCCGCCCCCACCCGCCCAGGATCGGTGACCGGTGCCAGGTCCACGAACCGCACCCCGTCGGCGAACCCGCTCGCCGCATCCGCCGCAACCGCCAGTGCCAGCCGGGTCTTTCCCACCCCGCCAGGGCCCACCGCGGTCACCAGGCGCCGCGCCTTCACCGCATCGGCCAGCTCCGCGCGCTCACCGACCCGCCCGACGAACGCGGTCAGCGAAGTGGGCAGCGAAACCACCGCACTTGACTGATCGGGGACCGCTTCGGCCGCACGCCGGGACAGCGCGCGCCGGTCCGCCTCCCCCAACTTGCGCAGCAGGGCGGAGACATGGGACTCGACGGTGCGCACCGAGATGAACAGCTGTGCGGAGATCTCCGCGTTGCTGAGGTGCTGCCCGAGCAGCGTGAGCACTTCGGCTTCCCGCGCGGAGATCACTGGTGTGGACACCGGGCCATTATCCGTAGTGCTCTCCGTGGTGACCACGGAAGCGGACCGTATCCCGTACGGGAGAAGCTGTGGGCACAGAGAGGGACGACGACCTGAGGAGCGACCAATGGCCCCGCGCACAAGCCCCCGGCGTCGCCAGGACACCGAGCACCGGCTGGCCCACGATGTGGATGTCTGGGTGGCCAGCGCTTCGCCGGACGGCGCACCGTATCTGGTGCCGCTGTCCTTCGACTGGGACGGCGAGACGCTGCTGGTGGCCACCCCGGCCGACAGTCCGACCGGCAGGAATCTCGCCGCCACCGGGATCGCACGGGTGGCCCTGGGCCTCAGCCGCGACGTGTCCATGATCGAGGGGACCGTCGAGGTTCTGAAGATCGACGCACTGTCCCAGGAGCAGGGCGACACGTTCGCCGCCCGTACGGGATTCGACCCGCGCACGCCGACCGGGCGGTACCGGTGGTTCCGGATCTCGCCGGTCCGCATCCAGGCCTGGCGCGAGGCGGACGAGATTGCGGGGCGCGACCTGATGCGCGACGGCCAGTGGCTGGTCTGACGACTCACCTCCACCCCACCTGAACACCTGACAACTACGAAGGAGATCGCCATGACGAACACCAAGTTCGACGGATTCTCGGCCGACGAGCGGGCCGCGATGAAGGACCACGCCCAGGAGATGAAGAAGGCGGCGCGCCGCAGTTCGGCCGCGGACAAGGCGGCGGAGGCGGCGCAGGACGTGCTCGCGAAGATCGCCGAGATGCAGGACTCGGACCGGATCATGGCCGAGCGCATCCACGCCGTCGTGACGGCCACCGCCCCGGTCCTCGCGCCCAAGCTCTGGTACGGCATGCCCGCCTACGCGCTGGACGGCAAGATCGTCTGCTTCTTCCAGAGCGCGGAGAAGTTCAAGGCCCGCTACGCCACGCTCGGCTTCAGCGACCAGGCCAAGCTGGACGAAGGCCCCATGTGGGCGGCGGGTTTCGCGCTGACCGAGGTGACGGCCGAGGTCGAGGAGCGGATCGGTGCGCTGGTGAAGCAGGCGGTGAGCTGAGGCCCGGCACGGTGGTGGCTGCACCTCGTGGCGCAGCCACCCCGGGCCTCAGGCCTTCGGGGCCACCTTCGACAGCCCGTTGATGATCCGGTCCGCCGCGTCGCCGCCCGTCGGATCCGTGAGGTTCGCCAGCATCTTCAGCGTGAACTTCATCAGCACCGGGTGGGTCAGACCGCGCTGTGCCGCGATCTTCATGACCTTCGGGTTGCCGATCAGCTTCACGAAGGCGCGGCCCAGCGTGTAGTACCCGCCGTAGGTCTCCTTGAGGACCTTCGGGTAGTTCTGCAGGGCCAGTTCACGCTGGGCGTCCGTCGCGCGGGCGTGTGCCTGGACGATGACGTCGGCCGCGATCTGGCCGGACTCCATGGCGTACGCGATGCCTTCCCCGTTGAAGGGGTTGACCAGGCCGCCCGCGTCTCCGACCAGCAACAGCCCCTTGGTGTAGTGGGGTTGGCGGTTGAAGGCCATCGGGAGCGCGGCGCCGCGGATCGGCATCGTCATGTTCTCGGGTACGTAACCCCAGTCCTCCGGCATCGAGGCGCACCACGCCTTCAGCACCTCGCGCCAGTCCAGCTCCTTGAACGCCTTTGAGGAGTTGAGGATGCCCAGGCCCACGTTCGACGTGCCGTCGCCCATGCCGAAGATCCAGCCGTAGCCGGGGAGCAGCCGGTCCTGCGCTCCGCGCCGGTCCCACAGCTCCAGCCAGGACTCCAGGTAGTCGTCGTCGTGGCGGGGCGAGGTGAAGTACGTACGGACCGCGACGCCCATCGGGCGGTCCTCGCGGCGGTGCAGCCCCATCGCGACCGACAGGCGCGTGGAGTTGCCGTCTGCGGCGACCACGAGCGGCGCGTGGAAGGTGACCGGGGTCTTCTCCTCGCCGAGCTTGGCGTTCACGCCGGTGATGCGGCCCGTGCGGTCGTCGATGATCGGGGCGCCGACGTTGCAGCGCTCGTGGAGACGGGCGCCCGCCTTCTGCGCCTGGCGCGCCAGTTGCTCATCGAAGTCGTCGCGCTTGCGGACGAGTCCGTAGTCCGGGAACGAGGCGAGTTCCGGCCAGTCCAGCTGGAGGCGCACACCGCCGCCGATGATGCGCAGGCCCTTGTTGCGCAGCCAGCCCGCTTCCTCGGAGATGTCGATCCCCATCGAGACGAGCTGCTTGGTGGCGCGCGGGGTGAGGCCGTCGCCGCAGACCTTCTCGCGCGGGAAGGCGGTCTTCTCCAGGAGGAGAACGTCCAGACCGGCCTTGGCGAGGTAGTACGCGGTGGTGGAGCCGGCTGGGCCTGCCCCGACGACGATCACATCTGCGCTGTGTCCGGAGAGGGGCTCGGTCACGGCGGGGTCTCCCGAAGACTCGAAATCGCGTGCCGATCGGCACCGGTCATGGGCAGTCTATGGGGGTGCCGTGATCGGAAATCCGAAGGGTGAGTGCCAAGTGACCGACCCCGTCGTTTCGCTGCGTGTGCCGACCGAGGAAGACGCCTACGCCTGGCACCGGGTCTTCAATGATCCGGAGGTGATGGAGTTCCACGGCGGGAAGGGTACGGAGCTCTCCGTGTACGAGGAGCTGACCGCCCGGCAGCGGAGACATGACGCCGAACACGGCTTCTGCTTCTGGACGATGCTCGACCCGGAGGGCGAGGTGATGGGCTTCACCGGCGCGCAGCCGTGGGCCGACCCGGAGTTCGGCCCGGTGGGCGAGATCGAGATCGGGTGGCGGCTGGGGCGCGCGTACTGGGGGAAGGGGTACGTGACCGCCGCCGCCCGCACCACGCTGGAGCGGGTGCGGGGGGCGGGGGTCGGTGTCGTACACGCGATGGTCAACGCCCGGAACGAGCGGTCCATCGCGGTGACGCGGCGGCTGGGCATGGAACGTGCGGAGACGTTTGTCGTGCCCAGGTCGCAGACGCGGGGGTACCGGTATGTCCTGCGGCTTTAGGTTCAGGCCGCTTTGGTCCCTCGGTGCAGTGCGACGATCCCGCCTGTGAGGTTGCGCCAGGCCACGTTCGACCAGCCTGCCTGCTGCAGCTTCGCTGCGAGGGCCGGCTGGTCGGGCCAGGCGCGGATGGACTCGGCGAGGTAGACGTACGCGTCCGGGTTGGACGACACGGCGGTGGCCACCGGGGGCAGCGCGCGCATCAGGTACTCGGTGTAGACCGTGCGGAACGGCTTCCAGACCGGCTGCGAGAACTCGCAGATCACGACGCGTCCGCCGGGCTTCGTCACCCGGTACAGCTCGCGGAGCCCGGCGTCCGTGTCCTGGACGTTGCGCAGGCCGAAGGAGATCGTGACGGCGTCGAAGACGTTGTCGCGGAAGGGGAGCTTCGTCGCGTCGCCGGCCGTCATCGGGAGCCAGGGGGTGCGCTCCTTGCCGACCTTGAGCATGCCGATGGAGAAGTCGCAGGGGACGACGTACGCGCCGGCCTGCGCGAAGGGCATCGAGGAGGTGGCGGTCCCGGCGGCGAGATCGAGGATCTTCTGCGCCGGGCGCGCGTCGACGGCCTTGGCCACCGCTTTGCGCCAGACGCGGTCCTGGCCGAGGGAGAGCACGTCGTTGGTGAGGTCGTAGTTCGCCGCCACGTCGTCGAACATCGAGGCGACTTCGTGCGGCTGCTTGTCCAGAGATGCGCGGGTCACTTGACCATTGTGTCGTACGGGCTCCGAGCCCCGGCGGGGGGCCGCTGCGCGGGGCCTGTCCCCTACCCCGCCCCTTCCCGAAACCGGGGCGGAGCCCCGGACCCCCCCCGGGCCCCGGTGTGCGGGGGCTTCGCCCCCTGCGCCCCCCGATCGCGGCCTCCGGCCGCTCGTCCTCAAACGCCGGACGGGCTTGATCTTGCTGGACTGGGCTCGCACGCGCGGGATGTTCGCGACACGGGCTCAGGCGAGCGGGGCTGGGGAAGGACCCCCGTCACACCCGCCGGTACACCAGGCGTCCGCCGATCACCGTCGCCACGCATGTGCCCGCACCCTGCTCCACCAGCCCCGCGCGGTCCGCCACGTCGAAGACCGCGAAGCGGGCCGGGCCGTCCGCCGCCAGTGCCGGCAGCAGGATCAGTGGCGACGGGGAGAAGGAGACCGGCGGGGTCAGGCGTTCGGGGCGGCGGGCGATGCCCAGGCCCGCTCTGCGTACCGCGTCCACCACCGGGCGGGCCCGGAGCTCCCCGGCCACCGCGACCGTGCCGTGGGCGAGCAGCCGCTGGATGCCCCGGCGGGCGCTCGCGCCCAGTCGGGACGGGTCCGCGCGGAAGATCTCCCGCGCGCGCTCGCCCCCCAGCGGCACCGTGCCGAACTCGTCCGCCTCGCGCGGATCCGGGTGGTAGGTGCCTTCGAGGATTTCGAGCCCGTACGGGTTCAGAAGGCCAGGGACCAAGATCCCCGGCCACCGGCGCACCCGTGCGTCAGGGTGTGCAGCGGCCAGGTCCTCGTACGTGCCGAGCGCGGCGATCGTCGCCCCGTCGACCAGGACCGAGGCCTCCGGAGAGGCCTCGGCGGTGTGAAGTGTGAGCACAGCAGCCTTAGTTGGTGGAGATGAGCTTCAGCTCGGGGTGCGCCGTGCCGCCCTCGATCGCCGTCGAGGAGATGTGCGAGACCACGCGGTCGTCGACCGGGTCGTTCGCCGGGTCGGTGTGCACGGCGAGGTGCTCGTACGTCGTCGCGCGCTGCGCCGGCACCCGGCCCGCCTTGCGGATCAGGTCGATGATCTCCATGCGGTTGGAGCGGTGCTTGGCGCCCGCCGCGGAGACGACGTTCTCCTCCAGCATGATCGAGCCGAGGTCGTCCGCGCCGTAGTGCAGGGAGAGCTGGCCGGCCTCCTTGCCCGTCGTCAGCCAGGAGCCCTGGATGTGCGCGATGTTGTCGAGGAAGAGCCTCGCGATCGCGATCATGCGCAGGTACTCGAAGATCGTCGCCTGCGTACGGCCCTTGAGGTGGTTGTTCTCGGCCTGGTACGTGTACGGGATGAAGGCCCGGAAGCCGCCCGTCCGGTCCTGTACGTCACGGATCATCCGCAGGTGCTCGATGCGCTCGGCGTTCGTCTCACCCGTGCCCATGAGCATGGTCGACGTCGATTCGACGCCCAGGCCGTGCGCCGCCTCCATGATCTCCAGCCAGCGCTCGCCGGACTCCTTCAGCGGGGCGATCGCCTTGCGCGGCCGCTCGGGCAGGAGCTCGGCGCCCGCGCCCGCGAAGGAGTCGAGGCCTGCCGCGTGGATGCGGGAGATGGCCTCCTCCACCGTCACCTTGGAGATCCGCGCCATGTGCTCGACCTCGCTCGCGCCCAGCGAGTGGATCACCAGCTGCGGGTACGCGGCCTTGATCGCCGCGAAGTGCTTCTCGTAGTACTCGACGCCGTAGTCCGGGTGGTGTCCGCCCTGGAACATGATCTGCGTCCCGCCCAGCTCGACCGTCTCCGCGCACCGGCGCAGGATGTCGTCCAGGTCACGCGTCCAGCCCTTGTCGGTGTCCTTGGGGGCCGCGTAGAACGCACAGAACTTGCACGCCGTCACGCAGACGTTCGTGTAGTTGATGTTGCGCTCGATGATGTACGTCGCGATGTGCTCGGTCCCGGCGTACCGGCGGCGGCGTACGGCATCGGCCGCCGAGCCCAGCGCGTGCAGGGGCGCGTCGCGGTACAGGTCGAGCGCCTCCTCGGGGGTGATGCGCCCGCCTGCGGCGGCACGGTCAAGGACGGACTGGAGGTCGGCCTTCTCGGTCACCGGGGTGGGTCCTTCCCAAGGGTTCAGCAGGGGTTCAACAGGTTCGTACAGCGTCCGATCCAGCCTACGCCAGGCCTTCTACACGGCCGGGACCGCGTACAGCTCATTGGCGTGGGCCACCAGCAGGCGGTTGCCCGCGGCCGCCACCCGGAAGCCGTCCTCGTCGCTGCGGCCGTCGTTGTACGTCCACCGCAGGGCGCCGGTGCGGGCGTCGATCGCGTACACGCCGCCGGATTCGAAGAACGATCCCGCGTAGAGGTTGCCGCCCACCTTCGCCAGGCACGAGGAGAAGGGCTTCTTCTCCAGGTCGTCGCTCATCCAGATCTTCGAGCCGTTCTTCGGGTTGACCGCCCAGACCCCGCTGTCGTAGTCGAAGGCGTACGCGACGCCGTCGAAGACGAACGCCGGCTGGAAACCGCGGCGGCCGTTGGGCGACAGGGTCCACAGGAGCTTGCCGTTCCTGAGGTCGAAGCCGCGCATCGCCTTGCCGCAGACGATCACGGTGTTGCCGTGCACGGCGACCTTCTCCGCGACCGAACTGTCGCCGGCCTTCTTGCTCCACAGCTGCTTGCCGGTGGCGGAGGAGCGGACGGTCAGGTTCTTGCGGCCGTCGGTGTAGACGAGGTGGCCGGGGACGACCGTCAGGTCGAAGCCGTAGTCCTCGGTGCCGTCGTCGCGCGTCTCCTGCCAGGCGACCTTGCGGGTCTTGATGTTCACGGCGTAGATCGCGGTGACGTTCTTCTGGATGTCGGGGTCGTCGACCTCGGCGATGCCGTAGATCTGCCGGTCGTCGGCGCCGATGGGGGGCTTGGCGGTCAGCTTGCCGCCCAGCCGGGTGCGCCAGGCCTCTTTGCCGGTCTGCGCGTCGAAGCCGACGAGCGCGCCGTCGTAGTCACCGCTGCCGACGAAGAACATCCCGCCGGACGCGACGATCTTCCCCGCGCTGGAGGTCGGCTGGATCTCCTTCGTCTTCCACTTGCGGGCGCCGTGCACGACGTCGTAGCCCTGCATCTCCTCGCCGCTGATGACGACCGTGGTGCCGATGACGAGCGGCGGGACCATGAAGTTGAGGTTGTCGTGACCGGGGGTCTTGTGCCAGAGCGGCTGGGGGGCGACACCGTTCGGCGGGGTCTTGAAGACCTCGGGCTCGGGCTGCTCCGTCGCCTTCTTCTTCTTGCCGTCCGTCGTGTTGTCCTTGGCGTCGTCGCCCTTCTTGCCGTCATTGCGGTTCACCGCCCACACCGCGCCCGCTCCGACGACGGCCACACCGGCCACGCCGCCCGCCGCGATGCCGATGAAGCGGCGGCGGGACGGAGCCTGCGGCTGGGGTGCGGTCGCGCCCGGGTTGTCGAGGACCGTCTGCATCGCGGGTGCGGGGCCGAAGCCCTGGCCGGGGCCCGGTACGGGGATCGGGGTGTTCCCGGCCGCCGGGGTCTCCAGGTCCAGGATGCGCGAGGCGTGCGTGGCGATCGTCGAGGAGACCGAGGAGGGCAGCCAGTCCGCAAGGACCTGTCCCGTGCCGCCGGGGGCAAGGGAGTTGATGATCTCCGCGGGGGACGGGCGGGCGGCCGGGTCCTTCGCGAGGCAGGCGCGGATCAGGCCGGTCAGCATCGGCGGGGTGCCGGTGAGGTCGGGCTCCGCGTGGACCACCTGGTAGAGCATCGCGGCAGGGGCCATGCCCTCGCCGAAGACATTGCGTCCTGTGGCGGCGAAGGCGAGGACCGCGCCGAAGGAGAAGATGTCGCCCGCGACCCCGACGTCCTGGCCGAGCGCCTGCTCGGGCGGCATGTAGCCGGGTGAACCGACCACAACTCCCGTCTGGGTCATACGACTTCCGTCCACCGCCCGCGCGATGCCGAAGTCGATGACGCGCGGGCCGTCGGCGGCCAGCAGGACGTTGGACGGCTTGAGGTCGCGGTGGATGAGGCCCGCCGCGTGGATCTCCTGGAGGGCCGCGGCGAGACCCGCGCCCAGCGCCCGCACCGTGTGCTCGGGCAGCGCGCCGTGGGCGGTCACCACGTCCGTGAGGTCGGGGCCCAGGACGTACGCGGTCGCCAGCCAGGGCAGCGGCGCCTCGGGATCGGCGTCCACGACGGGCGCGGTGTAGCGGCCCGAGACGGCCCTGGCTATCTCGACCTCGTGCCGGAATCTCTGCCGGAAGTCCTGGTCGGCGGCGAGTTCGGGGCGTACGACCTTCACCGCGACCGTACGTCCGCCGGGCGAGCGCGCCAGATAGACCTTGCCCATGCCGCCCGCTCCCAGGACGCTCAACATCCGGTAGGAACCGAGCGTCTGGGGATCATCCGGCTGCAACTCGTCCATAGCGGGCAGTCCTTCGGGTGTGATGTCGGGCGTGGTCGTGGACACAGTAGGAGAATGCCGGGGCTGTCGATGCAGGGGGCGCCACAGGGATGCCTTCCCGTAACGTTGCCCAGATGTCAACCGAGAGTGCGCACAGCCACGTTGATGTCCGCTGCCCGCGCTGCGGAAGCTCCGAAGTCCGTACGGTCGAGGCGGCGAGGACCGGCAAAGGAGCCGCGCGTAAGAACCTGCTGACCCGGCTGGCGAAGGGCCCGGACAAGTCCGGCGACGGCTTCATCCACGGTCTGGAGGGGCTGGTCCTGACCGGGCTCGGCGTCGGCCTCGCGTACACGGGTGTCCAGCAGGAGAAGCCGCTGTACGTCCTCGGCGGCGTGGCCCTGGCGATCGTGCTCGCGATCGGGACGGTCGTGGTGATCCGCGGCGACCGCCGCGAAATGGCCGCCGAGCAGGCGGGCCAGGCCCGGGCCGACTGGCTGTGGCGGCCCGCGCACTACTGCTACGGCTGCGAGTCGGTGTTCTGCCCCGCCGCCGCCCCGTGGTGGGGCGTGCTGACACCTGAGCAGTTCAAGAAGTTCATATGGACCGAGGCCGGCTACGGCGACCAGCTGACCGTGGGCGACAAGGCGCGCGACGCCGAGGTCCCCGTGGGCACGCTGCCCGGACAGCCTGGGTAGGGTCTGCGCGTCAACTCGCCCCCGTTACAAGGAGTTTCCGTGCATCCCTTGGCTGTCGAGCAGAACTTCCTGGCCAAGTCCCAGCGGCTCAGGGGCTGGGGCACCGGACTGCTCTGTGTCGCCGGGGTGATCTGGATCTACGCCGCCTGGCAGATGTTCGCGCCGTTCACCTCTACCACCTGGAAGGTGGACTGTTCGGCGCCTGCCTTCTCCGAGCGTAGGGACGTCTACATCGGTGACGACGACGACCACGACCGCGCCATGCACTGCGAGGCCGACCGCGACTGGACGGGCCCCGTCACCGCCCTGGTCCTGTCCGTGCCGCTGTCCGCCGCGGGCGCCGCGCTCCTCGCCACCGGTACGGCCATCACGGCGCTGCGGCATCACGACGCCGAGGTCAAGCGCGCCGAGGGCTGAGGCCGCCGGCGGTCAGCCGTCCTGGCGGGCCAGCGTGCCGTAAGGGTTGCCGCCCTCGGGGTTGGCCGAGGTGTACGTGAGCTTGCCGCCGGTGAGCTTGAGCCGGACCGGATGCGTACCCGACGTGCACTTGTCCGCGTCGCCCGGCTTGTTGCGGGCGGTGCCGTCGGCGACCAGCTCGCCGCCGCTCACCTTCTTCAGTACGAGAGCGTCCACACAGACCGAGGTGCCCAGCGCGTCCACCTGGCTGGCCGTGCCGATCTCCTCGCCGGTCCTGCCCGCCTTGAGCACGACCGTGAGCGTGCCCGCAGGAAGCGGTTTACCCAGGACGCTGACCGTGACCTGACCCTGCCAGTTGCCGGTGTACGCGGCCGGTACCGATCCGGGTCCGGGGGCCTGCGACGACGTTCCGGACGGCGTTCCTGACGGTGTCGAGGTGGGTGACGCGGACGACGCCGGGCCGGGGGTCGATCCCGTGCCGGGCGGGTTGGCCGCCGTGTCGTCCCCGTGCGAACCGCCCTGGTCCCGCAGCCCGTTGTAGAGCACAGTCCCGCCCACCGACACCGCCGCCAGCGCGCCCGCGACGGCCAGCGCGACCGTACAGCTGACCCTGCGGCCACGGCTCCCCTCGGGCTGCGCGGCCGCGGTGACCGAGACGGAGAGCCGGCCCGGGGGCGGCGTGGGCACCGCATCGGCGACGGCAGCGGCGGCGAAGGACGGGTCGGGCGGCCCGAAGGAGCCGGCGACCGCCGCGCTGGTGAAGGGGATCGGCCCCGAATCCTGGGGATGCTCCGCGGCCGGCTCCAGGTCCAGGAGCCGTACCGCCGTACGGCTCACCTCCTCGACCAGCGCCGCCGGCAGCCAGCCGGCCGCGACCAGCGCCGCCGCCCCCTCCGGCGCCAGCCGCTCGGCGACCTCGCGGGGCGAGGGCCGCCCGGCCGGGTCCTTCGCCAGACAGGAGGCGACCAGATCCCTCAACCCCTCCGGAACACCGTCCAGTTCGGGCTGCTCGTGCACCACCTTGTAGAGGAGGGAGGCCGAGGAGTCCCCGGGGAAGGGCGGTGCGCCCGTGGCCGCGTACGCGAGGACCGCACCCAGCGAGAAGATGTCCGCCGCACCCGTGACGCCCTTGCCGAGGATCTGCTCCGGCGACATGTAGCCGGGCGAACCGATCGAGACGCCCGTCGAGGTGAGCGAGGCGGTGCCGTCGGTGGCGCGGGCGATGCCGAAGTCGATCAGCCGGGGGCCGTCCACGGTCAGCAGCACGTTGGACGGCTTCACATCACGGTGTACGAGTCCGAGATGGTGGACGGCGGCGAGCGCCTCCGCCAGACCCGCGCCCAGCGTGCGTACCGCATGCTCGGGCAACGGCCCGTGGCCCGCGACCGCCTGGGAGAGCGGCGGGCCCGCCACGTACCCCGTCGCCACCCACGGAACAGGAGCCTCCGGGTCCGCATCAAGCACAGGGGCCGTCCACGCTCCCCCGACCCTGCGGGCCGCCTCCACCTCGCGCCGGAAACGGGCCCGGAACTCCTCGTCCAGCGCGTAATGCGGATGGACGACCTTCACCGCGACCGTACGGCCGCCCGCGCTGCGCCCCAGATAGACGCGTCCCATCCCGCCCGCACCCAGCCGTCCCAGCAGCCGGTACGCGCCGATGGTCCCTGGTTCGCCCGCTTCGAGCGGCTGCATGCTGTGCCTCGTCCCCCTCGGCAGTCCCACTCTCCTGCTCCAGGAGCGTAGACCGCGTTCAGGGGGTGAGCAGTTCCACGTTCACATCGGCCGGGAATCCGGTCGTCGGACCGACCCTGCGTGCGAACTCCCGTACGCCCGCGATCTGTTCGGGACCGAAGCGGAAGTCGAGCGTCGTGAAGTAACGCTCCAGCGTGGCCGCGTCGAACGACTCCCAGCGCGCCGCCTGCTCGGCGACCTTTCCCACCTCTTCGAGGGAGAGGTCACGCGAGGCCAGGAACGCCCGGTGCACCTCGCGCACCATCTCCGGCTCGCGCGCCAGGTAGTCCTTGCGGACCGCCCAGACGGCGAAGACGAACGGCAGCCCCGTGTGGTCCTTCCACATCCGGCCGAGGTCGTGGACGGCCAGCTCGGGGCTGGGCAGATCGCGGAGGTACGCGCGCAGGCCCACATCGCCGATGACGACGCCGGCCTCCGCCTCGCGCATCATCAGCGCGAGGTCGGGCTGGCACTGGTAGTAGTCGGGCCGCACGCCGTACTGCTCCTCCAGGAGGAGCTGGGCCAGGCGCACCGACGTACGGGAGGACGAGCCGAGCGCCACCCGCGCCCCGTCGAGCTGCTCCAGCGGGACCTGGGAGACGATCTCGCAGGACATCACGGAGCCGTCGCAGCCGACCGCGATGTCGGGGAAGGCGACCAGGTCGTCGGCGTTCTTCAGGAACTCCACGAGCGTGACCGGGCCGATGTCGAGATCACCGCGGATCAGCTGCTCGCTGAGCTTCTCGGGACTGTCCTTGCTCAACTCGAGATCGAGCAGGGTCCCGGTCCGGGCCAGCCCCCAGTACAGGGGCAGACAGTTCAGGAACTGGATGTGTCCGACGCGGGGCCGGCTGCGAGAAATGTCCACATCGCGAGACTAGACCTGCCGTGCGGGGAGGGGCCTGGCGGGCCTCTCTGGGGGCCTCGGAGCGCTCCTCGGATCGCTCTTCAGGGCCGTCGCCAAGGGTTGGGCAAACATCTGCGGTGAGTGATCTTTCCCTCTTCCGCAGCCCCGATTCTGCGTGCTAGTCTCGCCGCAAGTTGCAGTTTGGTTTCCCTTGCAGTACAGAGCCTGCGGAGCATGTAACCCGCAGGCTTTTGTAGTTTTCAGACTTCTTAGCAGGTTCTGGAGCAGGGCAACCCAGTGGCCCAAGGAGGGCTTATGGCTACCGGAACCGTGAAGTGGTTCAACGCTGAAAAGGGCTTCGGCTTCATCGCCCAGGACGGCGGCGGCCCGGATGTCTTCGTCCACTACTCCGCGATCAACGCGTCTGGTTTCCGCTCGCTTGAGGAGAACCAGGTCGTGAACTTCGACGTCACGCAGGGCCCGAAGGGTCCGCAGGCGGAGAACGTCACCCCGGCCTAGTTGCCCGGGCCGATCGGATCGCGGTCGGGATAGCACCACCCAAGGAGCCCTGCTCTGTGCGGACTTGTCCGTACGTTGCGGGGCTCCTGCCTTTGTGCGGGCGGGGTCGTGCCCCGGCCCCCGCTCACCGGGGCTCGGGGCCGGCCCCGTACAGCTCCTCGATCTCCTTCGCGTAGCGTTCCTGCACCCTCCCCCTCCGCACCTTCAGCGTCGGAGTGAGGACCCCGGTCCCGACCGTGAAGTCCTCCTCCAGGATCGCGAACGCCCTGATCCGTGCCGGCCGCGAGACCGTCTCGTTCGCCGCGTCCACCGCCTCCTGGACCCGTTGTCGTACGTCGTCCCGGCCCGCCACCGCCTCCACGTCCACCGTGATCAGCGCGACCGGGTACGGGCGGTGGTCGCCGATCATCACCGCGTGCGCGACGTACGGGGAACGGGCGATCGCCAGCTCCACCTGGGACGGGGAGAGGTTCTTGCCCGCGGACGTGATGATCAGGTCCTTCTTGCGGCCCGTGATCGTCAGGTAGCCGTCGGCGTCCAGCGCACCCAGGTCACCCGTGTGCAGCCAGCCGTCCTCGTCCAGCGCCGCCGCCGTGGCCTCGGAGTTGGCGTGGTAGCCGGGGAAGACCATCGGGCCCCGGGCCAGCACCTCCTCGTCGGCGGCGATCGTGATCTCGCAGCCGGCAATGGCGCGGCCCACCGTGCCGGGGCGGTTCGCCGAGGGGTGGTTGAGGGCGATGACGCCGCCCGACTCCGTCATGCCGTACCCCTCGTACACCGGGATCCCGCACGCCCGCAGGAAGTCCATGGTCGCGGGCGCGATGGGCGCGGCCCCGGTCACCGCCGAGCGGAGCCGGCCGCCGAAGGCCGCGCGGACCGGGGAATAGAGGGTCTGGTCGTATACCGCGTGATCCTCCGCCAGTTCGGGCGGAAGGGCGCCGTCCGCGGCCAGGATGCCGACGCGCACGGCCTCGTCGAAGCGGGCGCCGCCGCCCTCCTGGGCCTCCGCCAGGGACCGGACCACCGAATGGATCTTCTCGAAGAGGCGGGGCACGGACGGCAGATGGGTCGGCTTCACCTCGGCCAGCTCCTGCACCACGTCCTCGATACGGCCGCCGAAGATCGCGAGCTCGCCGCCGTACATGAGCGTGGTGAACTCGATGAGCTGGGCGAGGAGATGGGCGAGGGGCAGGTAGAGGTAGGTGCAGTCGCCCGGGCCGCCGTCGACGACGTCCAGGTTGGCTTCCAGGACCGCACCGAGGTTGGCGTGGGTGAGGCGGCAGCCCTTGGGCGGGCCCGTGGTGCCCGAGGTGTACACGATCGAGCACAGGTCACCGGGTTTGACCGCCGCGGCGCGGCCAAGAAGCTCGGGGAGGTCCACCGGGGCGGGGAGCAGGGGGAGTTCGGTCAGCAGGAGGACGTCGCGCAGGGCGGGCAGTCGGTCGCGTACGGCCTCCACGCGCGCCGCCTGCGCCCCGTCCTCGCAGATCACCGCCACCGCACCGGAGTCCCCGAGCACCCAGACGACCTCCTCCTCGCCCGCCGTCGGATAGACGGGGACGACGACCGCGCCCGCGGCGAAGGCCGCGAAGTGCGTGAGCGTCCACTCGGGGCGCGTCTCGGAGAGGATGCCGATACGGTCGCCGGGGGCGACGCCCAGGGAGACCAGCCTGCGGCCGATCTCCCGTACCTCGTCGCGCAGTTCGGTGTACGACATCCGGAACGTGCCGCCTGTGCCGCCGCTGAGGGCCGGGATGCCTCCGTACCGTTCCCCCGTCCACTCGGTGAACACGGCCAGGGTCTTCGGACGTCGGCTCTCGCCGGAGCGGCTCTCGGTCGGGGTCATGCACCCGACGGTAGGGACGGCGGGCCGCCTGCGGGAATGACCGGAAACGTCAGCCGGGCTGACCTCTGCGCGCAATCCTCGCTACCGTCGACGGCCATGGACAGGCGGACGATCACCGTGCACCACGTACGGGCCGTGCTCGGCGGCGCCGAACGCCGCGGCCTCGACACCGTGCCGCTCCTGCAGGAGGCGCGGATCCCGCCGCTGCTGCTCGGCGACGACCGCGCACGGGTCACCTCCGTACAGTTCGCCCGGCTCTTCAGGGCGCTGTACCGGGCGACGCAGGACGAGTTCCTGGGGCTCGGCGCCACGGTCAGCAGGCCCGGCACCTTCGCGATGATGTGTTACGCCACGCTCGGCTGCCGCGACCTGGGCACGGCCGTGGCCCGCGGAATCACCTATTACGGTCTCTTTCCCGGCGGTCCGGAACTTTCGCTGCACCAACAGCCGGACGGGACAGCCGTGTTCACCGTACGGAACGACCTCGGCCGCGACGAGGACCGCTTCCTCACCGAGTGCCTCGTCATCATCTGGCACCGGCTCTGCAGCTGGCTGGTCGGCCGCCGCATCCCGCTCGCCGGGGCCGGCTTCGGCTATCCGCCGCCCCCGCACGGCGACGAGTACGAGGAGCTGTTCGGCTGCCCGGTCCGCTTCGGCGAGGACCGCACCACCGCCGCCTTCGCCGCGCACTGGCTGAGCGCTCCTCTCGTACGCGACGAGCCCGCGCTCGACGTCATGCTGCGCCGCTCCCCCTTCGAGCTGCTGAGCCGGCGCGCGTACGGGACGACCGTCGCCGAGCAGGTCCAGCGCACCCTGGCGCGTGCCCTGCGCGAGTCCCCCAGGCTGCCGGGCCTGGGCGAGGTGGCGGCCCGGCTCGCGCTCAGTCCTGCGACGCTGCGGCGGCGGCTCGCGCGGGAGGCGACCTCGTACCAGCAGCTCAAGGACACCGTGCGGCGCGATGCCGCGATCGCGGGTCTCGCGGAGGGGCAGGAGCCGATCGCGGAGCTGGCGGCGCGGCTGGGGTTCTCCGAGGACACCTCGTTCCACCGGGCGTTCCGGCGGTGGACGGGGACGACTCCGGGGGCGTACCGCGTCAGCTCCCATGAGACATCGCGTCAGTAAAGGTGAGCCGCGCGGTCAGCGCGATACCTACCGGCCGGTCACTACGTTCTCCTCAACGAACCCAGTACCACTGGACCGTTGGGAGAGCCGCATGCACGTACGTATCGGAGCGCTCGCCGTCGTGGCCGCGCTCACCGTGGCGGGGATCGCCCCCGCGACCGCCTCGGCGACCGCCTCGGCGACCGCCTCGGCTTCGAGCGAGACAGGCGCACCAGGGGACATCGTCTCCGTCGCGCCGACCGCCTTCCATCCGCTGCCGCTGCAGCCCACCAACACCTCGGCCTGGCACATCACTTACCGCTCGACGAGCGCGACGGGCGCCCCGAATGTCGTCTCCGGGACGGTCATCGTCCCCGACGACGGGAAGAAGGGAACGCGGCCGGTCGTCACGTACGCCGTCGGAACCGTCGGCCTGGGCGACCGGTGCGCGCCGAGCGCCAACTTCCCCACCGGCACGGCCGTCGAGGCCACGCTCATCAACCAGGTCGTCCAGAAGGGCTGGGCCGTCGCCGTCACCGACTACGAGGGGCTCGGCACCCCCGGCGACCACACGTACGCCGTCGGCCGCTCCGAGGGCCAGGCGATGCTGGACGCGGCACGGGCCGCGCAGCGCCTGGGCATCGCGGGGGTGGGCGCCGACTCCCCGGTCGGGATCATGGGGTACTCGCAGGGCGGGCAGGCGAGCAGCTGGGCCGCCGAACTGCACGACACGTACGCCCCCGAGCTGAAGGTCGCGGGCACGGTCACCGGCGGTGTGCCGGCCGACCTGCTGAAGGTGGCCGCGTACAACGACGGCGGGATCGGGGCGGGTCTGGTCCTGATGGCGGCGACCGGCCAGAACGCGGCCTTCCCCGAACTCCACCTGGACACGTACCTCAACGCCAAGGGGCGCGGCTACGTCGAGTACATGAAGAAGAACTGCGTCGCGGAGGGCGCGGTGGCCGGGCTCTTCCAGCACATCTCCGACGTGACGGTGAACAACCCCCTGGACCAACCGGACTGGCAGGCGCGGCTGAACTCCTCGCGCCTGGGGACGAAGGCCCCTGACGCGCCCGTCTACCTCTACCACGGCGGGGTCGACGAGCTCATTCCGTACAAGGTGGGCGAGCAGCTGCGCGCCGACTGGTGCGCGAAGGGCGCGCGCGTGCAGTGGAAGTCGTATCCCCTGCTCGGGCACATCGGCGGGGTGACGGTGGGGGCGCTGCCGGGCGCGAACTGGCTGGCGGACCGGTTCGCGGGCCGTGCGGCGCCCGGCAACTGCTGATCAGGACCGGGTGATTCGCACGGAGGTACGGTGAGGGGGCGGCCGCGGTCAGAGGGTGTCCGGCGGCTGCCCCATCCATCCCGACGGGAGGACCTCCAGGTGACCGACCGCAAGCCCCCGGGCGTCAACTTCGAGTCCTGGATCGACAAGCAGATCAGGGACGCGTCGGACCGCGGCGACTTCAAGGACCTGCCCGGCTTCGGGAAGCCGCTTCCGGACGAGAAGGCTCCGTACGACGAACTCTGGTGGATCAAGGGCAAGATGCACCGCGAGGGCGTCGCCGTGCTGCCGCCGGCGCTGGCCCTGCGCAAGGAGGCCGAGGACGCGGTGGAGGCGGTCGCGGAGGCGCGGTCGGAAGGCCAGGTGCGGCGGATCCTCACCGAGGTGAACGTCAGGATCGACGCGGCGACCCGCTTCCCGCCGCCCGGACCGCCTCTGCGCCTCAAGCGCTTCGACGTGGACGCCATGGTCGAGGAGTGGCGCGCGACCCGCTGATCGGCGGCCACCGGAAGACCGGCCACCGCGCCGGCAGCCCGCAGCCCGCAAGCCCGAAGCCCGTCCAGGCACCACGCCGGGGCGGGCTCACTGCTGTTCGGCGACCCCGTCCGCGAAGGCGTCCAGGCCCTCCTTCGTCCATGCGAGCTTGCCCGCACGCAGGTCCTTGACCACCGCGCGCACCCACTCCAGCTCCGCGTCCGTCACGGCCCGCAGATACTCCGTCTCCAGCCGCGTGACGCGCGGCAGGCCCTGCTCCTTCTCCTTGACCAGGGCGCTCTCCAGCGCGTCGAGCTTGTCCGCGAGCGCGGCCGCCCGCCGCTCCAGCACGTCCGCCATCTCCTCGGGCGAGAGCAGCAGCAGATTGGACAGGGCGGCCGGGAACTCCGGGAACTCCGCCTTCGGCGCCCCCAGCATCTCCTCCAGCCAGACGCGCGCGGTGTCGCGTCCCGCGTCCGTCACCTCGTACACGGTGCGCTCGGGGTACTGCTGGTCGCGCCCGGTCTCCTTGACGGCGATGAGCCCGGCGCCGTTCAGCCGCTCGATGGTCCGGTAGAGGCTCGCGCGCTGGCTCACATTGACGACCTGCTCCTTGCCCCAGTCCTTGATCAGCCGCTGGATTCCGTACGGGTGCAGCGGCTTGTAGTGCAGCAGGGCCAGGACGGTGAGGGCGAGCGGTGAGCTGCGGGGCGGGGTCGCGTTCATGCGATCGATACTAGCCTCACCCAAACTAGTTGACGAGCAACTAGTTTCAGTGCAACTATTTATCCATGACCTCCACAGAGCGCATCCACAGCGACCACACCTCCATCAAGCACCTCGGCAACTGGACCGACGCCGGCCACTTCGAGATCAAGGCCCGCAGCGGCGCGACCGTTCTCGACCTCCGCTCCCCCGACCTCCCCGACGACATCGAGATCCACCTGGACCTCGACCGGGCCATGGTCAAGCTGCTCGTCGCCGACGACACCGCGATCGACCACTGGGACCTGAGCTGGACCGACCGGGGACGGATCAAGGACTCCGCGGCGAGCTCCACCGGCGACAAGGCCGGCCGCCGCATCCGCCTCTCCGGCTCCGCCACGAACAGCGAGATCCGTGTCCACCGCGGCGGCATCGCGCTCCTTTCGGCGATGTTCTCCCGCGCGTACGTCCAGGACCTGCGCCGCGTCCACCGCTTCGGCTGCGTCCCGACGATCGACGACCCGACCAGGGGGCACCGGTCATGACCACCAACACCCGACCCACCCGCACGGCCGTCGTCATCGGCGGCGGCATCGCGGGCCCCGTCGCCGCGATGGCGCTGCAGAAGGCCGGCATCGAGGCGACCGTGTACGAGGCCTACGACTCGACGGCGGACACCGTGGGCGGCGGCATGAGCATCGCCCCCAACGGCCAGTTCGCCCTCGACACGATCGGCGCGGGCGACCTCGTACGCACCATCGGCATCCCGGTCACCTCCATGGCGCTGCGCAGCTGGAACGGCAGAGAGCTCGCCCGGTTCGCCCCGCCCGACCGGCTGCCCCCGATGCGGTTCGTCTGGCGCGCGGACCTCTACCGCGAGATCTACGCGGAGGCCGCCCGCCGCTCCCTCCGCATCGTCCACGGCAAACGCCTGGTGGACGCCGCCGAGACCGACTCCTCGATCACCGCACGGTTCGCCGACGGTACGGAGGCGGCCGCCGACATCCTCATCGGCGCCGACGGCATCCGCTCCACGGTCCGCACCCTCATCGACCCGGCGGCCCCTTCCCCGCACTACGCGGGCCTGGTCTCCTTCGGCGCCCGGATGCACGACACCGGGCTGCCGACGACGGACGGTGTGATGTCCATGTGCTTCGGCAAGCACGCCTTCTTCGGCTACCAGGTGTTCGACGACTCCTCCGCCGTCTGGTTCGCCAACGTCCCGCGCCGCGAGCCGATGACCCTGGCCGAGGCGCAGGCGATCGGCGCGGAGGAGTGGCTGCGCAGGCTGCGTACGCTCTTCGCCGACGACCGCACGCCGGCGCCCGACATGATCGCCCGCACTCCCGCCGACGACCTGCTGATCACCGGCCCGGTCGAGAACATGCCGCCCTCACTGCCCACCTGGTCCCGCGGCCGGATGACCCTGATCGGCGACGCGGCCCACGCGGCCTCGTCCAGCTCGGGCCAGGGCGCGTCCATCGCCACCGAGAGCGCGGTGGAACTGGCGCGCTGCCTGCGGGACTTGCCGTACGGGCCGGCCTTCGATGCGTACGAGCGACTGCGCCGCCCGCGCGTCGAGCGGATCATCAAGCTGGGCGCCCGCACGAACAGCGACAAGTCGGCGGGCCCGGTGGGCCGGGTGATCCGCGACCTGCTGATGCCGGGCCTGATGAAACTGGCCAAGCCGGAGAAGACGGCATGGCAGTTCGACCACCGGATCGACTGGGACGCGAAAGTCGGGTGACCGGAGCGGTCCGGGGGCGCGCACACCCCCGGACCGGCTGACCGCTCACCGCTCACCGCTCACCGCCCGTACAGCGCCTCGATCTCCGCCGCGAAGTCCTTCGCGATCGCCGCCCGCTTCAGCTTCAGCGACGGCGTCAGATGCCCGCTCTCCTCCGTGAAGTCCACCGGCAGAACAGTGAACTTACGGATCGACTCCGGCCGCGACACCAGGCGGTTCGCCTCGTCCACCGCACGCTGCAACGCCGCCAACAGCTCCTCGTCCCGCACCAGTTCACGCATCGGCACCTCGGTCTTCCGGCGCATCCGCCGCCAGTGCGCGAGCCCGTCCGGCTCCAGCGTGATCAGCGCGGTGATGAAGGAGCGGTTGTCGCCGACGACCATGCACTGCCCGACCAGCGGATGCGCCCGCAGCCAGTCCTCCAGCGGCGCGGGCGCCACGTTCTTCCCGCCGGAGGTGATGATGATGTCCTTCTTGCGCCCGGTGATCGTGAGGTATCCGTCCGCGTCGAGCTCGCCGACGTCCCCCGTCGCGAACCATTCGTCACCCGACGCCGGCACCGCCTGGCCCAGCTCGGGCGCCCAGTACCCGCCGAAGACCTGCCCGCCGCTCAGCAGCACCTCCCCGTCGTCCGCGATCCGCACCGCCGTGCCGGGGAGCGGCCAGCCCACCGTCCCCAGACGGGGTTTGAGCGGCGGGGTGACGGTCGCGGCCGCCGTCGTCTCCGTCAGTCCGTACCCTTCGAAGATCTCGATGCCGGCGCCCGCGTAGAACGCAGCGAGCCGGTGGCCGAGCGGGGATCCGCCGCAGATCGCGTACTTGACCTTGCCGCCGAGCGCCGCCCTGATCCGCCGGTAGACCAGCGGGTCGTAGAGCGCACGGCCGACCCGCAGCCAGAATCCGGGGCCGCCCCCCGTCCCGTGCTCGCGCGCCTCGACCGCCTCCCCGTACCGCTGCGCGATCCGCGCCGCACGGTCGAACGACGAGGCCCGGCCCATCTTCTCGGCGGTCGCCCGCCCGGTGTTGTAGACCTTCTCCAGCACATACGGAATGGCCAGCAGGAACGTCGGCCTGAACCCCGCCAGATCCGCCAGCAGATCCTCCGTCTGGATGCTCGGCGCATGCCCGAGCCGTACCCGCGCCCGCAGGCACCCGATCGCGACCATCCGCCCGAAGACGTGCGACAGCGGCAGGAAGAGCAGCGTGGACGCCGGCTCCTTGCTCACCGACTTGAAGACCGGGTGCAGCAGCTCGATCGAATTGTCCACCTCGGCAAAGAAGTTGGCGTGGGTCAGGACGCACCCCTTGGGCCGGCCCGTCGTCCCCGAGGTGTAGATGAGGGTGGCCACGGACGACGGCGCGAGCGCGGCCCGCCGCGCGGCCACCTCCTCGTCGGGGACATGGCGCCCCGCCTGCTTCAGCACGCTCACCGCGCCCGTGTCGAACTCCCACAGATGCGCGAGCCCCGGTATCTGACGCCGCTCGGCACTGATGACCCGCGCCTGCTCCTTGTTCTCCACCGCACAGGCCACCGCGCCCGAGTCCTGCAGGATCCAGCGGGCCTGGAAGGCGGACGAGGTCGGGTAGATGGGGACGGTGACCAGACCCGCCGCCCAGGCGGCGAAGTCGAGGAGCGTCCACTCGTAGGTCGTACGGGCCATGATCGCGATGCGCTCGCCGGGCCGCAGCCCCTCCGCGATCAGCCCCTTGGCCACCGCCTGGACCTCCGCCGCGAAGTCCCTGGCGGTGACGTCACGCCAGCTCCCGTCCGCCTGCTTCCGGCTGAGGACGGCCTCGCCGGGGGCCTCGCGGGCATTGTCGTACGGAATCTCGGCGAGCGAGCCGTGGGCGACGGGCTTCACGAGCGCGGGCACGGAGACTTCCCGTACGACACCGGCTACGGTCCGCATCCGCGGCTGGACCTGGGAAAGAGACGTGGTCACGTGCGGCTCCTCTGGTGGGGGCGTGCGGGGCGGAACGGGAAGGCCGGTCAGGGCCGTTCGAGAATCGCCGTGACTCCCTGACCGCCCGCGGCGCAGACGGAGATGAGGCCTCGCCCGGGAGCGTCCCGCTCCGAGAGAAGCTTGGCGAGGGTCGCGACGATGCGGGCGCCGGTCGCCGCGAAGGGGTGGCCGGTGGCGAGGGATGACCCGGCGACGTTGAGCTTCGCCCGGTCGACGGGGGCGAGACCCTGCTTCTCCCAGGAGGCCAGGGTGGCGAGGACCTGGGAGGCGAAGGCCTCGTGGATCTCGAAGAGGTCGAAGTCGTCGATTGTCAGCCCGGCGCGCTCCAGCATGCGCGGGACGGCGTACGCGGGAGCCATCAACAGCCCCTCCCCACCGCCCACATAGTCCACAGCGGCGGTCTCGTACACGGTCAGATACGCGAGCGGCGCGAGCCCGCGCTCGCGCGCCCACTCCTCGCTCGCGAGCAGCACGGTCGCCGCGCCGTCGGTCAGCGGGGTGGAGTTCCCTGCGGTCATGGTCGCGTCCGCCGGGTGGTCGGTCCCGAACACCGGCTTGAGCGTGGCGAGTTTCTCCACGGTGGATCCGGGCCGCAGATTCTGGTCGCGGTCGAGCCCCCGGTAAGGGGTGAGGAGATCGTCGAGGAATCCACGCTCGTACGCAGCGGCCAGCCGCTGGTGGCTCGCGGCGGCGAGAGCGTCCTGGTCCTCGCGCCGTACACCCCACTCGCGGGCCGTGACCGCCGCGTGCTCGCCCATCGAAAGCCCGGTGCGGGGCTCGGAGTTGCGAGGAATGTCCGGGACGAGATGCGAGGGCCGGATCTTGGCGAGGGCCTTCACCCGGGCCCCGGCGGACCGGGCGCGGCGCGCCTCCAGGAGGATGCGGCGGAGCCGGTCGTTCACGCCGAGGGGCGCATCGCTCGTGGTGTCGGCGCCACCGGCGACCGCGCAGTCGATCGCGCCCACGGCGATCTTGTTGGCGGCTGCGATGACGGCCTGCAGCCCGGTCCCGCAGGCCTGCTGGACGTCGTAGGCGGGCGTACGCGGGTCGAGCCCCGACCCCAGGACGACCTCACGCGCCAGATTGAAGTCGCGGCTGTGCTTGAGCACGGCACCCGCCACGAACTCCCCGAGCTGCTCTCCGCCGAGCCCGTACCGCTCGACGAGCCCGTCCAGGGCGGCGGTGAGCATCTCCTGGTTGGACGCGGTGGCATAGGGGCCGTCGGAGCGCGCGAAGGGAATGCGATTGCCGCCGATGACGGCGACTTTGAGGGGGATCATCTCGACCAGCTCCTGACCCTTGAGTAACCTTACTCCGGAGTAAATCTACGACCACTCAGGGAGTCCGGACAATGGCCGATCGCTATCTGCACTTCACAGGCACAGCACCCGGCCGTTTCCTGACCAAGCGACTGGGCCTTCCCGCCCCCGCTGAACTGCGGCGATGGACCCCCGAACACCCCGCGCTGGAAGGCGATCTGCTCCACCTGACGGCGACGGAGCCGCTCCCGGGTCTCGCGGACGTACTGTCCCGCACGGGCCTGCCGGTGACGGCGGAGTCGGCCCGTCCCGCGGCCGTGGTGGTCGACGCGACGGGCGTCGAGACGCCGGCCGGGCTGGCCGCGGTGCACGCGGCGCTGCACCCGGTGGTCCGCTCGGTGGCGGACTGCGGCCGCATCGTCGTACTGGGCGCACCGCTCTCCGCGGACGACCACCACCAGGCGGCGGCCCAGCAGGCGCTGGAGGGTTTCGTGCGCTCGCTGGGCAAGGAGCTGGGGCGCGGCAGCACGGCGCAGCTGGTGCGGCTCGGTTCGGCGCCGGCCGCGGAATCGACCCTGCGCTTCCTGCTCTCGCCCAAGTCGGCGTACGTCAGCGGCCAGGTCATCGAGATCAAGGACGCCGAAGTGACCGCGCCCGGGTCCTGGGACCGCCCGCTCGCGGGCCGTACGGCGCTGGTCACCGGGTCGGCGCGGGGCATCGGAGCGGCGGTCGCCGAGACGCTCGTACGGGACGGAGCCGAGGTCTACGTCCTCGACATCCCGCAGTCCGAGGAGGAGTTGACGCGTACGGCCGTACGGCTGGGCGCGACCGCGCTGCCGCTCGACATCACGGCGCCGGACGCGGCGGACCGCATCACCCAGGCCCTCGGTCACGGCGGCCTGGACATCCTGATCCACAACGCGGGGATCACACGCGACCGGAAGCTGGCGAACATGCCGGGCGAGCGCTGGTCCTCGGTGATCGACGTCAACCTGGACAGCGTCGTCACGACGACGGACGCCCTCCTCAAGTCCGGCACCCTCCGCGAGGGCGCGCGCATCGTCGCGACGGCGTCGATCGCCGGGATCGCGGGCAACGCCGGCCAGACGAACTACGCGGCGAGCAAGGCGGGGATCATCGGCCTGGTCCGGGCGCTGGCGCCGCAGGTCGCCGACCGGGGCATCACGGTGAACGCGGTGGCCCCCGGCTTCATCGAGACGAAGATGACGGCGGCGGTCCCGCTGTTCATCCGGGAGGCGGGCCGGCGGATGAACTCCCTTGCGCAGGGCGGGCTTCCGGTGGACGTGGCGGAGACGACGGCGTGGCTCGCGAGCCCGGGGTCGGGCGGGGTGACAGGGCAGGTGGTGCGGGTGTGCGGCCAGAGCCTGCTGGGGGCGTAACGGGGCTTCACCCCACCTCGCATGGACAGTGCGGATGCGAACGAAGTCCAGCGCGCAGCCCCGGTTCGGGAAGGGGCGGGGCGGGGTGAAGCCCGCCGCAGGCGCCCCCACCCGCACGCGCCCACCCACCCACCCACCCGCACAACCAACCCCCAGGAGCCCCCGATGCCGCACCCCCTCCCCGTCACGCTCCTCCGCGCGGCCCTCGTCTCCCCTCTCCGCCGCCGCTACAACTCAGAGAGTCAACTCCCAGCCACCCGGCTGACGTTGACGACCACCCCCGACCCCACCCGCCTCGCCACCTACGCAGCGGTCTGCGCCTTCACCGGCACCGACCCGCTCCCCCTCCCGTACCCCCACGTCCTCGCGTTCCCCCTCGCCATGCAGCTCATGGCGTCACGCGGCTTCCCGCTCCCCCTCCTCGGCCTCGTACACACCGGCATCGAGATCGAGCCCCACCGTCCCATCCACCCCACCGACGAGCTCGAACTCACGGTCTACGCAGCCCAGTTGAAGCCCCACCGCCGGGGCACGGAAGCCACCATGGTCACCGAGGCCCGCCGCTCAGGCGACCTCGTCTGGGAGTCCCGCAGCACCTACCTGGCCCGCCACCGCACCACCACCGCCACGACGGCAGCCCGGCCCGCGCCCCCCGAGCCCCTCCCCGCCACCACCACCTGGCAGCTCCCCGCCGCCCTGGGCCGCCGCTACGCCGCCGCCTCCGGCGACCGCAACCCCATCCACCTCCACCCCCTCACGGCCCGCCTCTTCGGCTTCCCCCGAGCGATCGCCCACGGCATGTGGACCTTCGCGAGGTGCCTGGCGGAATCCGGGAAGGACGCCCAACCCGCCTACGTACAGGCCGAGTTCAGGGCCCCCGCCCTGCTCCCCTCGACGCTCGCCTACGCAGCCGAGGGCGACGCCTTCCAACTGCTGAGCGCAGACGGCACCCGCCTCCACCTCACCGGGAGGACGGCACCCACCGCTCCCCCCTCATAAGGTTCCCCAGCCCCGCCCACGCGAAGTTCATCAGCGTCGCGGCAGCCTCCTTCGCGGAGACCCCCTCCGCGTCGTTCGCCCACGCCGCGAGAGACTCCGCCGCGCCCACCAGCGCCTGCGCGAGCCCCGCCACATCCCGCTGCAGCAGATCCGAATCGCCGTGGGTCTCCCGGGCGGCCGCCCCGATGAGCCCCGTCACGAACGCCACGATCTCGTCCCGCATCGCCGCGACCTCGGCCGCGAAGGGCTCCCCGTGCGTACGGGCCTGCTGGTGCAGCACCGCCCACCCGTCCGGGTTCGACGCCGTATGAGCGAAGAACGCACCGAGCCCCGACGACAGCTGCCGGTCCGCGGCGGCCCCCACCTCGACACCCGCCTGCACCGCGGCGACGAGCGCCTGCGCTTCCCTGCGGATGCACGCGGTGAACAGCTCTTCCTTCGAGTTCAGGTACAGATACACCAGCGGCTTCGAGACCCCTGCCAGCTCGGCGATCTCGTCCATCGAGGCGGCCCGGTACCCGCGCTGCCCGAAGGTCCGTACGGCAGCGTCCATCATCTGCTGCTCCCGTACGGCCCGCGGCATCCGCTTGCCCTTGGCTGTGCTCACGTGACAGTCCCTTCCGCCCGCCTACTCCTCGGTAAGGGTACGGGGGCACGGAAAGCGGCTCGTCAGTGCCAGTTCCAGTCGATGAGCGTGGTCAGGGTCTCCGCGTGGAAGTCCGGGAAGTCCATGGGGACGACGCCCAGG
Organism: Streptomyces sp. NPDC050738; assembly: GCF_040654175.1. Classification (NCBI taxonomy): domain Bacteria; kingdom Bacillati; phylum Actinomycetota; class Actinomycetes; order Kitasatosporales; family Streptomycetaceae; genus Streptomyces; species Streptomyces sp. NPDC050738. The sequence goes on along the minus strand of NZ_JBFAHN010000019.1, from coordinate 80,866 downwards.
TGCGTACGGTCCGACAGCCTGCCGCCCAGATAGCTCTGCACCCCGGGCATGATCGCGTCCGCGTTGACCTTGGGCCAGCCGCCGCCCGCGTAACTGGTGAAGTTGATGTACATCAGCGCCGAGTCCTGGTCCCGGGTCGCGTTGTCGAACTGCTGGGTGACCTTCGCGGTCTTCTTGGACGGCCAGGACAGCCCCTGGTAGATGTCCTGCAGCGAGAACCACTGATTGCTCAGGAAGTCGTTGTCGCCGCCGGGCCACTGCAGGATCGGCAGGGCGTTGTCGAACTGCGCGATGAGAACGATCTTCCCTCGCGCCTCACCCAGCGAGGGCACCCTGTCGGCGAGATGGAACCACGGCCGCCACCCCTTGGTGTCGAGATAGCCGTTCAGGACGTCCTTGAAGCGCGCGCCGACATCGTTGTTGGTGCCGTTCTCCTTCTTCAGCCGCATCAGAATGGTCTCGCCCGGATGCTGCCGCAGGAAGTCACGGCACTGTTCGAGCACCCCGTCGAAGGTGATGCCCTGGTAGTACGCGCCGTGGTAGATCCCGAACGTGTCGTCGATGTGGTCCTGGAGGCCATTGGCGCGGATGTCCAGGAACCGTACGCCGCGCTGGAGTTGCTGGGCGATGCCCCAGTTCTGGGTGTGCGACCACTCGGTGCCGTTGGCGGGATCGGTGCAGCCCGAGTCATGGGTGCCGGGGATCGTCATGCGGGTGAGCGACAGCGCATCGGGCAGCGCACCCATCCAGTCGGCGGGGATCGCACTGCCGGAGGCAGCGGCGGCGGCCCTCGCGGTGGTGACCCCGCCACCGGTCACCAGAGCGGTGGCGGCGACGGCTGCGGTGGAACGTATGAGGGAGCGACGGCTCAGTGTCATACGGCGGTTCCTGCCCCACCGGTGGCCCTGCGCAACATCTGCGGGCAGCAGTCACGGGAACGCTCCGGCGGGCCGCCTCGTTCAGCCTGGGACCGTCCACGCCGCCATCCCCGGGAGCATCGTGTCCGAGACCACGCCCACCACCTCCACCACCCTCCCGGTACTTCCCGCACTGAGCGTGCAGGCCGAACGCCTGATCGAGCTGGGCGTGCACGAGATCGCCGGGCTGTCCGCCGCCGAGATCCGCTCCTACGCGGTGGCCGCCGAACGCACCGGGGCAGGCGCCGGCGCCCTGCTCGCCGTACACCCGGACCAAGCCCCGGCCTCCGCTCTCGCACCGCTGCTGCGCCGCGACGACAAGGCGGGCTTCGTCGTCGTCGACATGCCCGACGTGGACCACTTCTCCCCGCTCGACACGGTGGCGCTGCCCGATGCGCCCCTCTACCTCGTCACCGGCCCCGACCGCGGGGACGACATGGCCAACTGGAGCCCGGACGAGGCGATGCCCGCCCTCACCGAACGGGCACGCACCCCGTTCGTGCTCACCGAGGGCATCCACTGGGTGCTCCAGGAGCCGGCGTACCTGGAGCGCAACCACTGCTTCATGACCATCGGCTCCCGCCTGCGCAAGGCCAACGGATCCCTGGACGCCCGGACCCCGGCGATCTGGATCAGCAACGGCACGGGACGCGACGGCCGCGAGCGCAAGAACGCCCCCAAGGTCGGCTGGTGCTGGGCGGGCAACCGTCACACCTGGCTGGGCTTCGCCTCCACGACGGGCCGCCGGGTCTGAGTCCTCCGTACACCCGCCCCGATGCCGTCACTCGGCGATGCTGCGAAAATGACTGGTCAGTTCGCCGTTCTCCACGACGTGAAAGACCACGCCGGGTACGTCATCGCGGTCGAAAGTGTTGGCCCACGCCAACTGATCGGTCGTCGTCCACGGCAGGCGGGTGGTGGAGAAGATGCCCGGCGCCGCGATCAAGGGCAGTCCGGCGAACGTCCCCGCAGCGGCGGCATGCGCGTGCCCACAGAAAACGGCCCGCACCGTGGACGCCCCCCGGAGCACGGCGGCCAGATCGTCGGGGTTACGGAGTCGAATGCCGTCCAGGAGCGGATTGTTCAGCCGAATCGGATGATGGTGGAGGCCGACGAAGACCGGCTCCTCGGCGTCGGCGAGAACCTCTTCCAGCCAGTCGAGAGTCTCCGGCGCGAGCAGACCGTAATGCTCCCCGGGAACGGTGGAGTCACAGAGCGCGAACAGCAAACCGCCGACACGCTTCAGCTGATTGATGGGCGCCGATCCGGAACTGTTGAGCAACACCTCTCGATAGGCGGCCCGATCGTCATGGTTGCCGGGCAGCATCAGTACGGGAACGTCGGCCACCAGCTCGGCCTTCGCCTGCTCGTATTCCTTGATGTCGCCGTGGTCGGCCAGATCGCCGGACGCGGGCCAACGCGCGTTCGCCGCCGTCGAAATGGGTGTCGCTCATGTGCGCGATGATCACCATGCCGCGCATCCTGCCACCGCCGCTCGGAGGCGTAAAGGAACGTCGTCGTCACGCAGACGGCACACACGCACGCGCTGAAGCACGCGCGCCCTTCGCTCAGGGCAGCACGCGATAGGTCACGTGTGTCACCGAGTTCGCTGCTCGCGACTCCACCTGTTCAAGATTCAGTGACGGCACGCCGTCGAACAGCCGCGTGCCGGCGCCGAGCGTGAACGGCACGATGTGCAGCCGCAGCTCGTCGATCAAGCCTGCGGCGAGGTACTGGTTGATGGTGGTCGCGCCCCCGTGGATCGACACGTTGCGGTCCCCTGCCGCCTCGCGAGCCTGTCGCAGCGCGGATTCAATGCCGTCGGTGACGAAGTGGAACGTGGTGCCGCCGTCCATCGGTTGCGGGTCGCGCGGGTGGTGGGTGAGCACGAACACCGGTGCATGATAGGGGGGATTGTCGCCCCACCATCCCTTCCACTGCCGATCCCATGCGCCGCGTACGGGGCCGAACATGTTGCGCCCCATGATGAAGGCGCCGACCACCGTCAGCTGGTCGAGCGCGGCCTGCCGCTGCTCCGGGGTTTCGAACATCCAGGCGTGCAGCCTGTCGCCCCAGCCATCGCCGGCGTCGTCGCCGAACGGGCGATGCTCGGCCTGGTTGAGCCCAGCCGAGTACCCGTCGACGGAGATCGACAGGTCGCAGGTCACCTTGCCCAGATGTTCGGTCACTGTGCCATCCTCCTGGTGGCGACCTTCCGTCGCCTTCGCGGTGAACCGTCTGATCCGTTCATTACTGGGGTGGACCGTTCCGGGCCCGCAAACTCATCGCCCGATGCGAGGTGAGGACCGGCCGCGGGCTGGTCGACCATGCAGGCGCGCTAACTGACACAGAGACCCGGCCACCAGGGCGCGGCGGAACGTGCGGAGCTATTCGAACACCTGATCTACTTGAGTCATGTCCCCTCACACCTTCCCCGAGGACCTCGTCACCCTCCAGCGCCACATCCACAGCACCTACGAGGAACTCGCCGCGCCCCGGCCCACAGCGCCCACCCTGCTGCGCCGCCGCCTCCAGCGCCTGACCGCACAGCTCATCACCCACCCGTACTGGGCAACCATCCCCAGCGCACGAACCGCCAGGGTCGAGCTCCGACGCCAGGCACGGAAGGAATGAGCAACGGACGCCTTCGAGTGAGTGCGGGCTCCCCTCACGTCCGAGCGGAGGCCTCAGGATGCCCGCGCGGATCGCGCCGGGTCGTACACGCACGCGTGCCCCACACCTGAACTTCGGTGTGGGGCACGCGTGGTGCGAGGTGAGGAGCGTCAGGCAGCGACCGCGACCGGAGCCTTGTCCTCGACCGCGGCGTCGTAGGACTCGATCGGCGACGACGACGCGGAGTTGTACGCATCGTGGTCGAGGATCTTCTCGCGGGCGGAGACGATCACGGGTACGAGGCTCTGACCTGCAACATTCGTTGCCGTCCTCATCATGTCCAGGACCGGGTCGATCGCCATCAGCAGACCCACGCCCTCCAGCGGCAGACCCAGCGTCGAGAGGGTCAGCGTCAGCATGACCGTCGCGCCCGTCAGGCCGGCCGTGGCGGCCGAGCCGATCACCGAGACGAAGGCGATCAGCAGGTAGTCGCCGATCGAGAGCTGTACGTCGAAGATCTGCGCGATGAAGATCGCGGCGAGCGCCGGGTAGATCGCGGCGCAGCCGTCCATCTTGGTCGTCGCGCCGAACGGGACGGCGAAGGAGGCGTACTCCTTCGGGACGCCGAGGCGCTCGGTGACCTTCTGGGTGACCGGCATCGTGCCGACCGAGGAGCGCGAGACGAAGGCGAGCTGGATCGCGGGCCAGGCGCCCTTGTAGAACTGCAGCGGGTTGACCTTGGCGACCGTGGCGAGCAGCAGCGGGTAGACGCCGAACATCACCAGGGCGCAGCCGATGTAGACGTCGGCCGTGAAGGTCGCGTACTTGCCGATGAGGTCCCAGCCGTAGTCCGCGATGGCGAAGCCGATGAGGCCGAGCGTGCCGAGCGGGGCGAGGCGGATGACCCACCACAGGGCCTTCTGCAGCAGCTCCAGGATCGACTCGGAGAGCGTGAGGATCGGCTGTGCCTTTTCGCCGAGCTGGAGCGCGGCGATACCGGCGACGGCGGCCATGAAGACGATCTGCAGCACGTTCAGTTCGGTGAACGGCGTGATGATGTCGGTGGGGATGATGCCGGTGAGGAAGTCGATCCAGGAGCCGGCGTGCTCGGGGAGCTTGCCGTCCTTGGGGGTGAGGCCTGTGCCGGCGCCCGGGTTGGTGATCAGGCCGATCGCGAGGCCGATGGAGACCGCGATCAGCGACGTGATCATGAACCAGAGCAGCGTGCGGGAGGCCAGCCTGGCGGCGTTGTTGACCTTGCGCAGGTTGGTGATCGACACCAGGATCGCGAAGAAGACCAGCGGGGCGACGGCCAGCTTCAGCAGCTGGACGAAGATGTCGCCGATCTGGCCGAGCGTGGTGTGGAGCCAGCTGATGTCCTGGCTGCGGGCGACCCAGCCGAGGAGGACGCCGAGGACCAGACCGGTGAGGATCTGGGCCCAGAAGGGGACCTTGGGTATTCGGACGCGGGAAGAAGACGTCGCGGACGACACGTAAGCACTCCGGTGGGGACGCGGGAAAGAGAAAGACCGGCCGGGTTCAGACGCGGCGGCAACAGACCGCGGACATGCAGCGGCAGAGATCGACATGCAGGCGCTCCACGAGCGCGGTGCTCATGGAGTGGGTGTGCGCAGCTGCTGTCTTCATGTCGAACACGTTAACACTTGTACTTTGAGAAGCTCAAAGCTTGTCTTGGGGTCTGAGACGGCTCCAGGCGCCCCGGAGACGCAAAAACGCCGAAGCCCCGGGTCAGGGGCTTCGGCGTGTGACGTACCTTACGCGGCGCTTACTGCGTGACGCCGTCTTCCTGGGCCTTGTTGGCCTCGAACTTCGCCTTCGTACGGTCGACCTTGGCGACGATCTGCTGGGACATCTGGTCACGCTGCCTGCGCAGCAGTACGAAGCTGAGCGGCGCGGAGATGACGAGCGCGAGCAGGATCGTCCAGATGGCGTCGGAGCCGCCGAGACCCTTGGGGACGATGCCGAAGTGGACGAGGACGGCGACGAGGACGAGGCATCCCATGAAGATGCCGACGCGCGCCATCGTGTACTGGATCGTGGCGCCCGGCTTGGCTGCAGACACGGCTGAGGCCTCTCTCTTCGTACGTCGTACGACTGCGGAACGTGCCCGACTAGTGAAGCACGCCCTGTTATTGATCAGTTCACAGGGTCAGGAGCATGGTGATGTCGTCGCGGTCGTCGCCCGGGGCGACCCGGATCGCGTCGGGGACCCGCCCGTACTCCTTGTATCCGCAGGTCGCGTAGAAGCTGTCGACACCGGTGCCGCCCCGGCAGGTGAGGCGGATCGCCTCGATGCCCGTGGAGGTGCGGGCCGCGTCGGCGGCGGCGGCCATCAGGTCGCGGCCGTAGCCCTTGCCCTGGTGGGAGGGGTGGACCATCACCGTGTAGAGCCAGATCCAGTGGACCATCAGGCGGTGGGTGTTGTACGCGAGGAAGGCGGCGGCGGCCACGGCCCCCTCCGCGTCGCGGCCGACCAGCAGCCGGGTGCGGCCTTCGGCCATCGCGGCGAAGTGCTTGACCAGCTCCGGGCGTATCTCGTCGGACGTCACCGGCGGTACGAAGCCGACGGCCCCGCCCGCGTTGGAGACATCCGCCCAGAGCGCGAGGATGCCGTCGCGCAGCGGGCGGTCGACGGACGGGTCCAGCTCGAAGGTAAGGGTCATGGGAAGACATTAACTATTACCGTGCCGTCATTTCAACCCCGCCCCACCACGCGAGAAGCCCCAGTGCGCAACAGGCACTGGGGCTTCTCGGCAGAACTTCCCGGCGGGGCTTCCCGGTCAGAACCGCATGAGCTGCGGGGTCTCGCGGCGGGCCGTGTCCGGGCCCTCGTACTCGCGGATGATCTCGTAGCGCGTGTTGCGCTCGACCGGGCGGAAGCCGGCGTCGCGGATCAGCTCGAGGATGTCCTCACGGGTCAGCTTGTTGGGCGTGCCGTAGTTGTCCGCGTCGTGCGTGATCTTGTACTCGACGACCGAGCCGTCCATGTCGTCCGCACCGTGCTGGAGCGCGAGCTGCGCGGTCTGCACGCCGTGCATGACCCAGAAGACCTTGACGTGCGGGACGTTGTCGAAGAGCAGGCGCGAGACCGCGAAGGTCTTCAGCGCCTCGGCGCCGGTCGCCATCGTCGTCCGCGCCTGGAGCTTGTTGCGGACCTTGCCGTCCTTCATGTCCACGAAGTCGTGCTGGTAGCGCAGCGGGATGAAGACCTGGAATCCGTTGGTCTCGTCCTGGAGTTCGCGCAGGCGCAGCACGTGGTCGACGCGGTGGCGGGGCTCCTCGATGTGTCCGTACAGCATCGTCGCCGGGGTCTTGAGACCCTTCTCGTGCGCGAGGCGGTGGATGCGCGACCAGTCTTCCCAGTGGGTGTTGTGGTCGACGATGTGCTCGCGGACCTCCCAGTCGAAGATCTCCGCGCCGCCGCCGGTGAGCGATTCGAGGCCGGCCTCGATCAGCTCGTCGAGGATCTCGGAGGCGGAGAGCCCGGAGATCGTCTCGAAGTGGTGGATCTCGGTGGCGGTGAACGCCTTGAGGGAGACCTGCGGGAGGGCTTCCTTCAGCGCGGAGAGCGAGCGCGGGTAGTAGCGCCAAGGGAGCGTCGGGTGCAGGCCGTTGACGATGTGCAGCTCGGTGAGGTTCTCGCCCTCCATCGACTTGGCGAGGCGGACGGCCTCCTCGATGCGCATCGTGTACGCGTCCTTCTCGCCCGGCTTGCGCTGGAACGAGCAGTACGCGCAGGACGCGGTGCACACGTTGGTCATGTTGAGGTGACGGTTGACGTTGAAGTGGACGACGTCGCCGTTCTTGCGCGTACGCACCTCGTGGGCGAGGCCGCCGAGCCAGGCCAGGTCGTCGGACTCGTAGAGGGCGATGCCGTCCTCGCGGGACAGCCGCTCGCCGTCCCGGACCTTCTGCTCCAGCTCGCGCTTGAGTCCCGCGTCCATAGTCGGCCGCCTCCTGTGTGTCTCCGTAATCAAGCCTCGTCCACGGTACGCCTAGCTCTCCTCGGGCAGCTCCCCGACCCGGTTCTCCCACTTCGTGGAGAGGACGATGGTCGTACGGGTGCGCGAGACGCCGCGCGTGCCGCTCAGCCTGCGGATCGTCTTCTCCAGACCGTCCACATCACTGGCGCGGATCTTGAGCATGTACGAGTCGTCGCCCGCGATGAACCAGCAGTCCTCGATCTCGGCGAGGTCCTTCAGCCGGTGCGCCACGTCCTCGTGGTCGGCGGCGTCGGAGAGCGAGATCCCGATGAGGGCCGTCACCCCGAGACCCAGCGACTTGGCGTCGACGGTGGCGCGGTAGCCGGTGATGACCCCCGCCGACTCCAGGCGGTTGATGCGGTCGGTGACGCTGGGGCCCGAGAGCCCGACGAGCCGGCCGAGCTCGGCGTAGGAGGCCCTGCCGTTCTCTCTGAGGGCCTGGATGAGCTGCCTGTCCACCGCGTCCATGTACGTGAAGCCTTCCTTGTGTCCACCCGTAAAGCGCTTACGTAAGTTAACCGGAGCCCGCGTCCGTCAGCCCCTCCGGGAGCCTCCGCCGAGCTCACCCTCCCAGCGGCGGTACAGCGTGTGGGCGACGCCGGCCGCGTCGAGCACCCGGCCGGCGACGAAGTCGACCAGGTCCTGGATGTGCGTGGCGCCCGCGTAGAAGGCGGGCGAGGCGGGCAGTACGACGGCACCGGCCTCGTCCAGCGCGACCATCTGCTTGAGCGTCTGGCCGCTGAGCGGTGTCTCGCGCACGACGACGACCAGCGTGCGCCGCTCCTTGAGCGTGACGCTCGCGGCCCGCTGCAGCAGGTCCTTGGAGAGCCCGAGCGCGATGCCGGCGACGGCGGCGGTCGAGGCGGGCACGACGATCATCCCCTTGACGGGGTACGAACCGGACGACGGGCCGGCGGCAAGATCCCCGGCGGGCCAGTGCCGTACCGCGTCGATGTCCACGTCGAAGGTGCCGGGCTTCCCGTCCGCGCCCCGCGCGAGCCACGCGTGCAGGTCCTCCTGCCAGTGCGCGTCCCGGAAGCCGATCCCGGTCTCGTCGAGCAGCGTCAGCCGCGAGGCCCGGCTGACGACCAGGTCCACGGCCTCGCCCGCATCGAGAAGTCCGCGGACAACGGCAGCGGCATAGGGGGTGCCGGACGCCCCGGAGACCCCGACGACCCAGGGGACGCGCTCACCGTCGTTCATGGGACCGAGCCTAACCGGCGCCCCTGTCCGGGAACCGACCACGGTGCGGCGTACGTTCTACGGCACAAGGGGTGGGGCCTGTGAGGGAAAACAGCGGGTTGAACGAACGGTGGGACGGCAGGGCGAAAGCCGCCGCCCTCCTCATGGCGGGCTGGGTGGCGCTGCTGTGGCTGCTCGAAGTGATCGACGTGGCGTCGGACCACGCGCTGGACGCGGGTGGGATCACCCCGCGCCGTTTCGACGAGTTGCCGGACATTTTCTCGGCGCCGTTCCTGCACAGCGGCTTCGACCACCTCATGGGGAACACGCTGCCGCTGCTGATTCTCGGCTTCGTGGCAGCCCTTTCCGGGATACGCCGCTTCGCCAAGGTCGTCCTGACGGTGACGGTGATCGGCGGCCTGGGGGTCTGGCTCACATCTCCGGCGAACTCGGTGACCATCGGCGCATCCGGCATCGTCTTCGGCCTGTTCGGCTATCTCCTCGTGCGCGGTTTCGTGAACCGCTCGCCGCTGGACGTGGTGGTGGGGGTGATCGTGGCCGCGGTGTACGGATCGATCCTGTGGGGCGTGCTGCCGACAGACTCCGGGATCAGCTGGCAGGGCCACCTCTTCGGTCTGGCCGGGGGCGTGGGGGCGGCGTTCGCGTTCCGCACCCCACCCCACGCGGCAGTGACCAAGGGCACTGCCTCGCCGCACCTTTAACCATTTCTTAAGCCGAACCTTCACAGGTACTTTTCACCTGAGTCTCATTTCTTTCGTCTGCCAAGGAGTCCAGTCATCAACACGAAGCGCAGGGGTCTTGCCGCCGCCGGCTGCATAGCCCTGATCACCGCTCTGTCCGCCGCCTGCGGCACCGCCGAGAACATCAGCGCGGGCATGAAGGTACAGAACGCCTTCGAGAAGCTGAGCGAACAGAAGTCGTTCAGCGCCGAGCTGGGCTTCGACGGCAGCGCCGACGAGATCTACGCCGCCATGAAGAACGAGGACGACTTCCAGCGCTCCGACGCGCAGATGCTGGCCGGCCTGAAGGTGAAGTTCGGCGCCGCGTCGGACAAGCCGCTCAAGGACGCCAAGGACCTCACGAAGGACAACGGCTCGATCGCCCTCGCGCTGAGCAACGGCACGTCGGACCTCTTCGAGTTCCGTTCGGTCGACGGCAAGATGTACCTGCGCGCGGACCTCAAGGCGATGTCGGCCCTGGACACGAGCAGCAAGAACGAGAGCTCCAAGGAGCTCGACACCATGCTGAAGCAGGCCGACAAGCTGCCGTCCTCGCTGGGCTCCGTGAAGAACGTCTTCCAGGGCAAGTGGGTCTCCTTCGACCCGAAGTCCTTCACTGACTTCGCCAAGCAGAGCGGCATGGGCGGCGACGACTCCCCGCTCCCCGTCCCCGACACTTCGTCCCTCGACGCCAAGCAGCAGAAGCAGGCGATCGAAGCGGTCAAGAAGGCGCTCGGCGAGAACGCGGAGTTCAAGGACGCCCCGACCAAGGACGGCGTCGAGCACGTCACGGTCACCGTCGAAGGACGCAAGGCGGCCACGGACCTGGTGAACGGCCTGAAGCCGTTCCCGCAGTTCAAGAAGAGCCTCAAGGACTTCAAGCCGTCCGACGTCCCGAACAAGAAGATCGCCATCGACGTGTCGATCAAGGACGGCCTGCTCTCCGGCGTCTCCTTCGACGTGGCCCAGCTCGACACCAAGGCCAAGGGCAAGCTCCCGGTCTCGATCGCGATCGACGGCAAGGCCATCCCGGTGACGCCCCCGGCGAACGCGGCGGAGCTGAAGCCGCAGGACCTGATGAGCGCAGTGATGTTCATGGCGATGGGCGACGCGAAGATCTGATCCCGCGCACGCGCACGACGAGAACAAGAGGGGCCCGCACCGGCCGCACGACGACCGGTGCGAGCCCCTCCGCGTTCAGACGCCTGCAGACCTGGACTGTGTGTCCCAACGCCGGCTAGAGGGCGTCGAGTTCAGTGAGATCGATGTCGATGTCGTAAGGCACGCTGAGCTTGATGCGGTCGTGCTGAATCCCGGTCAGGGCGTACGTACGGGTCGCCTGGCCAAGTTCGTAGACCTGCACGACGGGGTGGTCGTCCTCGCCGGCCATCTCCACGAGCCAGAAGTGCTGGATGCCCGCAGCTGCGTACTTGCCCGGCTTGGTGTTCCGGTCGCGTGCCTCGGACTCGGGGGAGACGACCTCAATGGCGAGCAGGACGTCGGCAGCCTGGAAGCAGGTCTGGCTGCGGCTGGTCACGGCATCGGCGCGGACGACGCAGACATCAGGTTCGGGGCCGTTGCGGCGGTCGAGGATGACCGTCATCTCACGCTTGACCTTCAGCCCGTCCGGCACGGTCCGGCGCAGACTGCCCACCAGCAGATCGATCACATCAGCGTGAAAAATTCGCTGCGGACTCACGAAGACCAGGCTCCCGTCGATCAGCTCGGTGTGCGGCGGGAGGTCAGGCAGCGTGAACAGGTCGTCCACGGTGTAACCGTCCTGCGGCGGCACCGGCCAGTGGTACTGCTCGACGGAGTCGGCGGTCATGGTTCCTCCCATGATTCCCATGGACGAGAGCGAAGCATCCGCTGCCCACGGTATCCGCAGCTTCGAGATCCCGTCATCACATCGGGTGACGCCAGCTACGAATGATTCGCTGTACTCGACCACCGGACTGAGGATCACTCCGAAGTGGCTCCAGGCCCAGCAGCAACTGGCGGCGGGATTCAGGGGATATCTGACCCAACGCCTTTGCAGCCATAACAGCCTCGCGCACAGCCTTCGGCTCATGCATGGCGGGACCGTTAAGGGCCCTCATCACGAGATCGACGCCAAAATGCGATTCGCCTCTCGACGCAAGGCGTCGTACGACTTCACTAAGTGGCGGATCCGGCAACCACGGCGTCTCCCCCCTACGGTCCGTGGCTGGCAGGAGGGCGGTGAGGGTTTTCGCTGCCTCAGCGGTCCACGGCAGACCAGAGTCGAGACCGGCCACTACAGCAGCGATCCGAACCTTGTCCGGCTCCGTGTGGGACAGGGAACTACTCGCCAGAAGCCTCGCGGATTCCGGAGAGACTGCTGCGACGGCGTACAGAAGGTCCGCCCGAACTGAGGGTTCCTGTTCGATCGACCACCGAGCCATCAACGCATCTGCCACCTCTTGGGCCGGTCCGGATTTAGCCACCGCCCAGAGGGCATATTGGCGCACGCCGGCGTCAGGCGCTGCCAATTGAGAGACCAACAGCGGATACTGTTGGCGGACGGCGAGACGCGCCGCCCCCTGAGCGATATCGACCTCGCTGTCGGCGTCAGCGATATACCCCAGCAAGCCAAGAAGAGTCGGCGCGAATACACCGGCACAAGCCAATCGCGCGATGAACGGAACCGCCGGAATCGTTGCCGGGAATACCGTGCCTTGATTGAGAACTCGATCGGACAGGCCAAAAATCGCCGCCTCCGAATCCACCGGGTCCGGCGAAGCGAGGGACCGCAAGATATCCGGCATATCCGGCATATCCGGCTCCCCCACACCTGCCCATGGCACGGAATCAAGACCCTCGAAGGCCAGGTCGAAGTCCACTCTCTGAGGGCTACACCGTCAGGCCGCGGACCAGCAGGTCCAGCAGGGCGCAGACGAAGAGTGCGATGCCGATGAAGCCGTTGACCTGGAAGAACGCGCGGTTCAGGCGGGACAGGTCGTGGGGCTTCACGATCTGGTGCTCGTAGAGGAAGGCCGCCGCGACGATCAGCAGGCCCAGCCAGAGGAAGAAGCCGCCGTCGGTGGCCAGGGCGTACCAGACGAGAAGGATCATGGTGATCGTGTGGCAGGTGCGGGCGCCGTAGATCGCGGCCGGGATGCCGAAGCGGGCCGGGACCGACTTCACGCCTTCGCCGCGGTCCGCCTCTACGTCCTGGCAGGCGTAGATCAGGTCGAAGCCGCCGATCCAGACGCCGACGGCGAGTCCCAGGAGGACCGCGTCCCAGGACCAGCTGCCGGTGATCGCGATCCAGGCGCCGATCGGGCCCATCGCCTGGGCGATGCCGAGGATGGCCTGCGGGAAGTTCGTGAACCGCTTGCCGTAGGGGTAGACCACCATCGGGACGACCGCGATGGGGGCCAGGGCCAGGCAGAGCGGGTTCAGGGCCGCGGCCGCGCCCAGGAAGATCACCAGCGCGATCGCGGCGCCGGTCCACGCGGAACGGACCGAGACGACGCCGGTGACCATTTCGCGGTTGGCCGTACGCGGGTTACGGGCGTCGATCTCGCGGTCGATGATGCGGTTGCACGCCATGGCGAAGGTCCGCAGGCCCACCATCGCGATGGTGACCAGGAGGAGCAGGCCCCAGTGGATGTTGCCGTCCTTCTGGAACATCGCGGTCAGGGCGGCGGTGTAGGCGAAGGGCAGCGCGAAGACCGAGTGCTCGATCATCACCAGGCGCAGGAACGCCTTGGTGCGTCCCGGCTGCGGGATGGCGGCGGCAGCGCTGGTCACAGTCCGTACTCCTTCCAGCGGCGGTCGACCGTCGCTGCTGTCGTGGGGTCGGACTCGACCATGTTCGGCCAGCCGCCGTCCCGCGTGTAGCCCTCCTCGGGCCACTTCTTCGTGGCGTCGATCCCCGCCTTGCCGCCCCAGAACTGCTGGTAGGAGGCGTGGTCGAGGTGGTCGACCGGACCCTCGACGACCGTGAGGTCGCGGGAGTAGTCCGTATTGCCGAGGGCCCGCCAGGAGACCTCGTGGAGGTTGTGGACGTCGCAGTCCGCGTCGACGATCACGATCAGCTTGGTCAGGGACATCATGTGTGCCCCCCAGATCGCGTGCATCACCTTCTGCGCGTGCTTGGGGTACTTCTTGTTGATCGAGACGATCGCGCAGTTGTGGAAGCCGCCCGACTCGGGGAGGTGGTAGTCCACGATGTCCGGGACGATGATCTTGAGGAGCGGGAGGAAGAAGCGCTCCGTGGCCCGGCCCAGGGGGCCGTCCTCGGTCGGCGGGCGGCCTACGACGATCGACTGGAGCAGCGGGCGCTTGCGCATCGTGATGCAGTCGATCGTGAGCGCGGGGAAAGGTTCTTGGGGGGTGTAGAAGCCCGTGTGGTCGCCGAACGGGCCCTCGGGGAGCGTCTCGCCCGGCTCCAGCCAGCCTTCGATCACCACTTCGGCGTTGGCCGGGACCTGGAGCGGGACCGTCTTGCAGTCGACCATCTCGACCCGCTTGCCCTGCACGAAGCCGGCGAAGAGGTACTCGTCGATGTCCTCGGGGAGCGGGGCCGTCGATGCGTACGTGACCGCCGGCGGGGCTCCGAAGGCGATCGCGACCGGGAGGCGTTCGCCGCGCTTGGCGGCGACCGCGTAGTGGTTGCGGCTGTCCTTGTGGATCTGCCAGTGCATGCCGATGGTGCGCTTGTCGTGGCGCTGGAGGCGGTACAGGCCGAGATTGCGGATGCCGGTCTCGGGGTGCTTCGTATGGGTGAGGCCCAGGTTGAAGAAGGAGCCGCCGTCCTCGGGCCAGGTGAAGAGCGCGGGGAGCAGGTCCAGGTCGACGTCGTCGCCCGTGAGGACGACCTCCTGGACGGGCGCGCTGTCCTGCTTGACCTTCTTCGGCGGTACGTGCGCCATCGTGCCCAGCTTGCCGAAGGCCTCGCGCACCCCGACGAACCCCTGCGGCAGTTCGGGGCGCAGCAGGCCGCCGATCTTGCCGCTGATCTCGTCGTACGACTTGAGGCCGAGCGCCTTCAGGAGACGGCGGTCCGTGCCGAAGACGTTCATCGCGAGCGGCATCGAGGCGCCCTTGACGTTCTCGAAGAGGAGCGCGGGGCCGCCGGCCTTGTTCACCCGGTCGACGATCTCCCCGATCTCCAGGTGAGGGTCGACTTCGGCCTTGATGCGCTTGAGGTCGCCCTCGCGCTCCAGAGCGCGGAGCAGCGAGCGGAGATCGTCGTAAGCCATGCCGTCCAGTATCTGCCACCCGCTAACCTGTGCGCGTCACCGGGGCGGCGCACACGCCCCGCCGCCGTCCCCGGGGGGATCGCTCCACCATGCTCAGGTACATCCCGTTTCTGCTGGTCCTCGCGCTGTGGATCTACGCGTTCATCGACTGTCTGAACACCCCGGAGCAGGAGGTCCGCGGCCTGCCCAAGGTCGTCTGGGTCATCATCATCCTGCTCTTCGGCGAGGTGCTCATCGGCCCGATCGCCTGGCTGGTCGCGGGCCGCACGCGCCGCGCCCCCGCGGGCGGTTCGACGCCCTCGGAGTGGCACCGTAATCAGCGCACCACCTGGACGGCGCCGGACGACAACCCCGAGTTCCTGAAGTCCTTGAAGGAAGAGAACAAAAAGGACGAGTCGCTCCTCAAGGACTGGGAGGCGGACCTGCGCCGCCGCGAGGAGGAGCTGCGGCGCAAGGAAGACGGCGGCACGAATTGAGTCGAGGCGTACACGCTGTACGTCCTCGCGCCCCCCGAAGCGGACACTGCGCCCCTGACGCGAGGGGCGGGTGAGCCGGACACTTACGGGGCATGACGACCGTTCCCACCAGCGCTCCGGCGCCCGCCGCCCCCGCCGCCGACTACGGCGACAAGGTCATCGCCGTAGAGACGGCGGGCTCCGACCCCATCCCGCTCGCCGAGCGGCACGGGCACCCCCGTCAGCTGCTGTGGACCTGGGCCTCGCCCAACATCGAGTTCGCGACCGTCTACATCGGCGTCATCTCGGTGCTCTTCTTCGGCCTCAGCTTCTGGCAGGCCGCGGCCGCCATCGTCCTCGGTACGGCGATCGGCTCGCTCACCCAGGGCCTGCTCTCCACGGACGGCCCGCGCTTCGGCGTCCCGCAGATGGTCATGGGCCGCCTCTCCTTCGGCTTCCGCGGCAATGTGCTGCCCGCCGGGGTCAACGCCCTGGTGGCGGGCGTCGGCTGGTTCGCGGTGAACAGCGTCAGCGCGGCCTTCGCGCTGAACACCCTGACCGGGCTGCGGCCGCTTCCGAGCCTGCTGCTCGTGGTGGTCGCCGAGATGGCGATCGGCTTCATCGGCCACAACTTCGTCCATGTCTTCGAGCGGTACGCGCTCCCGCTGCTCGCCGTCGTCTTCGTCCTGGCCGGCATCTGGACCTTCGACCACGCCCACCTCTCGGCCACCGCAGGCGACGGCTCCGGCGGCTCCCTCGGCGGCTTCCTCCTCGCGACGAGCACGGCCTTCGGCTACGCGGCGGGCTGGAACACCTACGCCTCCGACTACACCCGCTATCTCCCCCGTACCGCCTCCCGCCTCAAGACGGCCCTCTTCCCCGGCCTCGGCCTCTTCGTCTCGATCTCCGTCGTCGCTCTCATCGGGGCGGCCTCCGCGACGATCGCCGCCCCCAAGGACGCCACCCCGACGGCCGCCTTCACGGGCCATCTGCCGGGCTGGCTCGGCGACTTGACGCTGATCGCGATCATCCTGGGCGGCATCTCCGCCAACGCGCTCAACATCTACTCCTCCTCCATGTCGCTGACCTCGCTGGGCCTGAAGCTGCCGCGGTGGCTGGGGCGTTCGACGCTGGTCGTGATCTCGGGCGTGGCCGGCACGGCGGCCGCCTGGGCGTCGCTCTCGGACGCGGGGCATGCGTACGAGGCGTTCCTGCTGGTCATCGCGTACTGGGTCGGGCCGTGGCTCGGCGTCGTACTCCTGGAGCGCCGGCTCTCCGCGCGCACCACGCCCGACGAGGAGCTGACGCAGCGCATGACGGATCGCGGGTACGCCAACTGGGCAGGTGTGATCGCCCTGTTGGCGGGTGTCGCGGTCTCGGTCCCGCTCTTCTCCAACCAGGAGCAGTACGTGGGCTGGGCGGCCGAGCGCTGGTCGTCGCTGGGTGACATCACGTGCCTGGTCGGCTTCGCGGTGAGCGCCGTGACGTACGGGGCGATCAAGACGCTGTCAGGCCGCGGCCACCGCGCCTGACCGCCCGCCGACGCCCCCGAGGGACTCCGCGGCCCCGCGCACCACCCGGTGCGCGCAGTCCGCGGAGAGCAGTTCGCCGAGGAGTTCGGGGTCGGCGACCTCCAGGCCGAGCAGCGACTCGATGCGTTCCAGACGCTGGTAGAGCGACTGGCGGCCGATGTGGAGGAGTGCGGCGGTGCGGGTGGGGCTGCAGCCGTTGCGCAGGTGCACTTCCAGGGTGCGTACGAGATCGGAGCCGTGCGCCGCCTCCCACGCGAGCAGCGGACCGAGGGTGTGCTGCACGAGGTGCGCGAGGCGGTCCCTGTTGGCGTCGATGCCGCCGCGCGTCAGCTCCCGCTCCAGGGCGAGGGCCCGCGACGAAGTGACCAACGGACCCTGTATGAGGCCGGGTTCGGCGGGAGCGACGGTCAGCGCGAGCTCCAGTGCGGTCCGCGCGGCCCGCAGCGTCTCGCTCCACCGCTGCCAGCCCGCGTCCGCCGCCACCGCGTGCCCGACCGCGGCGACCACGTCGGGCGCGCACCCGCCGAGCACCTCCTGCACGGCCCGCACGGGGTCGCGCCGCGCCCCCGCGACGGCGACCAGTCCGAGCGTGTCCCCGGGAAAGGCCGCGCACAGCACCGCATGCCCGCCGAGCCGCCGCACCGCTCCCCCGAGGCCGCCGTCGATCCCCTGCGCGGAAAGCCCCACGAGCTTCGTGCCGGGTGCGGGCCGGAAGCCCGCGAGCGCCGAACGGGCGGACACCTCGGGCTGGTTGAGGGCACGCCCGTCGGCCAGGTCGGCGAGCAGGGCCGCGGCATGGTCGCCGCCCCAGGGCCGTACGGCGGGACCGGTCAGCCCCTCCGCGACGATGGCCCGATTGGCGGCCTCGGCGATCCGTACGAAAGGAACGACCCGCCGCAGCGCGACGAGCGGCAGCCCCAGACGCCCCGCCTCGTCGACGACCTCCGCGGGCATGTCGGCGAGCGCCCGCCCCACCTCGACGACGAGCCCGACGGCGCCGCGTGCGGCGAGCTCGCGGACGTACCGGCGCCGCGTCTCCTCATCCGCGTCGACCAGCCCGAAGCCATTGGTGAGCAGCAGCTCGCCGCCGTCCAGGAAGTTGGCGCCCTCGTAGACCTCGCTGGAATGGACCCAGCGCACCGGCCGGTCGAGGGCGTCGGCGCCCGCGAGCAGCACGGGGGCCGCATCGCGCAGGACGTCCAGGGAGAGAATCTCGCGGAGGGTGAGTGCGGGCATGGGGAGGGCCTCCCGACAGTTCGTCCGGCGTGCGGCTGCCCGGAGAGTACTTTCCGCACGTTGCCCCGGTGTTTCCTCACCAGGAGAGTGAGAGCCATGAGCGAACCCCGTATCCCCACGATCGACCTCGCGCCCTGGACGGCCGGCGACGCGAGCGCACGCGCCGCGATCGCCGAGACCGTCGACCAGGCGCTGCAGACGGCGGGCTTCCTGCTGGTGACGGGCCACGGCGTGGACCCGGCTCTCCGTACGCGGATCCGTGACTCGGCACGGGAGTTCTTCCGGCTGCCGCCCGCGACGAAGGAGCCGTACGCGGTGAAGGTCGGCGGCCGCGGCTGGCTCGGACCCGGCGCGGAGGCCAACGGCTACTCGGAGGGGACGCCGACGCCCCCCGACCTGAAGGAGTCGATCTCCTTCGCGGCGGAGGAGAGGACGGGCGACGCGGAGATCGACGCGGAGTGGTTCGCCCCCAACACCTGGCCGGCGGAGGCTCCGGCGCTGAAGGCCCTGGTGG
This sequence comes from Streptomyces sp. NPDC050738, assembly GCF_040654175.1. Taxonomy (NCBI): domain Bacteria; kingdom Bacillati; phylum Actinomycetota; class Actinomycetes; order Kitasatosporales; family Streptomycetaceae; genus Streptomyces; species Streptomyces sp. NPDC050738. The sequence continues at coordinate 62,445 of NZ_JBFAHN010000019.1, read as the reverse complement.
AGACGTACCTCTCCCAGATGCAGGCGCTCTCCGACCGGCTCCTGGAACTCCTGGGCGTCGCGCTCGGCCAGGGCACGGACTTCTTCACCCGGCACACGGCCCATCCCACCTGGGGTTTCAACATCAACTGGTACCCCGGCACGGAGGTGACGGGTACCCCGGAGCCTGGCCAGTTCCGTATCGGCCCGCACACGGACTTCGGCACGGTGACGGTGCTCGACCGCCAGGCGGGCAAGGGCGGGCTGCAGGTCTTCACGGACGAGGGCGGCTGGGAGGACGCCCCGTTCGATGCGGACGCTTTCACCATCAACATCGGTGATCTGATGGCGCGTTGGACAGGCGACCGCTGGCGCTCGGGCCGCCACCGGGTGCTGCCGCCGCCGGCGGACGTACCGGCGGAGGAGCTGATGTCGCTGGTCTACTTCTACGAGTGCGACCCGCGTACGACGGTCGCCCCGGTCCCCGCACCGACGGGCCGGGTGGCGTACGAGCCGGTGGACAGCCATGTCTATCTGCGGGCGAAGCTGGACGCGATCACGGTGACCTGAACGGGCGTTCGGGCAGGATGGCTCCCATGACGGGTGTGAGCGACGGACTTCGGGAGTTGCTGGGGCGCGCCGGCCTGGAGATCGCGGGGGACCGGCGGATCGAGGAGGTGCTGCCGGTCCGGGCCGCGATGCGCGCGGTCGCCTCGATGGAGACCGAGCCGACCGTGGCCGTACGGCACGACCATCCCGATCCGGTCGCCGAGCTCAACGCGCAGTGGCACCGGCTCGCGGTCGGGAACGGGGTCATCGGCGAGGACGGCGTGTTCCTCATAGCCGCCGGCGGTGACGGCGGTGACAGCGGTAACAGCGGTGACGGCGGTGACGGCTGGACGCGGGTGAGGCTCACCGACGGGTGGGATCTGGCCGGGGTGCTCGGCCCCCGGCCCGGTCGGCCGGAGTTCATCTCCCTCTCGCTGGACGGCGATCGCCTGCTGGGGGCGACCACCGAGGAGTACGAGGTGTGGCTCGTCGCCGTGGACCGCATCCGGGAGCGGCAGGAGGCGGCAGCGGAGGCGGCGGTCCGGGAGAGCGCGGAGGAGCGGGAAGGGGCTTGGGCTTCGCTGGCCGGGGGGTTGAAGCCTTCGAAGAAGCTGCGCGGGCAATGGGCGGACGGGCTGGCGCTGAACCCGGCGACGCCCGAGGACTTGTTGGCCGATCTGCTGGGGCTGACGCAGTACGTGATGTTCCGCGCCCTGCCGGCAGCTGTCGTCGAAGCGGCCATCGCCCACCCGGAGGTCAAAGTCCGCGAGGTACTGGCCGAGTACAACTCTCATCTCACAGCTGAGCAGTGGACCCGTCTGATCCTGGAGGAAAGGAACGAGCGGTACCGGTGGATGTTCACCTGGATCGCGGCAGACCGACGGGTGGACCTGCCCGACATCGCGTGCGAGCAACTCGCCGCGGACCCGTCCACACGGATACGCCGACAGGCTGTCCGCCTCCCCGGACTGCCGATACGGGTACTGACCGCACTGGCCGCAGACGACGATCCGTCCGTGCGCGCCTCGGTCTGTTCAGGTGCTTGGCACCGGCTGGAAGGCACGGTCCAGCAAGGACTGCTCGATGACTCCGACGACCACGTTCGGATCGAGGCGCTGCTCCAGCATCATCTGGTGCACCCGCTGTCCCGATCGGCCTTCGAGGCACAGGAGTTGAACAACCTCGCAGCGAAGACGTGCCGCCTGGAACGCGGGCTTGCCGAACACGCGGCCCGCCATGAGGACCTGTACCTGCGCCGCTCCCTCGCGGACAACCCGCACCTGGACCCCGACCTGGTGAGCCTCCTCGCCCAGGACCCGGACCAAGGCGTCCGGACCACGATCGCCTCGCGCCCCGACATCACCGAGGAACTACGGGCGGCCATCGACTTCTCCTTCGACCCGCACACTCGTTACGGACCCCTCCGTTGGGTCCTGGCCCTGCACGACGATCCCGCCGCCATGCGCCGTCTGGCCGCCTCCGCGCACCCTCTCGTACGCAGAAGCGTCGCGCGCGCCCGCCGTCTCCCGCCGGATGTCGTCGAACGCCTCGCCCGCGACGAGGACCGCGTGGTCCAGCTCTTCCTCGCGGAGTCCTGCGACGACGCGCCCGCGGACATGCTGCTGCGGGTGTGGCAGTGGTGGACCGGCAGCTTCAGCTTCCCCGACCGCCCGCGCGGTCATCCGAACTTCCCGCGGCACGGCCTGCTCCGTTACGCCGACGACCCGAACCCGCGGATGCGCCAACTGGCCCTGGACGACCCGCAGTCCACGGCCGAACTCGTGGAGAGGTTCAGCAGGGACGACAACGCGGACGTGCGTTACCGGGCATCGTCCGACCCGCGCCTGAGCCCCGCGTCCGCGGTGCGGCTGCTCGACGACCCGCACGACCGCATACGCCACGCGGCTGCCCGGCACCCCTTGCTGCCCGCACGGGTGCTGGTCGGTCTGCTGCGGGACACCGGCACCGCGAGAGCCGCGGCCCAGCACCCGACCGTGCCCCAACCCGTCATCAGGCAGCTGGTCCAGCGCCTCCGGCCCCCCGCCGAAGTCGTCCCGGCGCCCTGAACCGATGGAAATCGCGCCTACTTCAGGTCCAGGAAGGACGCGGGGTCGTCCGGGTCGACCGGCAGCCCTGCCGGTCGCTGAGGGTCGTAGTGGCTCCTGGCGAAGGTGTCATCGGCCCGGTGCACGACATCCGCCTGCGGAGGCGCGGGCCACGAGATCAGGAGGTGCTCCTCCGCGCCATCGGCATCGCCCGAGTCCCGGCCCCGCGTGTGGGCGCGCACCCGGTACCAGCCGGGCCCGGCCGTCGCGAAGTTGCCGGCCTCGTCCACCACTTCGCCGCCCCACTGGAACAGCCTCAGCATGCCGCTGCTGCTGAAGACGCTCACCTCCACGACCGTCTCCCACCCTTCGTCCACGGTTGGTGGTGCGTCCACACGCTGTTCCGTGGTCAGGGATATCCACCCCGTGTGGGTCCCGGCGCGCACGGTGAGATGCTCCGGTCCTCCCGCCGCCAGGCTGTTGCCCGCGAAGATCCGCTCCACGGTGTCGCTGTCGCCGTAGACGTCGAGGAACTCCATGCCCTGCAGGTAGTACTGGGAGTACGAGACGAACATCCGGTCCGTGGTCCATCGCGTGAGTCGCATGTACGGATCATGCCGCCCGGTACTGACAACGCCGCCTGCGGAAGCGCCTACCGGGACCGCCCGTGATCGGCCAGCACCTCGTCGATCAGGCGCCGGTTGACGGCCGCCTCCACCGGATCCGTGTCGATGCAGCCGCTCAGCACCAGCAGCGACTTCCACAGCAGCCAGCCCCTGGCCCGCGCCCACATCGCGGGATCTGCTCGTACGGTGGCGCGGAAAGCGGCCCGCGCCTCGCCTTCGAACATGCCGAGTCCGGCGACCAGATCGCAGGCCGGGTCGCCGACGCCCGAGGTGCCGAAGTCGATGACGGCGGTCAGTTTGCCGTCGGCGACCAGGAGGTTGCCGGGGGCGATGTCGCCGTGGAACCAGACGGGTTCGCCGTGCCATTCGGCCGCGAGGGCCGCCTCCCACACGGCGGCGGCCTCCGCCGTGTCCACCCGGCCTGCCAGCGCGGCCAGGCAGCGGCGGGTCTCCTCGTCGTAATGCAGCAGCGACGCACCCCGGTACCAGCTGTGCTCCCCGGCGAGCGGTCCGCCCGTCGCGTCGCAGCGCTGGAGCGCGCCGATGAACTCGCCTACGGACACCGCAAATTGGACCCGGTCGTCGATCCGGGCACGCAGGGCCGCCTCACCGTCCAGCCAGCCCCGCACGGACCAGGGATACGGGTACCCCTCCCCCGGCGCGCCCTTGGCGAGCACCGGCGGGACGGCGACCGGCAGCTGGGATGCGAGCAGGGGGAGCCAGTGGTTCTCCTTGTCGACGGCCGGTGCGTAGCCCGCGGCCGTCGGCAGCCGTACGGTCATGTCGTCGCCGAGCCTGTACGTGCGGTTGTCCCAGCCCTCCACCTCCACGGGGGCCACATCGAGCGCGCTCCACTGCGGGAACTGGGCGGCGATCAGTCGCTTCACGAGGGCGGCGTCGATACCGGCGCGGCCGTCGGGAGGAGTCGAAACCATCCGGGGATGGTCGCTTCGGCGACGTACTGTGCGCAACTGGATATCCGGGCCCGTCAGTCGTAGCAGTACGCCCCGTTGTGCTGCGCGAGACAGGCCCGTTCCGCCTTCTTGTGGTCCTCGTGCACCTGGCCGGCCGCCCCGGCCAGGATGACGAGCACCAGGCCGATCGCCATGAAGAACTGGCCCCAGCCCGTCACCTTCGCCTTCCGGCGCGACGCCAGGATCATGGCGAGGACGGTCAGTCCGGTGAGCACGCCGACCGCCACCAGGTACCACCAGACCGGGTCGGCGGTGACGTTCGCCTCAGGGTCGAGGGTCCAGCCGGAGACCGCCCAGAGGATGAAGATCACGACCAGCGCGAGCAGTTCGACGAAGATCAGCAGACAGCCGCTCGCGGCGTCGGCGCCCACACTCGGCGAGTCCAGGGATTCCGTCATGTCCGGCAGCTTCTCCCGGGGCCGGGGAAATGGCATGAGCACGCGTACTCAACTGTGCGTAACCTGCGCGCATGCCCCTGCTCCAGCGCCTCCGCGCGGACCACGCCCCGGCGCTTCTCGCTTTCGAGCGGGAGAACCGGGCGTACTTCGCCGCCCACATCCCCGACCGCGGGGACGACTACTTCGCCCATTTCGACGAGCGTCACCGCGCGCTGCTGGACGAGCAGGAGACCGGGACGATCCTCTTCCATCTCGTGGTGGGAGACGGCGGCGAGGTGCTCGGACGGATCAACCTCATCGATGTGGAGGGCGGTTCGGCCGATCTCGGCTATCGGATCGCCGAGCGCTCCGCCGGACAGGGGCTGGCCACGGCCGGTGTGCGCGAGGTCTGCGCACTCGCCGCCCGGGAGTACGGACTGAGCTCGCTCCGGGCCGCGGCGACCGTCGACAACGCCGCGTCGCAGGCCGTCCTGGTCCGTACGGGATTCACCCCCGTAGGCGACACCGAGCTGAACGGGCGTCCCGCGATCCGGTTCGTACGGGACCTGCGTGACCTCGCGTAGGGCGGCGCCGCGCGTCCTCGTCGTCGGGAGCACCGGGGCCGGCAAGTCCACCATGGCACGCGCGATCGCCCGCCGGCTCGGCCTGGAATTCCACGAGATGGACGCCCTGCACTTCATCGGGCCCGGCTGGCAGGAGAACCCCAACCTCACCCGGCAGGTCGCGCGGATCCTCGAAGGCCCCGGCGGATGGGTCTTCGACTCCCTCGGGCATCCCGACGTACGCGACCTGCTCTGGGAGCACGCCGACACCGTGGTGTGGCTCGACTACCCGCGCCGCGTCGTCCTGTGGCGCGTCCTGCGGCGGTCGGTCCGCAGGACGCTGCTGCGCGAGCGCGTCTTCGGGGGCAACCGGGAAGCGCTCGCGGGGTGGTTCCGGCGCGACCACCCCGTGTGGTGGGCCATGTCCCAGTACGAGGGGCGGCGCGCGGAGATCCTGCGGCGCACCCGCGACCCCCGTTTCGCCCCGCTGCGGGTCGTGCGGCTGGCGCATCCCCGTGACCACAACCGTGATCCGAAAGCCTGTACTGATGGCAACCTCCCCCCGATAAACTGATGTTGACGCAGCGACAGCTGCCTACCCCTGGCACGGGAGGTGCTGTGGACAGAGAGCTGCTCGGCCGCGAGGCGGTGCTCGAAGGGCTCGCACCACGCCTCGTCGGCCTGCCGGCCGGCGGGTTCCAGCAGGTCAAGACCGAGCATGCGGAGGATCTGCCGGTCGTCGTCCTCACCGGCGGGCGCGGGACGGGCAAGACCGTTCTCCTCAAGCAGCTGCGGACCCACTACCGGGGGCGTATCCCGGTCGCCCTCATCGACTGCGCGCACCGCGACTTCGCCGGGCTGCCCACGGGGGATCCGCGCGCCCCGTACTGGTCGCCCGTCACCGAGGCGCTCTCCGTGCTCGGTGAGCAGCTCGGGCCCGCCGTGCGCGGGGCCGGGCACGTCACCTTCCCGCGCCTGGCGGCCGGGCTGGTGGCCATCGCGTCCACCGGCTGGGACCCGAACAACACCCAGCACATACGCGACGAGGCGCTGCGTCTCGGCATGCTCGTCGAGTCCGGGTCGCGGCTGCGGAGCGCCGGACGCGGGTGGGTCGTCAAGATCGGGGCCAAGTTCGCCGCGCTGGGGGCCGGGGCGCCGCCCGGGCTCGACGTGATCGTCGAGTCCACCGTCGAGTCGCTCCTGGAGGACCTCTTCGACCGCGGGCAGCGGCACGCCGCCAACTTCTACGGGGAGTACCCCGGCGCCGGAGGCAATGCCAAGCGCGGGCTCAACCTCCTCGCCCTGCAGTTCCACCGGGAGCGCGACGCCGACGCCCGGACGCTGGCCGAGCGGCATCTCGTCGGGGCGCTGCGCGCCGATCTGATGGCCGCCTACGCGGGGATGGGCAAGCTGCGGCGCGTCGGGCGGCCCCTCGTACTCCTCGACAACGTCCAGGAGCCGCTCGGGCGGCGCCTGTTGGAGCCGGTGCTCAGGGACCGTGCCGAAGGACGGCACGACCAGACCGTCATCGTCGCGGCGTTCCGGGGTTACGACCACCCGGCGCTCCGCGCCGCACGCCGCTGCACCCTGCCCCGGGTCACCCACTCCACCGCCTGGAACCGCGGCCCCGAGGTCGCCTCCGGTGCGCTGGCCGTGGAACTGACCGGGTTGGAGCCCGAGCACGTACGGCAGATGCTCGACGCGCAGGACCCCGGTCTGCGCACGCCGCCGCAGCTTGCGCGCGGCATCCACCGGCTGACCGAAGGGCGGCCGCTGGGCGTCGCCCTGCTGACCAGGGCCGCGGGGCAGGCGGTCGATCCGCGGATCGCGCGGGCCGCTCCCGTACCGCATCCCTCGCAGGCCCATGCGCCAACTCTTCCTGGCAGCGGCCCTGTTGCGCTGACTCCTGGCGCGCTTCTCGGTCTTTCCGTCGCGCTGCGCGAGGACACTCCGGGGCGCGAGACGGCCGCCGAGCTCCTGGAGAGCTTCGTCCATGCGGCCCGCCTGGACCGGCTCACCGTGCTCGCCGCCGCGCACGACACCGCCGACGCCGAGTTCCTCGCCGCCGCCCGCCTCGACCACGACGGCGGGGCGGCCGGGGTGCTGCCGATGCGCGACCTGCTCGCGGAGGAGTACTGGGGCGCGTCGCCCGACCACTTCGTCGGCGACCCCTTTCTGCGGACCCTCCTCCTGCACCGGCTGAACACCGACCAGGTGCGCTGGCGCGACGTACAGCAGACGATGTCCGACCACTACCCGGAGGGCCATCCGCGCCGCCTCCACCATGAACTCGCCCTGGGGCAGACGACGTTCGCCGTCGCCCGGCTGCGCGACACCTTCCGCACCGCCGACTGCGCCGCTTGGCTCCGCGAGCTGCGCTTCATCGCCTCCGCGCCGCTCTTCGGCCCCGGCGACACCCGGCGGGCCGTCGCACTGGGGCGTACCGACGCCGAGCAGCTGGTGCCCGACGGCACGGACCGGGTGTTCCATCTCCGCATACGCCGACTTCTGTACTGCGTCTGGCAGTTGACCGATCTCCTCACGCTCCCCGACGAGGACGTGACCGAGAAGATGGGTGACGAACTCGGGCAGCTCGCGGCCCTCCACCCCACCGGCAACGAAGTGCTCTGGCAGGCCTCCCGGAGCTGGCCGCAGGCCGTCCGCGAGTGGCGGCCGCCGCAGACGGGAGACCTGCCATGAACAATCGGTTCCGCGAGATCTTCTGGTACAACCGGCTCCGTCGCATCCTCACCTCGGTCCTCGTCCTGGCACTGCTCACCGGCGCGGGCATCGGCGCGTACGTCGTCTACACGCCCGATCTGCACTGCGCGGAGGGCGTCGACCGCCCCGAGAAGGGCGCCGAGTGCATAGGCGTCTCGGGGGACGGCTACGACTTCGGGGTGCCGGCCCTGCGCCGCGTCGCCCAGGCCGTCGCCCGCGAGAACCGCACCCTCAAGAGCGGCGAGTACGCGACCGTCGCCCTCCTCCTCCCTCTCACCTCCACCGACAGCGGCACCGCGACCAAGGTGATCAACGAGGTGCAGGGCGCGTTCCTGGAGCAGTACAGCGCCAACCACGAGAACAACGACCAGGTCCCCAAGATCCGCCTGGTCCTCGCCAACTCCGGGCGCGGCAGCGAGCAGTGGAGCAGCGCCGTCGACCGCATCAAGTCGATGACCGGCGCCCCCGACAACCTCCGCGCCGTGTCCGGGATCGCCATCAGCAGCCCCAGCACCAAGGCCGCGGTCAAAGCGCTGACCGCCGCCCACATCCCCGTCATCGGCACCACGATCACCGCCGACGACATCGCCAACAGCGCGGCAGGCGACCCCTATCCGGGCCTCGCCAGAGTCTCGCCCACCAACCGCGACGAGGCACGCGCGCTGGCCCAGTTCGGCAAGGTCGACGCCAAGAAGGCCGTGATCGTCCAGGACACGCGGTCCTCCGACTACTACACCTCCACCCTCAAGACCGCGTTCCTGGCCCTGCTCAAGGGCGCCCCGTACCCGCCGCAGATCTTCACCTCGCCGCCGGACTCGACCGAGGAGGGCACCACCTCCAACACCTTCCGGCAGATCACCCAGATCATCTGCGAGACCCAGGCCGACACGGTCTTCTTCGCCGGACGCCACACCCAGCTGCGGCAGTTCGTCAATGAACTGGGCGCGCGCGCCTGCCAGGAGCGCCCCTTCACGATCCTCACCGGCGACGAGGCCTCGTACCTCGGCCGGGACTCCAAGCTCGACAAGAACGCCCTGACCCGCAAGGTCACCGTCCGCTACGCCTCGCTCTCGCACCCGGACGCCTGGACCACCGGGACCCCGCCGAAGACGGGCGGCAGCGCGGCGGACTACAAGCGGTTCGCTGATCTGCTGGCGAAGGCGGCGACCCCCGGCGTCGGCCCGATCGGCCCTTCGCAGCTCGCGGACGGGCAGGCGATCGTCGCGTACGACGCCCTCACGCTCGCCGTGCACGGCATCCGCAACGCGACGGTGAAGGGCAGGACGCTCCCCGACCTGACGGATGTCGGCACCCAGTGGCCGCAGATCAAGGGCACCTACAACCGCATCCCCGGCGCGAGCGGCTGGATCTGCCTGGACAACCACGGCAACCCGTACAACAAGGCCGTCCCGATCGTGCAGCTCACCCCCGAGGGCACCCAGCGCTTCGTGAAGATCGCCTGGCCCGAGGGGAAGCCGCCGACTCAGGCGTGCTTGCCGCCCGCCGTCTCATAGGCCGCCCTGAGCTCCCGCCAGCGGTCCAGATTCCAGGTCGCCCAGTCCTTGGGGCTGCCTTCGAGGGCGTCGTAGAGGAACTCGAAGTGGTGGTGCCACCCGGCCAGGCAGTCCAGGCGCAGGCTGTCGGGCCCGGTGAACTCATTGGTGAAGCGGACGACGGCGGCCTGCGAGCCGACGGGTTCGAGGTGGAAGCGGATCCGCCCGTGCAGATCGACCGTGTACTCGGCGACGCGCTGCACCTCCCACGCGGTGACGGTGCCGCTGTGGACGCTGTCGCTCTCGCCGTTCAGCCACCGCAGCGTGACGGCCCCGCCGAGCCTCGGCTCCAGCACATCGGCCGCCGCCAGCCACCCCGGCAGCCCGCGCGGGGTGGCGACGGCGGCCCAGACCTGCTCCAGGGAGTGCGGCAGGTGCAGGGCGAACCGGAGCACGTGCGTATTGCCGCGGGTGGAGCTGGTGCCATGGGCGATCGCGTCGGACGTCATGACACCAGCCTCACCCGGCGGGCCGGGTTCCGCACGCGTAGGGCGTCGCCTCCGCCGGGCTCGGCAAGCGTCGGCGAAGTCCCGCACCCCCTCCTCGCGCGGCAGCCGGGCCACGGCTGCCGCATGGCGGCGCGCGGCCCGCCGCGTATTGCGGGTGACATTGGTGGCGACACCGAGGAGCCAGGGCCGCAGCGAACCACCCTCCGCCTCGACCGTCCCACGTAACCGCCACGCCTCCAGGAAGGTCAGCGAGACGACGTCCTCGGCGTGCGCCCAGTCGCCCGTCAGGCGGTAGGCGTGGTTGTAGACGGCGCGGGAGCAGGCGTCGAAGAGCTCACCGAAAGCGCCGTGGTCGCCCTCTCTGACGCGGGCCCTGAATTGTGTGTCCACACACTCCAACTGTCCGTACGGCGAAGGCCGGTTCCCGTGACCTGTGTCACAGAAACCGGCCTTCGCCGAGAGTGCTTCGTACGGCGCGGGCTCAGACTCCGGCGTAGGAGTGCTTGCCGCTGATGAAGATGTTCACGCCGTAGTAGTTCCAGATCCAGCAGCCGAAGGCGAAGAGCGCCAGGTACGCGGCCTTGCGGCCCTTCCAGCCCGCGGTGGCGCGGGCGTGCAGGTAGCAGGCGTACACGACCCAGGTGATGAACGACCAGGTCTCCTTGGGGTCCCAGCCCCAGTAGCGGCCCCATGCGTCGCCCGCCCAGATCGCGCCCGCGATGATCGTGAACGTCCAGAGCGGGAAAACGGCGGCGTTGATGCGGTACGAGAACTTGTCGAGCGAGGCCGCCGAGGGGAGCCGCTCCATGACCGAGGTCATGAGCTCTCCGGGCTTCTTGCCGGCCGCGACCTTCGCCTCGTAGGAGTCGCGGAGGAGGTAGAGCAGGGTGCCCGCGCCGCCGATGAAGAACGTCGCGCCGCAGATGATCGCGCAGGAGACGTGGATCCACAGCCAGTACGAGTGCAGGGCCGGGACCAGCTGGTCGCTGGAGGTGTAGAGGACGGTCGTGGCGATACCGAGGTCGAGCAGGACCGCGGTGACCAGCATCAGGCCCAGCCAGCGGACCTTCACCTTGGCGGCCAGGAGCACCAGGTACACGGCGACGACGACCGTGGAGAAGGTGATCGAGAACTCGTACATGTTGCCCCACGGCGCCCGCTGCACCGAGGCCGCGCGGGTGACCACGCCGCCCACCGCGCAGAGGAAGCCGACGACGGTCAGCGAGATGGCGATCCGGCCGTACAGGTCGCCCTGCTCCGTACCGCCGGCAGCACCCGGGCCGTCGGGGACGTCGCGCGCCCCGGCCGCCGAACGCGTGACGACCTTCGGGCGCTCCAGGACGGTCGTGCCCCCGCCCGCCTTCTTGACCTGAACCGCCGGAGCGGCGGCCTTCGCCGAGGTGGTGGCGGTGAGTGCGGCGGCCGTACGGCCCACCTTGGAGCGCGCCCCGAAGGTCCACTCCGCGATGTGCGCAAGGAAGGCCAGGGTGTAGACGGCCATCGCGGAGTAGATGAGCACATTGCTCATGTGCGCGAGGTTCTCATTGGTTCCCGCGGCGAGATTCACTTCTTCCCGGCCCCTTCAACTGTCTCTGCAGGTTCTGGCGCCGAGGGCGCCACTGAATGGAGCTTCTCGGCCAGCAGGCCCAGCTCCTCGGGGAGCTTCGCGGACTCGCTCCGCCCCAGCCCCGCCATCTCGACGACGGTGGTCCCGTCCTCGCCCCGTACGGCCCGCACCCACACCCGGCGGCGCTGGATGAACAGCGATCCGGCGAGGCCCAGGATGGCCGAGATCGCACCGATCAGCGCGAAATCGTTCCCGGGCTGCTGCGAGATCTGGAAGCTGGCCCACTGCTTGACGCCGACGAACTGGATCGAGCCCGCGCCGTTCGGCAGCTTCATCGTCTCGCCGGGCAGCAGCATCTTCTTGAGCAGATCGCCCTTGCTGTCCTTGAACTTGGTCATCTTGGACGAGTCCAGCTGGTACACGCTCTGCGGAAGCCCCGCGTCCACACCGAGGCTGCCGTGGTACCCGGAGAGCGCCAGGACGGGGAAGTCCAGGCCCGGGTACTGCGACATCATCGTGCCGTGCCCCTTGAAGGTCGGCACGAACATCGCGTTGAAGCCGAGCTGCTCCTTCTTGCCCCTGGCGTCCTTGTAGCCGTCCATGACCTTGATCGCGCCGGTGGACGTGACGTTGGAGTCGAGCGGCAGGAGCGGTACGGCCTCGCGGTAGATCTCCTTGCCCTTGCCGTCCTTGACGGAGACGACGGGGGCGTAGCCGTGGCTGATCAGATAGACCTTGGTGCCGTCGATGACCAGGGGCTCGTTGACCTTGATGACGCCCTTCTGGTCCTTGCCGTCGACGCCCTTGGAGTACGTGACATGGGCTTCGTACTTGCGCGGGGTGCCGCGGTTCGGTCCCGTCCTCTCGTACGTACCGACGAACTGGTCCAGCGTGAAGCTGAACGGCTTCAGCTCGTCGGCGTCGAAGAGGTTCCCTGCGGTGAAGTCGTCGTACTGGGACAGCGTGTTGGAGAACCCGTCGCCGGTGTCCTCCACCATCAGCTTGCCGCCCTCGGACTTCCACAGCTGCCCGGCGGCGAACGCCACGAGCAGCACGATCAGCGCGATGTGGAAGAGGAGATTCCCGGTCTCGCGCAGATAGCCCTTCTCGGCGGCGACCGCGTCACCGTCCGCCTCCGCGTGCGCCCGGAAGCGCCGCTTCTTCAGCAGCGCGAGCGCGGCGGCCCGGACGTCCTCGGGCGAGGACTCGGTGCGCCAGGTCGTGTACGCGGGGAGGCGCTTGAGGTTACGGGGGGCATGCGGCGGGCGGCTGCGGAGCTGGCCGACGAAGGTCCAGGTGCGCGGCACGATGCAGCCGATGAGCGAGACGAACAGCAGGATGTAGATCGCCGAGAACCACACCGAGCTGTACACGTGGAACATGCCGAGCTTCTCGTAGACCGGCGTGAGGAAGGTGTGCGCGGCCTTGAAGACGTCGACCTTGTTCTGGTCGATGCTGGTCTGCGGGATCAGGGATCCGGGGATCGCGCCGAGCGAGAGCAGGAGCAGCAGGAGCAGGGCGACGCGCATGGACGTCAACTGCCGCCAGAACCAGCGGATCCAGCCGATGACTCCCATGGCGGGCAGCGAGGAGGCCGACTCCTCCTTGGGAGCGGTCGACAGCTGCGAACCGGCTGCGCCGAGGTCGTCGTCCGTCGTTTTGGTCTCGGTGTCGCTCATGAACCTAGATCCCTACCGTGAAGCCGCCGGACCAGACCTGCATCTGCTGGATGATGCGGTCCCAGACGCCGGTGACCAGCAGCAGTCCGGTCGCGATCATCATGATCCCGCCGATCCGCATCACCCACGCGTAATGCTTCTTGACCCAGCCGAAGGCGCCGAGCGCCTTACGGAAGGCGACAGCCGCCAGTACGAACGGCACCCCGAGGCCGATGCAGTACGCGACGGTCAGTATGGCCCCCCGGCCCGCGGTCCCCTCCTGGAAGGAGAGTGTGTTCACCGCCGAGAGCGTCGGCCCCAGGCACGGAGTCCAGCCGACCCCGAAGAGCGCACCGAGCAGCGGAGCGCCGGCGAGACCGGTCACCGGCCGCTTGTGGATGCGGAATTCGCGCTGGGTGAGCCACGGCATCATCCCCATGAAGAAGAAGCCGAGGACGATCATCAGGGCGCCGAGCACCTTGGTGATGACCGAGCTGTACTCCTGGAGCGTCTGGCCGAAGTACCCGAAGAGAGCCCCGGTGGAGGCGAAGACGACGGTGAAACCGAGCACGAAGAGGGAGGCCCCGGCCGCCATGCGCCCGCGCTTGGCATGCGCCAGGTCGGTGCCGGACACCCCGGTGACGTAACTCAGATATCCCGGAACCAGTGGGAGCACGCACGGTGAGAAGAAGGAGACGAGGCCGGCGAGCAGCGCGATCGGGAGAGCGACCACCAGGGTGCCGCTGTTCACGGTGTGCGTGATGCCGGATTCGGCCGCCGCGGCAGCAAGAGGGATCACGCGATCACTTCTCCGCCACCAGGGGGTCGAGCATCTTGTGCAGCTGCTCCTCCGACAAGGCGGTGAGCTTACGGGCCGCGATCTTTCCGTCACGGTCGAGGACGATCGTCGACGGAATGGCCTGCGGATTCAGATTCCCCTTGGGGAAACGGAGAAGAAGCTTGCCGGCCGGGTCGTAGAGGCTCGGGTACTCGACCCCGAAATCCTTCTCGAACGCCTTTGCCGGACCCGTCGACGCGTCACGGGTGTTGAGCCCCACGAACTCGACGCCCTTGGGCTTGAGCTCCTTCGCGACCTTCGCCAGATTCGGCGCCTCGGCACGGCACGGGCTGCACCAGGAGCCCCAGACATTCAGCACGACGATCTTGCCTTTGTAGGCGGAGTTCACATCGAGCTCGGCGCCTTCGAGGGTTTCACCGGAGAGCTCGGGGGCGGCCACCCGGGAGCCCTTGGCCACGGTGGAGATCCCGCTGCTGCTCGTCACGTATCGCGCGCCCGCCGAGCTGCTCACCTGGGAGCCCGAGCTGCAAGCGGTGAGCGTCAGCGCACCCGCCGCGGCCACAACGCCCAACTGGGCGGCGCGACGGCGGACGGTGCGGCGGGGCAGGGCATACGTAAGTGCCATGTGAAAAGTTTCGCATGGCGCAATCCGGGATCTTGGGCGCCCCCCTCGGTGCCCGGAACGCCCGTTGTCAGGCCGTCTTAAGGAAAGTGTTCCAGCCGCCCTCGGGGCGCTGGCCGACATCGAGCGTGCGCAGCTTGGCGAGCATCTTCGGGTCCTGGACGTCGAGCCAGTCGACGTACTGCTTGAAGGAGACCAAGCGCACACCGGGACGGCCCGCCATCCTCTTGAGCGCGTCCTCGACGGCGTCCATATAGATGCCGCCGTTCCACTGCTCGAAGTGGTTGCCGATGTACAGGGGCGCGCGATTGCCCTCGTACGCCCGCTTGAATCCGGCGAAATACGAAGCGGCCGCCTGCTTGCGCCAGCCGTCATAACGCGAGGTCATGCCCTTGGTCGAATTCCCCGACTGATTGGCGAGCATGTTGTAGTCCATCGAGAGGACCTCGAAGGAATGGCCGGGGAACGGCAGCGCCTGCAGCGGCAGGTCCCACAGTCCGCCGCGCTTGACGGGCCAGGTCTGGCGGCCGCCGGGCGAGCTGGCGTCGTAGCGCCAGCCGAGCTTCTTCGCCGTGGGCAGGAGATTGTCCTGGCCGAGCAGGCACGGGGTTCGGCCGCCGACCAGTTCCTTGCGGTAGTCGAAGGGCAGCGGGTCCTCGTCGTGCCAGCCGGTGTTGGTGCGCCACTCGGTGACGAAGGACACGGCCTGGTCGATCTCGCTCTGCCACTGCTCGGGCGTCCAGTGCGCCACCGAGCCCGAGGACGTACCGCAGAAGTGACCGTTGAAGTGGGTGCCGATCTCGTGCCCGTCGAGCCACGCCTGGCGGGTGTTGGTCAGGGTCGCCCTGACGTGCTCGTCGGTGAGGTAGCCGATGTCGGAGGCGCCGATGCGGTTGTTCGGCGGACGGTAGAGGGACTTCTTCGACTCCGGGAGCAGATAGAGCCCGGAGAGGAAGAAGGTCATCTTCGCGTCGTGCTCTTTGGCGAGCTTGAGGAAGCGGGGGAAGAGGCCGTTGCCGACCTCGCCCGCCCCGTCCCAGGAGAAGATCACGAACTGCGGCGGGGTCTCACCCGGCTGCAGCGGTACGGGCCTGGCCGGCTGATGCGGCTGCTTGCCGGTGTCCGAGGTCGACCCGTCGCCGATCGGGCGGCCCGCGGGCGCCTTGCTCGGGGTCGATCCCTTGCCTTTGCCGACGTGCCCCGGATCGGATGTGTCCGACGTATCGGACGATCCGGAGCCGGAGCTGCAGCCCGCGAGTCCCGCCGCGGCCGCAGCCCCAACTCCCAGTCCCAGCAGACCCCTTCGGCTCATGTTGCGCATTGCGCCACCCATCCCAGCTCGATTCTTTGACAGCCTATTCACAGCTGACAACGAGTGAGATGCGGGGAGGAACACGAGGGTTCCGGGGAATCAGTACAAATTTTGGCGTTATGCACCAAAGGCTTTTGCTTTACCCTTCACAGGCTTCGCGCCCGCCAACAGATGGGACGGCACAAGGTCCCTCGCCGGTTCCGAGTAACCGACGGAGACGATTTTGTCGCCCTGGTACGTGAAGGACGTCAGCGAGGCCAGGGTGCACTGCCGCTTGCGCGGGTCGTGCCACAGGCGACGGCGCTCGGCGAAGCTCCGTACGATCCAGATCGGCAGCTGGTGGCTGACGCAGACCGCCTCGTGCCCGCGGGCGGCGTCGCGCGCCGCACCGAGGGCGCCCATCATCCGTACGACCTGCTCGATGTACGGCTCGCCCCAGGACGGCTGGAAGGGGTTGGTGAGGTACTTCCAGTTGGCGGGCTTGCGCAGGGCCCCGTCGCCGACACCGAAGGTCTTGCCCTCGAAGACGTTGCCCGCCTCGATGAGCCGGTCGTCGGTGGCCAGGTCCAGGCCGTGCGCCTTGGCGACCGGGGTCGCCGTCTCCTGGGCGCGCTCCAGCGGGGAGGCGACGACATGCGTGATGTCGCGGCCCTCCAGGTGCTCGGCGACCCGGTCGGCCATCTGCCGGCCGAGCTCGGAGAGGTGGTAGCCGGGGCGGCGGCCGTAGAGGACGCCCTCCGGGTTGTGGACCTCACCGTGGCGCATCAGGTGGACGACGGTGATGTCCTTGCTGCTGTCGGTGCTCATGCGGTCGCCTCCGCGGCGGCTCGGGCGGCGGCGGGGAGTGCGGCCGCGATGCGCTCGACCGCGCGCTCGTCGTGGGCGGTCGAGACGAACCAGGACTCGAAGGCGGACGGCGGGAGATAGACGCCCTGCGCCAGCATCGAGTGGAAGAACGGGGTGAAGCGGAAGGACTCCTGGGCCTTGGCTCCGTCGTAGTCGCGGACGTCGCTGTCGGTGAAGAAGACCGAGAACATGCTGGAGGCCGTCTGCAGCCGGTGCGCGACGCCCTCCTTGGAGAGCGCGGCGGTGATCAGGCCCTGGATCTCCTTGGAGACCGCGTTGATCTTCGCGTACGCGGCGTCGTCGAGGAGCCGGAGCTGGGCGAGACCGGCGGCGGTGGCGATCGGGTTCCCCGACAGGGTGCCTGCCTGGTAGACGGGTCCTACGGGGGCGAGGTGCCCCATGACGTCCGCGCGGCCGCCGAAGGCAGCGGCCGGGAAGCCGCCGCCCATGACCTTTCCGAAGGTCATCAGGTCGGGCTTGACGCCGTCGATTCCGTACCAGCCGGCCTTGGAGGTACGGAAGCCGGTCATCACCTCGTCGGAGATGTAGAGGGCGCCGTCGGCGGCGCACAGCTCGGCCAGGCCGGCGTTGAAGCCGTCCAGCGGCGGGACCACGCCCATGTTGCCGGGCGAGGCCTCGGTGATGACGCAGGCGATCTCGCCGGGGTGGGCGGCGAAGGCGGCACGGACCGCTTCGATGTCGTTGTACGGAAGGACGATGGTGTCCCCCGCCTGCGCGCCCGTGACACCCGGGGTGTCCGGGAGGCCGAGGGTCGCGACGCCGGAACCGGCGGCGGCGAGCAGCGCGTCGACATGACCGTGATAGCAGCCGGCGAACTTCACCACCTTGGCGCGGCCGGTGAATCCGCGGGCGAGGCGGATCGCGGACATGGTCGCCTCGGTGCCGGAGGAGACCAGGCGGACCTGCTCGACCGGCTCGATGCGGGCGACGATCTCCTCGGCGAGGGCGACCTCTCCCTCACCGGGCGTACCGAAGGAGGTTCCTCGGGCGACGGCGGCCTGGACGGCGGCGATCACTTCGGGGTGGGAATGGCCGAGGATCATCGGCCCCCACGAGCACACGAGATCGACGTACTCGCGTCCGTCGGCATCGGTCAGGTACGGACCGGTACCGGACACCATGAAACGGGGCGTACCGCCCACCGCGCGGAAGGCGCGGACGGGCGAGTTCACCCCGCCGGGTGTCACGAGGGACGCACGGTCGAAGAGCGTCTGCGAAACTGGGGCGTCGTATTCGTACGGATAGCTCACACAAGCCATGGTGTCAGAGCCCCGAGCACTCTTGCGGACAGGTGTTTCACCGCACGCACGTGGGGGAGGTCACTGACACGATGATCGGGTTGCGCGGCGGGGGCCGCGAGTGGTCGGGTGGAGATATGCATCGCGGTGGCGGACTGGGCGAGGGTACCGACGACCTCGATCCCGAGCGTGCGCCCAAGGGGAAACACCGACGGGCGCGGGAGAGGGCTGCCTCGAAGCCTGTCGCGCACACGGGAAACAGGGCAGGCTCCATGGGGGTGACCTACAAGTACTTCGGTGCCCCCGACGGCGCGACCGCCGCCCGCGTGCCCGTGACGATGCGCCCCGAGGAACTGGGCGGGGACGAGCTCGGCATGGGCGGGATGTTCACCAAGATCAAGCCGGAGACGATGGCCGCGATGGTCCTCACCGGCATCCAGGGCATACCCCTGCACAAGGTCCCGCCGCTGGAGCTGGTGGTGCTCCACCCCGACTATGCGGTGGTCAAGCTTCCGATGACGGTCGTGGACCCGCTGCGGGGCGTGGGCGAGGAATCGGTGGGTGCGGCGGCCTTCATCTGGTCGACGGTGCCGGACCGGGGCGGCCCGCGCGACGCCTTCAATGTGTACCAACTCCTCCATGAATGGCAGGATTTCAGCCACCGGCTGCATGACGCGGGGCATCAGGCGTACTGCCTGGTCTGGCCGTAGGGGGTGTCCGGCCCGCGCCGCGACACCAGAGGCATCGTCGACGCCTCGCAGCTGATGCGCCGTGTCCACTTCCGGCGCCGCGAGCCGGCGCCCGCGCTACGTCCGTATCTCGAGCACTACTGGCTCATCGACTGGGACCTTCCGGAGCCTTACGTCTCCCAGGTCGTGCCGCACCCTTCGGTGAACGTCGTCTTCCAGCGGTACGCGGACGAGGCGGACTTCGCGGAGATCTCGGGCATCGGCCTGGGCCTCTCCGAGCAGAAACTGGAGCGCAGCGGACGGGTCTGCGGCATCCAGTTCCGCCCGGGCGGCTTCCGCCCGTTCGCGCCGGAGCACCCGGCCTCGCACTGGACGGGACAGCGTGTACGCCTCCCGGAGGCGGACGTGGACGCGGAGTCGGTCCTCGCGCCGTCCGGGGAGGACGACCGGGTGGCCGCGCTGGATGCGTATCTCCTCGCGCTCGCACCCGCGCCGGACGCACAGGCGACGCGTGCGATGGAACTGGCGGACCTGATCCGCAGGGACCGGACGATCCGCAGGGTCGAGGAACTGGCCGCGGGGGAAGGGGTGTCGGCGCGCTCGCTGCAGCGGCTGTTCTCCGCGTACGTCGGCGTCAGCCCGAAGTGGGTCATCCTGCGCTACCGCATCCATGAGGCGCTGGAGCGTGCCGAGACGCAGTCCGCGATCGACTGGGCGGGGCTGGCGGCTGAGCTGGGGTATGCGGACCAGGCGCATCTGACCAGGGACTTCACGGCCACGATCGGTGTCCCGCCGACGGCGTACGCGGCGCACTGACGCCGATTGTCAGACCCTGCGCCTATCGTCGGATCCATGGGAAGCAGCGTGCGAATCGAGCGGTGGTCGCAGGACGACCTGGACCTGCTGCGGCGTGCCAACGCACCGGAGATGATGGACCACTTGGGCGGTCCGGAGACCGAAGAGAAGCTCGCCGTCCGCCATGCGCGGTATGTGGGGATGACGGACCCGGCGGCGGGGCGCATGTACCGCATCGTGCGAGCGGACGGGTCCGGGCCCGACCCCGACCCCGACCCCGACCCCGAGCCCGTGGGCACGATCGGCTACTGGGAGCGGCAGTGGCAGGGCGGGACCGTGTACGAGACGGGCTGGGCGGTGCTGTCCGCTTTCCAGGGTCTGGGCGTCGCGTCCGCGGCCGCCCGGGCCGTGGCGGCCGAGGCGGCGGAACACGGCCGCAACCGCTATCTGCACGCGTTCCCGAAGACGGACCACCCCGGGTCCAACGGAGTGTGCCGCAAGGCGGGGTTCGTGCTGATGGCGGAGTGCGACTTCGAGTATCCGCCGGGCCACAAGATCCGGACGAACGACTGGCGCCTGGACCTGTCGGCGCTGAATCCCCTGAGTCCCCTCAGCTCCCTCAGCTCCCTCAGTCCAGATGCCGATCGAAGTGAAAGGCGGTGACGGCCATCCGCTCCCGGAAGTAGAAGCGGTGCGCATCTGCCCTCTGCGTACCGGAGTCCAGGCTGAGCCGGCTGCACCCGGTCTCCCGGGCCCGCTCCTCCAGATAGGCCAGCAACGCCCGTCCCACACCGGTGGATCGCGCGGTGGCGGCGGTGACCAGATCGTCGACGTACAGCTTCCGCAGCGCACTGGTGTTGACGACGATGCGCCACCCGGCGCCGCCGACGCACACGCCTGCGTCGGAGTACACGGCGGTGAACCGCAGCCCCTGGCCGTGCCCCTCCGCGTACACCCCGGTCAGCAGCTCCTCGGTGAGGTGCGGGCGGAGCTCGCGCAGGACGGGAAGGAGGTCGGCGGCGAGCCGCTCGTCGCCGGGCTCAAGGTCGATGATCTTCATAACGGAAACTGTACGAGCGCGGACGCCGGAAGGGGACCCCTTTCCCTGTGGGCCCCCCACCGCCGCCCCACGCGATTCCGGCAGGGCACCGCTCACGGCACCAGCACCAGACGCCCGCGGACCCCGCCCTCCTGGAGCCGCGCATGGGCCTTGGCCGCCTCCTCCAGCCCGTACGTCTCCGCGACGCGCAGCGTCAGCACGCCCTCGTCGACCAGCGTCACCAGCTCCGCCAGCAACTCCCCGTCCGCCTCGACCTCCTGCGTCTCGACCCGGATCCCCCGCTCGCTCGCGGGCGAGGCCCCGGGGATGAGGCCGACATGCGCTCCCCCGTCGCGTACGGCCGCGAGCGCCACGTCACCCAGTACGGCCGCGTCCAGCACCCCGTCGTACCCCGTGCCGAGCGGACCGGTCCGCGGTACGAAGTGATCCGCGCCCAGCGCCCGTACCAACTCCTCGTCCTCCGCGCCGGCTTGCGCGTCGATGACCAGACCGGCCCGCCGCGCGAGCTGCACCGCGTACCCGCCGACGGCGCCCGCCGCCCCCGTGACCAGCAGCGACTGCCCGGCGTCGAGCTTCAGCAGCGCCAGCGCCTGAGCTGCGGCCAGCCCGTTGAGCGGCAGGGTCGCCGCGGCGTCCGCGTCCGCGGAGCGCGGGGCCGCGGCGATCGCGGAGGCGTCCAGGACCGCGAACTCGGCGTGCGTACCGAGGGACTTGACCGTCCCGTACAGCAGCCCGACGACCTCGTCGCCGATGCTCCACGGGGCCCCGGCCCCCACCGCGTCGACGGTGCCCGCCACATCCCATCCGAGCCCGACCTGCTGCCCGGGCTCCCCGCCGAACACCCCGGCGCGGGTGCCGGCGTCGACCGGATTGACCGCGGCCGCACGGACCTTGATCCGCACCTGCGCGGGACCGGGCTCCGGCGTCTCCACCTCGGCGGTCTCCAGCACCTCGGGCCCACCGAACGACGTAAGAACGACTGCACGCATGACAACTCCCCTGATGGGTCGGTCCACTTGAGCGGCGTCCTGCCGCTGGACAGAAACCTACGGAGAGGTACTCTCTTCTGGTAAGTAGGCACCTGAAAGTGCGTAACTCACCCAGAGGTAGGAGCCGGAGCATGGCACCCACGACCACCGCCACCCAGCGCCGCACCGAGGCCCGCGTGGCCTACGACGCGTTCCTCAAGGAGTGCCCGACCAACCAGCTCCTCGCCCGCATCAGCGACAAGTGGGTCTCGCTGATCGTCGCCGCGCTCGCCGAGAGCGGCGGCCCCATGCGCTACAGCGGCCTCACCCGCAAGATCCCCGGCGTGAGCCAGAAGATGCTGACCCAGACGCTGCGCTCCCTGGAGCGCGACGGCCTGGTGGGTCGTACGGTCACCGCCGCGGTGCCGGTGCGCGTCGACTACGAACTCACGCCGCTGGGCTACAACCTCGCCTGCCTGATCACCCAGGTGAAGGCCTGGGCGGAGAGCCACATGGACGACGTCCTCGCGGCCCGCGAACACCACGACAACCAGGCCACCGCCTCTTGATATCGACACCTCCTAATGGCTTTAATGGTTGCAACCATTAAAGCCATCAAGGGGGCACCCATGCTGCTGGCCCAGATCAGCGATCTGCACCTCGACGGAGACGCCCGCGCCACGGAGCGGACCACCCGCGTCGTGGACTACCTGCGCTCCCTGACCCGGCAGCCCGACGCCGTACTGGTGACCGGCGACATCGCCGACCACGGCGCCCCCGCCGAGTACGCGGAAGCCGCCGAGCTCCTCGCCCGTCTCGACGCCCCGGTCTTCACCTGCCCGGGCAACCACGACGACCGCACGGCGTACCGCAAAGCCCTGCTCGGCGAGGAGGCGCCCGACACGAGCGCCGTCAACCGCCTGCACCACGCGGCCGGTTACGCCTTCCTCCTGCTCGACTCCAGCATCCCCGGCGAGGACCCCGGCCTCCTCGACGACGAGACGCTCGACTGGCTGGCCCGCACCCTCGACGACCTCGGCGACACCCCCGCGCTGCCCGCCTTCCATCACCCGCCGACCGCCCTGCATCACCCGTACGTCGACTCGACGTCGCTCACCAACCCCGGCCGCCTGGCCGAAGTCCTCGCGGGTCGCACCAACGTCCCCGCGATCCTCACCGGCCACGCCCACACCCCCGCCGCGACCACCTTCGCTGGCCGCCCGCTCCTCGTGGCGCCGGGCGTGACCTCGACGCTCCGCCTGCCCTGGGAGCCGGGCGACGGCCTGGTCAGCCGGACCGCGCCGCCCGGAGTCGCCTTCCACCTCATCGGCGAGAGCGGCAGCGAAGGCGCCGCCATCACGACGCACTTCCGCACGGTCTGAGGAGTCCGGGAGAAGCCCGCGGGAAGTCCGCGAAGCCGGCCCGCTTGACGAGCGGGCCTTCTTCACGGATATTTATCTGCGTGACACAGATTCTGCATCACGCGGACTTCACCTTAAGGACTTCACCATGACCACTCTCGTCACCGGCAGCCGCGGCAAGGTCGGCGCTGCCCTCATCCAGCTCCTGCACGACCGGGGCACCCCCGTCCGGGCCGCATCCGCCGCCCCCGAGAAACTCGAACTCCCCGCAGGCGTCGAGTCCGTGAAGCTCGACCTCGGCGACCCGGGCACCTTCCCGGCCGCCCTCGCCTCGGCCACCTCGGTCTTCCTGTACGCCGAGGCCTCCCACATCGATGCCTTCCTCCAGCAGGCCGAGGCCGCCGGAGTCGAACACATCGTGCTGCTCTCCTCCAGCTCCGTCCTGGACCCCGATGCGGCCGACAACCCGATCGCCGCCGGCCACCTCGCCGTGGAGCAGGCCCTGGACGCCTCCCCCCTCGCCTCGACCGCGCTCCAGCCCGGCGCGTTCGCGGGCAACGCCTTGCAGTGGGCATGGGCCCTGAAGTCGGGGAGCCCCATCTCCCTTCCCTACCCGGGCAGTTACGGAGACCCGCTGCACGAGCGCGACATCGCCGAAGCAGCGCTCGCCGTCCTCGACAACCCCGGCCTGCGCGGCACGTCGTACCAGCTCACCGGTCCCGAGTCGCTCACCTTCACCGAGCAGATCGCCATCCTGGAGACCGCGACGGGCCTCCCCTTCCCCGTCGCCCAGGTGACGCCCGAGGCGTGGAAGAAGTCGATGGCCGACTACATGCCCGCCCCCTTCGCGGACGCCCTGCTCAGCTACTGGGCCTCCGCCGACGGCACGCCCAGGCGCCTCACCCCGCACGTCGAGACGCTGACCGGCCACCCTGCGCGCACCTTCACCGAGTGGGCCAAGGAGAACGCGGACGCCTTCCGCTCCTGACCGCGCTCCCACGCCGCACCCGACCAGGGGGCAAACCCCTGGCCCGCACCACCCGCCCCATGCCACCCTGGCCAGGTGACCACGCGCCCGGAGATCCACCTCCAATTCGCCCCTGAGCTGCGCCTCTTCGTCCCCTCGGAGCGCCGTCAGGGGCGTACGACGCTCCTCACCGACGGCACATCGAGCCTCGGCCACGTCGTCGAATCCCTGGGCGTCCCGCTCACCGAGGCCGGACTCCTCACGGTCGACGGCGTCCCGACGCCGCGCTCGCACGTACCGCGATCCGGCGAATCGGTCGACGTGCACGCCGTCGAGCGCCCGCAGCAGATCCCCGGCGCCCCGCTCCGCTTCCTCCTCGACGTCCACCTGGGCACGCTGGCCCGCCGGTTGCGCCTGCTCGGCGTGGACGCCGCGTACTTCAGTGAGGACATCGGCGACCCGGCCCTCGCCACGCACTCCGCCCGCGAGCAGCGCGTCCTGCTCTCCCGGGACCGCGGGCTGCTGCACCGCAGGGAGCTGTGGGCGGGCGCGTACGTCTACAGCGACCAGCCGGACCTCCAACTCCGCGATGTCCTGGGCCGGTTCGCCCCGGTCCTCGCCCCCTGGACGCGCTGCACCGCCTGCAACGGCGCGCTCAAGGAGGCCACCAAGGCCGAGGTCAGCGCCCGTCTCCACGGCGGGACCGAGCGCTCGTACGACGTCTTCGCGCAGTGCACGGCCTGCGAGCGCCCCTACTGGCGCGGCGCGCACCATGCCCGCCTGGACGCGATCGTCGAGGAGGCGGTACGCGACTTCGGCCCCGCGGGCCTCAGCCGTCCAGCTCCCCGCTCCTCAGCCGGCTGATCTGCGCACCGCTCAACTCCACGGTGCGCCGCATGTGTTCGGTGATCAGCTCGATGCCCTCGTCCCCGTACGCGTCGAACATCTCGAACCAGGCGCCGTTCAGCTTCCCCCACACCGCCCCGAGCTCCGCCATCCGCGCGGGCTCCAGCACCACCAGGACCTTCCGGCGGTCCTCGGCGTCGCGCTGCCGGGTGACGTACCCGGCCCGCTCCAGCCGGTCGACGAGCCGGGTGGCCGACCCGGTGGTGAGCCCGGTGAGCTCGGCGACGCGCCCCGTGGTGACCGGTGCGTCTTCGAGACCGAGCAGATTCAGGCACTGGAGATCGGTGGGATGGAGCTTGAGGTGGTCGGCGAGGGCCTGGTTGAACAGTGCGTACGAGGCCATGTACCGACGTGACTCGGCGCCCAACTCGGCCATCAGCCGCGCCCGCTTCTCCGACTTCTCAAGCTTCTGCGTCATGCAGCAAGTGTACGACGCAGATTCAGTCGATGACATGCCGCAGATAAGCCTGCGGATCGGCGAGATAGCGCCGCCAGTGGTCGACGATCGCCAGGTCCGCCCACTCCACCCGCGCCATGCCGTGCTCCCCGACCTCCACGATGTCCGCACCGGGCAGAGCGGTCAGCAGCGGAGAGTGCGTGGCGCAGATGATCTGGGCACCCGCCTTCACCAACTGGTCCATATGCCCCACCAGTTCAAGGCACGAGGCGAAGGAGAGCGCCGCCTCGGGCTCGTCCATCACATACAGCCCGGCCTGCCGGAACTTCCCGCGGAACGCCTCCAGGAAGCCCTCGCCGTGACTGCGCCCGTCCGGATCGAACCCCTCGCGCCCCAGTGCGTCGAGCGCGGTCTCGGCCCGCAGGAAGAACCCCTTGCGGGCCGCGAAGCTCTGCACCATGCGACGCCCGCCCCTCGCGGCGTCGAAGCGGATCCGCTCACCGAGCGCGGACTTCTCCCGATGGGAGGCGTACTTCCAGTCGTGCGATCCGCCGTACGAGTCGAGCCCGAACCCCTCGGCGAGCGCCTCGACGAGCGTCGACTTGCCCGACCCGTTCTCCCCCACCAGGAAGGTCACGGGCGCCGTGAACCGCAGCCCCTCCTCCAGCAGCTGCCGCACACAGGGCACCCGCCAGGGCCACGCCTCCTCGTCATGGGAGCTCACGTGTGCGTACGCACGTTCGACGATCACCCCGCAAGTTTCCCATCCGCGCCCATGGCCCGCCCGCCCGCTACGGCACCTCCGCGGTCAGATACCGCTGCACCGTGGGCGCGAGCCACGCCACGATCTCCTCGCGATCCATCTCGACCGCCGCCGGGATCCGCAGGACGTACCGGGCCATCGCCATGCCCAGTATCTGCGAGGCGACCAGGGCCGCCCGCTGCGGCGCCTGAGCGGGATCGGGACAGACGCCGGCCGCGACCGGGGCGATCTGCCCCCGCAGGATCTCCTGCATCCGCTCGGCACCCGCCGCGTTGGTGACGCCCACCCGCAGCAGCGCGGTCAGCACGTCGTCCTGCTCCCACCGGTCGAGAAAGTGCGAGACCAGCACGGCCCCCACATGCTTGCCGGGCAGCGCGCCCAACTCCGGGATGCGCAGCTCGAATTCGGAGGCGGCGGCGAACAGCCCTTCCTTGTTCCCGAAGTACCGCATCACCATCGACGGGTCGATCTCCGCGTCGCGCGCGATGGCTCTGATCGTCGCCCGCTCATATCCGTCCGCGGCGAACCGTTCGCGGGCGGCAGCGAGGATCACTCCCTTGGTGACCTCGGAGGAACGCCGCGTAGCACCCACTGAATCCGTCATGCCAACAACTGTATGCCAACAATCGTTGACAAGCCAGCGCGCACCGCTCTACTGTTGCCAACAAGCGTTGACCAACGCTTGTTGGCAACAGGAGGCAGCCATGGCCGCAGAGCCCAGCACCACCGAAACCACCACGACAGACGTCCTCGTCGTCGGCGCAGGCCCCAGCGGCCTGCTGCTGGCGGGCGACCTCGCCGCCGCAGGACTGCGTGTCACGCTCGTGGAGCGCCGCCCGCACAAGATCAGCAATCTCACCCGGGCCTTTGCGATACATGCCCGCACCCTGGAAGCCCTCGACGCCCGGGGCCTCGCCGACGACCTGATCAAGACCGGCTCCATCACGCCCGCCCTGCGCGTCTTCGGCCGGGTCCGGATGGACCTCAGCCACCTCCCCAGCCGCTTCCCGTTCCTCCTCATCACCCCTCAGTACGAGGTCGAACGCCTACTGGAACGGCGCGCGGTGGAGGCCGGCGTCGACTTCCGGTACGAACGGGAACTGACGTCGCTCACCCAGTCCCCCACCACCGTCACCGCCGAGCTCCGCACGGCCGACGGCACCTCCGAAACCACCACCGCCCGGTACGCAGTGGGCACCGACGGCCACCGGAGCGCGGTCCGCGAGGCGCTCGGCATCCCCTTCCCCGGTGAAGCCGTCCTCAAGTCCATCGTGCTCGCCGACGTCCGCCTCTCCGAGCCGCCCGCCGAGCTTCCTCAGCTCTCCACCGCCCCCGACGGAAACTCCTTCACCTTCATCGCCCCCTTCGGCGACGGCTACTACCGGGTGATCGGCTGGGACCGCAACCACGTCGTGCCGGACAGCGACCCGGTCGACTTCTCCGAGATCCGCGCGCTCCTCCAGCGCACCCACGGCACCGACCACGGCGCACACGACGCCCGCTGGCTCTCCCGCTTCCACAGCGACGAACGCCAGGCCCCCCGCTACCGCGAAGGCCGCGTCTTCCTCGCCGGTGACGCCGCCCACGTCCACTCCCCGGCCGGCGGCCAGGGCCTCAACACCGGTCTCCAGGACGCCGCGAACCTCTCCTGGAAGCTGGCCCGCGTCCTGGACGGCGAGTCCCCCGACACCCTCCTCGACACCTACCAGTCGGAGCGCCACCCCGTGGGCACCGCGGTCCTGCGCACCAGCGGCGCCCTGGTCCGGCTGGCCGTCGCCCACACCGCACCGCGCAAGGCCCTTCGCGCCGTACTGACCACCGCGCTGAACCTCCTCGCCCCGGCCCGCCGCAAGGCCGCCGGCCAGATCAGCGGTACAGCCATCGCCTACGACAAGCACACCCGCCGCGTCCCCGACATCGCACTGTCCGACGACACCCGTCTCTACGAGGCCCTGCGCGCAGGCAAGTTCGTCGAGATCACCCCGCTCGGCACCACAGCACCCCCCACGGTCACCGGCGCGATACAAGCCCACTGGCGGCAGAGCTCCTCCCGCAAGGACACCCTCCTGGTCCGCCCCGACGGCTACACCACGTCAGCCGCCCTCCCCCTCTGACCCCACCCGCCCGTGCCACGATCGCCCTCATGTTCACGACCCGCTCAGCAGCGCTCTTCCTCCTGGCAGCCTTCCTCGAAATCGGCGGGGCCTGGCTGATCTGGCAGGGCGTACGCGAACACAAGGGCTGGCTCTGGATCATCGCCGGAGCCCTCTCCCTCTCGCTGTACGGCTACGTCGCGACCCTCCAGCCCTCGGCCGACTTCGGCCGCATCCTCGCCGCCTACGGAGGAGTCTTCGTCGCCGGCTCCCTGGCCTGGGGAGCGGTCGCCGACGGGTACCGCCCCGACCGCTGGGACATCACAGGAGCCCTGATCTGCCTGGCCGGAATGGCAGTGATCATGTACGCCCCGCGGGGCCGCTGACCCCGCGCCTATCCTGATTCCGAACCGACTCGTACAAACGCCCGAGGAGCAGCCCCATGACCGCCGCAGCCACGAACCGCATCGCAGTAGTCACCGGGGCGAGCAGCGGAATCGGCGCCGCCACCGCCCGCGGCCTTGCTGCCGCCGGCTACCGGGTCGTCCTCACCGCCCGCCGCAAGGACCGCATCGAGGCCCTCGCGGAGGAACTGACCGCGGCAGGTCACCAGGCCACGGCGTACCCCCTGGACGTCACGGACCGCGCCGCGGTGGACGAGTTCGCCACGGCGTTCCGCACGATCCATGTCCTGGTGAACAACGCGGGCGGCGCACTGGGCGCGGACCCCATCGCCACCAGCAGCCCGGCGGACTGGCGCCAGATGTACGAGACGAACGTCATCGGCACCCTCAACCTCACCCAGGCCCTGCTCCCCGCACTGACCGCGAGCGAGGACGGCACGGTGGTGATCCTCTCCTCCACCGCGGGCCACGCCACGTACGAGAACGGCGGCGGGTACGTGGCGGCGAAGCACGGCGCGCACGTCCTGGCCGAGACGCTGCGCCTGGAGATCGTCGGCACCCCGGTCCGGGTGATCGAGATCGCCCCCGGCATGGTGAAGACGGAGGAGTTCGCGACCACCCGCTTCAACGGCGACACCGAGAAGGCGGCCAAGGTCTACGCAGGCGTGGCGGCCCCTCTCACGGCGGAGGACGTGGCGGAGACGATCACCTGGGCGGTGACCCGCCCCAGCCACGTCAACATCGACCTCTTGGTGGTCCGCCCCCGCGCCCAGGCCTCCAACACCAAGGTCCACCGCGAGCTGTGACGCACGACGGCCCCCCGGAACCAGAGGCTCCGGGGGCCGTCGAAGCGAACGCCGGCATCTCCGGATGCGACATAACTGCCCAAATCACCGCGAACATCGCAGAACGCAAATCCCGTGCCAAGGCCCACGAAAGCGACAGCGGACCGGCATGTACTCCAGTGCGTGCGATAGACATTGTGTCCGGGCACCACCATCCGGCGGTAACCGCTTCTCGTCCCGAAGGGAGCCTCCGACCGTGCAGCGAAGGGCGCTCGTCCCCGCCACCGCGCTACTTTCGGCGCTGGTCACGGCATTGGTCGCAGGCTGCTCCAGCGCCTCGGGAACCGACGGATCCCGAGCCGATTCCAAGTCCGGGGAGACCACCCCCGCCGCCGCCCCCGGCAAGTACCGCACCCTTCCCGAGGCCTGCGGCGCCGCAGACGCGGGCGCGCTCAAGCGGATGTTCCCCGGCGTGGAGACGCTGCCCAAGGACCAGCAGGAGAAGGTGTACGCGGGCAGCGCGGTCGTGACGTACGACACCGACCGCCGCGTCGGCTGCCACTGGAAGGCCGACTCCGCGGACGCCTCGCACCAGCTCTCCGTCGGCTTCGAGCGGGTCGTGAGTTACGACACCGCGGTCAGCGACGAGGACCGCGCCCAGCAGGTGTACGCGGACAAGGAATCCGCAGCGGACCTCCCCCCGGCGCACCGCTCGACCCCGACCCCCACCGCCACGGCGACCCCCACCCCGACCGACGGAGCCACCGCCGGTTCGACCCCCTCCACCTCGGCGGACAGCGGCACCGACCCCGCCGACGCCCTCGAACCCCGTACCCTCGGCGGCCTCGGGGACGCCGCGTTCCTGGACGACGCGCTCGCCCGGGCCGGCGCCACCGGCAAGGAACGCACGGTCACCGTCGTCTTCCGTACCGCCAATGTCATCGTCACCGTCGAGTACAGCGAGCAGCCCACCGCGGCGGCCGTCGTGCCCGACAGCAAGGAACTGCAGGACCGGACGCAGGCCATGGCCCGCAAACTCGCCGAGCAGTTCAGCGATTAGTCCGGTGTGTGCCCACCCGCCGATACGGTGGCGGCGCACCGGACCGTACGACCAGTGAAGGAACCATGCACCGATCAGCCCCGCGACACCGCCTCGCCCCCCGCCTCCTCGCCTTCGCAGCCGTCCCGGTGATGCTCGTCGTCGCCGGCTGCTCGTCGGACTCCGGCTCGGGCTCCAGCAGCAAGACGTCCAGCCCCACCGCCTCCGCGAGCAAGTCGGCGTCCCCGACGGCCGCGGCGGCCGCGTTCGCCAAGCTGCCGGAGGACGCCTGCAAGTCGATCTCGGCGAAGACGGTCGAGGACCTGGTCCCCAGCGTGAAGACCAAGGCCGGCACGGCGGACAAGTCGACCGACATCGAGCTGCGCAGCGGCTGCAACTGGAACGGCCTGAAGAGCAACGGCACCAAGGGTTCCGACTACCGCTGGCTGGGCGTCTCCTACCTGCGGTTCCCCTCGGACGCGACCCTGGGCGACGGCGCCAAGCGCGCCACCGACCAGTACGCGAAGGAAGTCACCAAGGCCCAGGCGACCGAGGGCGCGAAGAACGTCAAGACGGCGGCCACGAGCGGCATCGGCGACCAGGCCACCACGGTCACGTACACCCTGCGCAAGACGGACGCGGACTTCACGTACGCGACGGTCGTCGTCCGCACGGAGAACGTCGTCGCCATCGTCGACTACAACGGCGCGGGCTACGAAGGCGCCAAGTCCCCGTCCGTGGACGACGTCACCAAGGGCGCCCAGACGGCGGCCAAGGAAGCCGTCGCCGCGGTCGCCACAGCAAACAAGTAGGCGCGGGACCAGCACCCAGCAGCCGAACGCGTCAGCGAATCGGGCCCAACAAGCCCCCATACACGCCGATTTACGGAGCCCGGCCCTCCCCCGGAGACCGGGCTCCGGCCGTACCCGCGCACCAGCACCCGTACGCATGTGCCAGGCTGTGCCCGCCAGATGTCAAAAGCTTCGGGAGGGATTGCGGTACATGGCCGCGATGCAGCTGACACGCACACACCGGATACTCGTCGGTGTCGTCGTCGCCGGTGCAGTAGTAATTGCCGGGATCGGATTCGCAGGAAGTTACGCAGCGGTACGCGAACTCGCGCAGGAGAAGGGCTTCGGGGACTTCTCCGTCGTCTTCCCCATCGGCATCGACGCGGGCATCTGCGTCCTGCTCGCCCTGGATCTGCTCCTGACCTGGATCAGAATCCCCTTCCCGCTCCTGCGCCAGACGGCCTGGCTGCTCACGGCAGCCACGATCGCCTTCAACGGCGCGACCGCCTGGCCCGACCCGCTCGGCGTCGGGATGCACGCGGTGATCCCGATCCTGTTCGTGGTCGCGGTCGAGGCCGCCCGCCACGCGGTGGGCCGGATCGCGGACATCACGGCGGACAAGCACATGGAGGGCGTGCGCCTCACGCGCTGGCTGCTCTCCCCGATCCCCACCTTCCGCCTCTGGCGCCGGATGAAGCTCTGGGAGCTGCGCCGCTACGACCAGGTGATCCGCCTCGAGCAGGACCGCCTGATCTACCAGGCCCGCCTCCAAGCCCGCTACGGCCGCGCCTGGCGCCGCAAGGCGCCGGTCGAATCGCTGATGCCGCTGCGCCTGGCGAAGTACGGAGTCCCCCTCGCGGACACGGCCCCCGCGGGCCTCGCGGCGGCGGGCATCGACCCGCAGCTGATGCCGCCGGTGGTGCCGGTGACGGCGCAGGCGCAGGCGCAGCAGCCCGCGCTCCCGGCCCAGCAGGCCCCCGTACAACCCGTGCAGCAGCAGTACCAGCAGCCCCAGCAGTGGCAGGAGCACCAGCAGCCGCAGACCCAGCCCGCCCCTCAGCAGCAGCCGCAGCCGCAAGCCACCCACGAAAGCCCCTGGTTCGAGGCGCAGGTGGCCCAGGAGGCGTACGACGGCAACTACAGCCCGACGGCGTACGACACCGAGAGCAGCCCCACCTACGTCCCCCCGTACGGCCCGGACGACACGGCGCAGCAGCCCGCGCCCCCGATGATGATCCCCTCGGGCGCCCCCGGCCGCACCCGCCCCCTCGCAGGCGCCACCCTCCCGGGCCCGCGCCAGCCGGAGCCGGACCAGCAGCCGGAGCTCGATCCCCAACCCCCGCTGGACGAGATCGAGTTCATGCAGACGGCGTACGAAGCCTTCCGCGCCTACGCCCACGAGCACAACAACTACCCCAGCGCGGACCAGCTGGACATACACCTCGCGGACATCCACCAGCTCAGCCACCCGCACAGCGCGGCCCTCGTCCGCCGCCTGCTGCCGGAGTTCAGGCACCGCCACGAGGTGGAACTGAAGGAAGAGCACATCGCCTGACCCCACGCACGCGTACCCCCTCGACGGCAGGCTCCGGAAAATCCGGGGCCTGCCGTCGTGCTGTGGGGTGCGCCGGAAGGGCCGTCGGTGGGCTGTCAGCGCTCTGTCACCGACCTGTCAGTGCGGCTTGCGAAGCTCGTCCCCGAACCCGAGCACACAACGTTGGACGAGGAGACGACATGTCGCACACGATCACAGCCGAGCGAACGGCCCGCGGCGGCAGCGTCGCAGCATTCCTCCGCTTCACCGCCCTGGGCGGCGGGATGACCCTCGCAGCCTCCGCCGTCATACCGGTGCTGGCGCTCTGGATGCCCTGGGCCCTGGCCAACGCCCTGATCACGGTGGTCTCCACCGTGGCCGCCACCGAGCTGCACGGCCGTGTCACCTTCCGGCAGGGCCGCCCCGACTGGCGCCGCCACCTGCAGAGCGCGCTGACCATCGCCGGCGGCTGGCTGGTCACGACGCTCGCCGTCACCACCTTGCACGCCGTGCACCCCGACGCGGGAATGCTGCTCGCGCAGACCGTCTACCTCACCGCGAGCGCCCTCATCGGTATAGGCCGCTTCCTCATCCTGAAACTCGCGGTCTTCGCCCCGAAGCCGCAGACCACCGGCGACCCGCGCACGGCATACGGAACAGCCGCCTGACAGCCCGAAGGGCGACCACCCGAACCCGGACAGCCGCCCTCCACACCACCAACCGACGCCTCAGCCCCCGAGCAACTCCCGCACCCGCTCAGCACCCACAGCCAACAACAACGTAGGCAGCCGCGGCCCCGTGACCTCTCCCCCGTGCAACCCTCGCACCGCTCGGCCCCAAGGGGCCTCACAGGCATCGGGCCGCTGCGCCGGACTCCGCCCGCCGATCGACCACCCGCGACCCCACCCACGCCGAAGGGCGACCACCCGAACCCGGACAGCCGCCCCCACACCACCAACCGACGCCTCAGCCCCCGAGCAACTCCCGCACCCGCTCAGCACCCACAGCCAACAACAACGTAGGCAGCCGCGGCCCCGTATCGCGCCCGACCAACAGCTGGTAGAGCAGCGCGAAGAACGTCCGCTGCGCCACCTTGATCTCCGCCGGAAGCTCCTTGGGCCCGGCGTCCGCCGAGAAGCCGGCCTGCACCTTCGGCACCCCGTACACCAGGTGCGTCAGGCCATCCAGCGACCAGTTCGCATCGAGCCCGTCGAGCAGCAACCGCACCTGCTCACGCGCCTGCTCGTCCAGCGCCCCCAGCGTCTCCGCGTCCGGCACCTCGCGCACCACGGTCCGCGACTCCGCCGGAACCTGCGTGGTGATCCAGGCCTCCGCCTTGTCGAGCCGCGGCCGCGCCTCGTCGAGCGAGCCCAGCGGATTCGCGGGGTCCAGATCGTTCAGGATCCGCAGCGTCTGCTTCTCGTCCCCGGCGGTCACATCCACCACAGAGGCCAGCGTCCGGTAGGGCAACGGCCGCTCGGTCCGCGGCAGTTCACCGGCCGCGGTCCGTACGGCACGCGAGTGCGCGGCCGCGTCGGCCGGCAGCACGCTGCCGTCCGCGACCTTCCCCTCCAGCTTGTCCCACTCGTCGTAGAGCCGCTGGATCTCCTGGTCGAAAGCGATCTTGAACGACTGATTCGGCCTGCGCCGTGCATACAGCCACCGCAGCAGCTGCGGCTCCATGATCTTCAGCGCGTCACCCGGCGTCGGCACGCCACCCTTGCTGGACGACATCTTCGCCATGCCGCTGATGCCCACGAAGGCGTACATCGGCCCGATCGGCCGCTCGAAGTCGAAGATCCGCACGATCTCTTCCCCCACCTGGAAGGAGGACCCGGGCGACGAGTGGTCGACCCCACTCGGCTCGAACATCACGCCCTCGTACGCCCACCGCATCGGCCAGTCGACCTTCCAGACCAGCTTGCCGCGGTTGAACTCGCTCAGCTTCACCGTCTCGGTGAACCCGCAGGCCTCGCACCGGTAGGACAGCTCGGTGCTCTCCTCGTCGTACGCGAGCACCGTCGTGAGGTCCTTGTTGCACCCACCGCAGTAGGGCTTGTACGGGAAGTACCCGCCGCCCCCGGTGCTGCCGTCGTCCTCCTCGGCGGCCCCCGATCCCTCGGCAGCCTCCAGCTCGGCCTCGTCCACAGCCTTCTGCGACTGCTTCTTCACGACCTTCTTGGTCCGGTACTGATCAAGAATGGCGTCGATGTCGCCCCGCCGCCGCATGGCCAGCAGGATCTGCTCCCGGTAGGTCCCGGCCTGGTACTGCTCGGTCTGGCTGATGCCGTCGTACTCGACACCCAGCTCGTCCAGCGCCTCGACCATGGCGGCCTTGAAGTGCTCCGCCCAGTTCGGATACGCGGACCCGGCCGGCGCGGGCACGGAGGTCAGCGGCCGCCCGATGTGCTCGGCCCACGACGCGTCGACCCCGGGGACCCCGTTCGGGACCTTGCGATACCGGTCGTAGTCGTCCCACGAGATCAGATGCCGTACGGCATACCCCCGCCGCCGGATCTCATCGGCGACGAGATGCGGGGTCATGACCTCGCGGAGGTTCCCCAGGTGAATGGGCCCGGAAGGCGAAAGCCCGGAGGCAACCACAACCGGTTTGCCAGGCGCACGACGCTCCGATTCAGCGATCACATCGTCCGCGAAACGGGAGACCCAGTCGGTCTCGGTGCTGCTCTGACTCTCGGCCACGGTCGGTACGTCCTTCTCTCTGGTACGGGCGTACCCCATCCTCCCAGGTCCCACCGACAGAGCGAAAACGGATAGACGCCCCATGGGATACTGGAGCCGATCCCCATACCCCCTACGGAAACGGCAGCCAGCCCATGGCCTCGGTCAATTCCCTCGCTTCCACGCTCCAGCAGCACCTCGCGGACGCCCTGACGGCAGCCCTGCCGGAGGCCGGCGCCGCGGACCCGCTGCTGCGACGAAGCGACCGGGCCGACTTCCAGGCCAACGGCATCCTGGCGCTCGCGAAGAAGGCGAAGGCCAACCCGCGCGACCTGGCGACCCAGGTCACGTCGGCCCTCCCCGCCAACGACCTGATCAAGGACATCGAGGTCTCGGGCCCCGGCTTCCTGAACATCACGCTCACCGACAAGGCGATCACCGAGACCCTGGCCGCGCGCGCGGCGGACGACCGCCTCGGGGTTCCGTACGCGGAGAACCCGGGCACCACGGTCATCGACTACGCCCAGCCGAACGTGGCCAAGGAGATGCACGTAGGCCACCTCCGCTCGGCGGTCATCGGCGACGCGATGGCGAAGATCATGGAGTTCGAGGGCGAGAAGGTGATCCGCCGCCACCACATCGGCGACTGGGGCACCCAGTTCGGCATGCTCATCCAGTACCTGATCGAGCACCCCACCGAGCTGGACCACAAGGACGCCGCAGCCGGCGAGGCGGACGGCGAGGCAGCCATGTCCTCCCTCAACCGCCTCTACAAGGCCTCGCGCGCACTCTTCGACTCCGACGAGGAGTTCAAGGCACGCGCACGGGACCGCGTCGTGGCCCTCCAGGCGGGCGACCCGGAGACCCTCGCGCTCTGGCAGCGGTTCGTCGACGAGTCGAAGGTCTACTTCTACTCGGTCTTCAACAAGCTCGACATGGAGATCGACGACCCGGACATCGTCGGCGAGTCCGGCTACAACGCCATGCTCGAAGAGACCTGCCAGATCCTGGAGGACTCCGGGGTCGCGGTCCGCTCCGAGGGCGCGCTCTGCGTCTTCTTCGACGACGTGAAGGGCCCGGACGGCAACCCTGTCCCCCTGATCGTCAAGAAGACGAACGGCGGCTACGGCTACGCGGCCACGGACCTCTCCGCGATCCGCAACCGCGTCACGGACCTCAAGGCGACGACGCTCCTGTACGTCGTGGACGCCCGCCAGTCGCTCCACTTCAAGATGGTCTTCGAGACGGCCCGCCGCGCAGGCTGGCTGAACGAGGACACGAAGGCGGTGCAGCTCGCCTTCGGCACGGTGCTGGGCAAGGACGGCAAGCCGTTCAAGACCCGTGAGGGCGAGACGATCCGCCTGGTCGACCTCCTGGACGAGGCGATCGAGCGCGCATCGGCGGTCGTACGGGAAAAGGCCCTGGACCTCACCGAAGCCGAGATCACCGAGCGCGGCACGCAGGTCGGCATCGGCGCGGTGAAGTACGCGGACCTCTCCACGTCCGCGAACCGCGACTACAAGTTCGACCTGGACCAGATGGTCTCGCTGACCGGCGACACCTCGGTCTACCTCCAGTACGCGTACGCCAGGAACCGCTCCATCCTCCGCAAGGCGGGCGACACCAAGCCGGCCGCCCACCCGGAGCTGGAACTGGCCCCGGCGGAGCGGGCGTTGGGCCTCCACCTGGACAACTTCGCCGAGACGCTGACCGAGGTCGCAGCCGACTACGCGCCGCACAAGCTGGCGGCGTACCTCTACCAACTGGCGTCGCACTACACGACGTTCTTCGCCGAGTGCCCGGTCCTCAAGGCCGAGACCCCGGCACACGTCGAGAACCGCCTGTTCTTCTGCGAGCTCACGGCCCGCACGCTCCACCAGGGCATGGCACTGCTCGGCATCAGGACCCCCGAGCGCCTCTGACGGCGCCAGAAGGCGGCGGACCGACCGCACACGTCGGTCAGGTCAGTCCGCCGCCTTCTGCTCCCAGACGTTGGACTCCCGGTTGTAGAGGTAGAGCGGCCGCCCCTTGACGGCGCTCGTCCTGAACGGCTTCCCGCCGTCGTCGACGCGCACCTTCCCCGACCGGCCGCCAGTGCTCCAGGAGAGCTCCAAGTACCAGCTCACGTCGCGCGCATCACTGTGCACATTCAGATTGAGCACCTGCGGATCGTCCGAAGCGACCTTGTACGGGAAGTCCACGGCCGGGATCTTCACATCGCCCTGCACTCCCCCGACGGGCCTGGTCAGCGCCTGCGCGGAATCCAGATCCACATCGAAGCTCCTCGGCGTGACACCGCTCCCGCAGCCGTCTCCCATGGAGTACGCGGTCCAAGCGAGCGGCGCACTGCGCGCGACGGTCCGCACCCGCAGCCCGGTCAGCACCACGGACTCCTTGCTCTTGCCGGTGGCGGTGACCTGCAGCATGATCCCCCCGCCGTCGACACCGCCCAGCGCCCGCGCCCAACTGCGGTTGTCCTGCGGATCGCTCGGGGGCGGGGGGACGGCCGTGGGCGGCTGGTCGAGTACGTAGTACTGATCGCAGGGCCCATCCCAGTTGTACGAACTGACGCCCACGCTCACAGGCACGCCCGAGCCCACCGCGCTGCCGCCCCCACCTGCACCGTGCGAAGCCGTGGCAGAAGGCGAGGCCGTACGGGAGGCGGAAACGGACGGCGAGACGGACCCCGAGGGCGAGGCAGTCGCGTTCGCCCCGTCCGCGCCCCCGTCCGCGCTCACCGAGGGCGAAGCGGAATCCGCGGCGGCGGCGCGCCCGCCGCCCTTGTCGGACCCGTCGCGCGCGGCGACGTAAGCGGTGGGCACACCCAGAGCCACAACAGCCGCCGCGGCCAGGGCAATCCGCAGATTGCGCCGCCCGGCACGCGGCGGCGCACCAGCGCCGTCAGCAACAGCCTCGGCCTCTGGCCCTGTCCCTGCCCCTGTCCCCGGCTGTGGCGCGACCTCCGGCATCACGGCGTCCCCCGCAGGCCGCCGCCGAGCCTCATCGGCCAGAATCCACCGCCGGTGCAGCTCGACCTGCTCCTCCCGCCCCGCCCCGCACACCGTGGCCAGCCGGGCGACCGGCGCGAATTCCGCAGGCACCGCATCCCCGTTGCAGTACCGGTGAAGCGTGGACGTACTGACGTGAAGCTTCCCCGCGAGCGTCCCGTAACTGTCCCCCGACCGCTCCTTGAGCTCCTTCACCAGCGCCGCGAACTCCGCGATTTCCCGCCCTGCCACCCCTGCACATCCTTTCGTCCGTCCCAGGAAAGCGTTCCAGGGACGGTTCGTTTCCCCAGGTCAGCCTGGGTGAAAGCGTTCCAGCGTCCCGAATGGACCGGCAACGCTTGCCGCCGAAATCCGGCGCCCCCCAAGCTGTGATCACACCGCAGCCCACACCGGAAGCAGCGATGCGAAATCGCCTCCACATCAGCGTCACCGACGCGGTGGCGATCTGCGTACTGATCGCGACAACCGTGATCGTCACCACGCTGATCTGCCACACGTGACAACCCAACAACCGCACACCGAACGGGGAGTACCACCCATCATGCGCCTCATCCGCACCTCCACCCTCGCCGCCACCGCCCTGCTCGCCTCGCTGGCCCTCACCGCCTGCTCGAACTCAACAGACGCCACCGCAAAGCCCGACGACAAGTCCGCCTCGACCACCACCCCCACCCAAAAGCAGCCCGCAGCCGCCAAGCCGGCCCAGAAGGACACCGCCGGAACGGGAACCGACACCACCACGACGACCGCCACCACCAAGAAGCCCGAGAACCCGAAGTCGCCCGCAGAACCCCAGAAGCGGAGTACCTGCACCAGCTCGACGATCAAGCTCACGGCATCCCCGGTCGCCCGCCCCGTCAACCACGTCCTCCTGACCGCGACCAACACCGGCAGCACGACGTGCGACCTCTACTACGCCCCCGCGACCGCCTTCTCCGACGATGCCCAGTCCCCGCTCCAGATCGACAGGGACACCCAGCCCCAGGCCGTGGTGACGCTCTCCCCGGGCCAGTCGGGCTACGCGATGATCCGCACGTCCGGCGAGGACAACGGCGACAAGCCGTACACGACCCAGCAGATCCGCGTGCACTTCGAGAACCGCGCCAACAACGGCTCGGTGGGCCCCGCCTCCTACGCCCACCTCCCCAAGCCGCTCTCGGTCGTCGACTCCCAGGCGGCGGTCACCTACTGGCAGTCGGACCTGGACGCGATCAGCGCCTGGTGACGAAGCGCGCAAGCGCCCCGCCGCACCTCATGCACCTTGCGCTCCACCCGGGCACTTGTCAGTACCCACCCCTAGAGTCCCGCCCATGGACCCGCGCGCGAACCAATTCCACACCCTGGCACCCCGACTCCCGCCAGTGGGCGGCCTGACCTCATGCAGGTAGAGGTCCTGGCGTTCACAGACCTCCGCATGGCACAAGTCCGCTCGGCGACGGAACGGCCTTCCTCCATCTGGGAGACACC
Organism: Streptomyces sp. NPDC050738; assembly: GCF_040654175.1. NCBI lineage: Bacteria > Bacillati > Actinomycetota > Actinomycetes > Kitasatosporales > Streptomycetaceae > Streptomyces > Streptomyces sp. NPDC050738. The sequence goes on along the minus strand of NZ_JBFAHN010000019.1, from coordinate 22,838 downwards.
GCGATTCAACTGGACGTGACCGAGCCGCTCCCGCACCCTGCAACCACGGGTTGGACCGACTTCGCGCTCGCTCCCGAGCAGATCGATCTCTACCCGTACTTCACCTAGGACTGCTTCGCGAAGGGAACCGCCACCGTGGAATACCGCCTCGAACTGATCCCCATCCCGGTCGCCGACGTCGACCGCGCCAAGGCGTTCTACGCCGATCGGCTCGGCTTCAAGGTCGACCTCGACTTCAGCCCGAACGACGCGTTCCGCGTCGTCCAGCTGACGCCCCCGGGATCGGCCTGCTCGATCGCCATCGGAGTCGGCGTCGTCAGCACGCCACCGGGCTCGGTCCAGGGCCTGCACCTCGTAGTGGACGACATCCATGCGGCCAGGGCCGAGTTGGTGGAGAACGGAGTCGAGGTCGCCGAGGTGGTCGACATGACCGCACCGGGCAAGCCGACCGTCTCCTACGCAGCGTTCACCGACCCGGACGGCAACGGCTGGACCCTGCAGAAGCTCCCGCATTGAGCGGCCCCCAAGACCAGGGGCTTCTTGTCGGGGTCGGATGGGTGGGCCCCCCTGCCGACCGATACCTGGAGTGTGGCGTTTCCGGGGCGGAGTAAAGGGCGCTCCCTGCGGTCGCGTCGCTGCGCGATGGCCCTGCGGGCCACCCTTGACACCACCCCTCCACCGCAAAAACTTGGCGGGTTATCGGTCGGCAGAGGGTCCTGGCCGCATAAAGCGAGCAGCATCCGGGGTGCGGTCAGCCCGTGGCCAAACCACACCCGCCGGAGCCGGGCCGGTGATCCGGTCCGCCACCCGCACCGGGCGCGGGCGAACCACCGCACCCGCTGGACGGGTAGCGCGGGTCTGCTCGGCGTGTGCGGGACGGCGGACCGGACCTCGCAGCGTGCGATCCGCGCCCCTAACTGAACACACACCCACCCCCACGCCCGACGAGCACACGACACACCGGCATCGTCGCAGGTCACAGCCCTGCACTCCGGGGGCAGGATGGTTGAAGGCTCAAGTGGGTCACCTAAGGGGCACCCCACCGCTTCCGCCCACCCGAAACGGCGACCAGCGGGGCATGAAGTCCCGCCCCACGACGGCCCCTTGACGCCGAACCGAGAGCCACCGCCCCACGCAAGTCGTGCGACCTCCACCACCGGCGCGGGGAGCGGAGCTCCACCTTGGATGCTGTGACGCCAACTGCCCCGCCGAAGTGCCCCGCAGCCGAACCCTTCAGCTCATCCGGTCCGCAGGAGCAGCGCGGTCACCACGAAACCCGCGCCCCATCGCGGCAGCAGCCAGCCGGACGAGCCCCCAGGGCTCGGCCTACGACGCGCAGCGTCGTAGATCAGTGACCCCGACATCCGCGAAACCCGCCACCGCCCCACCCACCCCGCCTACGCCCAATCCGGCACCCAAGTCCCCCCGCCCCCAACGCCCTCCCCCCGTACGCCCCCAAGGTGCTCCCGGAGCGCGGCAAGCCCCGGGTGCGCGTTGTCCCGGCGCCAGAGCAGGGAGTGCGGGTACACCGGCGTCGGCTCCCGTACGTCGATGCGCCGCAGCCCGTGCTCGGGCGGCCACGCCAATCGCGTCTGCTCCCCCACGAACGTCGCCAGCGTCCCCGAGTCGGCCAGCGTGTCCAGCAGCGGCTCGGTCCCGAAGTCGGGGCCGGTCGTCTCGATGGTGAGACCGAAGACGTCGGCGAGGGCGTCGTAGTACGCGGCCCACTCCGTCCCCGCGACGATGCCCGGCATCCAGATGCGATGTCCGGCCAGCTCCGCCGGCGTCACCGCACCCGCGTCGGCGAGCTCATGGCCGGGACCCACGACTAGCTGGAGCGGCTCGTCGAAGGCACGGGCTGCCCCAATCTCCTTCGGGAGCGGAGTCCCCGGATCACCTACCGCACGGAAGGACGCATCGACCGTCCCCGCGACCAGTGCATCGACAGCCGCGCCCACGTCGAAAAGCGTCACCACAGCGAGCTCGACCTCAGGATGCGCCCGGTGGAACCCACCCAGCACCCCCGCCGGAGCCAGCCGCCGCCCGATCACGTCGACCCGCAACGCGCCCCGCCGACCAGCCCGTACGGACGCGAGCGCCCGTTCCTCCGCCCGCAGCAGATCCCGCGCGTGCGGCAGGAACGCCTGCCCGTCGACGGTGAGTTCCGCCCCGCGCGCGGTCCGCGTGAAGAGGCGCACGCCCAGCTGCTTCTCCAGCACGGCGATCCGCTTCGAGACGGCCTGCTGCGTCACGGACAGCTCGGCAGCGGCGTCCTGGAACCGCCCCTCGTCCACCACGGCCACGAAGGTACGCACAGAGGTGAGATCCACACCCGTCACGCTATCCGTACAACGATCGGTTGTGCGCTCGCAGCAGGCCGGTTGTTTGCCCCGGCCTCCCCTTCCCCGCTTTGATGCCCTGGGTCCGGATCGACGGGCGGTCGCGACGGAGAGGCACGGACGGGAATGGCGGGGAAGCGCGCGCTGGGGCGGCGGTTCGGGTGGCTGTGGGCGGCGTTCGCGGTCAGTTCGTACGGCACGGGGTTCGGCTTCGGCGCGCTCCCGCTGATCGCGATCCTCGTCCTGCACTCCGGGCCGACCCAGGTCGCCGCACTCGCGGCCGCTGGACGCGCCGTCGGCGCGGTGGTCGCGGTCCCGCTGGGCCCCTGGGTGGAGTTCCGCCCCAAGCGGCCGGTGATGATCGCGATGGACCTGGTCCGCTTCGCCGCGATGATGAGCATCCCCGCCGCGTACGCGCTCGGCCTGCTCACCTTCGCCCAGCTCCTCCTCGTCTCGATCGTCGTCGCGGCCGCCAACATCGCCTTCCGAGCGGCAAGCGGCGCATACCTCAAAACGCTCCTCCCGCCCGAGGACCTCCTCGTCGCCAACAGCCGCTTCGAGTCCACGACATGGACCTCGACGGTCGTCGGCCCACCCCTCGGCGGAGCCGCGATGGGCCTCTTCGGCCCGGTGACGACCGTCATCGCCGACGCGGTCAGCTATCTGCTCTCGGCCCTGGGCATCCGCGCCATCGGCGGCAGCGGCGCCAACGGCCCCAGCGAACCGCCCCCCGCCCCCCGAGAAGCCCAGCGGCTGCGCGCCCGCGACCTGCCCGACGGCTGGCGCTTCATCCTGGCCGACCGTACGCAGCGCGCACTCTTCCTCAACGCCATGCTGGTCAACGGCCTGATCATGGCGACCGAGCCGCTGCTCGCCGTCCTCCTTCTCGACCATCTCGGCTTCGCCCCCTGGCAGTACGGCCTCGCCTTCGCGGCCCCCTGCATCGGCGGCCTGCTCGGCTCACGCCTGTCGCGCCGGCTCGTGGCACGCTTCGGGCAGCGGCGCGTCCTCCTGACCTCGGGGACGCTGCGCGCGATCTGGCCGCTGGGGCTGGCGTTCGTCCAGCCGGGCATCCCAGGGATGGCGCTCATCATCGTCGTCCAGTTCGGCCTGGTGACCTGCATCGGCGTCTTCAACCCGGTGCTGGCCACCCACCGCCTCCAGCACACCGACCCCGGCCGGGTCGCCCGCACCCTGTCCGCATGGTCGGTCAGCACCAGCGCGGCCATCGCGTCACTGACCGCCGCGTGGGGCCTGCTGGCAGCGCTCACCACCCCGCGCACCGCGATCGCGGCCGCCGGCGTCCTCCTCCTCGCGACCCCGCTGCTGCTCCCGCGCCGGGAGAAGGCCCCCGGGGCCGGGGCCGGGCGGATCACGCTCTGCGAGGATGCCGAGAGCAGCGGAGCCGGAGGAAGCAGGCAGCCATGACGCAGACCGACGACGTGGTCGAGCTGGTCCACACGATCCTCGGCGACACCGTCGTCGGCATGTACCGGCACGGCTCGGCGGTACTCGGCGGTCTCCGGCCGTACAGCGACATCGACGTCCTCGTCGTCGTACGGCAGCCCACAACCGCCCGCCAGAGCCGGGCACTTGTCGAGGCACTGATGGAGATCTCCGGCTCGCGCGCCCGCCGCGGCCCCGCCCGCCCCATCGAGCTGAGCGTCGTCGTGCACTCCGAGGTCAGCCCGTGGACGTACCCGCCCCGCTGCGAGTTCCTGTACGGCGAGTGGCTGCGCGACGACTACGAGCGCGGCGTGATCCCCGCACCCCATCCGAGCCCCGACCTCGCGCCCCTGATCACGATGGCGCTCCTGGGCGACGCACCGCTGGCCGGTCCGCCCCCCGCCGACGTGTTCGCCCCCGTGCCGCCCGCCGACCTCACCCACGCGATCGTCGCCGGCGTCCCCGGCCTGCTCGCCAACCTCGGACCCGACACCCGCAACGTTCTGCTCACCCTGGCCCGCATCTGGACGACGCTCGCGACGGGCGACATCACGTCCAAGGACGCCGCGGCCGACTGGGTGCTCCCCCACCTCCCGCCCGAGCACCGCCCGGTACTCGCCCACGCGCGAGCGATCTATCTCGGCGAGGCCGAGGAGCTCTGGGACGAAGCCCTCCTCGCCCAACTGCCCGCCCACGCGGCCCACGTCACCGGGGCGATCGACCGGCTGGCCCCCTCAGCAGCCTGAGCGGCTCACCCCGAGAACCAACTCACCGCGTCCAGCCGGAAAAAGTCCCCCGGCACGGCCTCGCGCAGCGCCCCCTCGACCTCCGCCAGCCGGTCCGCGCCCAGCTTCCGCGCCCACTCCCCGTGCAGCCTGTCGAAGATCGCCGCAGACCTCACCAGTACGTCGATCCCGCGCCCGCTCAGCCGCACCACCTTCCGGCGCCCGTCGTTCGGATCGTCGCCCCGCTCCACGTACCCCAGGGCCTCCAGGCGGTCCACCGTCTTCCCTGCGGCCTGCTTCGACACCCCGAGCCGTTGCCCGATCTCGGTGGCCGTGGCCCCGCCGATCCCGACCGCCTGCAGCGCGAAGCCGTACGCGGGCCGGACATCCGGGTGCCCTTCCCGGCGCAGCTCGGCGTGCAACTCGTCGAGGATCACGCGGAATCCGGCGAACATCAGCAGGGGCAGCTCGAAGCCGCGTCCGTCGTCGGACCCCGACGCCTCAGCCATTGCAGAACTCGACAACCTGGTTTACCTTTTGGTCAATCACGTTGTCGATTCTACCGAAGGGCCACCCATGACACCGCACGCCCACCCCTTCCCCCACCACACCCTCGACACCGCCCCCGAAGCAGCGCACCGCCCCATCAAGGCCACCACCCAGCACTTCGGCTACCTCCCCTCCCCCGTCGCCCGCATGGCGACCTCACCCCAAACCCTCGACGGCTTCCTGAAGTTGAGCGCCCTCTTCGAGACGACGACCCTCCCCCAGCTCGCCCGCGAGACCGTCATCCTCACCATGGCCACCCGCAACGGCTGCCACGTCTGCGTCGCCGTACACACCCGCATCCTCACGAACCTCGAAGCGGACGCGCTCCTCATAGAAGCCCTCCGCACCCAGAAGCCGCTCTCCGCCCCGGAGTTGGAGGCCGTACGCCTCTTCACCCTCGAAGTCCTCGCCACCGCGGGCGAGGTGTCCCCCGAAGCCCTCCAGGCCTTCTTCGACCACGGCTACACCCACCAGAACGCCCTGGAAGTCGTCCTCGGCATCGGTACGTACACACTCTCGACCCTCGCCAACCGCCTCACCGGCGCCCCCGTCGACGACCAGCTCAAAGCGTTCGCATAGACGGTGGACAGCACAAAGCCCCGCCGCCCGTCACCGGACAGCGGGGCCACGCGCACTGCGCGCACCAAGCGCGCCAAGCGCACACCCGACCCGCTCACAACTGCCGCGCGACCTCCGTCGCCCAGTACGTGAGGATCATGTTCGCGCCCGCCCGCTTGATCCCGGTCAGCGATTCGAGAATCGCCTTGTCCCGGTCGATCCAGCCCCGCTCGGCGGCCGCCTCGACCATCGCGTACTCACCACTGATCTGGTACGCGGCCACCGGCACGTCCACCGCATCCGCGACCCGCGCCAGAACGTCCAGATAAGGTCCGGCCGGCTTCACCATCACCATGTCCGCACCTTCCTCCAGGTCGAGCGCCAACTCCCGCAGCGACTCCCGGACGTTGGCCGGGTCCTGCTGGTACGTCTTCCGGTCCCCGACCAGCGAAGACCCGACGGCCTCCCGGAAGGGGCCGTAGAAGGCGGACGAGTACTTGACCGTGTAGGCCAGGATCGAGACGTCCTCCTTCCCGATCTGGTCCAGCGCATCACGGACGACGCCGACCTGGCCGTCCATCATCCCGCTCGGACCGACCACATGGGCGCCCGCGTCCGCCTGGACCTGCGCCATCTCGGCGTACCGCTCCAGCGTCGCGTCGTTGTCGACGCGCCCGTCCTCGGTCAGCACCCCGCAGTGCCCGTGATCGGTGTACTCGTCGAGGCACAGGTCGGACATGATGACCAGGTCGTCGCCGACCTCCTCGCGTACATCACGGAGAGCGACCTGCAGGATCCCGTCAGGATCCGTCCCCGCCGACCCCACCGCGTCCTTCTTCGCGTCCTCGGGCACCCCGAAGAGCATGATCCCCGCGACGCCCGCCGAGACGGCCTCGACCGCCGCCTTCCGCAAGGTGTCCCGCGTGTGCTGGACGACTCCCGGCATCGCCGAGATCGGCACCGGCTCCCCGATGCCCTCCCGTACGAAGGCCGGAAGGATCAGATCAGAGGGGTGCAACCGCGTCTCCGCGACCATCCGCCGCATCGCGGGAGTGGTACGCAGACGGCGGGGCCTGGCCCCCGGGAACGAAGAACTCACGTACGTCTCCAGCGTCTTCAGGGGTTCAGGGTCGGGGGGCCCGGGCGAACAACACCAGGCCCCCCACGAGGCTACGCCTCAGGTGGTGCGCCTGCGACGCCCCCCAGGGCGCCGCTCGCTCGGCCGGCAGGGCGTCTCCCCCGCTTCCCTCGCCGCGTCCCGGCGCGCCGCGCCGAACTCCGCGAGAGCCTCGGCCAGCCGGTTCACGGACGGCTCGGGCGACAGCACGTCCACCCGCAGCCCGTGCTCCTCGGCGGTCTTCGCCGTGGCAGGACCGATACATGCGATGACGGTGACATTGTGCGGCTTGCCGGCAATGCCCACCAGGTTCCGCACGGTGGACGACGACGTGAACAGCACGGCGTCGAATCCCCCACCCTTGATGGCCTCACGCGTGTCGGCCGGCGGCGGCGAAGCGCGCACGGTCCGGTAGGCCGTGACGTCGTCGACCTCCCACCCGAGCTCGATCAGCCCCGCGACCAGCGTCTCGGTCGCGATGTCCGCACGCGGCAGGAAGACACGGTCGATCGGGTCGAAGACCGGGTCGTACGGCGGCCAGTCCTCCAGCAACCCCGCAGCCGACTGCTCGCCGCTCGGCACCAGATCGGGCTTGACCCCGAACTCCACCAGCGAGGCAGCGGTCTGCTCGCCCACAGCGGCGACCTTGATCCCGGCGAATGCACGCGCGTCGAGCCCGTACTCCTCGAACTTCTCCCGCACCGCCTTCACGGCGTTGACGCTCGTGAAAGCGATCCACTCATAGCGGCCCGTGACGAGCCCCTTGACCGCCCGCTCCATCTGCTGCGGCGTGCGCGGCGGCTCGACGGCGATGGTCGGAACCTCATGAGGCACCGCCCCATAGCTCCGCAACTGGTCGGAGAGCGAAGCCGACTGCTCCTTCGTACGCGGAACCAGCACCCGCCACCCGAAGAGCGGCTTCGACTCGAACCACGCGAGCTGGTCGCGCTGTGCAGCGGAGCTGCGCTCACCGACCACGGCTATGACCGGCTGGTGCCCGTCCGGCGAAGGCAGCACCTTGGCCTGCTTCAGCACCTGGGCGACCGTCCCCAGCGTCGCGGACCAGGTCCGCTGCCGGGTGGTGGTGCCCGCGACCGTCACGGTCATCGGGGTGTCGGGCTTGCGCCCGGCGGAGACGAGCTCACCGGCGGCGGCCGAAACGGTGTCGAGCGTCGTCGTGACGACGGCCGTCGCATCGCTCGCGCCGACCTCGCTCCAGCAACGGCCCGACGCCGTCCTGGCGTCGATGAACCGCACGTCGGCACCCTGGGCGTCACGCAGCGGCACACCGGCGTACGCGGGCACGCCCACCGCCGTCGCCACACCGGGCACGACCTCGAAGGGAATCCCCTCGGCGGCGCAGGCAAGCATCTCCTCGCCCGCCCAGCCGTCGAGCCCGGGGTCACCGGCGATGGCACGGACGACCCGCCTGCCGGAGCGCGCGGCCTCCATGACAAGATTGGCGGCATCTCGGATAGCCGGGATACCGGCGGCTGTTGACGCTTCGTCAACAACCGTCAGCTGAGGCGTGCTCACGTCTCCGCGCGCATGGCTGCGTACGACGCCGAGCACATCCTCCTCGGCGACGAGTACGTCCGCACGAGCGAGCGCCTCGACGGCGCGCAGTGTGAGCAGCCCCGGATCTCCGGGTCCGGCACCCAGGAAGGTGACGTGCCCGTGTCCGGGAATGGCGGGAAGGTTCGGGGCGGTGGGGTTCATCGTGCTCGCTCCCCCATAAGACCGGCCGCACCCTTGGCGAGCATCTCGGACGCGAGTTCGCGCCCCAGAGCCACAATGCCTTCGTGCGACGTAGGTACGGGACCGGTGGTGGACAGCTGCACCAGTTCGGAGCCGTCGATCGAGCCGACGACGCCGCGCAGGCGCATTTCGTTGACAATCTGCCCGTCGGCCAGGACGTCGGCCAGTGCACCCACAGGTGCACTGCATCCGGCCTCCAGGGCGGCGAGCAGAGATCGCTCGGCGGTCACGGCGGCCCGGGTGTACGGGTCGTCGAGCTCGGCGAGCTGGGCAATGAGGTCGGCGTTGACCGCCGTGCACTCGACTGCCAGGGCCCCCTGGCCGGGGGCGGGCAAAATGGTGTCGGTGGGGAGGAAGTCGGTGACCTCGTCGCCCCGCCCGATGCGGTTGAGCCCGGCGGCGGCAAGAACCACCGCGTCCAGCTCACCGTTGGTCACGAATCCGACCCGCGTGTCGATGTTCCCGCGGATCGGCACGGTCTCGATGCGCAGTCCGTGGCTCCGCGCGTACGCGTTCAGCTGCGCCATGCGCCGCGGCGAACCGGTGCCGATGCGGGCCCCGTCCGGCAGTTGCTCGAAGGTCAGCCCGTCGCGTGCGACAAGGGCGTCACGCGGGTCCTCCCGTACGGGAATCGCCGCCAGCACCAGTTCGTCGGGCTGCGCGGTCGGCAGGTCCTTCAACGAGTGCACGGCGAAGTCGACTTCACCGCTGAGCAGCGCGTCACGCAGCGCGGTGACGAAGACGCCGGTGCCGCCGATCTGCGCGAGGTGCTCGCGAGAGGTGTCCCCGTACGTGGTGATCTCGACGAGCTCCACGGGGCGGCCGGTGATCTGCCGCACCGCCTCGGCGATGTGTCCTGACTGGGCCATGGCGAGCTTGCTGCGCCTGGTCCCCAGCCTCAAGGCACTGGTCATGCCTGCCCTCGGTTCTTGACGTCTGTGATCTGCAGATCACCGATCTTCAAATCAGCGAACTTCACATCAGCGGTCTTCAGGTCGGTCAGCTCTGTCAGATCCGCCCGGCTGACGGCTGCGACCGTCTGCGGGTCGAGGTCGAAGAGTTCGCGCAGCGCGTCCGCGTACCCGGCGCCGCCGGGCTCGCTCGCGAGCTGCTTCACCCGCACGGTGGGCGCGTGCAGGAGCTTGTCGACGACGCGGCGCACGGTCTGGGTGATCTCGGCGCGCTGCTTGTCGTCCAGGTCGGGAAGGCGTCCGTCGAGCCGCGCGATCTCACCGGCGACGACGCCGGCGGCCATGGTGCGCAGGGCGACGACGGTCGGGGTGATGTGCGCGGCCCGCTGCGCCGCGCCGAAGGCGGCGACCTCGTCGGAGACGATGGCGCGCACGGCCTCCACGTCGGCGGCCATCGGTGCGTCGGCCGCGGCCTCGGCGAGCGACTCGATGTCGACGAGACGCACACCCGCGAGCCGGTGCACGGCCGCATCGATGTCGCGCGGCATGGCCAGGTCGAGCAGCGCGATCCGCCGCTCGCCGGCCGCCTCTTCGACGGCTTCCGCGGTCAGTACGAGTCCGGTCGCGCCCGTGCAGGAGATCACGAGGTCCGCGTACGAAAGCTCGCCGCGCACCTCCTCCATCGCCACGGCGCGCGCCACCACTCCCGTACCGCCGGAGCCCAGGATCTCCGCGAGCCGCTCGGCACGTGTCAACGTCCGGTTGGCGACGGCGATTTCGGCTGCGCCCGCGCGGGCGACGGTCGCGGCGGCCAGCGAGGACATGGAGCCCGCGCCGATCACCAGCACGCGCTTCCCCTTGGCCCAGTCAGCCACTTCAGCACCATCGGAGAGCTGCTGAAGCCCGAAGGTGACGAGCGACTGACCCGCCCGGTCGATGCCGGTCTCGGAGTGCGCACGCTTCCCGACGCGCAGCGCCTGCTGGAACAGATCGTTCAACAGCCGCCCCGCGGTGTGCAGTTCCTGCCCGCGCGCAAGACCGTCCTTGATCTGCCCGAGGATCTGCCCCTCGCCGACGACCATGGAGTCGAGTCCGCAGGCCACCGAGAAGAGGTGGTGAACGGCCCGGTCCTCGTAGTGCACGTAGAGATACGGAGTGAGCTCGTCCAGCCCCACCCCGCAGTGCTGGGCGAGCAGCGTGGAGAGTTCGGCGACGCCCGCGTGGAACTTGTCCACGTCGGCGTAGAGCTCGATGCGGTTGCACGTCGCGAGCACGGCGGCCTCGACCGCGGGCTCCGAAGCGAGCGTGTCCTGCAGCAGCTTGGCCTGCGCATCAGCGGAGAGGGATGCCCGCTCGAGCACGCTGACCGGCGCGCTGCGGTGGCTCAGTCCGACGACCAGAAGACTCATGCCGGCATCACGGCGGGCAGCTCCCCGTCGGGTCCCTTCCGCTCGTCGGCGGCGGCAGCGGTCTCGCCGGCCTTGCGCTGCTCGTGGAAGGCAAGAATCTGCAGCTCGATCGAGAGATCGACCTTGCGCACGTCCACACCGTCAGGAACGGTCAGCACGGTGGGCGCGAAGTTCAGGATGGAGGTGACACCCGCGGCGACCAGCCGGTCACAGACGGGCTGCGCGGCACCGGCCGGGGTCGCGATGACCCCGATGGAGACGCCGTTGTCGCTGATGATCTTCTCCAGATCATCGCTGTGCTGTACGGGCATTCCCGCGACGGGCTTCCCGGCCATCGCGGGATCGGCGTCGATCAGAGCGGCGACGCGGAAACCGCGGGAGGCGAAACCGCCGTAATTGGCCAGCGCGGCACCGAGATTACCGATACCGACAATGACGACCGGCCAGTCCTGGGTGAGGCCCAGCTCGCGCGAGATCTGATAGACGAGGTACTCGACGTCGTATCCCACCCCACGCGTCCCATAGGACCCGAGATACGAGAAGTCCTTCCGCAGCTTCGCGGAGTTGACCCCGGCCGCAGCGGCCAGTTCCTCCGATGAAACGGTGGGTACGGACCTCTCCGAAAGCCCGGTGAGGGCGCGGAGGTACAGCGGAAGTCGGGCGACGGTGGCCTCGGGGATTCCTCGGCTACGGGTCGCCGGTCGGTGAGTTCGGCCAGTTGCCACGGTGCTCCTGCGGGATGAGCGAGGCTGTAGGCGGCCACTTGTCCCAGGACCGCCCCGTCGAATGCAGGCTATGTCTTTGTGAACGCGTGCACAAAGATGGTGTCCGCTTTGTCCGACCAAAGTGACCGGGGTCACGCACTTCGGCCGCACGATCTTGGAACCGCAGGCCATTCCGATCCGTTGAGAAACCGAAGCGGGCAAAACCGCACACACTCCTCACGACTACGCCCCCGAGACCGCTCAAATCGCCCACGATCGTAGCGGTCTTTCGTGATTAAGAGGCCAGCTCGCGACGAAGCCGTTCGGCATCGACCCGCCAGAAGGTGTGCTGCTTCCCGTCGATGAGTACGACCGGAATCTGCTCCCAGTACTCCCGGTAGAGCTCGGCGTCCTCCTCGATGCTCTTCTCCTCCCACCCGGCCCCCACTTCCCCGCACACCCGGGAGACCACCTCGCGGGCGTCGTCGCACAGATGACAGCCGCTCTTCCCGATCAGGGTGACCACACGCTCACCGGGGCTCTTCTTCGCACGCCGCAACAGGGGACTCATGCGGGCCATTCTCCGCCCACGCCGCTCTGTCCTGAATCGCCCCTTTCGAAATTTCCCGCGGCTCCGGCACCCCACGGCAGCCCCTCTGCCGCCCCTCAACCGCGCGCCGCACGGTAATCCGCGTAACACGGCAGTCGCGGAGAGTTCACGCCATGGCATCCCGCCGGGTCGGAACGGACCGAACAGACTGGCTATGCTCACGACATGGCCGCACTGGGATGGCTCACCCCTCGTAGGCGCTCCGCCACGGCACGCAGCGTGCTGGCAGGCGAGGCCGCAGCCGAGGCAGCCCGCAAGTCCTCAGCCGAGCTGGCACACGCCCAGCAGGAGCAGTCCCCCGAGGACACCGCAGACACCCCGAGAGAGCCCGAGTTCCCGGTCGTCGGCGACGACCTCGCCGCCGCCTTCTTCGACCTCGACAACACCGTGATGCAGGGTGCGGCCCTCTTCCACTTCGGCCGGGGCCTCTACAAGCGCAAGTTCTTCCAGCGCCGCGAGCTCGCCAGGTTCGCCTGGCAGCAGACCTGGTTCCGGCTCGCCGGCATCGAGGACCCCGAGCACATGCAGGACGCCCGCGACAGCGCCCTGTCCATCGTCAAGGGCCACCGCGTCTCCGAGCTGATGTCCATCGGCGAGGAGATCTACGACGAGTACATGGCCGACCGCATCTGGCCCGGCACCCGCGCCCTCGCCCAGGCCCACCTCGACGCGGGCCAGAAGGTCTGGCTGGTCACGGCCGCCCCCGTCGAGACCGCCACGATCATCGCGCGCCGCCTGGGCCTCACCGGCGCGCTCGGTACGGTCGCCGAGTCCATCGACGGCGTCTACACCGGACGCCTCGTGGGCGAACCCCTGCACGGCCCCGCGAAGGCGGAGGCCGTCCGCGCGCTCGCCGCGGCCGAAGGCCTCGACCTCGCCCGCTGCGCCGCGTACAGCGACTCGCACAACGACATCCCGATGCTCTCGCTCGTCGGACACCCGTACGCGATCAACCCGGACGCCAAACTGCGGCGCCACGCCCGTGAGCGCGAATGGCGGCTGCGCGACTACCGCACCGGCCGCAAGGCGGCCAAGGTCGGCATCCCGGCCGCCGCCGGAGTCGGCGCGATCGCGGGCGGCACCGCCGCCGCGGTCGCCCTGCACCGCCGCCGCCGCTGAGCCGGATTCCCCCAGGGGCCCGGCCACTTACCCACACCGGGCCCCCGCCAGTCCCGTGACTGCCACTCGGCCACAAGTGTCTCTGCAGCCAACCAGATCGTGACGCAATCCGATCAACAACCGGTCACGAAGTGCTACTTGATCCGCCGCCAAGACGTAACAGAAGCGACGGAATCGATGATTTGAGCAACTGGGTGTAGCACTGCCTGTACGAAGCGTTATTCTCCTCAGACGCATACCGGACCCCACCTACAAGCACTACGGGTGAACGGTCCAGCACTGCACGTGATGGAAGCTCTGCCTCTGGGAGTCCCGTGTACCCACACGTCGGGGTTGACGCCTCGGGCCTGGCTACGCTGCGCGCAACGGTCGCCGACCGCTTGCGCGGCTTCGTCCCCACCGCGTACGCCGTACCCGCCTTCGCCACCCCTGTGCCCGCCACGCTCACGCCCGTCGGCCCCTGCTACGCGCTCGCACAGAGCAGCGCGGCAGTCGGCAGACGGAGCGCGCGCGGCGGCACGTCCACCGCAACAACCGCTGCGCCGACACCAAAGCGCCCCACGGCCGACAGCGACAGCGCCCGCATGATGGAACTGGTCGAACGGGCCCAGGCCGGCGAAGCCGATGCCTTCGGGCGCCTGTACGACCAGTACAGCGACACCGTCTACCGCTACATCTACTACCGCGTCGGCGGGAAGGCGACGGCGGAGGATCTCACCAGTGAGACCTTCCTGCGCGCCCTGCGCCGCATCTCCACCTTCACCTGGCAGGGCCGTGATTTCGGCGCCTGGCTGGTCACCATCGCCCGCAACCTGGTCGCGGATCACTTCAAATCGAGCCGTTTCCGGCTGGAAGTGACCACGGGCGAAATGCTCGACGCCAACGAGGTCGAGCGTTCCCCGGAGGACTCCGTCCTCGAATCCCTCTCCAACGCGGCCCTCCTCGAGGCGGTCCGCAAGCTCAATCCCCAGCAGCAGGAGTGCGTCACGCTCCGGTTCCTCCAGGGCCTCTCGGTCGCGGAGACAGCTCGGGTCATGGGCAAGAACGAGGGTGCGATCAAAACCTTGCAGTACCGGGCCGTACGCACACTGGCCCGGCTCCTTCCCGACGACGCACGCTGAACGAACGCCGCATGCCCGCCACTTGCCCGCCAAAAGAGCTGCGGTCCGATCATCCTTCGTCCGTAACCCAAGTGGCGCCCGGCTCGTTGAGCGGGATGCAGGCTCCCTGTGGTCACGCCACGCCCGCAGGCGCTCACTCGAAAGTGTGTAAGCGCTCAAGGTGTGCAACCTTCTGGACCCCGAGGGGAGTCGATGGTCATGACGAGAGGAGGTGCCGCCAGTGATCGGACACGTTTCGGCACACCGGCGGGCGGACGCCTTCGCCCAGGCCCTGGAAGAGCAGTCACTCCAGGACACGGCGGCTGAGCAACAGCCAGACCCCGAGGGGCTGCTGTCCCTGGCGAACGACATCGGCGCACGCCCGATGCCCGAGCTGGACCCCGAGGTCAAAGTGGTGCAACGAGCCCAGCTCGTGGCAGCCATGGAGGCTCTGTTCGCCGAGGGAGGTGCAGCAGCGGGCCCTCAGGTGCCCGAGCAGCGGACCGGTCGCGGCGCCCACAGGGCGACCTCGCTCCGGAAATTGCGCCCCCGCTCCCGCTGGTCGAAGGGCATCGCTGCGGGCGGACTCACCGTCGGTGTGGCGGCCGGGGCTTTCAGCGGCGTGGCCGCTGCCAGTTCCAACGCCCTTCCAGGTGATTCGCTGTACGGGCTGAAGCGCGGCATGGAAGATCTCAAACTCGGCATGGCGGACAACAACGCCGACCGCGGCGAGATCTACCTGGACCAGGCGTCCACCCGCCTCCAGGAGGCACGTCGCCTCATGGAGCGGGACCGGGCAGGTCAGCTCGACCACGAACAGCTGGGCGAGGTCAGGCGTGCCCTGACCGGCATGAAGCACGACGCGACCGAAGGACACCGCCTCCTCCACGAGGCGTACGCACGCAACGGAGCGCTGGGCCCGATCCAGGCCCTCTCCTCCTTCGCGCGCTCCCACCGGGACACCTGGAGCCAGCTCCAGCGCCGACTGCCGGCCCAGCTCACCGACATGGGCAACGAGGTCAACTCGGTCTTCGACGCCATAGACCAGGAAGTCGGCCCGCTCCAGTCCCTGCTGCCGAGCCCGCCCGGCCGCAGCACGGGCCGCACGGGCAGTGGAAGCTCCTCCACGGACTCCACTGGCACCACCCACCCGTCGACCTCGACCACCCCCGGCCACGGCGGCACGAGCGGCACCAGCCCGCACCCGTCCGCCTCCGGCTCGACGGGATCGAGCGGCCTGATCGGCGGCAACACGGGCGGCCTGCTCAACCCCCCGAGCACGGGCACGAGCAGCACCCCCGCCACCGGCAAGGACGGCAAGAAGACGACCCACCCGGACGTCACCCTCCCGCCCCTGCTCCCCGGCCTGCTCCCAGGCCTGGGCATCGACGGCGAGGACGCCCCGTAGCGGCGGGTACGTACGGAAAATGCCGGGCCCCTCCGCGAGGGGCCCGGCATTTCCACATGTCAGAAAAAGACCGACCGCCGCTGCACGAGCAACTTATAAAGCGTGTGCTGGATCTGCTCCCTGACCTGATCGGTCAGATTGAACATCAGCATCGGATCCTCGGCCGCCTCAGCCGGATACCCGTCCGTAGGAATCGGCTCACCGAACTGGATCGTCCACTTCGTCGGCAGCGGCACCATCCCCAGCGGCCCGAGCCACGGGAACGTCGGCGTGATCGGGAAGTACGGGAATCCCAGCACCCGCGCCACGGTCTTCGCGTTCCCGATCATGGGGTAGATCTCCTCGGCCCCCACGATCGAGCACGGCACGATCGGCACCCCTGCCCGCAGCGCGGTCGACACGAAGCCGCCCCGCCCGAACCGCTGCAGCTTGTACCGGTCGCCGAAGGGCTTCCCGATGCCCTTGAACCCCTCCGGCATCACCCCGACCACCTCGCCGCGCTGCAACAGCCGCTCGGCGTCCTCGGCGCACGCCAGGGTGTGCCCGGCCTTGCGGGCCAGCTCGTTGATGACCGGCAGCATGAAGACAAGATCCGCGGCCAGCAGCCGCAGATGCCGCTCGGCCGGATGGTGATCGTGCACCGCGACCTGCAGCATCAGCCCGTCCAGCGGCAGCGTCCCCGAGTGATTGGCGACGACCAGCGCACCGCCCTCGGCGGGGATGTTCTCGATCCCCTTCACTTCCACCCGGAAGTACTTCTCGTACAGGGGCCGCACCATCGACATCAGGACCTGGTCGGTGAGCTCCTTGTCGTACCCGAACTCATCGACCTCGTAATCCCCGGTGATGCGCCTGCGCAGGAAGGACAGCCCGCCGGCGATCCTCCGCTCCCACCCGCCGCCGTCGGCAGCCGCAGGAGCCTCCACAGGGGCCTCCACGGCCTCTTCCTGCTCCTCCGGTACGGACGCGAGCGCCGAGGGCGCGGCCGTGGCACTCCGCCCCGACGTCCGCTTGGCCTTGGTGTTCCTGGCCCGCCTGGTCCTCGGCTCGTCACCGAAGGGGATGACCTTGGCATCGGCCATGTCAGCTGCGCTCCTTGCCAACAGAAGAGACAAATCCGGAGACCCGGTCGACCGTACGCGCGAGTACCTCGGGCGACAGCAGCCCAACCCCCCGGCTGCACGCGAAATCCTCGAAGGTCTCCGCGGTCGAGTACTGCGGTACGAACCCGAGCGTGTCCCGCATCTGGACGATCGAGACGACCCGCCCGTGCGTCAGCAGCCTGATCTGCTCGGGCGAGAAGTCGGACACCCCCACCGTACGCAGCGCGGATCCCACCCAGGTCACGGCGGGCAGCAGCACCGGGACGGTGGGCCGCCCCAGCCGCCGCGAGCACTGCGAGAGCAGCAGGACGCCCTCGCCGGCGATGTTGAAGGTCCCACTGTTCAGGGTCCCTCTGCGGGGCTCGTGCAGAGCGATCCGCAGCACGTCGATCACATCGTCCTCGTGGACGAACTGCAGCCGCGGGTCGTAGCCGAAGACGGTCGGCAGCACGGGCAGCGAAAGATACTCGGCCAGCGGCGAATCGGCCCTCGGCCCCAGGATGTTGGCGAACCGCAGCACGCACACGGCCACATCGGGCCGCCGCCGCGCGAAGCCCCGTACGTACCCCTCGACCTCGACCGCATCCTTGGCGAAGCCGCCGCTGGGCAGTGACTTGGGGGGCGTGGTCTCGGTGAACACGGCCGGATCGCGCGGCGCCGACCCGTACACGCTCGTACTGGACTTGATCACCAGCCGCTTGACGGTCGGCGACTTCTGGCAGGCGCCGAGCAGCTGCATGGTGCCGATGACGTTGGTCTCCTTGACCGACGCCCGGCTGCCGCCCGTGCCCAGCGGGGTCCCTGTGACATCCATGTGCACGACGGTGTCGACGTCGTGCTCGGCCAGGACCCGCGTGATCGTGGGCTGGCGGATGTCGGCCCGTACGAAAAGGGCGTCGCCCAGGCTCTCCCCCGGCGGCACGACATCCACCCCGAGCACCCGGTCCACCTCGGGATCGCGCTGAATACGCCGTACGAGCCGGCCGCCGAGCTGCCGGGCCACTCCGGTGACGAGCACGACCTTCCCCAAGACCAGCGCCTCCCCAATAGGTCTGCCGTACCGGCCACCGTATCGGTTGGATGTTGCGCTGTGATGACCGCACGCTGCATGAAGTGACCACTCCCACAACGCACCGAAGCCCTCCCACCGTGATGGTGGAAGGGCTTCGGAAACACGTACAGCTGCCGCTTACTTCTTGTTGCGACGCTGAACGCGTGTGCGCTTGAGCAGCTTGCGGTGCTTCTTCTTAGCCATCCGCTTGCGCCGCTTCTTGATAACAGAGCCCACGACTACCCTCGCTCACTTCTCTTCACTCGGTGCGGGGCGTCTGGGCCCACACGACCTACGTCGGCCTAGCCTACCTGCCGCCGAGTGAGGGACGTAATCCGAGGGAAGACCCCGGACCCCCCTAGGGCTTTCTACGCCGTTTCAACCCCCACAAAGGACTCGCGAAGGTACTCGTGCACTGCTTGCTCCGGAACCCGGAAGGACCTGCCCACCCGGATCGCCGGCAGATGACCGCTGTGCACCAGTCGGTACACGGTCATCTTGGACACTCGCATCACCGAAGCGACTTCCGCCACGGTCAGGAACTTGACCTCGTTGAGAGGCCTCTCACTGCCAGCAGCCATGACCCACCTGAACCTTCCGCACAGGACGGGCACCGGCTTCCCCTTCCGGTGACTCTTCGTCGTTGTGCGCTCACTCCCCAGACTAGGGGCGGGTGGTGCGAGTGGGGAAGAGGAGCAGCCATCGGACGCCTACCGTGACAGACACGCTCGATTGAGTACATAGCGAGTAAGCGGTCGGTAGTAATCAGACCGCACAGCGTCATCAAGTGGAACGGCTACGGACACCCGCCCCTCGGCCTCACCGACGAACAGCGCGGGATCATCCGTATCCGCCAGTCCAATGGCCTCAATACCCAGCTGACCTGCACCGCAGACCCACCCGTGATCCCCCACGACGAGCCCTGGGAGCGCTCCTCCGCCCGCCGCAGCACCCTCCAGGGCGACCCGAACCGGGAGCGGCGAATGCGTGTGCACGCCCGGCTCACTCCCGGGGGCTCGCGCGCCCGCTTCACGCACCAGCGCGACTCCTCGTACGTAGTCAAGGTTGTACGTACGTACGCCGAACCGGGTCGTTATGTCGACACTCCGACCCTGCGCGGGGGTGAGAATCTCACACCCCGCCGCCGACAAAGCGTCTGCCAACCCGGCGTAGAACCCGAGCAGTCGATGCGGATGGCCGGTCCCGAACAGCACCGGAACCCCCCGCTCAACAGCTTCCGCAAGCCGCCCGGCAAAGGCATCGAGACCCGCCAACGTCAGCTCCGGGTCGATGACATCGGGCCCGGACCGATGCTCAGGATCACCCGACACCCCGCATTTGTCAGCCATCAGGCGCAACAACTCCCTCTCCCCCCACCCCCATTCGGGATCGAGACCAAGGGTCACGCGGGGATCGCGCGCGGCGAACAGCCGATAACTCCGCAGGCTCTCCTCCCGAGAGGTGGCCACGGGCCCGGCCAACCGGGCGGCCAGCAAATGCGCACGCAGCGCACCAGTGCTCAACACCCTCCCGATGCTGCCGCACCGCCCCACCCTCGGGGCCAAAACCCCAAATACACCGCACAGTTGGCGTAACAAGAATCAACCCGCCAGGCACCACCGGCACATCCCAGCGATCCCGAGCCAAATCAAGCCGTCCGGCGATTGAGGACCGGGGGTCCGGGGGCGGAGCCCCCGAAGAGCGGGGCCCGGGGTGCAACCCCGGTTTCGGGAAGGGGCGGGATCGAGGAAAGCCCCCTGCCCAGCCCCGCTAGGCCAGCAACCCCCGCAGGGGATACGCCGCCCGCCGCGTGGCAAGCACCGCCTGGTCCACCCGGTCCTCAGGGTCGTACCCGGCCTCCCACGACCGCCACCCCACAGGCCACCCCCCATCAGTCATCCGCCCCGGCCCCAACTCCCCCGTACGCGCGAACACTTCATCCCGCCAAGAAGCAGGGATCACAGTCTCCGGATCAACCTCCGCATGCGCCGCGACCCCCACCAGGTGAGTCCAGGACCGCGGCACCACATCGACCACCGCGTACCCGCCCCCACCCAGAGCGACCCACTTCCCGCCCTCCACATACGCATGGGCCATCTCATGACAAGCGACCTGCACAGCCCGCTGCCCATCCACCGAAACGGCCAGATGCGCCAGCGGATCATCAAAGTGCGTATCGGCCCCGTGCTGCGTCACGAGCACGTCGGGCCGAAAGTCGTCCAGCAGCTCGGGCACCACCGCATGAAAGGCCCGCAGCCACCCCGCGTCCCCGGTGCCCGCCGGCAGCGCGACATTCACCGCGGATCCCTCGCCGGCCCCGGCGCCCCCGGTCTCCTCGGCCCACCCCGTCCCCGGAAACAGCATCCGGGGGTGCTCATGCAGCGAAATGGTCAGCACGCGCGGATCCTCCCAGAAGGCGGCCTGGACCCCGTCCCCGTGATGGACATCCACATCCACATACGCGACCCGCTCGGCGCCGAGCTCAAGCAGCCGAGCGACGGCCAGCGCCGCATCGTTGTAAATACAGAAACCGGAAGCGGCCCCCGGCATCGCATGGTGCAGCCCGCCCGCAAAGTTCACCGCGTGCTCGGCGTCCCCCCGCCACACCGCCTCCGCAGCCCCCACGGACTGCCCCGCGATCAGCGCCGAAGCCTCGTGCATCCCCGCGAAGGCAGGATCATCAGCCGTCCCGATCCCATAGGCCCCATCAGCAGCCCCCGGGTCCACCGAAGCAGCCCGTACGGCCGCGATGTAGTCCGCCCGGTGCACAAGCCCCAGCGTCGAATCCCCGGCAGCCCGGGCCGCAACAACCTCGACAGCCGCATCCACACCAAGAGCCCGCACAAGCCCCATGGTCAACTCCAGCCGCACCGGATCCATGGGGTGCCCGGCCCCGAAGTCATACCTCGTTACTGCTTCGTCCCACATCAACAGTCCGCGGCCGCTCATGCCCGCCACCGTATCGGGCGTCCTCCGCACCGAACGACCGGGCATACACGAGCGTCACCAGCACCAGGACCATGGGCACGATCATGGCCCCCCGGTAGTTCCAGGCGTCCCCGATGGCCCCCACCAACGGCGCCCCCACCAGGAACCCCACGTAATTGAAGATGTTCAGCCGCGCGACGGCGGCATCGCTGTTCCCCGGGAACAGCCGCCCCGCCGCGGCAAAGGTCTGCGGCACGATCACGCACAGCCCGAACCCCAGCAGAGTGAACCCGAGCATCCCCACCCAGGGCCCGGGCGCAGCGGCCACCACCCCGAACCCCACAGCGGCGACCACACTCCCCGCCCGCACCACAGCCACAGCCCCGAACCTGCGCACACCGAGGTCCCCGACGACCCGCCCCAGCAGGGTCGTCACCATGTAGACGTTGTACGGAACGGTGGCCAGCTGCTCCGAACTCCCCAGCACATCCTGCAGATACTTCGCGCTCCAGTTGGAGACGGTCGAATCCCCGATGTACGCGAAGCACATCACCAGGCACAGCGGCAGCAGCAGCTTGAAGACGATGCCCCCAGAAGCGTCGGCCCCACCCACCTCAGCGGCCCCGTCCCCGACCTTGCTCTCGGCCCTGGCATCGGCATACCACCGGCTCACCACCAGGCACACAGGCCCCAGCACGGCCACCACCGGCAAGTACAGGACCAGCAGCGACAGATGCCAGTGCGCCCCGACCCAGGCCAGCGAGGCCCCGGCTATCCCGCCGAGGCTGTACGCCGCATGGAAGCCGAGCATGATGCTGCGCCCGTACGAGCGCTGAAGGCTGACCCCCAGCATGTTCATGGACGCGTCCAGCGCCCCCACCGAGAGCCCGAACACGCCCAACGCGACGGCCGCCTGCCACATCTGATCCCCGGCAGCGACCCCGAGCAGAGCCAGCATCACCACGGGCTGCACCCACCGCAGCACGGAACTGGGCCGGACACGCGCCACCAGCTTCTCGGTGAGGACACTGCTGACGCCGGCGAGGATCGGGACCGCCGCGAGAAAGACGGGCAACAGCCCGTCGGATATCCCGTAGCGGTCCTGCATGGCAGGGATCCTCGTCACCAGCAGGGCAAAGCACACGCCCTGTGCGAAGAAGCTGATCCCGAGGGACACCCGGCCATGGCGCAGGCGCACATCTGTCGTCATGGCCGCACATTAGGCCCCCGATCTACCCATGGGTAGATGGATCAAGCGAGCAATTGCCCCAGATCCGCCATCTTCGAGAAGTACCCCTGCGCACCCGCGAGCGCCTCTTCGGTACTCATCGCCGTAAACCCGTACACATCCATCCCCGCCGCCCGAGCCGCAGCCACCCCGAGCGGACTGTCCTCGATGACAACGCACCGCTCCGGCGCCACCCCCATCCGCTCCGCGGCCAGCAGGAACAGGTCGGGCGCCGGCTTCCCGCGCCCCACGTCCTCCGCGCTGAAGACCCACTCCTCCTCGAACCACTCGTCGAGCCCGGTCCTCCAGTGCCCGACCCGGATCCGCTCGTGGGTCCCGGACGACGCCACGCAGTACGGCACACCTTCCGCGACCAGTTCCCCCAGCACCTCGGCGACCCCGGCGACGGGCTCCAGCTCCCGCTCGAAGGCGGCGAACACCCGAGCGTGCAGCGCCTCGTCGAACCCCTCGGGCAGCTGCTGCCCGGTCCGCTCCAGCACGAGATCGTGCACCCGGTGCACGGCAGCCCCCATGTAGTCGCGGAGCGACTCCTCATACGTGGTGGGGTGTCCCAGCTCGGTGAGATATCCGGCCAGGATGGTGTTGGAGATCGGCTCGCTGTCCACAAGGACGCCGTCGTTGTCGAAGATGACCAGGTCGTATCGCATGCCCTGACCTTAAACGCAAAAATGCCTCAACCCCCGAGCATGGCTCGGGGGTTGAGGCTAAAAATTGTTCGGCGGCGTCCTACTCTCCCACAGGGTCCCCCCTGCAG
>NZ_JBFAHN010000018.1:0-165627 GCF_040654175.1 Streptomyces sp. NPDC050738 | reverse complement strand
TATCAACATATCTGGCGTTGACTTTTGGCACGCTGTTGAGTTCTCAAGGAACGGACGCTTCCTTTGTACTCACCCTCTCGGGCTTTCCTCCGGGCACTTCCCTTCGGTCTTGCGTTTCCGACTCTATCAGATCCTTTCGGGCCTGATTCCCGGTCGGCGGGACCGCTTTGAGTTCTTCGCTTTCGCGTTTCCCTTTCGGCGTGTTCACTACTTTAGCCGATTCCCCCGGCAGCTCATAATTGAGCATTTGAGTCTTAATTTCGGCATGCCGAAAACAAAACCCGTGGGGGTTGGTCGTAGTAGTGGTTGGCCGCTTCGGGATGCTCAGGTCGGGTCCTGAAGACCGTTCCGATAGCAGTACCCGTTTCAAGCGGCTCGGACTACGTTAGGCGCTCCCCGGAGCCGGGTCAAGTTCGCCTGCCTCGGGGGGTATGGGCCCGATAAGGGCTGACCGTGGGGTCGTTGTCGGTCCAGAAGCGCCAGGGCTGGGTGGCGCCGCCGCCCCCTACTCCCGTCCTTGGACCGTTGCGTACCTGGTCGGGGTGGGGTGGGGTCCCTGTCAGTACCGACAGGGCCGGCTGTGGGCCGGAGCAGACGTCGGTGCCGTTCAGCGTGCGGTCGACGTCCAGGGCTGTCGCCAGGCGGGCCGGGCCTTTGGCCAGTTCTCGGTCATGGCGGGCCGAGATTCGACGTTTGCGGGCCAGATCGGCGCCCACCCGGATCTCGCCCGCGCGCAGCAGGACGCCGCTCGCGAAGCCCTCCGGGCCGCAGACCAGGTTGAGGCAGTGCCACATGCCGTAGGTGAAGTAGACGTACGCGTGTCCGGGCGGGCCGAACATCACTTCGTTGCGCGGGGTGGGACCCCTGTACGCGTGCGAACCGGGGTCGATTGCGCCCGCGTAGGCCTCGACCTCTGTGAGACGGAGTTCAATGGTGCCTTCGGGTGTCCTTCGGACCAGGGTGCGGCCCAGCAGATCCGGGGCGACCTCCAGAACGGGGCGGTCGAAGAACTCCCTTGGCAGCGGCGTACGGTCGGTGCTCGCGATCATGGCGTACCAGCGTAGTGGGGAACCGAACGCGGTCGTTGCGCGTATGTAGGGGTCAGGATCTAGGAGGAGTGGATATGGGGTTCAAGAAGCTGCTCGCCAGCTTGGGTGCGGGCGGTGCCTCGGTCGAGACCGAGCTGTTCGAGGCGAACGTCGTGCCCGGTGGTGTCGTCCAGGGCGAGGTGCGGATCCAGGGCGGATCGGTCGACCAGCAGATCGAGGGGCTCTCCGTCGGACTGCAGGCGCGCGTCGAGGTCGAAGGCGGTGACCAGGAGGTCAAGCAGGACATCGAGTTCACCAAGGTGCGGATCGGTGGGGCCTTCGAGGTCAAGGCCGGGGCCGTGCACGTGGTGCCGTTCGGGCTCGAGATTCCGTGGGAGACGCCGGTCACGAGCGTCGACGGGCAGCAGCTGCGCGGGATGAACATCGGGGTGACGACCGAGCTGGAAATCGCCCGCGCCGTGGACTCCGGTGACCTGGACCCGATCAGCGTGCACCCGCTGCCGGCGCAGCAGGCGATCCTCGACGCCTTCATTCGGCTCGGGTTCCGCTTCAAGAGCGCGGACATGGAGCGCGGTCACATCCGCGGTACACGTCAGCGGCTGCCCTTCTACCAGGAGATCGAGTTCCAGGCGCCGTCGCAGTACCGGGGGATCAACCAGGTGGAGCTGACCTTCGTCGCGGACGACCGCGAGATGGACGTGATCCTGGAGATGGACAAGAAGCCGGGACTGTTCAGCGAGGGCAGCGACTCCTACCGGGCGTTCCAGGTCGGGCTGAACGACTTCCAGGGGACCGACTGGGCCGCGTATCTCAATGAGTGGCTCGCTCAGGTCGGCGGCCGCCGCAACTGGCTCTAGGGTCGGAAGCGGACAGAGAACTGCCGATCCTGGAGGTACTCACGTGACTGGGCAAGACAGGGCGCCCCTCCCCCACGCCTTCCACCCGCCCGTCCCCTCGTTCACCGTGGTGAGCGATGACATCGAGCCGGGTGCGGTGCTCAAGGACGATCAGGTCTACGCGGTGGGGAACCTCTCGCCGCACCTGCGGTGGGAGGGCTTCCCCGCGGAGACCAGGAGTTTTGCCGTGACGTGCTTCGACCCGGATGCGCCCACGGGCAGCGGGTTCTGGCACTGGTCGGTCGTCGACATCCCGGTCACCGTCACCGAGCTGCCCGTGGGGGCCGGCAGCGGCGCCTTCGCCGGGCTGCCGGAGATCGCGGTGCAGGCTCGTAACGACTACGGGTCCAAGGACTTCGGGGGCGCTGCCCCGCCTGCCGGGGAGACGCACCGCTATGTCTTCACGGTCTATGCGGTGGACACCGAGAAGCTGGGGACCGATGGCGACACTTCGCCTGCGGCCGTCGGTTTCAATCTTCGGTTCCATACGGTCGGACGTGCTCAGCTTGTCGCCGAGTACACCGCTCCTGCCGGTAGTTGACCGTCTGTCAGTTTTGTTTGCCCTGCCCTGGTCTTGGAGAGATCAGGGCAGGGCCTTTTTTTATTGCGTTGTCCATTGCGGCGTGCCCGGCCAGAGTTGATCCCAGTCCACCAGGGGGTGGGCCGGCGCTACGGAGGTGGGCACGATGCGGGACACGCTGGTTCTTAACGCGAGCTTCGAGCCGCTGTCGACGGTGACGCTCAACCGCGCGGTGGTGCTGGTGCTGCAGGACAAGGCCGTCGTCGAGCAGGCCCATCCCGGACTCCGTGTGCGTGCTGCCGCGGTGGACATACCGGTGCCAAGGGTGATCAGGCTCTGCCGGTACGTACGGGTGCCCTTCCGAAGACACGCACCGTGGTCGAGGCGGGGCGTGCTGATACGGGACCAGCACCGGTGCGCGTACTGCGGAAAGCGGGCGAGCACCGTGGACCACGTGGTGCCTCGGGCCCAGGGCGGTCAGGACACCTGGCTGAACACGGTGGCCTCGTGCGCCGAGGACAACCACCGCAAGGCCGCGCGTACGCCGGAGCAGGCGGGGATGCCGCTGCTGCGCCGGCCGTTCGTGCCGACGCCTGCCGATGCCATGCTGCTCGCGCTCAGGACCGGTGAGCGCGATGCGCTGCCTGACTGGCTGCCGTTGACCGCGTAGGTGCTGCACACAGCAGGGTCCGTCCCCCGTAGCGGAGGACGGACCCTGTTGCTGTCCGTGTGCGTCAGTCGGTCGGCGGGGTCTTGCTCTCCTTGCCCGTGTCGAAGCCGGGCATTCCCCCGGCCACGTTTCCGAAGGCGCCGCTGAGGCCCTTGAGGGCGTCGCCGATCTCGCTGGGGACGATCCAGAGCTTGTTCGCGTCGCCTTCGGCGATCTTCGGGAGCATCTGGAGGTACTGGTAGGCGAGGAGTTTCTGGTCCGCGTCGCCCGCGTGGATCGACTCGAAGACCGTACGGATCGCCTGGGCTTCGCCCTCTGCGCGCAGGGCCGCGGCCTTCGCGTCACCCTCGGCGCGCAGGATCGAGGACTGCTTCTCGCCCTCGGCGCGCAGGATCTCGGACTGGCGTACACCTTCGGCCTGCAGAATCGCGGCGCGCTTGTCACGGTCGGCGCGCATCTGCTTCTCCATCGAGTCCTGGATGGAGGTCGGCGGCTCGATGGCCTTGAGCTCGACGCGGTTGACGCGGATGCCCCACTTGCCGGTGGCTTCGTCGAGGACTCCGCGCAGGGCGGCGTTGATCTCCTCGCGGGAGGTCAGGGTCCGTTCGAGGTCCATGCCGCCGATGATGTTGCGGAGGGTGGTGACGGTGAGCTGCTCGATGGCCTGGATGTAGCTGGCCACCTCGTACGTCGCGGCCCGGGCGTCGGTCACCTGGTAGTAGATGACCGTGTCGATGTTGACGACCAGGTTGTCCTGGGTGATCACCGGCTGCGGCGGGAACGGGACGACCTGTTCACGGAGATCGATGCGGTTGCGGATCGAGTCGATGAACGGGACGACGATGTTCAGCCCCGCGTTGAGCGTGCGGGTGTAGCGGCCGAAGCGCTCCACGATGGCGGCGCTGGCCTGCGGGATGACCTGAATCGTCTTGACCAGGGCGATGAAGACCAGCACCACCAGAATGATCAGGACGATGATGACGGATGGCATCGTGCTCCCGTGCCCTTCGATTGCCGGCGGATCTCGGTGATCGAGTTTCGCAGACCGCGGTCTGCCGTGTCGGACGTTTGGCGAGGTCACATGACGATGGCAGTGGCTCCCTCGATCTCCACGACATCGACCTGCTGGCCCGCGTCGAAGCTCTGGCCCGCGTCGAGTGTGCGGGCGGACCAGATCTCACCGGCCAGCTTGATCCGGCCGCCGCTGCCGTCGACCCGTTCGAGTACGACGGCTTGGCGGCCCTTGAGTGCATCTATACCGGTGGCCAGCTGGGGCTGCTGGGCGCGGTGCCGGTTGGCGATCGGGCGTACGACCGCGATGAGCGCCACGGAGACGATCACAAAGACGAGGAACTGGCTGACGATGCCCCCGCCGAGACCTGCCACGACTGCCGCGGCACCCGCTCCGACGGCGAACATTCCGAATTCCGGCATCGCGGTGATCACGAGCGGAATTCCCAGTCCGACCGCGCCGATCAGCCACCACACCCACGCCTCGATGTCCACAGGACCATGGTAGGTCCAGGCACCGGCCTCGGGACAGGGCGCACGATTGGTCAGCCGAGCGGGAGGCCCTGGGCCGACCAGCGGTTGCCGCGCTGCTCGACGACGAGCGGGAGGCCGAAGCAGAGGGAGAGGTTCCTGGAGGTCAGTTCGGTCTCCATGGGGCCCGCGGCGAGTACCTTGCCCTGGCGGATCATCAGGACGTGGGTGAAGCCGGGGGCGATCTCCTCGACATGGTGGGTGACCATGACCATGGAGGGGGCGTACGGGTCCTGGGCGAGGCGGCCGAGGCGCCGGACCAGGTCTTCGCGGCCGCCGAGGTCGAGGCCCGCGGCGGGCTCGTCCAGGAGCAGCAGTTCGGGGTCGGTCATCATGGCGCGGGCGATCAGCGTGCGCTTGCGCTCGCCCTCGGAGAGCGTGCCGAACTTGCGGTCCAGGTACTCGGTCATGCCGAGGCGGTCGAGGAAGGCGCGGGCGCGCTGCTCGTCGACCTCGTCGTAGTTCTCGTGCCAGGTGGCGGTCATGCCGTACGCGGCGGTGAGCACCGTCTGCAGGACGGTCTGGCGCTTGGGCATCTTCTCGGCCATGGCCGCGCCGGCCATACCGATGCGGGGGCGCAGTTCGAAGACGTCGGTGCCGGGCCTGCCGAGCTTCTCGCCGAGGATCGAGGCGGTCCCTGTGGTCGGGAAGAGGTAGCTGGAGGCGATGTTGAGGAGGGTGGTCTTGCCTGCGCCGTTGGGGCCGAGGATGACCCAGCGCTCGCCTTCCTTCACCGCCCAGGAGACGTCGTCCACCAGAGCACGTCCGTCGCGGACCACCGATACGTCCAGCAGCTCCAGTACATCGCTCATGAGCGCGTTGTCTCCCCATGCAGTCTCGGTTCGCGCGTGCGCCTGCGTGCGCAGCTCCCAGGGAAAACCTACGCCACCGGTGAAGTGGTCCAGTCCCTAGGCTGTCCCCATGCTCTCGGAACCACGCTCAGGACGGCTGGCCGCATGGGGAAATGCCCTTTTGGCCGGGAATGTTTCACCCGATGACGCGGCACTCGCGATCGTCGGGAGTGATGCGGTGCACAGGGTCGACGGACTGCCCGGCGAGGCGGGCCCGGTCGGGCTCACGCTGGCGCTGGGCCGGCTGCGGACGCTCGGGGTGACCGGGTTCCGCGTGGCGCTGCCCGCGCCGGGGCATCCGCTGGGGCTCAGCGGCCCGCCGGAGTTCAATGCGCGGGCGCTGGAGGCCGAGGAGGGAGTGGTCGGTTTCGGGGCTCCGTACGGACTCGTACCGGAGATACGCGAGGCGGGGACGGCCGGCGACCTGCATGTGGAGGTCCTCTGGCACTGTCTGGCGGTGCGCGAGGCGCCGCCGGCGGACGTGCCTTCGCTCGGTGAGGCGGAGCGGGAGCTGGCGGAGGCGCTGCGGGATGCGACGGCCGTGCTCTCGAAGCTCGACGTGGCGGGGTCGGGGCCGGTCGCGGCGGCCGCGATCGACGCGTACCGGGCACGGTCGGAGGGGTCCGGCGGGGAGGTGCTGGCTCCGGGGTATCCGCCGCGTGCGGTACGGGTGCTGGAGCTGGCGCAGCGGGTGGGGCTGCTGGTCTCGGTCGCGTACGAGAGCGGTCATGGCGGTGCGGTGAGCGCCTCGGAGATGGCGGCCCGCGGTGAGGCGCTGAGGCCGGTGGAGAGGGTCGCGCGGCGGGCGCAGGTGGCGGCCTTCAACGCGTTCGTGGAGGAGCGGGAGCGGGGCTGAGGAAAGGGGAGAGCCCCGCGGACCGGATGGTCCGCGGGGCTCTCTTCACACGTGGAGTCAGCGGTTCGAGGACTCGTTGTGGAACGTGGGGTTCAGGCCACCGATGACGGTGCCGGTGTTGCCCGTGAGGTTGACCGGCACGTGGACCGGGACCTGAGCCTGGTTGCCCGAGGCGACGCCCGGGTTCATCTCGGCCTTGCCGTCCGCCTTGGCGTCGGCGAGCGCAGCGCCCGCGGAAGCACCAGCGGCGATACCGGCGACGGCGATGACCAGGGCGGCCTTCTTGGCGATGTTCATGAAAAGTGTTCCTCCTGCTTATGTGCGTTTCGACCCCAGCCGCGGGGTCGCACGCTGAAAACGCTTGGGCCGTCCGGATGACACGGGGTGGATGCACGATGCGCCCATTTGGAGCAATCATGGTCACTCCCGCAAAAACCGGACCGGCCCCCAGGGATGCCTGAGGGCCGGTGGGCACTGCTCGACCGCGGGGGTCGGTCAGCCGTTGGTTCAGCTGGATCAGCCGTTGAAGCCGTCGTTCCCGAAGGTCGGGTTGAGGGCGCCGATCACGTTGACGGTGTTGCCGACGGCGTTCACCGGGACGTGCACGGGGGCCTGGACAAGGTTGCCCGAGACGACGCCCGGGGACTTGACGGCCTTGCCGTTGGCGTGCGCGCCATCGGTGGCGGAGGCGACACCGGCACCCGCGGCGACGACGCCACCGGCGATGAGGGCGATGGCAGTGGCCTTCTTCATGCTGTTCACTTCAGGATCCTCCTAGCAATTGCTGCGGCCAGCCGCCGCAGCACGCCATGGAGAACGGCCGCACACCGATCTGGATGCGCCGGATGGACGACATACACCCGACGGTATGAATCTCGGACCGGAAGGCGACAGTCCGCTCTGCTGTATTTCAGCCGGTCACACCGTGTCGCACGGCCCAGAGGGCCGCTTGGGTGCGGTCCGCGAGATCGAGCTTCATCAGAATGTTCGAGACGTGCGTCTTGACGGTCTTCTCGGAGAGGACGAGGGCGCGGGCGATCTCCCGGTTGGAGCGGCCGTCCGCGATCAGGGTGAGGACCTCGCGCTCGCGCTCGGTGAGCGTGGTGCCCCTCCCCTGCCCGCTGCCGTGCTCGTCCTGGGAGAGGAGCGCGCCCGCCACCTCGGGCTGGAGCAGCACGTGGCCCGCGTACACGGAGCGGATGGCGCCCGCCAGTGCCTCGGGATCGACGTCCTTGTAGACGTAGCCGGAGGCGCCCGCACGCAGGGCGGGGACCACGGTGCGCTTCTCGGTGAAGCTGGTGACCACCAACACCTTTGCGGGGTTGGCGAGTTCGCGGAGTTTGCGCAGCGCCTCGATGCCGTCCATGCCCGGCATCTTGACGTCCATCAGGACGACGTCGGGGCGAAGCTCCTCGGCGCGGGCGATGCCCTCGGCGCCGTCGGACGCCTCGCCGACCACCTCGATGTCGTCCTGGATCTCCAGGAAGGTGCGCAGGCCGCGGCGGACCACCTGGTGGTCGTCGACCAGGAGTACACGGATCGCCGCCTTTGAATCCGACACAGCGTCAGCCACCGGGGACCTCCATCTCGATTGTCGTTCCCTTGCCGGGTGCCGACTCCACGGTCAGCTGCCCGCCGACGCCGCTCGCCCGGTCGCGCATCGAGACCAGGCCGAGGTGGCGGCCGGCGCTGCGGACCGATCGGGGCTCGAAGCCCGAGCCGTCGTCCCTGACGCGCAGGACGGTCCTGCGGCCGCTCTGGTCGAGTACGACGTCGACGCGGTCCGCGCCGGAGTGGCGCAGGGCGTTGTGCAAGGCCTCCTGGGCGACCCTGAGCAGCGCCTCCTCCTGGGCCGCGGGCAGTGCCCGTACCTGACAGCTGTCGAAGGTGACACGAGCCTCGTGGGCGCGGTCCAGGACCTGGATCTGGGTGCGGAGGGTGGCGGCGAGGCCGTCCTCGTCGAGGCCTGCGGGGCGCAACTCGACGACGGCGGCGCGCAGTTCGTCCGCCGCTTCGGCCGCGAGGGCCGCCACCTGGTGCAGCTCTTCCTTGGCGCGGGCCGGGTCGCGGTCGACCAGGGTGGCCGCGGCCTGGGCGGTGAGGCGGAGCGAGAAGAGCTTCTGGCTGACCGCGTCGTGGAGCTCGTGGGCCAGGCGGGAACGTTCCTCCGCGATGGTGAGCTCGCGGCTGCGCTCGTAGAGACGGGCGTTGGTCAGGGCGATCGCGGCGTGCTGGGCGAGGATCGTCAGGAGCTCCTCGTCGTCGGCGGTGAAGCCGCAGGAGGCCGTGGGCCGGGGGCACTTCTTGTTGGCGAGGAAGAGTGCGCCGATCACTTCGTCGCCGTCGCGGATCGGCATCCCCAGGAAGTCGGACATGTCGGGGTGCGCGGAGGGCCAGCCCTCGAAGCGGGAGTCCTTGCGTACGTCGGCCAGCCGCTCGGTCTTCGCTTCGCTGAGCATCGCGGCGAGGATCCCGTGCTGGCGGGGCAGCGGGCCGATCGCCTTCCACTGGGCGTCGCTCATGCCGTCGACGACGAACTGGGCGAAGCCGCCGTGGTCGTCGGGGACGCCGAGTGCCGCGTACTCGGCGTCGAGGAGTTCGCGGGCCGAGGTGACGATCGTCTTGAGGACGTCGCGCACCTCCATGTGCCGGCTCATGGCGAGCAGCGCGGTGCTCACCGCGGACAGACCGGATCGTGGGACGTGGGACATGGGCTCACCGTACCGGCGGTGATGACCGTGCGAATGGGGCTGTGGGCGGCAGTTGATTAGGGCTCTGGGCCTAGGTCGATCGGGGTGGCGGGGGTCCGGCCTGCGGCCGACGCGGTGGGCGGGGGCCCGTTCCTACGTTGGAGGCACACAGCGAAGAGGGGACCGTGTCATGTCGGTAGCGATCATCACTGGGGCTTCGAAGGGGCTGGGCCGCGCGCTCGCGGCGGGGCTCGCGGAGCGGGGCTGGGATCTGGTGCTGGATGCCAGGACGGCCGGCGTATTGGAGGAGAGCGCCCGGGAGCTGGAGAAGTACGGCTCGCGGGTGGTGGCGGTGGCCGGGGACGTCACGGACACCGCGCACCGGGCGGAGCTGGTGGCAGCGGCCCGGGGGCTGGGCGGGCTCGATCTGCTGGTGAGCAATGCGAGCGCCCTGGGTGCGGAGCCGCTGGTGCGGCTGGAGTCGCTGGGCCTGGACGGGTTGCGGGCGGCGCTGGAGACGAATGTGGTGGCCGCGCTCGGCCTCGTACAGGAGTCGCTCGAGCTGTTGCGGGCGAGCGGGCGGGGTGCGGTGATCGCGCTCAGCTCGGATGCGGCGGTGGAGGCGTACGAGACCTGGGGCGGCTACGGGGCGTCGAAGGCGGCGCTGGACCACCTGGCGGCGGTGCTGGCGGCGGAGGAGCCGGGGTTGCGGGTGTGGGCGGTGGATCCGGGGGACATGGGGACGGATCTGTACGCGGCGGCGGTTCCGGGTGACGAGGACGCGCGGCCTGATCCGGTACGCGTGGTCCCCGCCTTCCTGCGGCTGCTGGACGAGCGGCCTGCGAGCGGGCGGTATGCGGCTCCGGCGCTGGTGGAGGAGGTCCGGTGAACGCGCCTATGGCACTGAAGGTGCCTGAGGAGCTGCTGGCCTCGGTGCCCGCCGAGGAGCGGGGCAGCGGGCGGGACGACGTACGGCTGATGGTGTCGAGGGGGTCCGCGGTCTCGCACCATTCCTTTCGGGAGCTGCCGCTGCAGCTGCGGGCCGGGGACGTGCTGGTCGTCAATACGTCGCAGACGCTGCCTGCGGCGATCGACGGTGAGCTGGAACAGGTCGTCGGACGGAGTCCGGCGTCAGGAACGGCCGAGCGGGTGGTCGTGCACTTCTCCACCCGGGGCGACGACGGCCGGTGGGTCGTGGAGCTGCGGCATCCGCTGGCCGGCGGGAGTACGCGACGGCGGCACGGAGGGCCCGCCGGTGCCGTGGTGCGGCTGCCGGGGGGCGTACGGCTCGTCCTGGAGCGGCCCTTGCGGGACGGCGAGCAGCGGCTCTGGTGGGCGCGGCCCTCGGTGGACGACGTGGTCCGGGTGCTCCGGCGGTACGGGCGGCCCATCCGGTATCCGTACACCCTGCGCGACCAGCCGCTCGCCGCGCATCAGACGGTCTTCGCGCTGCCCTCGCCCGACGGGACGGGGTCCGCGGAGATGCCGAGCGCCGGGCGGCCCTTCACGGCGGCGCTGGTCGCGGAGCTGGTGAGCAGGGGTGTGCAGTTCGCGCCGATCGTCCTGCACACCGGGGTGGCGTCCACGGAGGCGCATGAGACGCCGTACCCGGAACGGTTCGAGGTGTCCGAGGCGAGTGCCCGGCTGGTGAACGCGGCTCGCGCGGGCGGGGGGCGCATCGTGGCGGTCGGGACGACCGCCGTACGGGCGCTGGAGACCGCCACGGGACCCGACGGGGTGGTGCGGGCCCTCGCGGGGTGGACGGATCTCGTGGTCACGCCGGAGCGCGGGGTGCGGGCCGTGGACGGGCTGCTGACCGGGCTGCACGAGCCGGAGGCCTCGCATCTGCTGATGCTCGAGGCGATCGCCGGGCGCGAGGCGATGAGCCGCAGCAACACCGAAGCGCTGCGGGAGCTCTACCTCTGGCATGAGTTCGGGGATGTCCACCTCATCCTTCCGGATGAGGACGGTCACACTCCGCATTGCTCCAGCAACTATTGGTGAGAATGTTACGTGTTCGATGTGAGCCCGCGCATAGGACGCACGTCACTTACGAACATCCCTAGTGGACGCATAAGGGCCATGTGAGCCGGGTAGGCGCGGGCGCCCGCCTCTCCTTGCCAGCCCCTGATCCACTAAGCAGGATCGTACGTCACACCTTTGCCACAGGTTTTTGCGGCCGCTAACAATGGCTCCCGTCGCCGCCTCCAGGGCGCATCGCCGTCCCCGGCATGAGCGACTCCAGCTATTCGAAAAGGTACGTCTGCAATGACCGAGACCAGCACTGAGGGCCAGAGTCGGCTGACCAAGACCCACAAGTTCTCGATCGCCGGTGTGGCCGCCGTTGGCGCCGCCGCCCTCGCGTTCTCCCTTGTGCCCGGAAACGCTTCCGCGGAGTCCTCCAAGACCCTCGACGCCTCGAACGCGGCCCTGTCGACCCAGACCAAGGTCCTGGCCGCCAGCGTCCAGCAGCAGCAGGAAGACGCGGACAAGGCCGCCAAGGAGGCGGCCCAGGTCGCCGCCGCCAAGGCGAAGGACGCCAAGGCCGCCAAGGCGAAGGCCGACGCGAAGGCCAAGTCCGACGCCGCGGCCAAGGCGAAGGCGGACGCCGCCGCGAAGGCCAAGGCCGACGCTGCCGCCGCCGCGAAGAAGCGCTCGGCCGAGGCCGCCGCCAGCCGCGCCGCCGCCCGCCAGCCCGTCTACGCCAACAACCTGGACGGCTGGATCAACCACGCGCTGGCCATCATGAAGGAGAAGGGCATCCCCGGCTCCTACGACGGCCTGTACCGCAACATCATCCGCGAGTCGGGCGGCAACCCGAGCGCGATCAACAACTACGACATCAACGCCCAGAACGGCACCCCGTCGATCGGCCTGCTCCAGGTCATCCAGCCGACGTTCGACACGTACCACGTCGCCGGCACGGCGAACGACCTGTACGACCCGGTCGCCAACATCACCGCCGCCGCCAACTACGCGGCCGCGACGTACGGTTCGATCGACAACGTCAACGGCGCCTACTGAGCCGCAGGCCCACCGAAGACGTCACAGCACAGCACGCCGAAGGGCGGCACCCGCATCGCGCGGGTGCCGCCCTTCGGCGTGCTGTGTGCGAGGTGCCGTTACTTGCGCATGACCTCGGGCTCGTGGCGGCGCAGCAGGCGCGCCACGAAGAAGGCGCAGAGCACGCCGATGCCGATCAGGATCCCCATGTCCATGATCCAGGTGCCGAGCGTGTGGTCCCAGAGCGGATCCGTCACACCCGGGTTCTTCTTGTCGGGCAGCAGGACGTTCAGCGACGCGGTGGCTCCCGCGGCGGCGACGGCCCACCGGGACGGCATGAGGAACGAGAACTGGTTGACGCCTTCCGAGCCGTTCAGCGTGAAGAGGCAGCCGGTGAAGACGACCTGGATGATCGCGAACATCACGAGCAGCGGCA
The DNA here is from genome assembly GCF_040654175.1 of Streptomyces sp. NPDC050738. Taxonomy (NCBI): domain Bacteria; kingdom Bacillati; phylum Actinomycetota; class Actinomycetes; order Kitasatosporales; family Streptomycetaceae; genus Streptomyces; species Streptomyces sp. NPDC050738. Next base: position 153,114 of record NZ_JBFAHN010000018.1, on the reverse strand, counting down.
TCGTCTTCTCGGCGGTCTTCACGAGTGCGGAGATGATCAGGCCGATCATCATCGAGGTGAAGCCCAGCGCCATGATCGGCAGCGTGAGTTCGAGCCGTACGGAGCTGGAGAGCAGGACGCCCTCGGCCGGGGGCTTCTTGAAGCCGAAGCCGATGCCGCCGATGATCGCGCCCTGCACCATGGTGATCAGTCCGAGCACGATCACCTTGGACATCAGATACGCGGAACGTGACAGGCCGGTGGCCCGTTCGCGTTCGTAGATCACCCGTTCCTTGATCAGCTCACGTACGGAGTTGGCGGCGCCCGAGAAGCAGGCGCCCACGGCCATGATCAGCAGGACCGTGGCCCCGTCGCCGTTGCTGAGCTGCGTCGACTTCGGGCCGAAGCCGAGTCCGTAGTCGGCGGGGATCAGCGCGCCGACCGAGCCAAGGACCGCGGGCAGCAGTACGGACAGCAGCAGGAAGCCCCGGTCGGAGGCGATCACCGACACATAGCGGCGGATCAGGGTGATCAGCTGTGAGGCCCAGCCCTGCGGCTTGGGCGGCTTCATGGCCTGCGGCGGCGGCATGTGGACCGGCTGGGCGGCGACGGCGTCGATGTCGGCGGCGTACATCTGGTAGTGCTGCGAGCCCTTCCAGCGTCCCGCCCAGTCGTAGTCGCGGTAGTTCTCGAAGGCGGAGAAGACATCGGCCCAGGTGCCGTAGCCGAAGAAGTTCAGTGCCTCCTCCGGCGGTCCGAAGTACGCGACCGCTCCGCCGGGCGCCATCACGAGGAGCTTGTCGCAGATGGCGAGTTCGGCCACCGAGTGGGTGACGACGAGGACGGTGCGACCGTCGTCGGCGAGTCCGCGCAGCAGCTGCATGACATCGCGGTCCATCCCCGGGTCGAGGCCCGAGGTCGGCTCGTCGAGGAAGATCAGCGACGGCTTGGTGAGCAGCTCCAGGGCGACCGAGACGCGCTTGCGCTGGCCACCGGAGAGCGAAGTGATCTTCTTCTCCTTGTGGATGTCCAGCTTGAGTTCGCGCAGGACCTCGTCGATGCGCTGGGACCGCTCGGCATCGGTGGTGTCGGCGGGGAAGCGCAGCTTGGCGGCGTACTTCAGTGCCTTACGGACCGTCAGTTCCTTGTGCAGGATGTCGTCCTGCGGGACGAGTCCGATGCGCTGGCGGAGCTCGGCGAACTGCTTGTAGAGATTACGGTTGTCGTAGAGGACGTCGCCCTGGTTGGCCGGCCGGTAGCCGGTCAGCGCCTTGAGCAGGGTCGACTTGCCGGAGCCCGAGGGGCCGATGACCGCGATCAGGGACTTCTCGGGGACGCCGAAGGAGACGTCCTTGAGGATGTCCTTCCCGCCGTCGACCGTCACCGTCAAGTGGCGTGCGGAGAAGGAGACTTCACCGGTGTCGTCGAACTGCTCCAGGCGGTCCCCGACCAGCCGGAAGGTGGAGTGGCCGACGCCGACGATGTCGTTGGGCCCGATGAGGGCCGTGCCGGACTTCTGCATCGGCTGGCCGTTGATGTACGTACCGTTGTGCGAGCCCAGGTCATGGAGCTCGTAGCGGCCGTCGGGCGTGGCCACGAACTCGGCGTGGTGGCGCGAGACCTGCAGGTCGGAGACGACCAGCTCGTTCTCCAGCGCACGGCCGATGCGCATGACGCGACCGAGGGCGAGCTGGTGGAAGGTGGTCGGCGAGCGGTCTCCGTAGACCGGCGGCGCCCCCGCGACGCCGCCGGGGAAGCCTCCGGCTCCAGGTCCCGCACCGCCCTGCTGCTGCGGAACGTGCGCCTGCTGCTGCCAGTTGGGCCGCTCCTCCGCACGCGCCGGCGCCTGCTGCTGCGCCTGCTGCTGGGAAGCGGCCCAGCCGGGCGCCCCCTGCTGCTGGGCGTGCGCGGTCGGCTGGTGCGATTGCACCGGAGCCACTGCGGCAGCTCCTCCGGAGAGATTCAGCCGCGGGCCGTCGGTCGCGTTGCCGAGGTGCACGGCCGATCCCGGACCGATCTCCATTTGGTGGACACGCTGTCCCTGTACGAACGTTCCGTTGGTCGAGCCGTGATCCTCGATCACCCAGCTTCGCCCGCCCCAGCTGATGGTGGCGTGCCGCCACGAGACCCGGGCGTCGTTGACCGCCAGATCTCCCTGCGGATCACGCCCAAGGGTGTATGACCTGGACGAATCGAGCGTCCAGGTCCTGCCATTCAATTCCAGTACGAGTTCCGGCACTCCAGCCCCACTTATCGTCCCCCGAGGTACCCCCGTCACTGGGAGTCTAGGGATGGTGAACATCGTGAGGAACTATTTCAGGCTCAGTAACGTATCGGAAAGCCGGGCTCGGTGAAGAGCCCGTGCGCGTGGAGTCCCTCTGCCCGTTGACGCGGTGGAAACACCCCCGGACAGTGGTAAGCGCCCATGAGTGCGTACGGATCATGCGCGAATGGGGCAACTCACCGCAGATCGGGGGGGCCTGATGGACAAGGGCGGAAGTACGGGTACGCGATGGGGCGATGTGGTTCTCGCCTCGATCGCGGCGGTGAGCTGGGCGTTGGTCGGGATGGCGGGCACCGCGGCGCTCGGGCTGCATCTGCTGGGGGCCGATCAGTCGGCCAGACTCGGGCCGATGACCGCAGCGGTGGTCGTCATGGCGGTGGGGGGTTCGGTCAGCCCCTCCGGCAATGTGTCGGCTTTCGGCCTCACGGGGGCGGAGGCGAAGACAGCACTGAACGTGACACCGCTGGGCGTGGCCCTGGTGGGTGCGCTGCTGCTCTCCTTCTTCTTCCTGCGCTCGCTGTGGGCGGCGGGACGGACGATCCCCGGCTCCGAACTCGCCGCGCGGATGGTGTCGTTGGCGGTGCTCTTCGTCGCGGTGATCGGCGGGCTCGCCTGGGCGGGCCACGACGTCATCACCATCGACGGGAGCAAGCTGGGGCTCGATGACATCCCGGGCGCGGGCGGGATCGGCGACAAGCTGCCGGACGGTCTGGGCGGCATCGGCGGGCTGCTGCCGGGGAAGATCGGGGATCTGGCCAAGGCGAAGGCCTCGGTGGGGTTCACGGTCAACACCGGTGAGTCGCTGGCGGGCGGGGCCTGTTGGGTGCTGGCCGTGATGGTGATCGCGCTGCTGGCCTCGCGGCGTACGCCGCTGCCGCCGGGCTGGGGCGCGGTGCACCGGGTCGTCAGGCCGGCCGCATCCGCGCTGGTCACGGTGTTGCTGGTCGCGGTCGCGGCAGGGGTCGCGGCAGCTGCGTACGCGATGATCGGCGACGACCATCCGAAGCGGATCGCGGGTGCCGCGCTGGTCGGGGCGCCGAACGGGGTGTGGCTGGGGATACCGCTGGGGCTCTTCGTGCCCTGGGACGGGCATGCGACGGGTGCGCTGGGCAAGCTGCTCCCGAACCCCATCGACGATCTGCTGAACGTCTCCTCGGATCAGCCGGTGACGCTGAGCCGGATCGCCGAACTGGACGGCCGTGTCTGGCTGTTGGCGGCCGCGACCGCGGTGATGATGCTGTACGCGGGGGTGCTCGCGGCGGCCCGTACCCCGGTGGGACCGGCCACGTCGGCGCTCGGTTTCGCCGGCCGGTGCGCGCTGCGCCTGCCGGTGGTGACGGGGGCCGCGCTGCCGCTGCTGGTCTGGCTGACCGACATCTCGGCGAACGCCTCGCTGTCGGTGATCGGCTTCGACGCCTTCGGGGCGGGCATCGAACTGCACGGGCAGCTGGGCATGGCGCTGCTGCTCGGGCTGGCGTGGGGGGCCGGGGCGGGCGGTGCGGGTGCGCTCCTGGCGTACGCGTCGGGGGCGGCGGGGCGGCGGGCCGCGGAGCTCGCGCGGGGCGAAGGGGGGCACGGCGGGGACCGTACGTATCCGGATCTGGCGTACGAACCGGGGCCCTACACGCCGTCGGCGCCGTACCGCCCCTCGCACGACGACACGAACCCGTATCTGCGCCCGGGCGAGAGCGGGGGCAGTGGCGGGGGCGGTGGCGAGATGCACGGGGCGCCGACGATGATCGGCCCCCTGGACCCGCAGGCGCCGCCTCCCCCGCCGCCGCTCCGCAAGCGCCCCAGGGGCGAGGGCCCTCCCCCGCCGTCGCCTCCTCCGCCGCCGCGGGGACGCCGCTGAACCACCGCCCCTACGCGGCCAGTTCGGCCAGCAGCGCACCGATGCGCTCGGCGTGCTGTCGCGGGACGCGGCCTGTGTCGTCGAGGTGGACGGCGCAGGCGGTGGTGGTGTCGACGAGGTGTTCCAGGCGCAGGGCGACGACGTCGGAGGGCGCGATGTGCCGTGCCAGGGAAGGGAGTTCGGCGGCGGCTAGGTCGATGGCCGTACGGGCTTCGGCGAGGGCGCGATAGGCGGCGCGGCGCAGGGCCCAGCGGCCGGGGCGGTCGCTGTTGGCGCTGAGTACGTGGTGGACGTAGGCCTGCGCGGCCTGATCGGCGGCCCCGACGCGGGCGCGCACTCCGCCGCCGCGCCGTCCCGGCCAGGGGATGTGCCCGACGGCGAGGACGATGCCGCAGGCGAGGAGCGTTTCGCCGATGCGGCTGCCGGCGGCCTGGGGTTCGCCGCCGGACATGACGAGTGCGAGCACGAAGACGGTGATGACGGCGGTCTGCGCGGCGAAGTGGCGGGTGGCGACGGGGATCAGCGCACCGCAGACGGCGACCGTCGCGACGAGCCCTGCGGGCTGCGGGAGGAGAGCGGCGAGTGCGGCGAAGACGGCGGCGCCGATGAGGGTGCCGAGGGCCCGGCAGATCACGCGCGAGGCGAGCGGCCCGAGGTCGGGCTTGACGAGGAAGACGGCGGTGGCGGGGAGCCAGTACCAGTGCGGGCTGTGGGGAAGGCTCTGCGCGACGGCCGCGGCACCTCCGAAGGCGAGGGCGACGCGGAACCCGTACTCCTGCCCCACGGGCCCGATCACCTTGCGCAGCGCGGGAGTTGACGATGGCTTCGGTACGTCGAAGGGTCGGCCCCCGTCGAAGGGTCGGCCCCCGTCGAAGGGTCGGCCCCCGTCGAAGGGTCGGCCCCCGTCGAAGGCTTCGGCGGCGGCGAGAAGAGCGGAGTCGAGGGCGCGCAGGGCGGCGCCGTCACGGGCGGGCGCGGGGAGCGCACCGCAGGGCGCGCCGGTGCGGGCGGCGTCGGCGAGGCGGCGGGGACCTTCGGAGGCGCGGTCGGGCAGGGGCAGGCCGCTCCAGGCGAGGGCGGTGGCAGCCTCGGCGAGGGGAAGCGCGGCAAGGTACTGGGCGCGGGGCCGCGCGAGCCGGGCAGGGACGGCGTCCTGGGCGTGGTCGAGGGCGGCGGTGAGTGCGGCGCGGCGAGCGGGGGCGGCGGGAGTGCCGGTGGCGTCGAGGAGGTCGGCGACGGCTGCGTACACCTGGGAGACGGACTGACGCTCGTACTGCCCGCGCCGTCCGACACCGGACGCCGACGGCAGAAGAAGCCGCAGCACGAGAAGCCACCCGGCACCCCCGGCGAAGAGCACACCGCGCACCCACCCCGCTTCGGGCAGCGGCATGCCGGCGCCGATGGCGGTGGCGACGAGGAGCTGCGTCCCGCAGGCGGAGGAGACGGGCCCGACGGCACACAGGGCGCCACCGAGCAGCCCGAGAACACCAAAGACGGCGACGAGCATCACGCCTCCGCCACTCAGCGCGGTGCCGAGGACGAGGCCACAGGCCCCGGCGAGGGCAGGCACGCCGAGGCGCCTGAGGGAGGAACGACGGCTGCCGGCACGGTCGTTGACGCCGGCGAGCATGGCACCGAGGGAGGCGAGAACACCGGCGGAGGCCTGCCCGGCAGCGAGCGCGACCCCGAGGAGAGGCGCGGCGGCGAGGGCCCCGCGCACGACGGCGCTCCAGGGGATGGGCCCGCGCTGGGAACGGAGGGCGTGGCGGAGCCAGGGAGGAAGGTGGCGCATGGGGCTGGTCGTCCCGTCGGTGCGGTGGCGCTGGGCGGGTGCCTTGGGACGACGTCGGCCTGGGCGGGTCGGTGAGATCCACCGTAGGCGGTGTTATTGGAGGGGAGGAAACGGGCGCGTTTCCTCAATGTGAAGTCCGCCCCGATACCAGCAGGAAGAGTCCGCATTGAGCCAGTACTACGACATGGGCGACCGGACCTTGTGGAACCCGTCCAACGGAGCCTCCCGACTGTTCATAAGCCAGGTGAGTTTCTGGCAAGCGGAATTGGGCCTGCCGTCCGGCATTGGCCCGATGCAGTCCGACGAGTGCCAGATCGACCCCCTCGTGTTCAAGGTTTTCATCGACGCTCTTCTCGCGTGGCACCGGCGAACGAGTCACGCCGTCACTGCTGCCCTGTCCGAGGGTTTCGTCGCTACGGTGCTGGTCCTGGCGGACAGGGCGGGCATCGAGCCGCAGTGGCCGCCGACGGTCCTGCCGGAGGGCGCCGGCCTCGCGGAGGTTCAGGTCCCGAGGTCCCCGCATCGCTCCGAGGACGCCTGGGCAGCCGCCCTCCGGCAGAAGTCACGCGACCTGGGCCGCTTCATGCCGGCTTGAGCCAGGCGCGGGACGGCCGACCGCCCCTGTCCGGGGAGCGGACAGGGTGGTGGAGGGGCGCGCCCCGACCTATACGGTGGGGATCACCATGAGCGCTTCTCAGACTCCCACCCTTCTCGTCAAGATCTTCGGGAAGGACCGGCCCGGGATCACCGCCGGGCTCTTCGACACCCTTGCCGCCTATTCCGTCGATGTCGTGGACATCGAGCAGGTCGTCACCCGGGGGCGCATCGTGCTGTGCGCCCTGGTCACCTCGCCTACCGCGGGCGGGACCACCGAGGGTGAGCTCAGGGCGACCGTGCACAGCTGGGCCGAGTCGCTCAGGCTGCAGGCCGAGATCATCTCCGGTATCGGTGACAACCGGCCGCGTGGCAGCGGGCGCTCGCATGTGACCGTGCTCGGGCATCCGCTCACCGCCGAGTCCACCGCCGCCATAGCGGCCGCCATCACCTCGACCGGCGGCAATATCGACCGTATTTTCCGGCTTGCGAAGTATCCGGTCACGGCTGTGGAGTTCGCGGTTTCCGGTACGGAGACCGAGCCGCTGCGTACCGCCCTTGCGACCGAGGCGGCCGCTCTGGGGGTCGATGTCGCCGTCGTCTCCGCCGGGCTGCACCGGCGCGCGCGGCGTCTTGTCGTCATGGATGTGGACTCGACCGTCATCCAGGACGAGGTCATCGAGCTCTTCGCCGCCCACGCCGGGTGCGAGGACGAGGTGGCCGAAGTGACCTCGCGGGCCATGCGCGGGGAGCTCGATTTCGAGCAGTCGCTGCATGCGCGCGTGGCGCTCCTGGCGGGGCTGGACGCGTCCGTCGTGGAGAAGGTCCGCGCCGAGGTGCGGCTCACCCCCGGGGCTCGCACGCTTATCCGGACGCTGAAGCGGCTCGGGTATCAAGTGGGCGTCGTGTCCGGTGGGTTCACCCAGGTCACCGATGATCTGCAGGAGCGGCTCGGGCTCGACTTCGCCTCCGCCAATACGCTGGAGATCGTCGACGGGAAGCTCACCGGCAAGGTCACGGGAGAGATCGTCGACCGCGCCGGCAAGGCCCGGCTGCTGCGGCGGTTCGCCGCCGAGGCCGGTGTGCCGCTCTCCCAGACCGTCGCCATCGGCGACGGCGCCAACGATCTCGACATGCTGAACGCCGCCGGACTCGGCGTCGCCTTCAACGCCAAGCCCGTCGTCCGCAAGGCCGCCGACACCGCCGTGAACGTGCCCTTCCTCGACACCGTGCTCTATCTCCTCGGCATCACCCGCGAAGAGGTCGAAGCCGCTGATGGACTTGTCGAGGCCGAGAACAGCTGAGCGGCAGAAAACAGGAATCGACCCCGGTACGCGTCCTGCGTACCGGGGTCTTCTGGCTTACGGGACAGGCTCGTTACTCGTGCGGGGCCCAGAAGTCGTCCAGGCTTCCCACTCCGTGTTCCACCGACTTCCACGATCCGGTGAAGGACACCACCGCGATCGCCGCCGTCGGGAAGCCGCCCCTGTTCATCCGGGCGAGCGCATCGCCCTGCGCCTTCCCCGCCAGCGCGTCCGCAAGGGCGTGCACTCCGGGGTTGTGGCCGATGAGAAGGAGGTCCTTCACGTCGTCGGGGGTCTCGTTGAGGACGGCGATGAGTTCGCCGAGGGAAGCCTCGTACAGCCTCTCCTCGTACACGGTCCTGGGGCGGGTCGGCAGCTCTGCTACGGCCAGTTTCCAGGTCTCCCGGGTCCGGGCCGCGGTGGAGCACAGTGCCAGATCGAAGGTCACGTCCAGGGCGGCCAGCCGGCGGCCTGCGACGGGGGCGTCCGCGCGGCCCCGCTCGGCGAGCGGTCGGTCGTGGTCGGACACCTGGGGCCAGTCCGCCTTCGCATGGCGTAGGAGGACGATCCTGCGGGATTCGGTGGGTCCGGGGGTGGTCCCCTCGGACGACGAAGCGACGCTCATGCAGTCCAGCTTCGCACGAATCATGCCGTGGGGCGCAGGGAGTTGAAACGCTCCACCGTCATGGGTGACCCCCCTCAGCGGGAGAGCGTCTCCTGCACCCGCTCCAGCAGGTGGGTGATGGCCGGGTCGCCGGTCGCCGCCTGGGCCTGGCCCGGCGCGGTGATGAGGAGAAGGAGGACCGCGAAGGCGATCGCGGGCAGGACGACGGCCCACCAGGGCAGCTTGATGTCGACACGACCCGGGGCTGCGGTGTGGGACCTGGTGGGGATGTGGGCCGACATGGCCGCCTCCGTAGCTAGCTGCGTGGGTTCGCCGTTGCTGATGAACATGAACTTACGCAGTACGGGCGGCCGGTCCCATCCGGTGAACTACCCACTTCCCCCTGACCCTGGCCCCCTAGGGGATGGTGGTGCTAGCACCACCCCGGGCCCCGCTCAGCTCGTCACGGGGAGGCGAGCGTCGCGATGATCGCGACGACGATCGTCACGGCGAACATCGCGCCGAGCACGAGCAGCAGCTTCTTCTGGCCGTTGGGGGGATTCGGTTCGAGTACGGGCATGCGCTCAGTCTCGCATCCCGCATTCGTCCTCAATCGTCCGGTCCCGTCCCGCCAGGATCCCGACCGCGATCTGGGGCACCATGAGGCCCGCCATCAGCGCGATCGGCAGCCCCCAGCTGCCGCTGTGCTCGTACAGGACGCCGACGAGCAGCGGTCCGGGGATGGAGAGCAGGTAGCCGGTCGACTGGGCGAAGGCGGAGAGGCGTACGACGCCGGCTCCCGTACGCGACCGCATGCCGATCATCGTGAGCGCCAGCGGGAACGAGCAGTTGGCGATGCCGAGCAGCAGCGCCCAGGCCCAGGCGCCGCCGGCCGGGGCCAGGAACAGGCCCGCGTAGCCGACGAGTCCGCAGGCGCCGAGCACCGCGACGATCGGGCCCTGGTTCTTCATCCGGGTCGCGAGACGCGGGATGACGAAGGCGAGCGGTACGCCCATCGCCATCGTCACCGCGAGCAGCACCCCGGCCGTCGAGGCCGAGACCCCGGCGTCGCGGAAGATCTGCGGCATCCAGCCCATGGTGATGTACGCGGCCGTCGCCTGGAGTCCGAAGAAGCAGGCGAGCGCCCAGGCGGTACGGGACCGGGTGATCCGGATCGCGGGCGGAGCCGGCTGCGCGGAGGTCCGCGATGCCTGCGCCTCCTGCGCCGCCGTCGCGCTTCGGTCCCGTACGAGAGCGACCCAGGGCACCACCGCCACGACGGCCAGCGCCGCCCAAACCCCCAGCCCCCAGTGCCAGTTGTCGCCCATGGAGTGGGTCAGCGGCACGGTGACGGCCGCGGCGAGGGAGGTGCCGAGCGCCAGGGCCATGGAGTAGAGGCCGGTCATGGAGCCGACGCGGTCGGGGAAGTACCGCTTGACGATCACCGGCATCAGCACGTTGGAGACGGCGATGCCCATGAGCGCGAGCGCGCTGGCGGCGAGGAAGCCCACCGTGCCGCCGGCGAACGGGCGGATCAGCAGGCCGGCGGCGATGGCCACCATGCCCGCGCAGACGATCGCGCCCGGGCCGAAGCGGCGGGCGAGGCGGGGCGCGAGGATCCCGAAAACCGCGAAACAGAGCGAGGGGACGGACGTGAGCAGACCGGCGACGCTGTCGCTCATGCCGAGCGACTGCTGCACCTCTTCGAGGAGCGGGCCCAGGCTGGTGATGGCGGGGCGGAGGTTGAGCGCCGCGAGGACGATGCCGACCATGACCAGCTTGATGGTCCATCCCGCCGGCGACTGCGTCGGGGTGGGAAAATCTGCGGCGGTGCGCGGCTCGGTGCCGTGGCTCAGGATCTGTGTCTCGTCGTCGGGCATGGAGCCATCATAGAATCATGGGATGATTGGTTGTCCAATCGTTCGCCGAATGCGCTGAAGGAGCCCAATGACGCTGAACTCACCCCGGCGGTCGGCCCTCTCCGACCAGGTGATCACCGAACTGCGGAACCAGATCACCTCGGGCGAGTGGCCGGTCGGCTCGCGCATCCCGACCGAACCCGAGCTGGTCGAGCAGCTGGGGGTGGCCCGCAACACCGTCCGCGAGGCGGTGCGCGCGCTCGCGCACAACGGGCTGCTCGACATCCGGCAGGGCTCGGGTACGTATGTCATCGCCACCAGCGAGCTGGCCGGCGTGATGCACCGCCGCTTCGCCTCCGCCGACCCCCGGCACATCGCCGAGCTGCGCTCCACACTGGAGTCCTCGGCGGCGCGGCTGGCCGCCGAGCGGCGCACGGAGAAGGACCTGAAGCAGCTCGACGCGCTGCTGGAGCACCGCGAGAAGATGTGGGAATCGGGCGATGCGGAGGCTTTCGTCGCCGCCGACGCGACACTGCACCTGGCGATCGTGGCCGCCTCGCACAACGACGTACTGACCGAGCTCTACGCCGACCTGGGCGATCTGCTGCGCGACTGGCTCCGCGACGACGTGGGGCGCGAGCTGCGCCCCGAGGGCTATATGGACCATGCCCGGCTGATCGAGGCGATCCGGGCGGGCGACACGGACACGGCGGCGGCCGAGGCCGCAAGCTATGCCTTCAACTGCGTGCGTGCGTGATCCAGGCCGAGCGGATCTCTTTCCAGCAGCGGCCGGTGAGCCGCACGGTCTGCGCGGGGCCGGCCTCGACCGGACGGGCGTCGCTGTCTATGTCCCACCAGCGGGCGCACTCGATGTGGAGCTCGACCTTGTCGCTGTCCGGGTAGGGGTTGTGGCAGTACGCGACGACGTGCGAGCCGGTGACCGTCGTACGGCAGTCGGCGCCGAAGGGCTCGGGTTCCTCGACGGCGGCGGGGCGCGCGGTGGGGGCGGCGGCGTGGGTCAGGGTGACCGTGGGGGCCGCGGTGAGTGCGGCCAGGGCGACGGCGGCCGTCAGGAGGGCCGGGCTCCGGCGACGCGGACGTAGGCGATGCACATCGGTTCCTCCTCCCCAGGGGTTCCGGGGACAGGTCCCGGTCCGCCCAGTCTGCGGGGGATGCGCCCATCGCGCACGACGGCCGCGCACCCGCCACCGAGAGGAGGCGGGTGCGCGGCCGATGTGCTGTGCGGCGGAGGGTCAGGCGCCGATCGCGTGCAGACCGCCATCCACGTGGATGATCTCGCCCGTCGTCTTCGGGAACCAGTCCGACAGGAGCGCGACAATGCCGCGGCCCGCCGGCTCGGGGTCCGAGAGCTCCCACTTCAGCGGGGAACGGCTGTCCCACACCGCGGCCAGGTCGCTGAAGCCGGGGATCGACTTCGCGGCCATGGAGCCGAGCGGGCCCGCCGAGATCAGGTTGCAGCGGATGTCCTTGTCACCGAGGTCGCGCGCCATGTAGCGGCTGGTGGCTTCCAGGGCGGCCTTCGCCGGGCCCATCCAGTCGTACTTCGGCCAGGCGAACTGCGCGTCGAAGGTGAGGCCGACGACGGAGCCGCCCTCGTTCATCAGCGGCAGCAGCGCCATGGTCAGCGACTTCAGGGAGAACGCCGAGACGTGCATGGCGGTGGCCACGGACTCGAAGGGCGTGTTGAGGAAGTTGCCGCCGAGCGCGTCCTGCGGCGCGAAGCCGATGGAGTGCACGATGCCGTCGAGGCGGCCGCCGAGCTCCTCGCGGACCTGGCCCTCGAGGCGGGCGAGGTGCTCGTCGTTGGAGACGTCGAGCTCCAGGACCTTGACCTTGTCGGGCTGCGGCAGCTTCTTGGCGATGCGCTCGGTGAGCGACGGACGCGGCCAGGCGGTGAGGATGATCTCCGCGCCCTGCTCCTGGGCCAGCTTCGCGGTGTGGAAGGCGATGGAGGCTTCCGTCAGCACACCGGTGATGAGGATCTTCTTGCCCTCGAGGATTCCAGCCATGGTGTTCAGTGACCCATTCCCAGTCCGCCGTCAACCGGGATGACGGCTCCAGTGATGTACGAGGCGTCGTCGGAGGAGAGGAACCGCACTGCGGCCGCGATCTCCTCCGGCTGCGCATAACGGCCCAGCGGCACCTGGGCGACGATGCCCTTGCGCTGGTCGTCGGTGAGAACCTTCGTCATGTCGGTGTCGACGAAGCCGGGCGCCACGACGTTGAAGGTGATGTTGCGGGAGCCCAGCTCGCGGGCGAGCGAGCGGGCGAAACCGACCAGACCGGCCTTGGACGCGGCGTAGTTCGCCTGGCCCGCCGAACCGAGGAGTCCGACCACCGAGGAGATGAGGACGACACGGCCCTTCTTGGCGCGCAGCATGCCGCGGTTGGCGCGCTTGACGACCCGGAAGGTGCCGGTGAGGTTCGTGTCGAGTACGGCGGTGAAGTCCTCTTCGGACATCCGCATGAGGAGCTGGTCCTTGGTGACGCCGGCGTTGGCCACCAGCACCTCCACGTTGCCGTGCTTCTCCTCGATCTCCTTGTAGGCCGCGTCGACCTGGGCGGAGTCCGTGATGTCGCACTGGACGGCGAGGGCGCCGGCGTCGATGAGCTCCTTGGGGGGCTCACCGGAGCGGAAGGTGAAGGCCACCTTGTCGCCCTGGTCCAGGAAAGTGCGGGCGATGGCGAGGCCGATGCCCCGGTTTCCTCCGGTGACGAGAACCGAGCGGCTCAACGGATCACCCTTTCGATAGCGGTCTGGTACTCACGCAAACTATCGGTCTCGTCCCTCTTACGGGGAATCGGCCTCCGACAGCGCCTCGGCACGGTCCCTGTCGGGTCCCTACATAAGGGCCCTGGGCAATGGGCCCCATGGCAGGACATGATGCGGTCGACGGTCGTGACGAACAGGAGACATCCGTGCCCCATTCCATCGACGCAGCCTTTACGGCACTGCCGCTGCGGGCCCTCGCCGACGCGGCGCTCGCCCGGGCCCGCGCGCTCGGTGCCGATCATGCCGACTTCCGATTCGAGCGGGTGCGCAGCGCGTCGTGGCGGCTGCGCGACGCCAGAACAGCGGGTTCATCGGACGGTACCGATCTCGGGTACGCGGTCCGGGTGGTGCACGGCGGCAGCTGGGGTTTCGCCTCGGGTGTCGACCTTTCGATGGATGCTGCCGCCCGGGTGGCGGGGCAGGCCGTCGCCATGGCGAAGCTCTCCGCGAAGGTGATCAAGGCCGCGGGTTCCGACGAGCGGGTGGAGCTGGCCGCGGAGCCGGTGCACGCGGAGAAGACCTGGGTCTCGTCGTACGAGATCGACCCGTTCGAGGTGCCCGACGAGGAGAAGACCGGGCTCCTCGCCGAGTGGTCGGCGCGGCTGCTCGCGGCCGACGGTGTCGCGCACGTGGACGCTTCGCTGATGACGGTCCTGGAGAACAAGTTCTACGCGGACACCTCCGGCACGGTCACCACGCAGCAGCGCGTACGGCTGCATCCCCAGCTGACAGCCGTGGCGGTCGACGAGACCACCGGCGAGTTCGACTCGATGCGGACGATCGCGCCGCCGGTCGGGCGGGGCTGGGAGTACCTGAAGGGGACCGGCTGGGACTGGGACTCCGAGCTGGAGCGGATTCCGGAGCTGCTCGCGGAGAAGATGCGGGCGCCTAGCGTGGAGGCGGGGACGTACGACCTGGTCGTCGACCCGTCGAACCTCTGGCTGACCATCCATGAGTCGATCGGTCATGCCACGGAGCTCGACCGGGCCCTGGGGTACGAGGCCGCGTACGCGGGCACCTCCTTCGCCACCTTCGACCAGCTGGGCAAGCTGGCGTACGGGTCGTCCGTGATGAACGTGACCGGCGACCGCACGGCCGAGCACGGCCTTGCGACCATCGGGTACGACGACGAGGGTGTGGCCGCGCAGTCCTGGGACCTGGTGAAGGACGGGACCCTGGTCGGCTATCAACTCGACCGCAGGATCGCCAAGTTGACGGGCTTCGAGCGCTCCAACGGGTGCGCGTACGCGGACTCCCCCGAGCACGTCCCCGTCCAGCGCATGGCCAACGTGTCGCTGCAGCCGGACCCCGGCGGGCTCTCCACGGAGGATCTGATCGGCGGTGTCGAGCGCGGCATCTACGTGGTCGGCGACCGCTCGTGGTCGATCGACATGCAGCGCTACAACTTCCAGTTCACCGGCCAGCGCTTCTTCCGTATCGAGAACGGCAGGCTCGCCGGCCAGCTGCGCGACGTCGCCTACCAGGCGACGACCACCGACTTCTGGGGCTCGATGGAGAAGGTCGGCGGCCCGAGCACGTATGTCCTCGGCGGCGCCTTCAACTGCGGCAAGGCCCAGCCCGGCCAGGTGGCCGCGGTCTCGCACGGCTGCCCCTCGGCCCTGTTCCGCGGCGTCAACATCCTCAACACCACGCAGGAGGCGGGCCGATGAAGCACGGACACGCCGCGACAACCCCCGGCCGGGGGTCCGGCCCGCGGCGAAGCCGCAGTCAGGCGCAGTGTCCCCCGGGACAGCACAGTCTCAACACCACGCAGGAGGCGGGCCGATGAGCCGTAGCACCAAGCCGTACGAGATCGTCGAGCGCGCGCTCTCCCTGTCCACCGCCGACGGCTGCGTCGTCATCGCCGACGAGCAGTCCAGCGCCAACCTGCGCTGGGCGGGCAACGCCCTGACCACCAACGGCGTCACCCGTGGCCGCACCCTGACCGTCATCGCGACCGTCGACGGCAAGGAGGGCACCGCCTCCGGTGTCGTCTCGCGGTCCGCGGTCACCGCCGACGACCTGGAGCCGCTGGTACGTGCGGCCGAGGCCGCGGCCCGCGGCGGCGGCCCCGCCGAGGACGCCCAGCCGCTGATCACCGGGGTGCCCGTCTCCCCCGACTTCACCGACGCGCCCGCCGAGACGTCCTCCGCCGTCTTCACCGACTTCGCGCCCGCGCTCGGCGAATCCTTCGCCCGCGCCAGGGCCGGCGGACGCGAGCTCTACGGGTTCGCGAACCACGAGATGACCTCCAGCTATCTCGGTACGTCCACGGGCCTGCGCCTGCGCCACGACCAGCCCAACGGCACCCTGGAGCTCAACGCCAAGTCCCCGGACCGCAAGCGCTCGGCATGGGCGGGGCAGGCGACCCGGGACTTCAAGGACGTGGACCCCGCGGCGATGGACGCGGAGCTCGCGCAACGGCTCGGGTGGGCCGAGCGCCGTATCGACCTGCCCGCGGGGCGGTACGAGACCCTGCTGCCGCCGACCGCCGTGGCCGACCTGCTGATCTACCAGCTCTGGTCGTCGGCCGCCCGGGACGCCGCCGAGGGCCGGACCGTGTTCTCCAAGCCGGGCGGTGGCACGCGCCTGGGCGAGCGGCTCTCGCCGCTGCCGCTGACCCTGCGCAGCGATCCGAACGAGCCGGGGCTCGAATCCGCACCCTTCGTGCTCACCCACTCCTCGGGCGACGACGCCTCGGTCTTCGACAACGGGCTGCCGCTGAACGCGACCGACTGGGTACGGGAGGGGACGCTGGAGCGTCTGATCACCACCCGGCACAGCGCAGGGCTGACCGCGCTGCCCGTGGCGCCCACGATCTCCAATCTGATCCTGGACGGGGGCGGGACCAAGTCCCTGGAGGAGATGGTGGCGGGCACGGAGCGCGGGCTGCTGCTCACCTGCCTCTGGTACATCCGCGAGGTGGACCCGGCGACCCTGCTGCTCACCGGGCTGACCCGGGACGGCGTCTATCTCGTCGAGAACGGCGAGGTCGTGGGCGAGGTGAACAACTTCCGCTTCAACGAGTCCCCCGTCGACCTGCTGTCACGGGCCACCGAAGCGGGTCGTACGGAGCAGACGCTGCCGCGCGAGTGGGGCGACTGGTTCACCCGTGCCGCGATGCCCGCGCTGAGGGTCCCGGATTTCAATATGAGTTCCGTCAGCCAGGGCGTATAACCTCGGGGGAGTCTGTAGGCATCACCCCGAGGAGACAAGAGAACCGTGACGGACATCGTCGACGAACTGCAGTGGCGCGGGCTGATCGCCCTCTCCACTGACGAGGACGCACTGCGCAAGGCGTTCGCGGACGGTCCCGTCACGTTCTATTGCGGCTTCGACCCGACCGCATCGAGCCTGCACCTCGGGAATCTGGTCCAGATCCTGACCATGCGCCGGATCCAGCTGGCGGGCAACCGCCCGCTGGGTCTGGTCGGGGGCGCCACGGGCCTCATCGGCGACCCGAAGCCGAATTCGGAGCGCACGCTCAACGACCCCGAGATCGTCGCCGCCTGGGTGGACCGGCTGCGCGGGCAGATCGAGCGCTTCCTGGACTTCGAAGGCCCGCACGCCGCGACCATGGTCAACAACCTGGACTGGACGTCGGGTCTGTCGGCCATCAGCTTCCTGCGGGACATCGGCAAGTACTTCCGGGTCAACAAGATGATCGCGAAGGAGGCCGTCGCACGACGGCTCAACTCCGACGCGGGCATCAGCTACACGGAGTTCAGCTACCAGATCCTGCAGGGCATGGACTTCATGGAGCTGAACCGGCGCTACGGCTGCACACTGCAGACCGGCGGCAGCGACCAGTGGGGCAATCTGACCGCGGGCACCGACCTGATCCACCGGGTGGAGCCCGAGGCCGAGGTGCACGCCCTGGCGACGCCGCTGATCACCAAGGCGGACGGCACGAAGTTCGGCAAGACGGAGTCCGGCACGATCTGGCTGGACGCCGAGCGGACCACTCCGTACGCCTTCTTCCAGTTCTGGCTGAACGCGGACGACCGCGACATCGCCAAGTTCCTGCGCATCTTCAGCTTCAAGTCCCGCGAGGAGATCGAGGAGCTGGAGAAGCTGACCGAGGAGCGTCCGCAGGCGCGTGCCGCCCAGCGGGCGCTGGCCGAGGAGCTGACGACGATGGTGCACGGCGCCGAGCAGTGTGCCGCTGTCACCGCCGCGTCGAAGGCGCTGTTCGGCCAGGGCGAGCTGACGGACCTCGACGAGGCGACGCTGGCCGCCGCGCTCTCGGAGCTGCCGCACGCCAAGGTCGAGGGGCTGCTGCCGGTCGTGGATCTGCTCGTCGAGACGGGTCTGGTGGCCAGCAAGTCGGCGGCCCGCCGCGCCGTCAAGGAGGGCGGGGCGTACGTGAACAACGTGAAGGTGGCCGGTGAGGATGCCGTGCCGGCGGCCGGTGAGCTGCTGCACGGACGCTGGCTGGTGGTGCGCCGGGGCAAGAAGAGCCTGGCGGCGGTCGAGGTCGCGGGCGCGTAGTCCCGGGCGTACGGGAACAGAGAAGGAGGGGCGGCCGGGAGATGATCCCGGCCGCCCCTCCTTCTCTGTACTCAGCCTGTCTGTTTCTTGCCTCTGACCATCGACCATGCGGCGTCACCCAGAGCGACGACGATCACCGCGCCCACCAACTGGAGCAGATGCCTGGTCCAGTCGATGCCGCCGGTGTCGTTGACTCCCATGCCGGTGGCGGCCCAGTTGCCCAGCACACTGCCGAGGATGCCGAACACCGCCGTCAGCCAGAGGGGGATCTGCTGCTTGCCCGGGATGATCGCTTTGGCGATCAGTCCGAGCACCAGTCCCACGATGATTGCCCACAACCAACTCATGTCGCCTCCTCATGCGGCTTCTGTGTGCGCATGTGCGATCAGTCTCCGTCCGTAGGCCGTACGGCGCATGTCGGAGGACGCCATACGCGGTACGCCGTGGTGGCATCCGCCCAGCTGGAGCGCGCCCCGGTCTCGAAGACGGCGCAGGGGCGGCGTACCTTGGAAGCGGTCAGGACCGGGGAGTGTCCGGCGCAGAATCGGGTGGTGGAACGTGATGCGGAAGCAGAGCAGCACTGAGGTCTTCCGGATCACCGGGGCCAGGCAGAGCCTCGCCGACGATGTGCGCGGCAGGCAGCGCCGCTATGTGATCTCCATGTCGATCAGGACCCTGTCCGTGGTCCTGACCGTGATCCTGTGGAACATCGAGCGGCCGGTCGCGATCGCGACGCTGGTCCTCGGTGCGCTTCTTCCGTACGTCGCCGTGGTGATCGCCAACGCGGGCCGCGAGAACGTGCCTTCGCTGCCCTCGACCTTCATCCCCGCACCATCCCGTCCCGCGTTGGGCGCCGGTACGGCAGGAGGCGCCGCGGAACCGCCGGCGGAAGGTACGGCCGAGCGGCCCGGCGAGCATCCTCACGAACAGAGTTGATCGTCAACCGGTCCGCAAAGCTCAAGAAAAGCTCAGATCAATCATGCTGTTCCGGTGCCGTGGCGCCGGTCCCCCATGACATACTTCAAAAGCGCTCCGCATCCCCCGTCGGAGCGACGGACCGACGCCGGGCAGCTCCCCCCGTGGCTGCTCGGCGTCGCCTTTGTTTGGACCAGTTTTTGTGAACGTGAGTGACGAAACGCCCGTCTGTTCCGCCAAGGGCTGCCGCACCGACGCCGTCTGGGTGCTGGCGTGGAACAACCCGAAACTGCACACGCCTGAGCGTCGCAAGACCTGGCTCGCGTGTGAGGAGCACCGGGAACACCTCTCCCAGTTCCTGGGCGTACGCGGCTTCCTGAAGGACGTCGTGACGCTCGAGGAGTGGGAGAGGGACTCGGCCCCGGAGAGCTAGTTCAGCCGCCGATCGCGGACATCGGGCGGTCGGGCTGCAGGAACGAGGGGTCGTCGAGGCCCGAGCCGGCCTTCTTGCCCCACATCGCCACCTTCCACAGGCGGGCGATCTCCTCGTCGGGTGCCCCGGAGCGCAGGGCGGCGCGCAGATCCGACTCCTCGCGGGCGAAGAGGCAGGTGCGCACCTGGCCGTCGGCGGTGAGCCGGGTGCGGTCGCAGGCCCCGCAGAACGGGCGCGTGACGGAGGCGATGACGCCGACCCGGTGCGGGCCGCCGTCCACGACCCAGCGCTCGGCGGGTGCGGAGCCGCGCTCGTCGTCGCCCTCTTCGGTGAGCGTGAAGCGGGTGCGCAGGGACTCCAGGATGTCACCGGCGGTGATCATGCCGTCGCGCTTCCAGCCGTGCTGGGCGTCGAGCGGCATCTGCTCGATGAAGCGCAGCTCGTACTCGTTCTCCACGGCCCAGGCGAGGAGGTCGGGGGCCTCGTCGGCATTGAGCCCCGGCATCAGCACGGTGTTGACCTTCACCGGGGTGAGGCCCGCGTCCCGCGCCGCTTCGAGTCCTTCGAGGACGTCGCGGTGGCGGTCGCGGCGGGTGAGTGTCTTGAACACGTCGGGGCGCAGGGTGTCGAGCGAGACATTGACCCGGTCCAGGCCCGCCGATTTGAGCGCCGCGGCGGTGCGCTTGAGGCCGATGCCGTTCGTGGTCAGCGACATCCGGGGGCGGGGGGTGAGCTGGGCGCACTGCTCGACGATCCCGACCAGGCCGGGACGGAGCAGAGGTTCGCCGCCGGTGAAGCGGACTTCGGTGATGCCCAGGTCCGTGACCGCGATCCGTACGAGCCGCACGATCTCGTCGTCCGTGAGCAGATCGGGCTTCGCGAGCCACTGCAGTCCCTCTTCGGGCATGCAGTACGTGCACCGCAGATTGCAGCGGTCCGTCAGGGAAACGCGCAGGTCGGTGGCGACCCGACCGTAGGTGTCGATCAGCACTTTGGGTCCCCTCCCCCATCGCTGGATTGTGTATACACAGCGAGCCTACGCCAGAGGACCGACATTGAGGGGGGCAGATTGCCACGAGGAGCGGCGAGGCCGCGTCGTAGGGTCCTACGACGCGGCCTCTGCGTGGTTCCGTGCGGACGGTGCCTGCTAGTGGGCTCCCACACCGGTGAGGGACTTGACCTCCAGCTCGGCGTACTTGCCCTTGTCCGGCTCCTCCTTGGAGAGATACGAGCCGATGATGCCGAGCAGGAAGCCCAGCGGGATCGAGATCAGGCCGGGGTTCTCCAGCGGGAACCAGTGAAAGTCGACCCCCTTGAACATGGAGGTCTTCGGGTTGCCCGAGACCACCGGGGAGAAGAGCACCAGGACCACGGAGGAGACGAGACCGCCGTAGATCGACCAGAGCGCTCCCTGGGTGGTGAACCGCTTCCAGAAGAGGCTGTAGAGGATCGTCGGAAGGTTGGCGGACGCGGCGACCGCGAAGGCCAGGGCGACCAGGCCGGCGACGTTCAGGTCGCGGGCGAACGCGCCGAGGACGATGGCGACCGCGCCGATGGCGACGGTCGACCAGCGGGCCGCGCGCATCTCCTCCTTCTCCGTGGCCTTGCCCTTGCGGATGACGTTGGCGTAGATGTCGTGCGCGAACGACGAGGACGAGGCGAGGGTGAGGCCCGCGACCACCGCGAGGATGGTGGCGAAGGCGACCGCGGAGATCACCGCGAGGAGGATCGCGCCGCCTGTCGAGTCGGCGCCTCCGCCGATCTCCAGGGCGGCCAGTGGCGCCGCCGTGTTGCCCGCCGGATTGGACTTGATGATGTCCTCGGGCTTGAGGATGGCCGCTGCGCCGAAGCCGAGCACGATGGTCATCAGGTAGAAGGCGCCGATGATGCCGATCGCCCAGTTCACCGACTTACGGGCGGCCTTGGCGGTCGGCACCGTGTAGAAGCGGATCAGGATGTGCGGCAGTCCCGCGGTGCCGAGCACCAAGGCGATGCCGAGCGAGATGAAGTCCAGCTTGGTGGTGCCGGTCTTGCCGTACTTGAGGCCGGGGTCGAGGAAGGCGCTGCCCTTGCCGCTGTTCTTGGCGGCCGTGCCCAGCAGGTCGGAGATGTTGAAGTTGAACTTCAGCAGGATCAGGAAGGTGATGAGGATGGTGCCCGCGATCAACAGCACCGCCTTGACCATCTGGACCCAGGTGGTGCCCTTCATCCCGCCGATGGTCACGTAAAGGATCATCAGTACGCCGACGAGGGCGACGATCAGGATCTTGCCGGCGTCGGTGGTGATGCCGAGCAGCAGCGAGACGAGGACGCCCGCGCCCGCCATCTGCGCCAGCAGGTAGAAGATCGAGACGACGATCGTCGAGGCGCCCGCGGCGGTGCGGACCGGGCGCTGCTTCATGCGGTACGCGAGGACGTCGCCCATCGTGTACCGGCCGGAGTTGCGGAGCGGTTCGGCGACGAGGAGCAGGGCGACCAGCCAGGCGACCAGGAAGCCGATGGAGTAGAGGAAACCGTCGTAGCCGAAGATCGCGATGGAGCCCGCGATACCAAGGAAGGACGCGGCGGACATGTAGTCGCCGGAGACCGCGAGGCCGTTCTGGAAGGCGGTGAACTGCCGCCCGCCCGCGTAGAAGTCCGAGGCGCTCTTGGTCTGGCGGCCGGCCCAGACGGTGATGACGAGCGTCGCGACGACGAAGACCGCGAAGAGCGAAATGATCAGCGGCCGGTGCTTCTCGGTGGCCGAAGCGGCGAGGAACTGCACAGCCGGGTGGTGGACGGCGGGGCTCATACGTCGGCCTCCATACGGGACTTGATCGCCTCGCCCATCGGGTCGAGCTTGGTGGTGGCGTGGCGCGAGTAGAACCAGGCGATGAGGAAGGTGGTGAGGAACTGCGCGAGGCCGAAGACGAGGGCCACGTTGATGTTGCCGAAGAGCCGGTGGCTCATGAAGTCGCCGGCGTAGTTCGACAGCAGGACGTACAGGAGATACCAGGCGATGAAGCCGATGGTCAGGGGGAAGGCGAACGAGCGGTGCGCGCGGCGCAGTTCGCCGAACTCCGCGCTCTCCTGCTCGACGAGGAACTGCTCTGTCGTGGGCTGTGCCGGGCCGGTCTCCGGCCCGCCTCGGGGCGGCGGAACTTCGGTAGCCACGGATTCTCCTTGCTGCGCGGGGGCGGGGGTGCGACGGGTCAACGGGGCCTCACAGAGGGGATCGGTGGTGCGGATCCCCCTGACAACGGCACGGAGAGCGCGGCGACGCGGTTCACGGCGGGTCATTTTTCTTTATGAATTCATTGCCCGACGCTGATGATCAGCGATAACTTCACACGTCATGTACAAGCTCAACCGCGACCTGCGGATGAGCGGTTGACACGGATGATGTGGAGAACCCATGGCTCATCTGCGCTCCAGACGGCTGCGTGCACTCGCACTGCCCGCCGGACTGGCCCTCACGGCTTCGCTCGGCATCCTGCCCGGCGCTTCGGCCTCGGCCGCGCCCCAGGTCTCCGCGGCGCCACAGGTGGCCACCGACGGCCCGAATCTGGCGTACGTGGTGAACACGAGCGCCGACCACCGCACCATCGCGTCGGTGAAGCGGGAGATATCCCGGGCCGGTGGGACGGTGGTCATCGCGTACGAGAAGATCGGCGTGATCGTCGTCCACTCGGCCAACCCGGAGTTCGGCAAGCAGATCCGCGCGGTACGGGGCGTGCAGTCGGCCGGTGCCACCCGCACCACCCCGCTCAACGCGGCGGCGACGACCGACGAGGGCTCCCCCGAGTACATATCGGCCGCACGGGCCGCGGCCACCACGAGCACGGCCTCGGGTGTCGAGCCGCTCGAGGCCAACCAGTGGGACCTCAGGGCGATCGGCGCCGACAAGGCCGCGAAGATCAACCCGGGCAGCTCCAAGGTGACCGTCGGTGTGATCGACACGGGTGTCGACGACACGCACCCGGACCTGGCGGCCAACTTCTCCGCCTCGCAGTCCGCGAACTGTGTCGGCGGCGTCGCCGACACCACCCCGGGCGCCTGGCGTCCGTACAACCCGGCCGAGGACTACCACGGCACGCATGTGGCGGGCGAGATCGCCGCCGCGCGCAACGGCATCGGCGTGGCCGGTGTGGCGCCGGGCGTGAAGGTCGCGGCCATCAAGGTCAGCGACCCGGTCAACGGCCTCTTCTACCCGGAGAACGTGGTCTGCGCCTTCGTCTTCGCGGCGGACAAGGGCATCGAGGTCACCAACAACAGCTACTACGTCGACCCGTGGCTCTACAACTGCCTGAGCGACCCGGACCAGAAGGCGATCTACGACGCGCTCAACCGCGCCTCGCTGTACGCCCAGTCCAAGGGCACGCTCAATGTCGCATCGGCGGGCAACTCCAACGACGACCTCGACTCGAACGCGCTGACCGACGCCTCCAGCCCCGACGACTCGACCGCGGTGACGCGGACCGTCGACCCGCACAAGTGCTTCGACGTTCCCACCCAGCTGCCGGGTGTCGTGACGGTCGCCGCGGTCGGCGTGCAGAACGTGAAGTCGTACTACTCAAGCTACGGCAAGGGTGTCATCGACGTCGCAGCTCCGGGCGGTGACAAGTTCCAGATCCCCGACACCCCGGACAAGAACGGCCGGATCCTCGCCACGCTCCCGGGCAACACCTACGGCTACCTGCAGGGCACCTCGATGGCCAGCCCGCACGTCGCCGGTGTCGCCGCACTGCTGAAGTCGGCCCACCCGTGGGCGGGTCCGCTGGCGCTCCAGGCGCTGCTGAAGGCCGAGGCCGACAACCCGGGCTGCCCGGACAAGGTCTACGACTCGACCGGTCAGCTGATCGACGCGACCACCTGCAAGGGCGGCCAGCGCGTGAACGGGTACAACGGCTTCGGGATCGTGGACGCGCTGGACGCGGTCAAGAAGTAGCCGACCGAAAGGTCACCTGCCCGCAACTGCCAACGAAAGTGGAGCTTCCATGACGCTGCGCATCACGCGCACCCGCCGTCGCGCCCTCGCGGTCCCGGTCGGCATGGCTGTGATCTCGGCCCTCGCCTTCCTGCCGTCGACCGCCTCGGCCAGTACGGCCGACAGCACGGTGAAGGCGGCCGCGACGGACGGGCCTTCGCTCAGCTATGTGGTCAACGTCCGCAAGGGGTACGGCCAGACGCACCAGGTCGAGCGGGCCGTGAAGGCCGCCGGCGGGTCCATCGTGGAGACGTACGACAAGATCGGCGTGATCGTCGTCCACTCCTCGAACCCGGACTTCGCCAAGACCGTGCGTACCGTACGGGGCGTGGAGTCGGCCGGTGCCACCCGCACCGCGCCGCTGCCCGCCCAGTCGACGACGGACGTCGGCACCCCCAAGGCCCTCACCGCGGAGCAGCTGAAGGCCGCGACGGCCGACGCCGCTGCCGGGGCGGACCCGCTGGAGCCACTGCAGTGGGACCTGAAGGCCATCAAGGCCGACAAGGCGCACGAGAAGACGCTCGGCAGCCGTGATGTCACGGTCGCCGTGATCGACACGGGCGTCGACGACACCCACCCGGACATCGCGCCGAACTTCGACCGGGCGGCCTCGGCCAGTTGTGTCACCGGCAAGGCCGACACCACGGACGGCGCGTGGCGGCCGTGGGCGACCGGCGGCTCTCCGCACGGTACGCATGTGGCGGGTGAGATCGCCGGGGCGAAGAACGGCGTCGGGATCACCGGTGTCGCGCCGGGCGTGAAGGTCGCCGGCATCAAGGTCTCCACCCAGGGCGGCAGCTTCTTCTACACGGAGTCGGTGGTCTGCGGCTTCATGTGGGCCGCCGACCACGGTGTGGACGTGACCAACAACAGCTATTACACCGACCCCTGGTACTTCAACTGCAAGGACGACCCGGACCAGAAGGCGCTGGTCGAGGCCATCACCCGGGCATCCTCGTACGCGGAGAAGAAGGGCACGGTCAACGTCGCGGCGGCGGGCAACGAGAACTACGACTTCGCCGCGGACTCGATCACCGACCCCTCCAGCCCGAACGACACCACCCCGGGCAACCGGACGGTCGACCCCTCCAAGTGCTATGACATTCCGACCCAGTTGCCGGGTGTCGTCACGGTCGCCGCGACGGGCGCGAAGAACCTGAAGTCGTCGTTCTCCAACTACGGCCTCGGGATCATCGACGTCGCGGCCCCCGGCGGCGACTCCACCAAGTACCAGACCCCGGACGCCCCGGCGACCAGCGGTCTGATCCTGGGCCCGGTCCCGGGCGGCGGCTGGGCGTACATGGCCGGCACCTCGATGGCGTCCCCGCATGTCGCGGGCGTCGCGGCGCTGATCAAGTCCACACATCCGCACGCCTCGGCGGCGCTGGTCAAGGCACTGCTGAAGGTGGAGGCCGACGGCCTGGCCTGCCCGGCGCCGTACGACATCGACGGCGATGGCACGGCGGACGCGGTCTGCAAGGGCGGCAAGCTCTACAACGGCTTCTACGGGGCGGGTCTGGTCAACGCCCTGAACGCGGTCACCAAGTAGCGCGTACGACGAAGGGGCCCCAGGGGACGAACTCCCCTGGGGCCCCTTTACGCTGCCCGCATGACGCACGCACCCCACTCCGGCACGGAACAGGCCTGGGCGGCCGTCGGCGGCGACCCCGCGCTGCTCCCGCGGATCGAGTACGGCGGCCCCGCCGGCCTCCTGCCCTCACGGCTCCCCGTCATGGAGCTGGCCAGGTCCACGGTGGCGGTGTGCACGCTGGCCGCCGCCGAGCGGGCCGGGTCCCCTCGCGTACGGGTGGACGACGGCGCGGTCGCCACCGCCTTCACCAGCGAGCGGCATCTGCTGGTGGACGGCCGGGCGCCGGTGAACTTCGCGCCGTTGTCCCGTTTCTGGCGTACGGCCGACGGCTGGGTCCGCACCCATGCCAACTATCCGCACCACAAGGCCGCGCTGCTCGCCGCGCTGGGCGTCCGCGAGGAGAAGGTGGAGTCGGAGCTGGCCGGTCGGCGGTCCCTCGAGGTGGAGGAGACGGTGTACGCCGCCGTGGCCGAACGGCCTCTGGTCGTACAGGAGTTGCTCGACGAAGCGCCGCCGAAGCCGCGCGGCGGGCGGCTGAAGGTCCTCGATCTGACCCGGGTCATCGCCGGCCCTGTCGCCACGCGGACCCTGGGCCTGCTGGGCGCGGACGTCCTGCGGATCGACGCCCCCTGGATGCCCGAACTCCCCGACCAGCACGCGGACACCGGCTTCGGGAAGCGGTCGGCGACGCTGGATCTGCGGCGGCACGCGGACCGGCGCACCTTCGGCGAGCTGCTCGACGCGGCGGACGTCCTGGTCACCGGGTACCGGCCCGGAGCGCTGGACGTGTACGACCTCCGGCGGCCTGGTCTCGTCATCGCGCAGCTGAGCGCGTGGGGCGACCACGGGCCCTGGCGCGAGCGGCGCGGCTTCGACAGCCTGGTCCAAGTCGCCACGGGCATCGCCCTGTTGGAGGGTACGGAGGGTGCGGAGGGCAGGCCTGGCGCGCTGCCCGCGCAGGCGCTGGACCACGGGACGGGGTATCTGCTCGCCGCAGCCGTGCTGCGCGCGCTGACCGAGCAGGACGCGCACGGCGGCACCCGGCGACTGCGGCTTTCGCTGGCCCGCACCGCCCACTGGCTGCGCGGGATGGCGCCGGGGCCGGGGGTGCCGGCGGATGCGTACATCCCCCGACTGACCGAGACCGACAGCCCGTTGGGGCGATTGCAATACGCCCCGACGCCTGTCGCCTATGAAGGCGGCCCGGCGGACTGGTCGCGTCCACCGGGCCCGTGGGGATCCGACTCCCCTCAGTGGCTCACGGCTTGACGAGGACCTTCAGCGCCGTGCGCTCGTCCATCGCCTTGTAGCCCTCGGGGACCCCGTTGAGCCCGACCGTGAGGTCGAAGACCGGCGAGGGATCGATCGTGCCGTCGAGCACGTCGGGGAGCAGCTCGGGGATGTACGTACGGACGGGTGCGACCCCGCCGCGCAGGGCGACGTTGCGGTTGAACATGTCGCTCAGGTCCAGGCCGGTGCCGCTGCCGTGCGGGACGCCGACATAGCCGACGGCGCCGCCGTCGCGGGTGATCGCGACCGCGGTGCGCATCGACTGCTCGGTGCCG
The DNA here is from genome assembly GCF_040654175.1 of Streptomyces sp. NPDC050738. NCBI lineage: Bacteria > Bacillati > Actinomycetota > Actinomycetes > Kitasatosporales > Streptomycetaceae > Streptomyces > Streptomyces sp. NPDC050738. The sequence goes on along the minus strand of NZ_JBFAHN010000018.1, from coordinate 126,091 downwards.
ACGGCCTCGATGACGGAGTGGGCGCCCTGGCCGCGGGTCAACTCCCGTACGGCGGCGACCGCTTCGTCTCCGCGCGCCGCGACGACATCGGTGGCGCCGAAGAGCTTGGCGATGTCCGTGCGGTCCGTGTGCCGGCCCATCGCGATGATGCGCTCGGCGCCGAGCCGCTTGGCGGCCAGCACGCCGCAGAGCCCGACCGCGCCGTCGCCGACGACCGCGACCGTGGCGCCCTTGACGACGCCCGCGCCGAGCGCGGCATGGTGGCCGGTGCCCATGACGTCGGAGAGCGCGAGCAGCGCGGTGAGCATGTGGTCGTCGGACGCGGCGTCGGCGGGCAGTTTGACGAGCGTGCCGTCGGCGAAGGGGATGCGGACCGCTTCGCCCTGACCGCCGTCGGAACCGGGCGAGCCCCAGAACCCGCCCTGCGGGCAGGACGTGGTGAGGCCTTCCGTACAGAAGTCGCAGGTGCCGTCGGACCAGACGAACGGCGCGACGACGAGGTCACCGGCGGCGAAGCCGCTCACGCCGGAGCCCGCCTCCTCGACGATGCCCAGGAACTCGTGCCCGATCCGCTGGCCGGGCTGCCGGGCGGCCACGCCCCGGTACGCCCACAGGTCGCTGCCGCAGATGCAGGCGCGCAGGACGCGGACGACGGCGTCGGTGGGCTGCTGGACGACGGGGTCCGGCACCTCCTCGATCCGCATGTCGAGGGGGGCGTGGATGGTGGTGGCGCGCATGGTGCGAGTCCTTGCTGGTCAGACGGATGTACGGCTCTCACGGTACGCCCGCGCCAGCAGTGTCTGCGCGCCGAGATAGGTCAGCATGATCCAGAAGTCGGGCCTGGGCAGCTGCGGCCAGTCGGCGACACCGGTGGCGATGAGCGTGTCCGAGAGCAGGAACAGCGCCCCGCCGAGCCCGGCGCACAGACCCCGGCGTCCTGACCGCCAGGCCATCGCGGTGAGCAGCAGGGAGTAGGCGGCGACGGGAACGCGCATATCGGCCGGCAGATCACCCCAGAGCGCGGCGACGGTCCCCAGGAGCGCGACGCCGTACAGGACCCCGATGCCGTACGCGGCCCGGCGGCCCCGGGCCGCACTCCCGCGCCCGGACAGCACCAGATAGCAGACGTGCCCGGCGGCGAAGCACCCCATCCCGGCGAGAAACGCCGCGTCGGCCCCGGACAGCAGCAGGACGTCGCCGCCCCACCCGAGGAGCAGCGCGGCGACGAGCAGGGGCGGACCGCCCCGCCGATGGGTGTACGCGGCGAGCAGCGGCATCAGCAGCGGCTTGGCGACGAGATGCCCGGTGTGCCACCCGGCGAGGAGAGAGACCAGATCGACCGTCGCAGCCGCCCCGAAGGCGATGAGCAGCGGCCGGGCGCCGGGAAGGCTCATGCGGCGGGCTCGGCGACGGGGGCCGCGGGCTCCGGGCGGCGTACCGCCGGCTGCCAGCCGGGTCCGCGGAACACCCGCCCCAGCCGCTCGCTCCAGCTCTGTGCGGCCCGTACGTCACGGGCGATCGCGGCGTACTCATGGGTCGCGACCCGCAGCGGGTTGAAGGTCGCGATGTTCTTGGTGAGCCCGAAGACGGGCCGCTCGGTCTCGCCCACCCAGGACCGGAAGAGCCGGTCCCAGAGGATCAGGATCCCGCCGAAGTTCCGGTCCAGATAGCCCCCTTGGGAGGCGTGGTGGACCCGGTGGTGGGACGGCGTGTTCAGTACGTACTCGAAGGGGCGGGGCAGTTTGTCGATGCGCTCCGTGTGCACCCAGAACTGGTAGACGAGGTTGGCCGACGAGCAGAAGGCCAGCGCCGCCGGGTGCACTCCCAGGGCGATCAGCGGGACGTAGAAGGGCCAGACCGTGAGCGACGTCCACGGCTGGCGCAGTGCTGTCGTCAGGTTGAAGCTGCGGCTGGAGTGGTGCACCACGTGGCAGGCCCACAGGATCCGGATCACGTGGTGGCCGCGGTGCGACCAGTAGTAGAAGAAGTCCTGGCCGAGCAGCATCAGCGGGACCGTCCACCACAGCACGGGTATGCGCAGGGGCGTCAGCTCGTACACCGCGGTGTAGATCGCGACGATCGGGATCTTCCATACGAAGTCGAAGACCAGGCTGCCCAGTCCCATGCCGACGCTCGTGGCGGCGTCTTTCTTCTCGTACCCCGCCGCGTCCTCGTCCGGGTGGAAGCGGACGCTCACCATTTCCACCACGGTGAGCAGGACGAAGGCGGGGATCGACCACAGCACGACATCGGGCAGGTTCGGCTCCATGCGAGCACCGTAGGGCCAGGTCAGCCGCCAGGGCTAGATGTTGTTACCGACTAGTATTCGTCAGACGCCTGCCGCTCCGAGCAGTGCGCCCGCCGCGTACGTGACCGCCATGGCCAGCGCCCCGCCGCACACGTTGCGCAGGATCGCGGGCCGCACCGGGGCCGCCCCCATCCGCGCACTCCCCCATCCCGCGAGGGCCAGCGCCACGAGCACGGACAGGACCGTCACATACAGGCGTACGGAAGCGGGCGGCAGCACGATCGCCAGGAGCGGCAGCAGCGCGCCCACCGTGAAGGCGAGGAAGCTGGCGCCCGCGGCGTGCCAGGGGTTGGTGAGGTCGTCGGGGTCGATGCCCAGCTCGACCTCCGCGTGAGCGCGCAGCGCGTCGCGTTCGGTGAGCTGCACCGCCGCCTCGCGGGCGAGGTCCGCGCTCAGCCCCTTGCCCTCCAACAGGCCGGTCAGCTCGTCGAGTTCGGCGTCCGGGGTCTCGCGCAGCTCGCGCCGTTCCTGGGCCAGGGCGGCCTTCTCGGAGTCGCGCTGGGTGGAGACCGAGACGTACTCCCCCGCCGCCATCGACATCGATCCGGCCAGCAGTCCGGAGAGCCCGGCCGTCAGCAGCGCGCCGCGCGAGTCGGTGGCTCCGGCGACGCCCACGACGAGGCCCGCCGTGGAGACGATGCCGTCGTTGGCGCCGAGCACGGCTGCCCGGAGCCAGTTGAGCCGGGCTCCGAGGCCGCCGTTGTGGGCTTCGTCGTGGGTGGATTCAGTCACCCCGGGAGGGTCTCACCCGCCCGCTCACCAGACGCGCACCGACCCTCCGCGGGCGAAGGCGGGGCTGGTCGCGTCCGCCGGGATCTCCGTCAGCGGCTCGGCGATCTCCTCGACGGTGGGTCCGACCTTCGCCGCGATCGGGTCGAGGAGATCAAGGTCGAATCCGTACACCCGGGCCGTGTTGCCCCCGACCATCGCGGCGACCTCCTCGCGCGGGAGTCCGGCGTACGCGATGCGCAGGCCCTCGCGGGTGTACGGGTGCGTGCCCTCGTCGTGCGGGTAGTCGCTGCCCCACATGATCTTGTCGAGGCCGATCGCCTCACGGAGCGGCACCTCGTGCGGGCGCATGAAGCTGGCGCCCACGTAGCAGTTGTCGCGCCAGACCTCGCTCGGGCCCTTCCCCATCGAATCGGCAAGCCCCGCACCGAACTTGGACTCCGCCGTGGACGCCCGGGTGGCCGCCGCGACCAGGCGTCCGTGGTAGTAGTCCAGCATGTCCAGGACTCGCGGGATCCAGCCCGAACCCTGCTCGGTGAGGACCAGTTTCAGCTCCGGATTCCGGCGGAAGGCCCCGCCGAAGATGAGGTGCCACAGCGCCCGGTGGGAGAACCACGTCGTCTCGACCATGAAGACCGCGCGGGCCGCCGGTTCGTCGCCGAGCGGCGGGGATGCGGAGCCGCCGTGGTGGTTGACCGGGACGCCGAGCTCGGCGCAGACCGCCCAGAGGGGGTCGTACGCCGCCGAGTAGAGCTCGGGGATTCCTGAGCCGGGCGGCGCGCCCGGCAGCAGGATGCCCCCGGTGAGCCCTGCGGCGTGGACGCGGCGTACTTCCCGTACCGCCTCCTCCACGTCGTTGAGCAGGATCTGCGCGACGCCCGCGCGACGGCCGGGGGCCCGGGCGCAGAAGTCCGCGAGCCAGCGGTTGTGGGCGCGCAGGCCGGCCCAGCGCTGCTCGTACTCCTGCGGCGAGGGTGCCGGGGCCATCAGGGACGCAGTGGGGAAGAACGGCGGGATGGTGTTGGGGAAGACGACCTCGGCGACGATGCCGTCCTCTTCGAGTTCGGCGATGCGGCGCTCGGAGTTCCAGTTGCGGTCGGCGGTGTCGGCGAGGAGGTCCGCGTACGGGTTGACGTAGGTGGCCGCCCACGCGTCGAAGTCGTCGTGGTGGCGCTTCTCCAGATAGGGCTTGTAGTCGAGGAGATCGGCGCCGGCGTGACAGTCGGCGGAGATGACCGTATAGCGGTCCATCACAGGACTCCCATCTGCGGGAAGTCGTGGTCGGTCAGCCAATGGCGGCCCACCTCGCGGGACTTGGCCCAGGAAGCCGTCACCGCCGCCTGGTCGTCCGGCTGGCCCAGATCGGCGGGCGTCGGACCGATGCGTTGGGCGATGGGGGCGAGCGCGGCCGTGTCGAAGCCGAAGACGTCGGCGGCCGCCAGGCCGAGCATGCGGCGGGTCTCGTCGACCGGGATGTCGTGGAAGGTGTTCTTCAGCCACTCCCTGGTCTTGGGCCAGGTGCCCTCGGGGTGCGGGAAGTCGCTGCCCCAGAGGATGTTGTCGACGCCGATCTCGTAGCGCTGGGCGAGCTCGCGGCGCTTGGTGTTGGTGGCGCAGATGAAGACCTGCCGGTCGAGGTACTCGCTCGGCGGGCGCTTCAGCTCGGCGAACGGCGAGAGTTTCTTTCCGCCGTGCGCGCCCAGATAGAGCCGGTCCATGAACCACAGCTGGTTCGGGAGCCACCAGCAGCCGGACTCGGCGACGCCGAACTTCAGGCCGGGGTGGCGCTCGAAGACTCCGGACCAGAGCAGGAACCAGAGGGGGCGGGCCGGCCACCAGGTGACCTCGCTGACGTAGATGCCCAGGTGGTCGCCGTATTCGTGGCGCGGGGCCGCGCCCGAGTGCGTCACGACCGGCATCCCGGTCTCGGCGGCTGCCGCCCACACCGGGTCGTAACGCCGGTCGTGGTACGGGGCCTTGTCCACCCACATCGAGGGGATCATCAGCGCGCCGAGCCCGGACTCCTTGGCCCGGTGGACCTCGGCGACGACACGGTCCACCTCGCCGGTGATGGGCAACAGGGCGACACCGCAGTGCCGTTCGGGGTTCTGGCCCACGAACTCGGCGAGCCAGCGGTTGTGCGCCTGCGCGCCCGCCATGCCGAGGTCCGGGTCCTGGTCCCCGGAGAGCCCGAGGCCGACCCCGAAGGGTGCGGCGGTCTGGCTGTCGACGGCGTCCGCGTCGGGGAAGACGACCTCGGCCGCCACGCCGTCGCCGTCGAGCTCCTTGAGGCGCTGGGCGGCGTCCCAACCACCCTTCAGGCCTTCCTCGTTGTCCGCGAACCACTTGCTGGCGAAGGCTTCGTTGCGTACGCCGAGCCGGGTCATCTCCTCGCGCCGGCGCTCGCGCCCCGCGAGGAATTCGTCGAAGTCCCGGTGGAACCTGGCGTCCAGATAGGGCCGGTACTGCTCGGTCGGCAGACCGGCGTGGCAGTCGGAGGAGATGATCAGGTACGGGTCGGTCGGGGTCCTGCCGTTCGTCATCGCTGCGTCCCCTCAGTCCAGGATGAAGTTCTCGAGGTACGACGGGTTGGCGCGGTCCAGCATCGACTGCGACCTCGCCCTGATCTGCCCGTCGCTGCGCTCGCTCTCGGGCAGCAGCCAGAAGCGGTCCGCCCCGATCCCCTCGGAGACCAGCTCGGCGACCTGCTCGACGGGTGTGAACTCGACTTCGTTCCCTGCCGCCTTCATCGCCGCCTCCCACTTGTCGAGGCTGCGGTACGGGGTCTTGCGCGGGCGTTCCTTCGCGTACCGCTCGGGACGGTTCCTGTGCGACTCCCACAGTCCGGTACGGAGCATGTGCGGCCCGGGGAAGAGCACGGACGCGCCCACCTGGACGCCCTCCGCCTTCAGGTGCGCGTACAGCGACTCGGTCATCGTGACGACGGCCGCCTTGGTCACCGCGTACACGGATGCGGTCGGCAGCGGTGCGATCCCGCCGTCCCCCGACGAGGTGTTGACGACATGGCCGGGCTCGCCGCCCGCGATCATGCGCGGGACGAAGGCCTGGATCCCGTGGAAGACCCCCCACACATTGACCGCGAAGGCCCACTTCCAGTCGTTGGGCTCGTGCTCCCACATCCGGCCCTCGGCTCCGGAGCCGACGCCCGCGTTGTTGCACAGGACGTGGACCGCGCCGAAGGCGTCGTACGCGGCATCCGCGAGGCCCACCACGGAGTCGCGCTCGCTGACGTCGACGACCTGCGCGAGCACCTGCGCGCCGTCCTCCCGCAGCCCTGCCGCGGCCTTCTCCAGCGCGCCCTCCTCGACGTCGGCGAGGACGACCTTCAGCCCCTGCGCCGCGAAGTTCCGGGCCATCGCGAGCCCGATCCCGCTCGCCGCACCCGTGACGACGGCGACCTGCCCTGCCTCGAGCCGCATCAGACGCTCCCCTCGGGCGGTCCGTCGAGGATCTGCTGCGGGTCGTCGTAGCGCTGGTGGATGTACGGCAGCAGGGCCTGCGCGCTGACCCGCTCGACGACCTTGCCCTGCTGGTCGGTGGTCTTCTCGCCGATGGTGATGTCGACGATCCTGCGTACGGGAAGGTCGGCCACCGGGTCGTACATCGACTCGCGCAGCACCACGTCGCCCGTGATCTTCTCCAGCTTCCTGACCTTCTCGTTGCGGGTGCAGTACACCAGGACCGGATCGGCGTCGAAACCCGAACCGTCCACCGCGGGAAGGAACTTGAAGTAGAAGTCGATCTTCTGCTTCGGCTCGGGCAGCGGCAGCGGCCCCTCGACGGCCCCGCGCACCTCCACGAAGGCGATGCCGTGCCGGGCGAGCGCCGCCCGTACGACCAGACCGTCGCGCTCGACCGTCACCTCGCCCAGCTTCTTCGGCTCCCCGAAGACCTCGCGCCCGCCGATCAGCGCCCGCTCGTGCGTCATCGGCATGACGAGCGGATACCAGCCCTCCTGCCCGTCGTGGACGGCGGCGACGGCCACCGACCCGGCGCCGAGCGGATATCCAGGCAGGTCGACCTTGCTGATGTTGGCCCGCACCAGGGGCCGCTCCGCGGGCTTCAGCGGCGGCGGCAGAACGGCCGCGACCGCATCGGGGTCGCTCTCCCAGACGGCCACCACTCCGGTGGACCAGATGTCGGGGAGCTTGGAGCCTGCTGTGCGCGTCGCCGCGATCTCGGCCTCGGTGCGCGCTCCGTACCGTACGCGTGCCATGTCGTACCGCCCTTCGTTTACGGATGTCCGGGGGTCTGTAACAGGGTTACACCGAGCGCGATGAAGGGTAAAGAGCCGTGCACGGACGGAAGTTGAGGAGTTGAGGACGGACCCATGCCCCGCACATCACTGACCCGCGAGGAAGTCCTGGACGCTGCCGCGGACCTGGTGAAGCAGCACGGCCCGAGCGGCCTGTCCATGCGCAAGCTGGCCGCCGAGCTCGGCACGGCGGTCACCTCGATCTACTGGCACGTGGGCAACCGCGAGCAGCTCCTGGACGCACTGGTCGAGCGCACGGTCGAGGAGCTGGGCGCGATCGTCCCGCACGGCCCGGCCCCCGCCGAGCGCATCGTCTCGGTCGCCCGCACGCTCCGCCGCGAGCTGCGCGCGCGCCCGCATCTGATCGCGATGGTCCATGAACGCGGCCTGACCGAGCGGATGTTCCTCCCCGCCCAGCAGGCCCTGGTCCACGAGGTGCACGCGGCGGGACTGCGCGGGGCGCGCGCCGCCGAGGCGGTGCGGGCCGTGCAGTTCCTGGTCGTCGGGTACGTACTGGTGGAGCGCAACCGCGACCGCGCCCCCGTCCAGTCCCCCGGCGAGGGCGACCTCTGGACGGCCGCCGGCACCGAGGACGACCCGGCACTGGCCCGCGCGCTCACCCGTCCCGCCGACCCCGAACGCCTCTTCTCCGTCTCCGTGAAGGCCCTGGTGGAGAGCCTGCTCACCGGCTGAGGGCCACCACGATTCAGGAGTTGTCAGTCTTGGCCCGTATCCTCTGTGACCATGCTCGACGACCGCCAGACCGCAGCGACAGCGTGGCCGCCCGCCTACCCGCAGGGGTACGCGGTGGTCGACGTGGAGACCACCGGACTCGCACGGGACGACCGGATAATCTCTGCCGCCGTCTACCGCCTGGACGCCCAGGGCGACGTCGAGGACCACTGGTACACGCTGATCAACCCCGAGCGTGACCCCGGACCCGTCTGGATCCACGGGCTCACCAGCGACATGCTGCGGAGCGCCCCGCTCTTCCCGGAGATCGCCGCCGAGTTCTCCGCGCGCCTGGACGGCCGGGTCCTGGTCGCGCACAACGCGATCTTCGACTGGTCGATGATCTCCCGGGAGTACGCACGCGCCGCGGTCACCGCCCCCGTGCGCCAGCGGCTGTGCACCATCGCGCTCTCCAAGGAACTGGCGCTCCCGCTGCCCAACCACAAGCTGGAGTCCCTCGCCGCGCACTTCGGTGTCGTACAGCGAAACGCGCACAACGCCCTCGACGACGCCCGCGTCCTGGCCGAGGCGTTCCGCCCGTCCCTGCACGCGGCCGCGCAGCGCGGGGCCCGCCTCCCCCTCCTCGAATGCCTGCCGCTCACCGAGTGGTCGGACTCCCCCGCCACACCCCGGGTCGGCTATCAGTCCTCGTACGGCAGCAGCGGCGGCGGGACCTGGCGCCAGTCGAAGAAGCGGCCCGCCTGCCCGCACCCGAACCCGGGGCGCTACGACCGGGACCGGCCGCTGAAGCAGGGCATGCGGATCGCGTTCTCCGGCGACACCTCCGTCGACCGCGAGCTCCTGGAGGACCGCACGACCGAGGCCGGACTGCACGTCGCCTCCAGCGTCTCCCGGCTGACCAGCCTCCTGGTCACCAACGACCCGGACTCGGCCACCTCCAAGACGGTCAAGGCCAAGTCGTACGGCACCCCGGTCGTGGACGAGGCCGCGTACAGCCACCTGCTGAGGGACGTCGCACCTGCAGACGGGTGAGCCGCCTGGCGCGGTGCACACCACTGCGGTGCGACAAGCTGCACGCTGTGCCGCATGGCACGTTGCGAGGTTTGCGGAAACGACTACGGCATGTCCTTCGAGGTGCACGCGCAGGGCGCTGTGCACGTCTTCGACTGCTTCTCCTGCGCCATCCACCGCATGGCGCCCATCTGTGAGCACTGCCGGGTCCGCGTCATCGGCCAGGGCGTCGAGGTCGAGGGCCACTGGTACTGCGGCGGGCACTGCGCCCGCGCGGAGGGGAAGGTGGGCATCGTCGACAAGGTCTGACGCCGCGCATCCCCCGAAGCCCCCGACGGGACCCCCCGATCGGGGGCCATTTCATGCCCAGGTACCTTCAAAGACGTGTACCGCTTCCTGCTGACCCGGCAATGGGTGATCGTCACCCTCATCGGCCTGCTGCTCATGCCGACGATGGTCCGGCTGGGTTTCTGGCAGCTGCACCGCCACCAGCACAAGGTCGCGCAGAACGCCCTCATCGCGGAAAACCTCAAGGCGGCACCGGTCCCGGTCGACCGGCTGACCTCGCCGGGGCACACCATCCCGTACGACCAGTACTGGCGCAGCGTGACGGCGAAGGGGACGTACGACTCCGCGCACGAGGTCGTCGTACGCCGCAGGACCTCCTCCGACGGCACCGTCGGCTATCACGTCCTGACGCCCTTCGATCTGAACGACGGCAAGACCGTCCTGATCAACCGTGGCTGGATCCCCGACAACGGCAGCCAGATCAAGTTCCCCAAGGTCCCGCCCGCCCCCAAGGGCCAAATCACCGTCACCGGGCGGCTGATGGCCGACCAGACGACCGCGGCCAGCGGGATCAAGGACCTCAAGGGCCTGCCGGACCGCCAGGTCATGCTGATCAACAGCAAGCAGATGTCGCAGGTCCTGGACGAGCCGCTGCTCGGCGGATACATCGAGCAGACCTCCCCCGCCTCCAAGGGCGACACCCCCGAGCTGATCCCCGAGCCCGAGCACTCCGACATCGGCCCGCACATGGCGTACGCCGTCCAGTGGTGGCTGTTCACCGCGGGGGTACCCATCGGCTGGGTGATTCTCGTACGCCGCGAAAGGCGCGAAAAAGCCGCCACCGAGGCGAAAACCACACCGGAACCCGCACCCGCGACCGCTTAGCCCGGCTTAGCCGGCCGACCTTGCGGGAACAGGCCAATGCGTGACGCTACGCATCGAGGACTACGCCCTCATCGGTGATCTGCAGACGGCCGCCCTGGTCGGCAGGAACGGCTCGATCGACTGGCTGTGCCTGCCCCGCTTCGACTCGGCCGCCTGTTTCGCGGCCCTGCTCGGCGACGAGGACAACGGCCACTGGCGGATCGCCCCCACCGACGCGACCGCCTGCACCTCCCGCCGCTATCGCGGGGACTCCCTCGTTCTGGAGTCGCTCTGGGAGACCCGGACGGGCACGGTGCGGGTCCTCGACTTCATGCCGCAGCGCGACCAGGCGCCCGACGTCATCCGCATCGTGGAGGGCGTGAGCGGCGAGGTCGCCATGAGCAGCACCCTGCGCCTGCGTTTCGACTACGGCTCCGTGGTGCCCTGGGTGCGCCGCTCCGACGGCCACCGGGTGGCGGTCGCGGGCCCCGACTCCGTGTGGCTGCGCAGCGTCCCCGAGGTCAAGACCTGGGGCCAGCAGTTCTCCACGTGCTCCTCCTTCACCGTCTCCGAGGGCGAGCGGGTGGCGTTCGTCCTGACCTGGCACCCCTCGCACGAGCCGCGGCCCAAACTCGTCGACCCGTACGAGGCACTGGAGCAGTCCCTGGAGGACTGGGAGGAGTGGTCGTCCCGCTGCCGTTACGAGGGTCCGTACCGCGAGGCCGTGATCCGCTCCCTGATCACCCTCAAAGCGCTCACCTACCGGCCGACCGGCGGGATCGTCGCCGCTCCCACCACGTCCCTCCCCGAGGAGATCGGCGGCGTACGCAACTGGGACTACCGCTACTGCTGGCTGCGCGACTCCACGCTCACCCTCAACGCCCTCCTCGCCTGCGGGTACCAGGAGGAGGCCGCCGCCTGGCGCGACTGGCTGCTGCGCGCGGTCGCCGGGAACCCCGCCGATCTGCAGATCATGTACGGGCTCTCCGGCGAGCGGCGCCTGCCCGAGACGGAACTGGCCTGGCTGAGCGGCTACGAGTCCTCCGCACCCGTCCGCAGCGGCAACGGAGCCGTCGACCAGCTGCAGCTCGACGTCTACGGCGAGGTCATCGACTCCCTTCATCTGGCGCGCAGTTCGGGTCTGCAGTCCACCGCCCACGCCTGGTCGCTGCAGCTGAGCGTGCTCGGCTTCCTGGAGTCGCGCTGGCGCGAGCCGGACGAGGGCCTGTGGGAAGTACGCGGCCCGCGCCGCCACTTCGTCCACTCCAAGGTGATGGCCTGGGTCGCCGCCGACCGCGCCGTACGCACCCTGGAGGCCGACCCGAAGCTGCGCGGCGACGCGGAGCGCTGGCGGCGGATGCGCGACGAGGTGCACCGGGAGGTCTGCGACAAGGGCTACGACCCGGAGCGCAACACCTTCACCCAGTCCTACGGCTCGACCGAACTCGACGCCGCCACCCTCCTCATCCCCCAGGTCGGCTTCCTCCCGCCGGACGACCCCCGGGTGATCGGCACGGTCGACGCCGTACGGGACGAACTCGGCCACGGCGGTCTGGTGCGGCGCTACAGCGCGGCGGCGGGACCCGCGGTGGACGGACTGCCGGGCGACGAGGGGACCTTCCTGGTCTGCTCGTTCTGGCTGGCGGACGCGCTGCGCCTGACCGGCCGGGACAAGGAGGCCAGGGAACTCTTCGAGCACCTCCTCTCCCTGCGCAACGACGTGGGCCTGCTCGCCGAGGAGTACGACCCGGTGGCCGGCCGCCAGCTCGGCAACTTCCCGCAGGCCTTCAGCCACATCGGTCTGGTCAACACGGCCCTGGCACTGGCCGCGGAAGGCGAGGAGGCAGGATAGACCCATGGATCTTGGACTGAAGGACCGTGTGTACGTCGTCACCGGAGCGACCCGGGGCCTGGGCCACGCCTCGGCGCGTGAACTCGCCGCGGACGGCGCGAAGGTGATCATCACCGGGCGCGACGAGAAGACGGCGGCCGACGCCGCAGCCGCTCTCGGCCCGAACGCGCTGGGTGTGGCCGCGGACAATGCCGACCCGGCGGCGGCGCAGCGCCTGATCGCCCTCGCCCGCGAGCACTTCGGCCGCTTCGACGGCATCCTCATCAGCGTCGGGGGGCCGGCGGCCGGCTCCGCCGCGGACAACACCGACGAGCAGTGGCAGTCGGCCTTCGAGTCGGTCTTCCTGGGTGCGGTACGCCTCGCGCGCACGGCAGCCGCGGAGCTCTCCGACGGCGGCGTCATCGGCTTCGTGCTCTCCGGCTCGGTCCACGAGCCGATCGGCGGCCTGACCATCTCCAACGGCCTGCGCCCCGGCCTGGCCGGCTTCGCCAAGTCCCTCGCCAACGAGCTGGGCCCGCGCGGCATCCGGGTGATCGGCCTCCTCCCGTCCCGGGTCGACACGGACCGGGTGCGGCAGCTGGACGCGCTGGGCGGCGACGCGGACGCCGCGCGGGCCGCGAACGAGGCGCGTATCCCGCTGCGCCGCTACGGCCGCCCGGAGGAGTTCGGCCGGACGGCGGCCTTCCTGCTGTCCCCGGCGGCGTCGTACCTGACGGGGCTGATGCTCCCGGTCGACGGCGGAGCGCGCCACGGATTCTGATGCCCCCGGCACGCGACCTGCGGCCGCGAGACCTCGATCGCCGGACGGGCTCAAGGTGAGCCGCTCCGGCGATTGAGGACCGGGGTCAGGGGAGGTCCACCGCGGTGACCAGCACGCCCACCGGGAGCTCGCCGCCCACGGCGACCCGTACGGCACGCGCCACGTCGAGCGCCCGGTGCCCACCGCCCACCGCGATCTCCACCCGGACGTGATCAGCGGCCGTATGCACCGGCGCCCCCAGCACCGCGGTCAGGTACGCGACCCCCGGCACCGCCTCCGCCGCCTCGATCACCGTCCCCGACCCCTCCGCGCGACGCGGCGGCCGGGGCGCCGCCCCGGGGTCGGGCGCCTCGTCGAGGAGCGCGCTCACCCGCACATCCACCGCGGCCACCGTGAGCCCCAGCCGCTGCGCCGCAGCCCCGTGCAGCGCGTCACGCAAATGGCCCATCAGCACCGGAAGTTCTTCACCCACCAGTACGGACACCTCCGCCTCGATCCGCAGCGGCCCCACAGGAAGCGCGCTCGGCGGCGCCGGGACCTGCGGGGGCTCCGCCGCGTCCGGTGCGTCGAGGGCGAGGCGCATCACCCCCGCCACCACCCCGGGAACCTCTGTGGCGGCGGCCCGCAGCACCGCCGCAGCCGCCCGTTCCGTCACCCACGCCCCATCCGCTTCCCCGCCGAGCGGCAGCAGTCTGCCGATGCCGAGCCGGGTCCGTACCGCCTGCGTCCAGCTGTCCGTCATCGCTCCAGCCTGCCGCATCTGCGGCGCTGGACCGGGCAAGCGCACCTAATGTGGTCAGCGGAGTCCACTACCGCTCGCAATCAGAAAGGGACAGACGGCGATGAGCGACACCGCACTGCAGAAGGAATCCGTGGGCGAAGAGCCCAAGAAGAACCCGGTGACCAAGCGCGGGGGCGGCGACCCCGCCTCCCGGGGACGCACCACGATCGCGGACGGCGTGGTCGAGAAGATCGCCGGCCTCGCGGCCCGTGACGTCGAGGGCGTCCACGCGATGGGCAGCGGCCTCTCCCGTACCTTCGGCGCGGTGCGCGACCGGGTGCCCGGAGGAAGCAAGTCCGTCTCGCGCGGCGTGAAGGCCGAGGTCGGCGAGGTCCAGACGGCACTCGATCTGGAGATCGTCGTCGAGTACGGCGTCTCGATCGCGGACACCGCACGCGACGTGCGGGAGAACGTCATCGCTGCGGTCGAGCGGATGACGGGCCTCGAGGTCGTCGAGGTCAACATCGCGGTCAGCGACGTGAAGCTGCCCGACGAAGAGGACGAAGAGCCCGAACCCCGTCTGCAGTAACCGTCAGTACGTCAGTAGAGGAGCGCACGATGAGTATGGCTGTGGTCGGCCTGATGGCCGGCATGGCACTCGGCTTCGCCGGGTACTTCGGCGGCTTCGGAGCATTCCTGCTCGTGGCCGCACTCGGCGCGATCGGCTTCGTGGCGGGCAAATTCCTCGACGGCGACATCGAAGCCGGCGACTTCTTCCGCAACCGCGACAGCCGCGACAGCGACCGGCGGCGATGACCGGCACGGTGGAGCCCGCGGAGCGCGGGGCGACCCGGATCGCCGACCGGGTCGTCTCCAAGATCGCCGCCCAGGCGGCGCGCGAGGCGCTGGACGGTGCGGTTCCGGCCGACGGCGCACCACCTCATGCCACCGTGACGGTGCAGGACGACCGTGCGCGGGTACGCGTTGGTCTGGAGCTCGGTTATCCGTCCGACATCGGTGGCCAGTGCGGCGCGGTGCGCCGTCAAGTCGCCCTGCGCATCAAGGCGTTGGCGGGCATGGAAGTGCCCGAGGTGACGGTGGAGGTCGAGCGGCTGCACTCCGCACAGACACGCGGGACGGGCCTGGGGAGGATCCGATGAGCGAGTACGAACCCGAGGGCGGCACGGCCGGTACGCAGCGCCTGCCGGTCATCGAGCGGACGCCCGAGGCGTCCGGGTCACCGGACCTCGACCAGTCCGCCTCTTCGGCGGCGTACGAGGCGACCGACCCGGGAGGCGTCCGCGCCCACCGCTTCTGGTCGCCGCGCCGCACCCCCGCCCTGCTGCTCGCCCTCGTGGTGATCGGTGGCGCCGGGCTGCTGCTGTACGACATCTCCGCGGTCCGGGCGGGGCGCCCCGCGATGCACTGGCGCAAGGTGGTCGCCGACGACCTGGCGACCCGGCCGCTGGACGACACCTGGGTGCTGGCCGGCGCGGGCGTCGCGGCCGCGCTGGGTCTGTGGCTGATCGTCCTGGCGGCGACGCCCGGTCTGCGCTCGGTGCTGCCGATGCGGCGCACCACTGCGGACGTACGGGCCGGGCTCGACCGGGAGGCCGCGGCGCTGGTGCTGCGCGACCGGGCCATGGAGGTGTCCGGTGTGCAGTCCGTACGCATCCGCATGAAGCGCTCCAAGGTCACGGTGCGCGCGCTGTCGCACTTCCGTGAACTCGACGACGTCCGGGCCGACTTGGACACCGCACTGGGTGCGGGCATCACGGATCTGGGACTCGCGAAACCTCCCGGCCTCTCCGTGCACGTCGGCCGTCCGGCCAAGAAGAAGTAGGGGTGTGGACGCGATGCTGAAGTCGGCGAACCGGGTGCTGCTCGCTCTCGCGGGACTCGTCCTGCTCCTCGTGGGCGGCGCGGTCCTGGCAACAGGTCTCGGCTGGTCGGTGCCTTCGTGGTGGCCCTGGGACGGGCGTCATGACGTGCTGCTGAGCACGGCGGACCGGACCCGGTGGCGCGAGAACGGCTGGTGGTGGCCCGCCGTCATCGCCGCGCTGGCGGTCGTGGTGCTCCTTGCCCTGTGGTGGCTGCTGGCCCAGCTGCGACGCTCACGCCTCTCCGAAGTCCTGGTGGACAGCGGGGACGGCGACGGAGCGCGGCTCAGGGGCCGGGCGCTGGAGGGTGTACTGGCGAGCGAGGCGGAGGCGCTGCACGGGGTCGACCGTGCGAACGTCACCCTGACCGGGCGCCGTACCGCACCCGAGGCGCGGATCGGCCTGCTCCTGGAGGCCCACGCCCAGCCCGCCGCCGCGGTCGCCGACCTCACCTCGGAAGCACTGGAGCACGCCCGCGCGTCGGCCGGGCTGACGGCGCTCCCGGCCGTGGTCCGGCTGCGCGCGGTCAAGCACCGCGCGCAGCGGGTTTCCTAGGGCCCCCAGCCGGAGCCAGGACGAGGATCAGTCGGACAGGCCTGCGAGATCGCGCAGGCGGCGGCCCTGGGCGGCGCGCTCGGCGGTGCGCTGCTCCTCGAAGGTGCGGCCCGAGGCGCCGCTCAGCAGCGCCTTGGTCTCGACCACGGCATCGCGGGGTGCGGCCAGCAGGGCGCCCGCCAAGTCCCTTACGGCGCCGTCGAGTTCATCAGCGGGTACGGAGAGATTGGCGAGGCCGCAGCCGACCGCCTCGGCCGCACCGACGAATCGTCCGGTGACGCAGATTTCGAGCGCGCGGGCGTACCCGACGAGGCCCACCAGCGGATGGGTGCCGGTCAGGTCGGGGACCAGCCCGAGGCTGGTCTCGCGCATGGAGAATTGCACGTCCTCGGCGACGACCCGGAGGTCGCAGGAGAGGGCGAGCTGGAATCCGGCACCGATCGCATGGCCTTGAACGGCCGCGACGGTGATCAGGTCATTACGGCGCCACCAGGTGAAAGCGTCCTGGTACTCGGCGATAACCGCGTCGAGCTCGGCGTCGCCACCGCGCGCCATTTCAAGGAAGGACGGCTCACCGTCGAAACCCTCAGGCGTGAACGCCTGACGGTCCAGGCCGGCGGAGAAGGACTTGCCCTCGCCGCGCAGCACCACGACACGCACACTGCCCGGAAGTGACCGACCCGCTTCCGTCAACGCCCGCCACAGAGCGGGAGACTGGGCGTTGCGCTTCTCCGGGTTGGTCAGTGTCACCGTGGCAATGGCGTCCTCGACGGTGAGCCGTACGCCATCCTTGTCGAGCACGTTGTCGAGCGAGGTCATGGGACGCCTCCGGTTCGGATGCAGACAGTTAAGTGACTGCACAGTAACCACCCGGCCAACCTCGCGATCGACCGGGTGGGCACCGCCGAAACCGGTGAGCCCAGGACCATGCCCTTCACTCAGGCCGAGGCAGCCTTCTTGCCTCGCGTCGCTCCGCCGCGGCCTCGCAGCGTCACGCCGGATTCACTGAGCATCCGGTGAACGAATCCATAGGAGCGGCCGGTTGATTCGGCCAACGCCCGGATACTCGCCCCGGAGTCGTACTGCTTCTTCAGGTCTGCCGCGAGCTTGTCGCGCGCGGCGCCGGTTACCCGGCTGCCCTTCTTCAGAGTTTCGGCCACCCGTGCCTCCTCAGCGGAAGTGCGCTCTGGACTCTCATGATCACCCCTCATGAGCTTCCTGGCCACCCATTCGGCAAGGTCCGTACGACAACCTTTTGCGGACGGAAGCCCGGCGAACTGAACGGAATACAGGATTCCGAGCGCGTGATCGCGGGAACCGCCAGGTCAGCGCCGCACCCACGCAATGCGTGGTCAGGGCAGCAATTGTGCGGATGCCACGCCGTGGTACGAGAGAGACTCACCCAGATGAAGGATCACCTGTAAGCCGAATGATCCATCCGAAGTGGATCAGGCGGACGATCAGGCGAGCGAGACCAGATCCCGGTAACCCGGGCCCCACAGGTCCTCGACGCCGTCGGGGAGCAGGATGATCCGCTCGGGCTCCAGCGCCTCGACCGCGCCCTCGTCGTGGGTGACGAGGATGACCGCGCCCTTGTACGTACGCAGCGCGCCGAGGATCTCTTCCCGGCTGGCCGGGTCGAGGTTGTTGGTGGGCTCGTCGAGAAGCAGGACGTTGGCCGAGGAGACGACCAGGGTCGCGAGCGCGAGCCGGGTCTTCTCACCGCCGGAGAGCACACCCGCCGGCTTGTCCACGTCGTCGCCGGAGAAGAGGAAGGATCCCAGCGTCTTGCGGACCTGGACGAGGTCCAGGTCGGGTGCGGAAGAGCGCATGTTCTCCAGGACCGTGCGCTCCGGGTCGAGCGTCTCGTGCTCCTGGGCGTAGTAGCCCATCTTCAGGCCGTGGCCCTCGATGACCTCGCCCGTGTCGGGCTTCTCGGCCCCCGCGAGCAGCTTCAGCAGGGTCGTCTTGCCCGCACCGTTGAGGCCGAGGATGACGACGCGAGAACCCTTGTCGATCGCGAGGTCGACATCGGTGAAGATCTCCAGCGAGCCGTACGACTTCGACAGGCCCTCCGCCATGAGCGGGGTCTTGCCGCAGGGCGCGGGGTCGGGGAAGCGCAGCTTGGCGACCTTGTCCGAGACACGGACCGCTTCGAGACCGGCGAGCAGCCGGTCGGCGCGCTTGGCCATGTTCTGGGCGGCGACCGTCTTGGTGGCCTTCGCGCGCATCTTGTCGGCCTGCGAGTTGAGGGACGCGGCCTTCTTCTCGGCGTTCTGGCGTTCGCGCTTGCGGCGCTTCTCGTCCGCCTCGCGCTGCTGCTGGTAGAGCTTCCAGCCCATGTTGTAGACGTCGATCTGGGTGCGGTTTGCGTCCAGGTAGAAGACCTTGTTGACGACCGTCTCGACCAGCTCGACGTCGTGAGAGATCACGACGAAGCCGCCGCGGTAGCTCTTCAGGTAGTCACGGAGCCAGACGATGGAGTCGGCGTCGAGGTGGTTCGTCGGCTCGTCGAGGAGCAGGGTGTCGGCGTCCGAGAAGAGGATCCGGGCCAGCTCCACGCGGCGGCGCTGACCGCCGGAGAGCGTGTGCAGCGGCTGGCCGAGGATGCGGTCGGGCAGACCCAGGGCCGCGGCGATGGTGGCGGCCTCGGCCTCGGCGGCGTAACCGCCCTTGGTGAGGAACTCCGTCTCCAGGCGCTCGTACTTCTTCATCGCCTTTTCGCGCGTGGCACCCTGCCCCGTCGACATGCGCTGCTCGTTCTCGCGCATCTTGCGCAGTACGGAGTCGAGGTCGCGGGCGGAGAGGATGCGGTCGCGGGCGAGGATCTCGAGGTCGCCGGTGCGCGGGTCCTGGGGGAGGTAGCCGACCTCGCCGGAGCGGGTGATGGTGCCGCCTGCGGGCGTGCCCTCACCGGCGAGGCACTTGGTGAGCGTCGTCTTGCCCGCTCCGTTGCGGCCGACGAGGCCGATGCGGTCGCCCTTGGCGATGCGGAAAGAGGCGTTCTCGATGAGGATGCGGGCGCCGGCACGCAGCTCGATGCCGGAAGCGGTGATCACGGTAAAACTCCAGGGCGGTATGGACGGCGGAAGGGCAGGCGGAGGGCGGAGGCAGGCGCCCAGCATCGACGCCGGCTAGTGCACAAGGAGAGATGCCATGACCCCAGTCTAACGGTGCCGCGCCCGGACCCTGCCGCCGCAGGGGTCAGGCCTGCCCGGCCCGGGGGTGGGGACGTTCGTTGCCCAGGGGGGTGCGGCCCGGGGCGATCCGGCCCAGGCCGTCCACCGCGATCAGTTCCTCGGTCCAGGCGGCACCAGGACCGCACGGCTGGGCGACCAGCAGGGAACCGCCGGCCCCCAGGGTCCGGTCAGGTGCGAAGGCGCAGCCTTCGGCGGCCGGGAGGACCCAGCGCAGATCGCCGTCCTGGGCGCGGTACGCCATGATCCGCTCCGGGGTGACGACGGCGAGCATCCGGGTCCCGGGGTCCAGGGACCGCAGGACTCCGGTCGTACGGTGCCCGGGGTACGGGACGGCGCGGTGCCAGCGCACCGAAGAGCGGGCGGTGTCGGTGACCATGCCGTCGCTCCAGAGCGTGAAGGCGTGGCCGGGAGCGGTGAGCAGGTCCAGCGGACGGCGGCCCTCGCGGCGGTACGTCCAGCGGGTGCGGCCCGAGTCGCTGTCGTACGCCTCCACCGCGGTGCCCCGGGTCCGCAGCCCGGCGGGCGCCGCAGGGCCCGCCGGTCCGGTGCGGACGGTGAGGCGGTCTCCGTAGGGAAGAGGGCGTGCGTTGTGGGCGGCGGTCAGCAGCGGCAGTGCGCACACGGCGGCGACGGCGGAGACGGCGAGGCGCGTGCCCCGGCCAATGGTTCTCATGGGCCGCAGAGCGTAACTCCCTCGGCCACAAAAAGCGCGTACCGCAATCAATCGGTCGATACTCGGACCATGCAATTCGATGACGACGCCAATCTGGACACCTCCGAGGTCCAGGACGTGCGCGGAAGTCGCGTTCCCGGCGGCAAGGCCACCATCGGCGGCGGTATCGCGGGCATCATCGCGCTGATCATGGGGCTGTTCTTCGGGGTGGGTCCCGAACAGCTCGGGCTGTCCTCGGGCGACACCGGAGGGACGTCGGCGAGCGCGTCGTCCGTGGCGCAGGTCCAGCAGACCTGCCGCAAGGGGACGGACGCCAACGCCAAGGAGGACTGCCGCATCGTCGCGGTGGTCAACAGCGTGCAGGACTTCTGGCGGCAGGAGTTCACCCGGCGGAGTGCGCGCTATTCGCCCGCGCAGACGACCCTGTTCTCCGACCGGGTCACCACCGCGTGCGGGGCGGCGACCTCGGCGGTCGGACCCTTCTACTGCCCGCGCGACAACAAGGTCTATCTGGACCTGGGGTTCTTCAACGAGCTGCGGACCAAGTTCGGCTCCAGCGGCGGCGCGTTCGCCCAGGCCTATGTGGTGGCGCACGAGTACGGCCACCATGTGCAGCAGTTGATGGGCACGCTGAGCAAGTCGCAGGACGGGCGGCAGGGCGCCGACAGCAACGCGGTGAAGGTGGAACTGCAGGCCGACTGCTACGCCGGCGTATGGGCGCATCACGCGACGAGCACGCCGGACGAGTCGACCGGGCGGCCGCTGATCAGCTCGCTGACGCAGGCCGACATCGAGGACGGGCTGAGCGCGGCCGCGGCGGTGGGTGACGACCGGATCCAGGAGAAGTTCCAGGGCCGGGTCACCCCGGAGTCGTGGACGCACGGCTCGGCCGCGCAGCGCCAGCAGTGGTTCTACACCGGTTACCGCACCGGTGACATGAGCCGGTGCAACACCTTCCGATAGGGCGTTGTCAGTGCCCGGTGCAAGACTGGATCGCACGGGGAAATCAGCCGAGTTGAGGGGTGATGGGCATGACCGGCAGCATCAGTCCGACGATTCTGTACGACGACGCGAAAGCAGCGGTCCAGCTGCTGAAGGACGCCTTCGGCTTCAGCGAGGTGGGCGTCTTCGAGGACGAGAACGGCCTTGTGGTCCACGCGGAACTGACCTACGGCAACGGCGCGGTGATGCTCGGCTCCAAGGGGCGGGAGGGCGCGTTCGCCAAAGCGCTGGCGGACGGCGGCCCTGTCGGGGTGTACGTCGTCGTCGAGAACGTCGACGCACACCACCAGCAGGCCCGGGATCACGGGGTGGAGATCCTGATGCCGCCCACGGACCAGGAGTACGGCGGGCGGGACTACATGGCGCGTGACGCCGAGGGCAATGTCTGGAGCTTCGGTACGTATGCGCCCGGGGGCTCCGCCGGGTAGCGGCCGCGCGCTGCGCGCTACGCGCCTCCGGTGTGGACCTGGAAGGCGGCCCGGCGCACCGCCTTGGCCAGGGCGGGGTCGGGGTGGGCGGCGGCCAGGGCGACCAGGACCTGGACGGTGCGCGGGTGGCCCACGGCCCGTACCTCGTCGAGCAGCGCGGGGACCGTGCCCTGGACCGCTGATTCCAGGTGGCGGACCAGGAGCGGGCTCTCGCCGTGGTCGGAGACCGCCGCGGCGGTGTCCACCCAGAGCCAGGTCGCTTCCTCGCGGGTGAGGGCGTCGGCGGCGTCCTCGGGGTCCGCGCCCTCGTACTCGGCCAGCCAGAGGACGGCGTACGGGCGCAGGGTGCGCTCCCCTGCCGCGGCACGCACCACGGGCTCCGCGGGGCCGCCGACGACGCGCAGCGCCTCGAAGGCCAGGCCGCGCAGGAGGGCGTCGTCGCCGCGGGCGACGGAGAGGAGCTCGGCGACCGCGCTGCCGACGGGGCGGGCGGCGAGCCAGGCGCGGTACTCGGCGCGGGCCGGGCCCGGGGTGAGTCCGGCGCAGCCGTGCAGCATGTCCTCGGCGGGCTGCTCGATGTTGCCCGCGGGGCTCTGGGCCGCGACACAGATCTGTTCGAGCTTGACCCAGACCGCCCAGTTGCCGAGCGGGGTCAGGGTGGCCTGGTCCTTGCCCAGCGTCAGCGCGCCCACGGCTGCCAGTCCGCGCAGGGCCCAGCCCAGGAGGGGCGGGAGGGGCGCCGGTGCGGCGGGGGGCTGCGTCTCCTGCGGCTGGGGGCCGTACGGAACCTCGCAGCGTTCCTCGCGGAGTTCCGCGACGCGCTGCTCCAGGAGGTCCAGAAGGGCGGGGAAGGTCACGGGGCCCGCGGAGAGCTGGAGGAGGGAGAGCACCTGGGGCACGGCTTCGACGACTTCGGCGACCGCGGCGGGGGCCACGTCACGGTCGGCGGGGTGGACGATCGACCAGGCGTCGAAGAGGGCGACCCAGCCGCGCAGCACGGCCGAGTCGTCGCGGTCCCAGGCGCGCAGGCGCCAGCCGGGGCGGACGGTGGTGTCGTGGAGTTCGACGAGCCCGGCGAGGCGGGCACGGTCCCAGCCCGCGCGCACCTGGCCGGGGGTCAACTGCAGTTCATGGGCCGTCTGTTCGGGCTCGGGGGCGGCCAGGGTGTCGGCGGCCCAGCGGGCGACCCGTACCGCGTCGGCCAGCACCTGCCTCGCCTGACGGGCCAGCTCTGCGGGGGCCGGGGTGCCCTCGGGCGGGCGGGGGGTGGGACGCGTGCGCCGGTTCGTCACGGCCCGGCGGGCCGTGGCAAGGGGCCGGGGGCGGACGAGTCGCAGTCTGGAGTCGCGCGCCAACTTCTCATCAGGCTTCCGGGTCGTCACGGAGGTCAGTCTCTCCGCTGACGCCCCGAAAGCCCAAACGGAATCGGCGGCGCGCACCTGAGGGGTCACATGAGAGGGGTGAGGAAGCGGCGAAGCGCCTCCTCGTACGCTCCGGGGTCCGCATTCCACATGGCGGCATGAGGAGCATCCGGAACCTGGTGGAGCGTGGTCAACTCCGGCCGCCTCGCGGCCAGTTCCCTGGAGGGCCCCCAGGGCGCGACGTGGTCTCCGGGGCCGTGCAGGATCAGGGTGGGGACCGGTACTTCGAAGTAGCTTCCGGAGTGCAGACCGGTGCGGCCCTCGGCTGCCCGGACCGCCAGCGGGAGGAGCGCGGCCGGGGTGTGGCGGGTCGCGGCGAGCGCCCGGAGCGTGGTCTGCCAGTCGAGGACCGGGGAGTCCAGGACGAGGCCGCTGACGTGGTGCCGCAAGGCGGACCGGGACGCGGCGTGCAGGGCCATCGTGGCGCCGGTGGACCAGCCGTACAGCACGATGCGGTCGGCGCCGCCGCGCACCGCGTACCGGATCGCGGCGTCCACGTCGCGCCACTCGGATTCGCCCAGGTGGCCGAGTCCGTCCGGCGGGCGCGGGGCGCCCAGGTCCCCCCGGTAGGTCAGGTCGAGGACGGGGAACCGCTGCCGGTTCAGGAAGTCCATGACGTTCATGGGGTGCTCCCTGGTGGTGCCGAGTCCGTGCACGGTGATGACCCAGGTGGAACGGATCGCGGGCACGAACCAGGCGGGGAGCGCGCCGAGTTCACCGGTGATGACGACGTCGCTGTGGTCGAGGCCGAGCGCCGTGTACGGATTCCCCTGGTGGAGCTGCGGGGTCAGCCGGAGCCGGGCGCCGGGCTCCAGGGAGCCGTGCGTGACGCGTTCCAGGCGGCGCACGACCGTGTCCGCGCTGTGCGGGACCTCGTCGAGGACGGGTCCGACGACGGCGTGGACGTCGGGGTTCTCGAGGCCGTACGTACCGGGGCGCACCGAGGCCAGGCTGCGGGTCAGGGTGACCTGGCCGGGCGCCGTGGCGTGCAGGGTGAGCCGTGGGTCGGCGGGCAGTGGTCGGCCGCGCGGCGCCTTGAGGGCGGCATCGCTGGCGTAGCGTCCGGCGGCGACCACAGCCGCGCCGACGCCGATCAGGGTGGTGACGGCCGCTGCCGTCGCTGTAGCCGGGCGCACGCCTCCAGTGTCGGTGCGGGCGGCCTCCGCGGCCAGTGGGCGGGGGCCCAACGGGGCCCGGCGTGCCTATCGGCGCTGCGGGCCGTAGCCGCGGAGCTTCTCGGTGACCTTCTCCAGCTGGGCCGTGGTCAGCAGGTGCGGGTCCCGGCCGGGGAGTGCGCTCGCCTTCAGCCAGAGCTCGCACATCCACTCGAGCTGGGCCGTGCGGTCGTACGCCTGGGAGAGGGTGGTTCCGTACGTGAGGGTGCCGTGGTTCTGCAGCAGGCATCCCGTGCGCCCGGCAAGGGCGCGCAGCACATTCTCGGCCAACTCCTCCGATCCGTAGAGCGCGTACGGCGCGACGCGCACCGGGCCGCCGAGCGCCGCGGCCATGTAGTGGACCAGGGGGAGCTCGGGGACGAGCGTGGAGACGGCGGTCCCGTGGACGGCGTGGGTGTGCACGACGGCCGTCGCGTCGGTGCTGCCGTAGACCGCGAGGTGGAGGGGAAGCTCGCTGGTCGGGGCGAGGGTGCCGATGACCTGGCGGCCGGAGAGATCGACGGCGACGGTGTCCTGGGGGCCGAGCCGGCCGTAGGGGACGCCGCTGGGGGTGAGCAGGATCAGGTCCCCCGACCGCACGGAGACATTGCCCGAGGTGCCGACGACCAGTCCCTCCGCCGCAGTTCTGCGGGCGGTGGCGACGAGCTCGGCCCAGGCTTCTGCGATCGCGTCCTGTGAGGTCATGAGGAGGATCGTGCCAGGCGGCCGGCGGACGCCGGTCCTCCGTTGATGCCGGAGTTGGCCGGAGAGCGCCGGAGATGTACGGATCTTGCGGTAGCTTCTGGCGGGCTTCGTCACGCACGACGCCATCGGGGGGAAAGCATGGCCCGTGACAACACACCGTTCCTTCAACGTGCCCGGGTACGGACACTCACCGTGTCCGTGGCGGCACTGACCGTATTGGGGGGTACCGCGCTCGCCGGCCTTCCGGCATCGGGCGCGGACAAGCCACGGGGACACGACGTCTCCTCGCACCAGAAGAACGTGGACTGGAAGAAGGCCAGGGCCGAGGGCGCCCGGTTCGTCTACGTGAAGGCCACCGAGTCCACGACGTACCGCAATCCCTACTTCTCGCAGCAGTACGACGGCGCGCGGAAGGCCGGGATCATCAGGGGCGCCTATCACTTCGCCGTCCCCGCCGAGTCGCCCGGGAACGGGAAGGCACAGGCCGCCTACTTCGTGACGTACGGCGGCTGGTGGCACCGCGACGGCTGGACCATGCCGCCCGCGGTCGACCTGGAGCACAACCCGTACGGGAAGGACATCTGCTACGGGCTGAGCAAGGCGCAGATGGTCGGCTGGATCACGTCCTTCAGCGACGAGGTGCGGCGCAGGACCGGTCACCGGCCCGTCATCTACACCACCACGCGGTGGTGGAACAGCTGCACCGGCAAGAGCCGGGCCTTCGCCCCGACCCACGACCTGTGGCTGGCGCGGTACAACACGACGCCCGGGGAACTGCCCGCCGGGTGGTCGTACTGGACGATCTGGCAGTACGACAACGGCAGCGGATCGCTGCCGGGTGATCAGAATCTCTTCAACGGGTCGGTCAGCCGGCTCCAGCGGTTCGCAAAGGGGTAGAAATCCCGGTGCCCGCACGGCCGGGCGGCCGCTCCGGTGACGGCGTGAACACAACCGGAGTGGCGCTCCCCCGTTTGGGGTCACCACAACGCCCGCCTCAGTTCATCTTCCGTTCACTCGGGTTCCCTACCTTCCAAGAGTCAATGACCTCGAGCGATTGCCCAGGTAAATGGAACACCTGACCCTGCTCCTTGGGATCGTGATCGTTACCGCTCTCGTGTTCGACTTCACGAACGGTTTCCACGACACCGCCAATGCGATGGCGACGACCATCTCGACCGGCGCTCTCAAGCCCAAGACTGCGGTGGCCATGTCCGCAGTGCTCAATCTCGTCGGTGCGTTCCTGTCCGTGGAGGTCGCCAAGACGATCTCCGGCGGGATCATCAACGAAAAAGGCATCAGCACGGAAGTGATCTTCGCGGCGCTCGTCGGCGCCATCCTCTGGAATCTGCTGACCTGGCTCCTCGGCCTGCCGTCCAGTTCCTCCCACGCTCTCTTCGGCGGCCTGATCGGCGCGACGCTGATGTCCGTGGGCACCTCCGGGGTCAACGGCAACACCGTCATCACCAAGGTGCTGATCCCCGCGGTCGCCGCCCCGCTCGTCGCCGGCCTGGCCGCCTACCTGGCCACCAAGTTGACGTACAAGATCGGCAGCCGTACGGACGACAAGGCCACGGCCAAGGGCTACCGGGCCGGCCAGATCGCCTCCGCCGGTCTGGTCTCCCTCGCCCACGGCACCAACGACGCGCAGAAGACCATGGGTGTCATCACCCTGGCGCTGGTGACGGGCGGCGTCCTCGCCCCCGGCGCCAACCCGCCGCTGTGGGTCATCGTCTCGGCCGGTCTGGCCATCGCCCTCGGTACGTACCTGGGCGGCTGGCGCATCATCAAGACCATGGGCAAGGGCCTCACCGAGCTCCGCCCGCAGCAGGGCTTCGCCGCCCAGACCGGTGCGGCCACGGTCATCCTGGCCTCCTCGCACCTCGGCTTCTCGCTCTCCACCACCCAGGTCTGCTCGGGCTCGGTCATGGGCGCGGGCCTCGGCCGCAGGGGCGGGGTGGTCCGCTGGTCCACCGCGACCCGGATGTTCGTCGCCTGGGGTCTGACCCTGCCGGCCGCCGCGGTCGTCGGCGCGGGTGCGGAGTTCCTCACCCGCCAGGGCAACATCGGCATCGCCTCGGTCGCCGTCCTGCTCGTCGCGGGCTCGGGCGTCATCTGGTCGCTCTCGCGCCGCAAGCCGGTCGACCACACCAGCGTCGTCCCCGACGCGGACGCGGAGCCCGCAGGCGTCGTGACCACCGCGATCGCGGCCGTCACCCCGCCTCCCCCGGCCGGCGCCCCGGCCGAAGGGCTCAGGACCACCATCCCGTCGCCCGGGGGCGCAACCCCCGAGCCGACCCGACCGGCCACGGTCTGAGTCCCGGACACGGTTAAGGAATCAGCGGTATGCACATCGACTGGCAAGCACTCGGCACCGTCTTCGGCGTCAGCCTCGTGGCGACCGTCGGGCTGGTGGGTCTGTTCACCCTCGGCATCGTCGGACTGTCCAAGTCCGCGGAGACCTCCGGCACTTCCGGCACTTCCGGCACGGCCGGTTCCGCAGGTCCGACCCTGGTGGCGCGCTCCGGTGCGTACGTCTGCTTCGCGCTCTGCGCGGCGGCCGTCGCGTACGGGATCTACCTGATCGTCGCCTGACGGACCTCACCGTCCCCGACCGCCCCGCGCATCCGTGCGGGGCGGTCTTCTGTGTGCCCCAACACACTCTTCCTTCGCAGGTCAAGAGTGAGTTGACGGGTGTTCTCCGACCGTGGTGGACTGCCGAAGCCAATACGGCGGCATGGAGAGGAAGTCCGGTGCGAATCCGGCGCGGTCCCGCCACTGTCACCGGGGGTTGATCCCCCGGGAGCCAGGAACTCTCGCCGCCGATCACGTCGAACCAGGGCGCGGACACCCTGAGTGAGGACTTTTCGCCATGAGCGTTGCGTACGGCTGCCTGTTGCCGGTCTCTTCTCCCCTCTGTTGAACCATGCGTGCCGAGCGAGTCTTCGCGTACGGCGCAACGGCCGGACTTCTCGGCGACCTGCTGCTCGGTGATCCTCGCCGGGGGCATCCGGTCGCCGTGTTCGGGCGGGCCGCTGCCGCTGTCGAGGGGCGTCTGTGGCGTGACCACCGCGGGTGGGGCGCACTGCATGCCGTGGTCTGTGCCGGTGGTGCCGTCGCCGCTGCCGCCGTGGCGGAGCGTGCCCTGCGTGGCCGGCCCGCCGCTGCCGTGGCGCTGACTGCCGCCGCCACCTGGGCCGTTGTCGGCGGGACCTCGCTGGGGCGCGAGGCGCGGGCCGTCGGCGGCGCGCTGGCCACCGGCGACATCGAGGTCGCCCGGGAGCGGCTGCCGCATCTGTGCGGGCGCGATCCCTCAGAGCTCGACGCGCAGCAGATCGCCCGTGCGGTCGTGGAGTCCGTCGCCGAGAACACCTCCGACGCGGTGGTGGGCGCCCTGGTGTGGGGCGCGCTGGGTGGGGTGCCGGGTCTGGTCGGGTTCCGGGCCGTGAACACCCTCGACGCGATGGTCGGGCACAAGTCGTCCAAGTACCGGCGCTACGGGTGGGCTTCGGCCCGGCTCGACGACCTCGCCGGCTGGCCGGGGGCGCGCCTGACCGCCGCGCTCGCCGTGCTCGCGGGCGATGACGCGCGGGGTGCGGTGCGGGCCTGGCGCGAGGACGCCGGCAAGCACCCGAGCCCGAACGCGGGGCCGGTGGAGGCCTCGTTCGCTGGGGCGTTGGGCGTACGGCTCGGGGGGACCTTGTCGTACGGCGGCCGGATCGAGCACCGCGCCGTGCTCAACGGCGGTGCCCGCGAGGTCGGGACACAGGACATCGAGCGGGCCGTACGGCTGTCGCGTCGGGTGAACGCACTGGCACTGGTGACGTGCGTCGCCGTGCGCTGGGCGTACGGAGCCAGGAGGAACAGGGCATGACAAGCAGAGGCAAGGGCGGCGGGCTTCTCGTCGCGGGAACCACCTCCGACGCGGGCAAGAGCGTCGTGACCGCCGGGATCTGCCGGTGGCTGGTGCGCCAGGGCGTGAAGGTCGCCCCCTTCAAGGCGCAGAACATGTCGCTCAATTCGTTCGTCACGCGGGAAGGCGCGGAAATCGGGCGCGCGCAGGCCATGCAGGCGCAGGCCGCCCGGGTGGAACCGACCGCGCTGATGAACCCGGTGCTGCTCAAGCCCGGGAGCGACCGCAGCAGCCAGGTCGTGCTGATGGGCAAACCGGTCGGGGAGATGAGTGCCAGGGGCTACCACGGGGGGCGGCAGGAATCGCTGCTCGGGACCGTCGTGGAGTGCCTGGAGGAACTGCGGGGCACGTATGACGCCGTGATCTGCGAGGGGGCGGGCAGTCCGGCCGAGATCAATCTGCGCCGGACCGACATCGTGAACATGGGGATCGCGCGGGCCGCGCGGTTCCCCGTGGTCGTTGTCGGCGACATCGACCGGGGTGGTGTCTTCGCCTCGTTCTTCGGGACGACGGCCCTGTTGAGCGCGGAGGACCAGGAGCTCGTCGCCGGGTACCTGGTGAACAAGTTCCGGGGGGACGTCTCGCTCCTGGAGCCGGGGATCGACATGCTCACGGGGCTGACCGGGCGGCGTACGTACGGCGTGCTGCCGTACACGCACGGGCTCGGCATCGACGAGGAGGACGGGCTGCGCGTCTCGATGCGCGGCGCCGTACGGGAGTCCGTCGTCGCGCCGCCGTTCGGCGAGGACGTGCTGCGGGTCGCCGTGTGCGCCGTACCGCTGATGTCCAACTTCACCGATGTGGACGCGCTGGCCGCAGAACCGGGTGTGGTGGTGCGGTTCGTGGACCGGGCCGAGGAGCTCGTCGACGCGGATCTGGTCATCGTGCCGGGGACGCGCGGCACGGTGCGGGCGCTGGAGTGGCTGCGGGAGCGCGGGCTCGCCGACGCGCTGCTGCGGCGGGCGGCGGCAGGCCTGCCCGTGCTGGGGATCTGCGGCGGTTTCCAGGTCCTCGGGGAGCACATCGAGGACGACGTCGAGTCGCGGGCCGGGGCCGTCGACGGGCTCGGACTGCTGCCCGTGCGGGTGCGGTTCGCCGTGGAGAAGACCCTGGATCGGCCGGTGGGCGAGGCGCTGGGTGAACGGGTGGAGGGGTACGAGATCCATCACGGGGTGGCCCAAGTGCTGGGCGGAGAGACCTTCTTGGAGGGGTGCCGGGTCGGTGCCGTATGGGGCACGCACTGGCACGGGTCGCTGGAGAGCGACGGCTTCCGGCGGGCCTTCCTTCGGGAGGTCGCGGCGGCCGCGGGGCGGCGGTTCGTTCCCGCGCCCGACACGAGTTTTGGAGCGCTCCGCGAGGAGCAGCTGGATCGCCTGGGCGATCTCATCGAGGAACACGCGGACACGGACGCGCTGCTCGCACTCATCGAGTCGGGCGCACCGTCAGGACTTCCCTTCATCGCACCTGGAGCGCCCGAATGACCACAGTGCTGTTGTTGTCGACCGCCGATACGGATCTGCTCGCGGCCCGGGCCTCCGGCGCTCCGTACCGGATCGGGAATCCGACGCGGATCGAGGTGAGCGAGGAGCTTCCCGGGCTGATCGAGGGCGCCTCGGTCGCCGTCGTACGGCTGCTGGGCGGAAAGCGGGCCTGGGAGGACGGGCTCGCGGTGCTGCGGGCGAGCGGGATACCCACCGTGCTGCTGGGCGGCGAGACCGTACCGGACGCGGAGTTGATGGCCGATTCGTCGGTGCCCGCGGGGGTCGTCGCGGAGGCGCTGCGGTATCTGGTGGAGGGCGGTCCCGGGAACCTGGTGGAGCTGGCGCGGTTCCTCTCCGACACCGTGCTGCTGACGGGAGTCGGCTTCGCCGAGCCGCAGAAGATGCCCGAGTGGGGGGTCCACGGGGCGCGCGAGCGGGTCGAGGGGCGGCCGACGGTGGGGGTGCTCTTCTACCGCGCTCATGAGCTGTCGGGGAACACCGGATTCGTCGATGTGCTGTGCGACGCGATCGAGGCGCGGGGGTCCAACGCCCTTCCGGTGTACTGCGGTTCGCTGCGGGGTGCGGATCCTGCGCTGTACGAGCTGCTGGGGCGGACGGATGCGCTGGTCGCGACCGTGCTGGCGGCGGGCGGCACACGGGCCTCCGACGCCTCCGCGGGCGGGGACGACGAGGCCTGGGACATCGGGGCGCTGGCCGAGCTGAATGTGCCCGTACTGCAGGGGCTGTGTCTGACGTCCTCGCGGGCCGTGTGGGATGCGTCGGACGCCGCGCTGTCGCCGATGGACGCTGCCATGCAGGTGGCGATTCCGGAATTCGACGGGCGGATCATCACTGTTCCGTTCTCTTTCAAGGAACAGGGCGAGGGGGAGGTTCCGGTGTACGTGGCCGACCCCGAGCGGGCGGCGCGGGTGGCCGGAATTGCCGTACGGCATGCGCAGTTGAGGCACAAGCCCAATGCGGAGAAGCGGATCGCCGTGGTCTTCACCGCCTATCCGACGAAGCATTCACGGGTCGGGAACGCGGTGGGACTCGACACCCCTGCGTCCGCCGTACGCGTGCTGGATGCACTGCGTGATGCCGGCTACGGGGTGGAGGGGCACCCTGCCGAGGGCGATGAGCTGATCCACCGGCTGATCAACGCCGGTGGGCACGACGTGGAGTGGCTGACCGAGGAGCAGTTGGCGGCGGCTCCGGCGCGGGTGCCGCTCGCCGACTACGAGGAGTGGTTCGCGACGGTGGAGGCCGGGCTCCGGGACAGCATGCTGGAGCATTGGGGCCCGCCGCCCGGGCAGCTGTACGTCGACGGGGACGACATCGTGCTGGCCTCGCTGCAGTTCGGGAATGTGGTGGTGCTGATTCAGCCGCCGCGTGGATTCGGTGAGAATCCCATTGCTATTTACCATGATCCGGACATGCCGCCTTCCCATCATTATCTGGCGACGTATCGGTGGCTGGAGAATTCGTTCGGCGCGGACGCCGTCATTCATATGGGCAAGCACGGGACCATGGAATGGCTTCCGGGGAAGGGACTTGGGCTTTCGCGCGGGTGCGGGCCCGATGCGGTGCTCGGCGAGCTGCCGTTGATCTACCCCTTCATCGTCAACGACCCGGGCGAGGGGACACAGGCCAAGCGGCGCGGGCACGCGACGGTGGTGGACCATCTGGTGCCGCCGATGGCGCGAGCCGACACGTACGGGGATCTGGCGAAGCTGGAACAGCTGCTCGACGAGTACGCGCTCGTGAGCGATCTGGATCCGACGAAGGCTCCGGCTGTGCGGGCGCAGATCTGGACTCTGGTGAAGGCGGCCGAACTTCATCACGATCTGCATGTCGACGAGCAGCCGGACGACGGCGACTTCGATTCGTTTGTGATGCACATCGACGGCTATCTGTGCGAGATCAAGGACGTACAGATCCGCGACGGGCTGCATGTGCTGGGTGGCGGGCCCGAAGGTGAGGCCCGGGTCAATCTGGTGCTCGCCGTGCTGCGTGCCTCGCAGGTGTGGGGTGGCACCGCGAACGCACTGCCGGGGCTGCGGGCCTGCCTCGCCGAGCACTTCGGGCTGGTCGAGAAGGAGTTGCTGAGCGAGCCCGGCGCGGCGGTGAAGGTGCCGGTCGAGCTGAGCGCGCTGGTCGACGGGCCCGCGCGGAGCGGTGCCGACGCGATCGATCTGCTGGAGCAGCTGTGCCGGCGGCTCGCCGAGGGCATGGAGGCGCGGGGCTGGGACGGGGGTGCGGTGGCTCCGCTGGTGGGTGAGGTGCTGGGGGGCATCGAACTGCCGGGCGTCGCTGCCGTGTTGAGGTTCGCCTGCGAGGAGGTCGTGCCCCGGCTCGCTCGGACCACCGACGAGATCGGGCACATCCTGCTGGCCCTGGACGGTGGGTACGTACCGGCCGGGCCGTCGGGGTCGCCCACGCGCGGGCTGGTCAATGTGTTGCCGACCGGGCGGAACTTCTATTCGGTCGACCCGAAGGCGATTCCGTCGCGGCTGAGCTGGGAGGTCGGGCAGTCGCTCGCCGACTCGCTGATCGCGCGGTACCTGGAGGACAGCGGCGAGTACCCGAAGTCGGTCGGGCTGACGGTGTGGGGTACGTCGGCGATGCGGACCCAGGGGGACGACATCGCGGAGATCCTCGCCCTGTTGGGGTGCCGGCCCGTGTGGGACGACGCCTCACGGCGCGTGACCGGGTTCGAGGTGGTGGGCCTGGAGGAGCTGGGGCGGCCCCGGATCGATGTGACCGTGCGGATCTCGGGGTTCTTCCGGGACGCCTTCCCGCATGTGGTGGGGCTGATCGACGACGCGGTGCGGGCGGTGGCCGAGCTCGATGAGCCCGCCGGCCTCAACTTCGTACGCGCTCACGCCGATGAGGACACCGCCGAGCACGGGGACCGGCGGCGGGCCACGGCCAGGATCTTCGGGTCCAAGCCCGGGGCTTACGGGGCCGGGCTGCTGCCTCTCATCGATGCGCGGAACTGGCGGTCCGACGCGGATCTGGCCGAGGTGTACGCGGTGTGGGGCGGCTATGCGTATGGGCGCGGCCTGGAGGGGCGCAATGCGCGGGGCGACATGGAGACCGCCTTCCGGCGGATTCAGGTCGCTGCGAAGAATGTCGATACGCGGGAACACGACCTTGTGGACGCTGATGACTATTTTCAGTACCACGGCGGGATGGTCGCCATGGTGCGGCATCTGACCGGGGAGTCGCCCGAGGCGTACGTGGGTGACAGTGCGACGCCGGATCAGGTCAAGACGCGGACCCTGGGGGAAGAAACCCATCGCGTGTTCCGGGCGCGGGTCGTCAATCCCCGGTGGATGGCGGCCATGCGGCGGCATGGGTACAAGGGGGCCTTCGAGATGGCCGCCACCGTGGATTACTTGTTCGGGTACGACGCGACTGCGGGGGTCGTCGACGACTGGATGTACGAGAAGTTGTCGGCGGAGTACGTGTTCGATCCGGAGAACCGGGAGTTCATGAAGACGTCCAATCCCTGGGCGTTGAGGGGCATTTCGGAGCGGTTGCTGGAGGCGGCCGAGCGGGGGCTCTGGGCGGAGCCCGAGGCGGAGACGCTGGCTCGGCTGCGGGAGACGTATCTGGAGCTCGAGGGTGACTTGGAGGGTGACGCGTGAGCTGCGCCCCCTGCGCCCCCGCTCCGGGGGCTCTGACCCCGGACCCCCGATCCTCAATCGCCGGACGGCTTGAAAATGCACCCCCATTGCTCAAGGAGGCCACCGCATGAGCACCCCCTATCCCTTCACCGCCATCGTCGGGCAGGACGACCTTCGGCTTGCCCTGCTGCTCAATGCCGTCTCCGAGCGGGTCGGCGGTGTCCTCGTACGGGGCGAGAAAGGGACCGCCAAGAGCACCGCCGTGCGTGCCCTCTCCGCTCTGCTGCCTGAGGTTTCCGTTGTTTCCGGGTGCCGGTTCTCCTGCGATCCCCACTCCCCAGATCCCGCTTGTCCCGACGGGCCTCACGACGGTGGCGATGGCGCGGCGCGTGCGGCGCGGACCGTTGAGCTGCCTGTGGGGGCTTCCGAGGACCGGCTCGTCGGGGCCCTCGACATCGAGCGTGCTCTCGCCGAGGGCGTCAAGGCCTTTGAGCCGGGGCTGCTGGCCGATGCCCATCGCGGCATCCTCTACGTCGACGAGGTCAATCTCCTTCACGATCATCTGGTCGATCTGCTGCTCGACGCCGCCGCCATGGGCGCCTCGTACGTCGAGCGCGAGGGCGTCTCCGTACGCCACGCCGCCCGGTTCCTGCTCGTCGGGACCATGAATCCCGAAGAGGGCGAATTGCGGCCGCAGTTGCTCGACCGGTTCGGGCTGACCGTCGAGGTGGCTGCTTCGCGCGAGCCCGATCTGCGGGTGGAAGTCGTACGGCGGCGGCTGGCCTACGACGACGATCCGGTCGCGTTCGGCCTGAAGTGGGCCGATGAGGAAGAGGCGTTGAGGGCGCGGATCGTCGCGGCGCGGGCGCTTCTTCCGGCCGTACGGCTCGGTGATCCTGCCCTGCGGCAGATCGCCGCCACCTGTGCCGCCTTCGAGGTCGACGGGATGCGGGCCGACATCGTGATGGCCCGTACCGCGAGTGCGCTCGCCGCCTGGGCCGGGCGTGAGGACGTCATCGCCGAGGATGTGCGGCAGGCCGCGCTGCTCGCCCTTCCGCACCGGCGTCGACGCAATCCCTTTGATGCGCCGGGACTTGACGAGGACAAGCTCGACGAGACTCTGCAGGAGTCGAGCGGGGGCGATGGCGAGGGTGGGGACGACGAGCCCGATCCCGATCCTGATGGGCCCGGCGGTGGCGGGCAGTCTCCGCAGGGGGGCGACGACACGCCGTCACAGGGTGGCGGGGAGCAGGGCGACACGCCTGGTGGGCAGCCCGGCGCCGGGGAGCAGAGTCCTGTTCGGGCCGGGGAGCCGTTTCGTACGAAGGCGCTGAGCGTTCCGGGGCTGGGCGAAGGCGCCTCCGGGCGGCGGTCCCGGGCGCGGACCGAGCACGGCCGGACCACTGGGGCCCGGCGGCCCCAAGGGGCCCTCACCAAGCTCCACTTGGCCGCGACCATCCAGGCCGCAGCCCCGCACCAGCGGGCGCGCGGGCGGTCCGGGCGCGGACTCGTCGTACGGCGGGACGATCTGCGGCAGGCCAACCGTGAGGGGCGCGAGGGGAACCTGGTGCTGTTCGTCGTCGACGCGTCCGGGTCCATGGCCGCCCGGCAGCGGATGAGCGCCGTGAAGGGGGCCGTGCTCTCGCTGCTGCTCGATGCCTATCAGCGGCGCGACAAAGTGGGGCTCATCTCCTTTCGGGGGGCGGACGCCGAGGTCGCGCTGCCGCCCACCTCGTCCGTCGATGCTGCTGCCGCTCGGCTCGAAATGCTGCCCACCGGGGGGCGTACGCCTGTCGCCGCCGGGCTGTTGAAGGCTCATGACGTACTGCGTGTGGAGCGCATGCGCGATCCCTCGCGGCGGCCGCTGCTCGTCGTCGTCACGGACGGGCGCGCCACCGGAGGGCCCGAGCCGGTCGCTCTCGCCGCGCGTGCGGCGCGGCTGCACGAGGCCGAGGGTGTGGCGTCCGTGGTGGTCGACTGCGAGTCGGGCCCCGTGCGGCTCGGGCTCGCCGGGGACCTTGCCCGGCACCTCGGAGGGACCGCCGTGACGCTGGGGGAATTGCGGGCCGAGGCTGTCGCCGGGCTCGTCAGGGATGTGCAGGACAGCAACCGCAGCCATCGGAGGGCCGCTTAATGCCGCAGGGACAGCCGGAGTCCGTACCCGACGACGGGCTGACCACGAGGCAGCGGCGCAACCGGCCGCTCGTCGTGGTGCACACCGGGGTCGGGAAGGGGAAGTCCACCGCTGCCTTCGGGCTCGCCCTGCGCGCCTGGAATCAGGGGTGGCCCATCGGGGTCTTCCAGTTCGTGAAGTCCGCGAAGTGGAAGGTCGGCGAGGAGCGGGCGCTGCGCGTACTGGGTGCGAGCGGCGAGGGCGGGACCGTCGCCTGGCACAAGATGGGCGAGGGGTGGTCCTGGGTCCAGCGCGACATCGAGAGCAGCGAGGACGCGGCCCGGGAAGGGTGGGAGCAGGTCAAGCGGGATCTGGCCCTGGAGACCTATCGGCTGTACGTCCTCGATGAGTTCATCTACCCGATGAAGTGGGGGTGGGTGGACGTCGATGAGGTGGTGGAAGTGCTGCGGGGGCGGCCCGGGACTCAGCATGTCGTCATCACGGGGCGGGGTGCGCCTGAACCGTTGGTTGAGCTCGCCGATCTGGTGACCG
Source organism: Streptomyces sp. NPDC050738 (assembly GCF_040654175.1). Classification (NCBI taxonomy): domain Bacteria; kingdom Bacillati; phylum Actinomycetota; class Actinomycetes; order Kitasatosporales; family Streptomycetaceae; genus Streptomyces; species Streptomyces sp. NPDC050738. Next base: position 89,886 of record NZ_JBFAHN010000018.1, on the reverse strand, counting down.
ATATGACGAAGGTCAAGCATCCGATGGATGCCGGTCAGAAGGGCCAGAGGGGTATCGAGTGGTAGCTCGGATTGTTGTCGCGGCGCCGGCTTCGGGGAGCGGGAAGACGACGGTCGCGACGGGGTTGATGGCGGCTTTCGCGGGGCGGGGGCTTGCTGTTTCCCCTCATAAGGTCGGTCCCGATTACATCGATCCCGGGTATCACTCGCTCGCCACGGGGCGGGTGGGGCGGAATCTTGATGCCTTTCTGTGCGGCGAGGAGTTGATCGCGCCGCTGTTCGCCCATGGGGCGGCGGGGTGCGATCTCGCGGTCGTCGAGGGTGTCATGGGGCTGTACGACGGGGCTGCGGGGCGTGGGGAGCTCGCATCGACCGCGCACGTCGCGAAGCTGCTTCGGGCGCCGGTGGTGCTGGTCGTCGACGCGTCGTCGCAGTCGCGGTCGGTGGCCGCGCTGGTGCACGGGTTCGCCTCCTGGGATCCGCAGGTGCGGATCGGGGGCGTGATCCTGAACAAGGTCGCCTCCGATCGGCATGAGGCGTTGCTGCGGGAGGCTCTGGAGGAGTCCGGGGTGCCGGTCCTTGGGGTGTTGCGGCGGGTGGAGTCCGTCGCTGCTCCCTCGCGGCATCTGGGGCTTGTGCCGGTTGCCGAGCGGCGGGCTTCTGCGGTCGAGGCGGTACGGGCTCTGTCCGCGCAGGTGCGGGCGGGGTGCGATCTGGAGGCTGTGCTGGCGTTGGCGCGTACTGCGCCTCCCTTGGCGGGGGCGGCGTGGGAGGCCGGGGTCGGGGACGGGGGATTTCCCCTACCCGCCCCTTCCCGGCGAGACACTGTGCGGCTCCGCCGCGTGGGGGGCTCCGCCCCAGACCCCGGTCCTCAATCGCCGGACGGGCTTGATTTTGCCGATACCGGCTCGCAACCGCGGGGCGCTCGGCCCGTCGTCGCTGTCGCCGGCGGGGCCGCCTTTACGTTCTCCTACGCCGAGCATGCCGAGCTCCTCTCCGCCGCCGGGGCCGATGTCGTCACCTTTGATCCGTTGCGCGACGAGCAACTGCCCGACGGGACACGGGGGTTGGTCATCGGCGGCGGGTTCCCTGAGGTGTTCGCTCCTGAGCTCTCCGCCAATGAGCCCCTCCGTAAGGCCGTTGCCGAGCTTGCCTTTTCCGGGGCTCCCGTCGCCGCCGAGTGTGCCGGGCTGCTCTATCTGTCGCGGTCCCTCGACGGGCAGCCGATGTGCGGGGTCCTCGACGGTGAGGGGCGGATGTCGGAACGGCTCACGCTCGGGTATCGCGAGGCCGTTGCCGTGTCGGACAGTTCGCTGGCCGTCGCGGGGACGCGGATGCAGGGGCATGAATTTCACCGGACCGTTCTGGAGCCGGGTGCGGGGGCCCAGCCCGCCTGGGGGCTGCATCAGCCCGAGCGCCGGGTCGAAGGGTTCGTACAGCAGGGCGTGCATGCGAGCTATCTGCATACGCACTGGGCCTCCCGGCCCGGCATTGCACGGCGTCTGGTCGAGGGGTGCAGGAAGTGAGCGGGTCGCCGGATGCGGCCTGCTTGGAAGGCCGGGGGTCCGGGGGTCGTCCCCCGGGAAGACACAGCGTCGAGAGGTGTGCGGGATGAGCAAGCTCATAGGCGTCGGAGTCGGGCCCGGTGACCCGGAGTTGGTGACCGTCAAGGGCGTCAACGCGCTGCGCGGCGCCGATGTGGTCGTCGTGCCCGTCATGGACAGCGGAGAGCGCGGGCGCGCCGAGGCCACCGTCCTGCATTACGTCGGGGCCGAGAAGGTCCTGCGCGTCGTCTTCGCGCTCAACGAGCGGTCCGACCGTGCGCGCCGTGAAGCCGCCTGGGATGCCGCCGGGCTGCGGGTGCGGGTGTTGCTGGAGCAGCACGATGTCGTCGCCTTCGCGACCATCGGCGACCCCAACGTGTACTCGACCTTCACCTATCTCGCGCAGACCGTCGCCACCCCGGGGCTGGTCGTCGAGACCGTGCCCGGCATCACCGCCATGCAGGATCTCGCCGCACGCAGTGGCGCGGTGCTGACCGAGGGGACCGAGCCTCTGACGCTGGTGCCCGTGACCGCGGGGGCCGCCGTTCTGAAGCAGGCTCTCGAAGGGCCCGGGACCGTCGTCGCGTACAAGTTCGGGCGGCTCGCCGGCGAGGTGGCCACCGCTCTGCGCGAGACCGGTCGTACCGAGGACGCCGTGTGGGGTTCCGCGCTCGGTCTCGACGAGGAGTCCATACGGCCCGCCTCCGAGCTGGGCGACGAAGCCCTTCCGTATCTCTCCACCCTCATCGCGCCCGCCCGGCGCGACGGGCAGCGCGGCGGCAAGCTGTGAGGCCGCCGTCAGCCCGCGATGCCTACCACCAGCCAGATGAAGGCCACGCCCGCGATCGTGAACAGCAGTGTGGAGCGGGCCGGGTGGTCGTGGTGGGCTTCGGGGAGGATCTCGGCGGCTGCGAGATAGAGGAGCACGCCGCCGAAGAAGCCGAGATAGCTGCCGAGCAGTTGCTCCGGAAGGGTGAACAGCAGCGTCGAGGCCGCCCCCACCACCGGGGCCAGCGCGTCGGCGTAGAGCATCGCCAGGGCCTTGCGGCGGGCGTTGCCGTACAGGCTCGTCAGTGTGTACGTGTTGAAGCCGTCCGCGAAGTCGTGCGTGACCACCGCGATCGCGACGGCCAGGCCCATGCCGTTGCCCACCTGGAAGGCCGCGCCGATCGCCACGCCGTCCATCAGGCTGTGGATCACCATCGCCGAGGCCGCCGTCAGGCCGACCTGGGGGACGCGTTCGTCGCTCGCTCCGTGGGCCGCCTGCCGTACGGCGAGCAGACGCTCGCCCAGGTGCGCGAAGAGGAAGCCGGCGACGAACAGGAGCAGGGCGGCCGGTACGCCGAAGACGTCCTGGCCCGCAGCATCCAGGGCCTCGGGCAGCAGGTCGAGGCCCACGACACCGAGCATCAGGCCGCCCGCGAGCCCGAGCACCAGGTGGCGCCGGTCGGTGACGCGCTGGGCCGTCCAGCCGCCGACCAGCGTCATCAGGAACGCGCCGAGCGCGACGAAGACCGCCATGCCCCCTTGCTAGTCCATTGAGCACCGATCCCGCACGTCCAGACCCGCTCCGTCTTGTTGTTCCCGAGAGGACCCCTCCCATGGCCGATGTCACCGCCTCCACCGGAAAGGTGACCTTTGTCGGCGCCGGCCCCGGCGCCGCCGATCTGCTGACCTTCCGTGCCGCGCGGGCCATCGCGGACGCCGACGTCGTCATCTGGGCCGCGAGCCTGGTGCAGGCGGAGGTGCTCGAGCACGCCCGGGAGGGCGCGGAGATCCTCGACTCGGCGGTGATGTCCCTGGAGGACGTCGTCGCCGTGTACGAGCGGGCGGTGCGCGAGGGGCTGCGGGTCGCGCGGATCCACTCGGGGGATCCGGCGCTGTGGGGCGGTACGCAGGAGCAGGTCGACCGGTGTGCGTCGATCGGGCTCGACGTCGAGATCATTCCTGGGGTGTCCTCGTTCTCCGCCGTGGCCGCCATCGCCCAGCGCGAGCTGACCATCCCCGAGGTCGCGCAGTCGGTGATCCTCACCCGACTCGGCGGCGGCAAGACGCCGATGCCGCCGGGTGAGGAGGTGCGGGAGTTCGCGCGGCACGGGACGACGATGGCGGTGTTCCTGTCGGCCGCCCGCTCGGGGCAGCTGACGGAGGAGCTGCTGGAAGGCGGGTATCCGACCTCCACGCCCGTCGTCATCGCCTACCAGGTCACGTGGCCCGAGGAGTTGGTGCTGCGGTGCACCATCGAGACGCTGGAAGCCACCGTCAAGGAGCACAAGCTGTGGAAGCACACCTTGTTCCTCGTGGGTCCCGCACTCGCCGCCTCCGGGACGCGGTCGCACCTCTACCACCCGGGTCACTTCCACGGCTTCCGTAAGGCCGACAAGGCGGCACGCGCCGCGCTGCGCGCCGAGAGGGCATCCTCGTGATCGCCGTTCTGGGGGCGGGAACCGGGGTTCCGCTGAGTGCGGATGCCCAAGAGGCCCTGGACCGGGCGACCTTGGTGGTCGGCGCGCTGCGTCATCTGGAGGCGGCCGGGCTGCCGGAGGGCGTGGCGCGGATCGTGCTCGGACCGCTGGCGCCCGCCCTCGATGCCGTGGCCGAGCAGGTGGCGGGCGACGAGGCCGCTCGGGTGGTCGTGCTGGCCTCCGGGGATCCCGGATTCTTCGGGATCGTACGGGCGTTGGCGGAGCGCTTCGGTTCGGCGGCGCTGGACGTACGTCCCTCCGCGCCGTCCGTCGCCGTCGCCTTTGCCCGCATCGGGCTGCCCTGGGACGACGCCGTCGTCGTCAGTGCGCACGGGCGTGATCTGCGGACAGCCGTGAACGTGTGCCGTGCGCATCCCAAGGTGGCCGTCCTGACCGGTCCCGGCGCGGGACCCGCGGAGCTGGCGGCGCCTCTTGCGTACTACGCCTCGGGGCGGACCCTGGTGGTCGCCACCGCGCTCGGGGATCCGGAGCGCGAGCGGGTCGAGTGGATGTCGCCGCAGGAGGCCCTGGCGCGCGAGTGGCCCGACCCGGTGAGCGTGGTGCTCTGTCTGGACGAGAAGCGGGTCCTGTCGCCGACGTCCAGGACCGTGGCAGGGCCTGCGGCCGGGCCTGGCCAATGGGCGCTGGACGAGGGCGAGTTCAGCCACCGGGACTCGATGATCACCAAGTTCGAGGTGCGGGCGCTCGCCCTGGCGAAGCTGGGGCCCCGGCTGGGCGATCTGGTGTGGGACATCGGTGCCGGGTCGGGTTCCGTGGCCGTGGAGTGCGCGCGGCTGGGGGCTGCCGCGGTCGCGGTGGAGAAGACCGCCGACGGGGTGGAGCGGATCCAGGCCAACGCGCAGGCGCACGGTGTGTACGTACGGACGGTGCACGGCGCCGCGCCGACCGTGTTGTCCGATCTCCTCGAACCCGACGCCGTGTTCATCGGCGGCGGCGGGCGCGAGCTGCCCGCCATCGTGACGGCGTGCGCGCGGCGGGCCCGGCGGAGTGTGGTGGTGGCGCTGGCCGCGCTCGACCGGGTGCCCGAGGTGCGGGCGGCCCTGGCGGGCGCAGGCCTGGTGACCGACGGCGTACTGCTGCAGTCCTCGCGGCTCGCGCCGCTGCCGGGGGACGTGACGCGGCTCGCCGCCACCAATCCGGTCTTTCTTCTGTGGGGGCTTCGTCCCGCAGACCATGAAGTCGAAGGAGCACACCTGTGATCGGCCTGATCTCCGCCACGGCTGCGGGCGCGGTCGCCCGCGACCGGCTGGCCGCTGCCTGGCCCGGGCGTACCCGGGTCTACGAAGGCCCCGTACGGGAGGCCGTGGTGCGGGCCTTCGGGGAGTGCGAGCAACTGGTGTGCTTCCTCGCCACGGGTGCCGTGGTGCGGCTGGTGGCGCCGCTGCTCGAAGGAAAGACGTCCGATCCGGGCGTCGTCTGTGTCGACGAGGGTTCCCGCTTCGCGGTGTCGCTGCTCGGCGGGCACGAGGGCGGGGCGAACGTCCTGGCCGGTGAGGTCGGCGACGTGCTGGGGTGCACGCCCGTGGTGACCACGGCCACCGATGCGCGCGACATCCCCGGGCTCGACACGCTGGGGTGGCCGGTCGAGGGTGCGGTCGCGGCCGTCACCCGGGCCGTCCTGGACGGGGCGCCGGTGGCGGTGCGGGCGGACGCGGTGTGGCCGCTGCCGCCGCTGCCCGTGGTGGTCGACGGTGACGCCGATGTGGTGCTGAGGGTCAGTGACCGGGTGGGTGAACTCGGCTCCCAGGAGGCCGTGTTGAGGCCGCCTTCCCTGGTCGTGGGAGTCGGGGCGAGCAAGGGCGCGCCCGTGGAGGAGGTGCTCGGGCTCGTCGAGGAGACTCTCGCGGAGGCCGGGCTCTCCGCGCTGAGCGTCGCCGCTCTGGTGACCGTGGACGCGAAGGCCGATGAGGCCGGGATCGTCGGGGCCGCGGCACGGCTGGGGGTGCCGTTGCGTACGTACGCGGCCGACGTCCTTGCCCGTATCGACGTGCCCAACCCGTCGGGCGCCCCGCTGGCCGCCGTCGGGACGCCGTCCGTCGCGGAGGCCGCCGCGCTCGCCGGAGGCGGTGAACTCCTCGTACCGAAGCGGAAGTCGAGCCGCCCCGACGGGCTGCCCGCGATGGCGACCTGCGCGGTCGTGCGCAGGGTGCCGCGCGGGCGGCTCGCCGTGGTGGGGCTCGGGCCCGGGGCGCGGGATCTGCTGACGCCGCGTGCCAAGGAGGAGTTGCGGCGGGCATCCGTGCTGGTGGGGCTCGATCAGTACGTGGACCAGATCCGCGATCTGCTCCGGCCGGGGACCACCGTCCTGGAGTCGGGGCTCGGCGCGGAGGAGGAGCGGGCCCGTACCGCGGTCGCCGAGGCCCGCAAGGGGCACGCGGTCGCCCTGATCGGGAGCGGGGACGCGGGCGTGTACGCGATGGCCTCGCCCGCGCTGGCCGAGGCGAGCGACGACATCGACGTGGTGGGAGTTCCCGGGGTGACTGCGGCGCTGGCGGCCGCGGCGATCCTGGGCGCACCGCTGGGCCACGACCATGTCTCGATCAGCCTCTCCGATCTGCACACGCCGTGGGAGGTCATCGAGCGGCGGGTGCGGGCGGCGGCCGAGGCGGACATCGTCGTCACCTTCTACAACCCCCGTTCCAGGGGGCGTGACTGGCAGCTGCCGAAGGCGCTGGGCATTCTCGCGGAGCACCGGAGCGCGACCACGCCGGTCGGTGTCGTACGCAACGCCTCGCGCGTGGACGAGAGCAGCCGGCTGACGACGCTGGGGACGCTCGACCCGACGACGGTGGACATGATGACCGTCGTGGTCGTCGGCAATACGGCGGCCCGTGAGATCGCGGGCCGCATGGTGACGCCGCGCGGCTACCGGTGGCAGGCAGGGGCCGCGAAATGACCCGTACCGTGCACCCCATCGAGCAGGAGTCCTTCCGGCGGTTGCGGGAGCGGCTCGACACCTCGGGCTTCGCGCCGTTCACCCGGGCCGTCGTCGAGCGGGTCATCCACTCGGCCGCCGATCTGGAGTACGCGAAGGACCTGGTCTGCGACGAGCGCTCGCTCGAAGTCGCGTACGCAGCCCTGCATGCCGGGGCCCCGGTCGTCGCCGATGTCGAGATGGTCGCCGCGGGGATCACGCGGCGTGAGGTCGTCTGCCGGCTCAAGGACGGCGTCGCCTCGCCCGGTCTCACCCGGTCCGCCCATGCGATCCGCCTCGCGTACGAGCAGGTGGGGCCAGGCGCCATCTGGGTCATCGGGTGCGCGCCCACCGCCCTCGAAGAGCTGCTCGTTCTCGATGCCGCGCCCGCGCTCGTCATCGGGCTTCCCGTCGGGTTCGTCGGCGCGGCCGAGTCCAAGGCCGCCCTGCGCCAGAGCGGGCTGCCCGCCGTCAGCAATATTTCCGAGAAGGGCGGCTCCGCGGTCGCGGCCGCCGCCCTCAACGCACTGCTCTACAAGGAGATCGCGTGACCACCCCCCAGCCCGCACTGCTCGTCGCCGGACACGGCACCCGGGACGAAGCGGGGGCCGAAGCCTTCCGTTCGTTCGTGGCCGAACTGGGTGCCAGGCACCCCGAGATCGCCGTCGCCGGCGGCTTCATCGAGCTCTCTCCGCCGCCGCTCGGTGACGCGGTGACCGAGCTCGTCGAGCAGGGCGTCAAGCGGTTCGCCGCGGTACCGCTGATGCTCGTGTCGGCCGGGCACGCCAAGGGAGACATACCCGCCGCGCTCTCGCGCGAGAAGGAGCGGCACCCGGGGATCTCGTACACCTACGGGCGTCCGCTCGGCCCGCACCCGGGGCTGCTCGCCGTACTGGAGCGGCGTATCGACGAGGTGACCGAGGGGCTGGAGCGCGCGGAGGTGACCGTGCTGCTCGTGGGGCGCGGCTCCACCGACCCCGACGCCAACGCCGAGGTGTTCAAGGCGGCACGGCTCCTGTGGGAGGGGCGCGGTTACGCGGGCGTGGAGACGGCGTTCGTCTCGCTCGCCGCGCCCGACGTGCCCAGCGGTCTGGACCGGTGCGTGGCGCTCGGGGCACGGAAGGTCGTCGTGCTGCCGTACTTCCTCTTCACCGGAATCCTGCCGGACCGGGTGCGTCATCAGACCGAGGAATGGGACCGCACACATCCGGCCACCGAGGTGCGCTCCGCCGATGTCATCGGCCCCACCGATGAGTTGCTCGACCTGGTCATGGAGCGGTACCGCGAAGCCGTCAAGGGCGACATCCGGATGAACTGCGACTCCTGCGTCTACCGCATCGCGCTGCCGGGCTTCGAGGACAAGGTGGGATTGGCACAGCAGCCCCACTTCCACCCCGACGACGACGGCCACCACAATCACCACCATGCACATACGCACTGACGGCCACGACCTCCGCCACCACGGCGACGTGGAGGTCAGGGATCAGAATCTGACGGACCTCGCGGTCAACGTACGGACCGGCACTCCCCCGGACTGGCTGCGCGAGCGCATCGCGGGCTCGCTCTCCTCGCTGGCCGCCTATCCCGACGGGCGGGCGGCGCGGGCCGCGGTCGCCGCGCGGCACGGGCTGCCGGTGGAGCGGGTGCTGCTGACGGCGGGGGCCGCGGAGGCGTTCGTGCTGATCGCGCGGGCGCTCTCCGTACGGCGGCCCTTCGTCGTGCATCCCCAATTCACCGAGCCCGAGGCCGCGTTGCTCGATGCCGGGCACACGGTGGGGCGGGTGCTGCTCCGCGAGGAGGACGGGTTCCGGCTCGATCCGGGGGCCGTGCCCGAGGACGCGGACCTGGTGGTGGTCGGCAATCCGACCAACCCGACGTCCGTGCTGCACCCGGCCGCGGACATCGTCCGACTCGCCCGCCCCGGGCGGGTGCTGGTCGTGGACGAGGCCTTCATGGACGCCGTGCCGGGCGAGCGTGAGGCGCTCGCCGGGCGCACCGACGTGCCCGGGCTCGTCGTGCTGCGCAGCCTCACCAAGACCTGGGGGCTGGCGGGGCTGCGCATCGGTTACGTACTCGCCGAGCCCTCGACCGTCGCCGCCCTGGAGCGGGCACAGCCCCTGTGGCCCGTCTCGACCCCGGCCCTCACCGCCGCCGAGGCCTGCTCGGAGCCGGCCGCGCTCGCGGAGGCCGAGGCCGCGGCACTGCGGATCGCCGCCGACCGGGCCCATCTCCTGGCGGGGCTCGCGGAGTTCGACGAGGTGCGGGCCGTGGACACGGCGCAGGGACCTTTCGTGCTCGTACGGGTGGACCGCGCCGACCTGGTGCGGGAGCGGCTGCGCGCGCTCGGTTTCGCGGCCCGGCGCGGGGACACCTTTCCCGGGCTCGGGCCGCAGTGGCTGCGTCTTGCCGTACGCGACCGGGTGACGACGAACCGCTTTCTGCAGGCCCTGGACCAGGCGGTGGTCTACGTCAGCCGGTGACGATATCGGCCTTCAGCGGGGCGAGCGCCCCGGCGATCGTGCCGATGGTGGCCTCGTCGACGCCGGCTTCGGTCAGTGCGGAGGCGAGGTGGCCGACGACCCGGTCGAAGTCCTCGCCCCTGATGGAGAGGGGGCCGTGGGCCTCGCGCATGGCGCGGCCCGGGTACGGGTCGGTGGCGCCCAGCGCCTGGCCGACGAAGGCGCGCTGGTGGGCCTTGAGCGCGCCGAGGTCGGCGCCGGTGAAGTAGGGGCTCAACTCCGGGTCGGCCAGCACGCGTTCGTAGAAGAGGTCGACGACCGCGGCCACGGCGGGAGCTCCGCCTATGCGCTCAAAGATGGTGTCCATGGGACGGGAGCGTACGGGTGGAACCCCGGATTCAGAACGTGCGTGCGAATGATGCGGGTGAGTTGAGGGCCACCCCGCCCCCGGCGGCCCTCAACTCGGTCTGTTTCAGCGCCGGTTGCGACCACGCGCGAACGCGAGCGCGCCGCCGCCCGCGGCGACCAGGGCCACTGCCCCGCCCGCGATGTACGGGGTCATGGAGCTGCCGCCGGTCTCGGCAAGGTTCTCCTTCGCGGCGGTCTTGACGGCGACCGGGTCCTTGGCGGACTGCGGTTCCGTGCCTCCGCTGCCGCTGCCGCCACTGCTGCTGCCGCCCTCGTGCGGAGCGGGCGCCTTGGGCGACTCGCACGTCGCCTCGGCGAGCGTGATGTCACCGGTCACCTCGGCGACATTGAGCTTCAGCGGGTTGACCGACACCTTCAGCTGCAGTGCGACGGCGGCTGCCGTGCGCGAGGTGGTGTGCGTCTTGGAGAGGTCGAGGGTGACCTCGCCGACCGCGGGCACCGAGATCTTGGTCGTACCCCCTGCGGAGACCGTGACCTTCTTGCCGAGCACCGTCACATGACCGAGGAGATTGGAGTCGGCGTACGGCTGCTTGCCCGCCTCGCAGACCGCCTTGGAGGTGACCTGCTCGACCTCGATCAGGGAGAGCAGCGGAAGCCCGGGGAGGTGGATCCTGGCGTGCGCGAGATTGGCGTATCCCTCGGCCTTGTGCGCATCGACCGTTGCCTTCGCGGTGGCCACATCGGCCCGCAGAACACTGAAGGGCCTGTTTCGGTCGACGGCGTCCAACTTCACGGTCAGCGCGGTCTTCTCGGCGCTCGCGGGCGCCTGGACGTCGTTCAGGGTGACATTGAGCGGGACGTCGACGGTCTTGTTGAGCAGCGAGACGTCGAGTCCGGTACGGAGCACGACAGCGCTCGCCTTTCCGTCGCCGCCCGTGGCGTGCGCCGGGGCGGCGGCGAGCAGGACCGCGGGGCCGGCGGTCAGTGCGGCGGCCACCAGAGCGGCGGCGGCGCGACGGCGTGCGGGCATGCGAAAGGTGTTGCTGTTCAAGGCGGTGGAACCCCCACAAGAGACAGGAAGCCGCCGACGCGCCCGCCGATGGGGGACATCACGGGCGCGGTCGGTGACTGAGACACGGGAATCTTTACGCACTGAGAGTGAATGAACAGCAACCTGGCGTGAGTTCACCCCAAAGGGGGGTTTCCGTGCTCGTATTCGAATCTTTCGGCACGTGCGTTCCTCTGGGCCCCTCGTTTCACACATACGCAGGGGCGCGCGCGTTGAGGTGTAACGACACACTCCGGCTCCGCGTCACGCCCGCGTCAATGCGATCATGCCGCCGAACACAGCAACTGCCCAAGGAGCGCCCGGTGTCCGCATCCCCCCGCAATGTCGTGCTGATCTCTGTCGACCAGTGGCGGGGCGACTGCCTCTCCGCGGCCGGGCATCCCGTCGTACGCACCCCGTACCTCGACCAGCTCGCAGGCCGCGGTGCGCGCTTCGAGCGGGCCTACTCGGCGGTGCCGTCCTGCATCCCGGCGCGGGCGGCGCTGCACACCGGGCTCGCCCAGGACTCGCACGGGCGCACCGGCTACCGGGACGGGGTCCCCTGGGAGTACCCGGTCACGCTGGCCGGGGAGTTCGGGCGCCACGGATACCAGACGCGCGCCATCGGCAAGCTCCACACGTACCCCGAGCGCAACCGGCTCGGCTTCGACGAGGTGACGCTGCACGACGGCTATCTGCACTTCGCCCGCGAACGCGGCCGCGACCCGCGCTTCCACGACGACTATCTGGCCTGGCTGGAGCGGCAGCCGGGCGAGGTGCCCGGCTCGGACTACACGGAGAACGGCCTGGACTGCAACAGCGTGGTCGCCCGCCCCTGGGACCGGCCCGAGCGGCTGCACCCCACCAACTGGGTGGTGAGCGAGGCGATCGACTTCCTGTACCGGCGCGACCCCGGCTCCCCGTTCCTGCTGCACCTCTCCTTCCACCGGCCGCATCCGCCGTACGACCCACCGCGCTGGGCCTTCGAGCAGTACACCGGCGCCCCGCAGTACGAACCCGTGCGCGGGGACTGGGCGGACGCCCTGGAGGGGTGGCGCGACGATTCGCGCGCGGACGCCAACTACGCCTCGTATGACGCCGGTACGGTCCAGCGGGCGCGCGCCGGCTACTACGGCCACATGTCGCACATCGACCAGCAGATCCAGCGCTTCGTCGCCGCGCTCGGGGAGTTCGGCCTGGGCGACGACACCTGGATCTGCTTCACGTCCGACCACGGCGAGATGCTGGGCGAGCACGGGCTCTGGCGCAAGGCGTATCCGTACGAGGGCTCGGCGCGCGTCCCGCTGATCCTGGCGGGGCCGCCGGGTGAACTCCCGCGCGGGAGCACGCCGTCGGAGGTCGTCGAGCTGCGGGACGTGATGCCGACGCTGCTGGAGTGTGCGGGTCTTGAGGTCCCTGAAGGGCTCGACGGGCGCAGTGTGCTGGGGCTGGCGCGCGGTGATGAGGTGGCGGGGTGGCGGCCGTATCTGCACGGTGAGCACACGCTGTTCGGGGAGTCGATGCAGTGGCTGACGGACGGGCGCGAGAAGTACGTGTGGTTCTCGGGCGGCGGGCGTGAGCAGCTCTTCGATCTGACCGAGGATCCGCAGGAGCTGCACGACCTGGCCGCCGAGCGCCCCGAGAGCCTGGAGCTGTGGCGGGTCATGCTGGTCGACGCCCTCCGGGACCGGCCGGAGGGGTACGTCGACGACGAGACGCTGGTGGTGGGGCGTACGGCGCTGGAGGTGCAGCCGGGCCTGGTGTGAGCGGGGCCGGTGTGAGCGGGCGGTCGCTCAGCCCACCACCTGGCCGTTGAGGACGATGCGGCGCGGCGCCGCGAGGACCCGGTGGTCCTGGCGCGGGTCCGTTTCGTACACCACCAGATCCGCGGGGGCGCCCTCCTCCAGGCCGGGGCGGCCGAGCCAGGCGCGGGCCGACCATGCCGTCGCGGCCAGGGCGTCGGCCGTCGGGATGCCCGCCTTCACCAGTTCGGCCACCTCGGCCGCGACCAGGCCGTGCGGGAGGGTGCCGCCCGCGTCCGTACCGACGAAGACGGGGACGCCCGCGTCGTAGGCCGCGCGCACCGTGTCGTAGCGGCGGGCGTGCAGGTCGCGCATGTGGGCCGACCAGCGCGGGTACTTCTCGTCGCCGCCCGCCGCGAGGCGGGGGAACGTGGCGATGTTGACGAGGGTGGGGACGATCGCGACGCCGCGCTCGGCGAAGAGCGGGATGGTGTCCTCGGTGAGGCCCGTGGCGTGCTCGATGCAGTCGATGCCCGCCTCGACGAGGTCGCGCAGCGAGTCCTCGGCGAAGCAGTGTGCGGTAACCCGGGCGCCGAGGCGGTGCGCCTCGGCGATCGCCTCCTCGACCGCGCCGCGCGGCCAGCAGGCGGACAGGTCGCCGGTGGAGCGGTCGATCCAGTCGCCGACGAGCTTGACCCAGCCGTCGCCCCTGCGGGCCTCCTGGGCGACGTAGGCGGTGAGGTCGCCGGGCTCGACCTCGTGGGCGAAGCCTCGGATGTAGCGGCGGGTACGGGCGATGTGCCGGCCCGCGCGAATGATCTTGGGGAGGTCTTCGCGGGCGTCCGTCCAGCGGGTGTCGGAGGGCGATCCCGCGTCCCGCAGGAGGAGCGTGCCCAGGTCGCGGTCGGTGAGGGCCTGCTTCTCCGCGGTCTCCTTGTCGACCGCGCCGTGCGGGCCGAGCCCGACATGGCAGTGCGCGTCGACCAGGCCGGGCAGCACCCAGCCCTCGACGGTGACGGCCTCGGCGGCCGGGCGTTCGTAGGTGATCCGGCCGCCGGTCACCCACAGTTCGTCCCGTACGTCGTCGGGGCCGACCAGCACCCGCCCCTTCACATGCAGCACCGCGTGATCGCTCATGCACCGACCCTAGAACGCCGTAGGTACCCTCGACACGGCAGCCCGAACGAACTCGCGAAGAGAGCACCACCGTGACGCACCCCCTCCTCGACCTCGCCCCGCTCACCGCCGCGCACTTCGCGGGCATCGAGCGCCGGGTCGCCTCCCTGCTCTCCACCGAGCAGGACGTCGTGATCATGCAGGGGGAGGCGCTGCTCCCGCTGGAGGGCTGCATCCGCTCCGGCGCCGCGCCCGGCTCGACCGCGCTCAATGTGATCACCGGTCCTTACGGCCAGACCTTCGGCAACTGGCTGCGCGACTGCGGGGTCACCGTCGTCGACCTGGCGGTGCCCTTCCACACGGCCGTCACCGCCGACCAGGTCCGGTCCGCGCTCGCAGAGCACCCGGAGATCGACTTCGTCTCGCTGGTGCACGCGGAGGCGGCGACGGGGAACACCAATCCGGTCGCGGAGATCGGTGAGGTCGTACGGGCGCACGGCGCGCTGTTCTACCTCGACGCGGTGGCCTCCATCGGCGCCGAGCCGGTGCTGCCCGACGCGTGGGGCGTCGACATGTGCATCATCGGCGCGCAGAAGGCGATGGGCGGGCCCGCCGGGGTCTCGGCGGTGTCGGTGAGCGAGCGCGCGTGGGCGCGGTTCGCGGCGAACGAGGCCGCGCCCCGGGCCTCGTACCTCTCGCTCCTGGACTGGAAGCAGCGCTGGATCGACGGCGGCCGCAAGACGCTGCTGCACGCGCCCGCCCAGCTGGAGATGCTGGCGCTGGAGGCGTGCATGGAGCGGATCGAGGCCGAGGGCCTGGATGCGGTGCAGGCGCGTCACGCACGGGCCGCCACGGCGACGCGTGCGGGTGCGCTGGCGCTGGGCGGGGGTCTCGAGCCGTACGTGTACGAGGCCGCCGACGCGGCCCCCGTCGCCACAACTCTCCGCACCCCTGCGGGAGTCGACGCCTCCGCGCTGGTCGCCAAGGCGCTGGCCGCCGACCCCACGCTGCCGCTGATCGCGGGCGGCGGGGCGCTGGCCAAGGAGATGATCCGTATCAACCACTACGGCCCCGACGCGACCCAGGGCGTGGTGCACTCCTCGCTCGCCGCGCTGGGTGCCGCGCTCGGCGAGACGGGGGCGGTCGTGGACCTGGAAGCGGCGCGGCGCGCGGTCACCGAGGCCTGGCTGAGCGCCTGACGTGCGGCCGGGCGGGGCCTCCCCCGCCCGGCGTCCGGCAGGTCAGCCCGTGATCGGCTCCGTGCCGAGCCTGACGTGGTCCACGGCCCAGTACCAGTTGTTCCCGGCGTCGTACATCCGGAAGCGCAGCCTCACGCTCCCCGCGCCCTCGGGAACCGTCAACTCCCTTGCGACGAAGGTGTTCTCGGCGTCCGCCGAGCCGGGTCCGTAAGCGAGCAGCACCTGCTCCTGGCCGGTGTCGAAGACGGCCCGCACCTCGGCCTTCTGCGGGTCCTCCTGGCGGTAGTGCGAGTCGAAGCCGAGGTACAGCTTCGTCGCACCCACGGGGATCCTGGCCGCCGGGGAGACCAGCGTCGAGTCGAACTTCCCCTTGGCGGAAGGCGATCCGGTGTCGTCCCAGTCGTCCGGGTCGGCGACGGCGACGATGCCCAGCGCCCTGCCGAAGGCGGCACGGTCCTGGCCGCCGGCCGCCCAGGACCGCTTGGTGAGGAACGTCCAGCCCTGCAACTCCTTGGTTCCCTGCGGCATTTGAGCGGCGTTGACGACCGACCAGCCGGCCGGTGCGGTCGCCGTCCAGCCGAGGATCCCGGCACGCGGCTGAAGCGTGCCGGCGAGGGACTGGAAGTCCTCGCCGATCAGGTGTCCCGCCATGGACGGGGCGATGCGGGCCTGCACCTCGCCGTCCGCCAGCCGCAGCCCGTCGTGGGCCTGGCCGCGTACGGCCACGAGCAGCCGCCCGGAGTCGTACGCCTTCGCCGTTCCGGCCGGGGTGACGTCCCAGCTCAGGCTGTACGAGGCTCCTGGGGCCAGCGTCCTGGGCGCGTCGCCCGTCGCGGCCCTGGTCCGCCAGCCGGCCGGGGCGCTCAGTGCGGCCTGGACGTGGGTGAGCGGGGCGTCGCCCCGGTTGGTGACGGTGGCGGTGAAGCGGGTCGCGGCGCCCGGCGCGACCACCGGCTCGTCGCCCGCGCCCGAGGTGACCTCGACGGTGAGCGCTTCGGGCAGCCCCATCGCGGGGTCGGTGACGCCGGGCCTGCGGTCGCCGAAGCGGGCGGCGAAGCGGCGCAGGAAGTGCGGGTCGTCGGCGGCGGTGACGGCGATGTCGTACCAGCGCTCGGCGGGCACCTTGACCGTGATCTGCCGTGAGTTCCCTGCGGGGACGCGGAGTTCGCGCACTCCCCCGCCGTAGGCGAGGTCGCCGATCAGGACGGTGCGTGCGCGGCGGCCGCGGTTGGAGACCTCGACGGTGAGGCGGCCACGGTCGTGGTCTTCGTCGATGTGCGCGTCGAGAGGCGCGGTGTCGTCGCCGCGCAGGTGCCAGAGATAGCCGTTGGGGCCGTGGACGCGCAGGTCGTGGCCGCCGTCGGGGCCGAGGGTCCAGGTGTCGGCGAGGGAGGCGCGTGCGCCGACCGTGTAGTGGCGGGGGGCGGTGCCGGGCTCCGGGTAGACCTGGAGGACCGCGGCCTGGCGGCCCTGGTTGCGGAAGGTCAGCTCCGCCTTGCCGTCGCGGATGCGGGAGGTCACCCGCAGTGCGTACGGAACGGCACGTGCGGGCTGGGTGCCGCGGGTCTGGCGGGGGAAGAACTGTGGGTTCGGCACGGCGATGGTGGGCCTGGAGGCGGCGGCCGCGCTCTTGGCCACATTGCCGCTGGTGTCCGGGAGTTCGGGCCAGGCGATCTCCTCACCGGTGAAGTCGAAGACCGAGGTGAGGTCGCCGGTGACCGAGCGCCGCCAGTCGCTGATGTTGGGCTCGCGGACGCCGAAGCGGCGCTCCAGGAACTTGATGACCGAGGTGTGGTCGAAGACGGCGGAGTCGACGACACCGCCGCGCGTCCAGGGCGAGACGACCATCATCGGCACGCGGATGCCCAGGCCGAGCGCGTGCGGCCCGGAGACGAGCTTCTCGCCGGCGGGGAGGGTGTCGGACCAACCGAGGCTCCCGTCGGCGGACTTGACGCGGTAGCGGCCGTCCTGGCCGACGACCCGCATCTGGGTCCTGCCGGCGGCCGTCGTCACCCGTACGACGACTTCGCCGTCCGGGTCCGCCGTCGACTTGCCGCGTCCGGCGGCGAGCGGCGGCACCGGGGGCAGGACGTGGTCGAAGAAGCCGCCGTGTTCGTCGTAGTTGAGGATGAAGACGGTCTTCGCCCATACCTCGGGGTTGGCGGCGAGCGCCTCGATCAGGCGCGCGGTGAGGTCCTCGCCGTCCGGCGGCGGGTAGTCGGCGTGCTCGGAGAGCGCGGCGGGGGCGACCAGCCAGGAGACCTGTGGCAGTGCGCCGTTGTCGATGTCGGCCTTGAAGGCGGCGACCAGGGCGTCGCCCATCGCGTGCGGGTCGCCCGCGTGGGCCGCGTCGCCGACCATGGTCATGCCGCGGTCGTGGAGGGGTTCGCCGGGCTCGGCGTCGTGGAAGGGCTTGAACCAGGCGAGGGCGTTGTCGTCGAAGTTGTCGCGGGCCTGGTACGTCTTCCAGCTGATGCCCACCTTCTCCAGGCGCTCGGCGTACGTCGTCCAGGTGTAACCGGCGGCGGTCTCGGTGTTGTCGTGGACCGCGATGTCGCTGACGGTGCCGCCGCTGGTCCCCGTCATGAAGTACTCGCGGTTGGGGTTGGTGCTGGTCTGCATCGACGCGTGGTAGTTGTCGCAGATGGTGAAGGTGGAGGCCAGTGCCGCGTAGAAGGGCATGTCGGCGGACTCGTAGAAGCCCTGGCCGAGGTAGCCCGATCCGCGGCCGTTGACGTAGCCGTCGCCGAGGCCGTCGCGCCACAGCGACTGGGAGTCGATGAAGCCGAAGGCGGCGGCGCCCTGGCGGTAGGCGTTGGTGTGGGCGGCGTTCATCGCGAAGGGCAGCAGATAGCCCTCGGCGCGCGAGGGATCGGGCTGGTGGAAGACGGATCTGCCGTTGGTGGTGCGTATCGCGGTGCGGTCGCCGAGACCGCGCACCCCGCGCTGGGTACCGAAGTAGTGGTCGAAGGCCCGGTTCTCCTGCATGAAGACGACGACGTGCTCGATGTCGTCGAGCCGTCCTGGCGTGGCGCGTGCGGCGAGTGCGGTGCGCACACTCAGCGGCAGGGCGGACAGCACCGCAGCTCCGGCGGCACCGCCCAGCAGGGTGCGCCGTGAGACGTCGAGGGACATGGCTGGCTAGCTCCTTGGCTCATCCGTGAGTTCGTCGGTCCAGACCCGTTATGGATACGAGACTTATGCGGACGAGGCCAGGGGTGTGCGTGAACTCTGACCGAACCTTGGAGGGCGGGGGCGCGACAGAGGCCCGTTCCGCGTTTATCGCAATCCCACATATTGGAATTGGAAATGCAGAACAGGCCCTTTATCAGCACAGCTTCCCATTTTCTTCTGCCCCGTTTTTCCGACCCTAAACGCTAGAGTTTCAACAAGACCGAACTGCGTAATTCGGGCGCGCTTCGCAGTCGTTACGGAGGTGTGACCGACCCCACACGAAGGTTGATTTGCCCGTTAATTCCGGTACAAACCACGTGAATTGCCCACCCCTGGGCCAGGACCCGCGCCCGCGCGATAACACGAACAGCCTCTCCAGCCAACCCCACCCCAGAATGCATTTTTTGAATTTGCTGGGTAAATTTCATCCCCATGACCGAATTCCTGGAGCTGGAGATCGATACCCCGCGAGTGGAGGACGGAGCCGCGATGTGGCGCATCGCCCGCGACTCCGAGGTACTGGACCTCAACTCCTCGTACAGCTACCTGCTGTGGTGTCGCGACTTCGCCGCGACCTCCGTCGTGGCGCGCGGCGCCGACGGAGCGCCCATCGGCTTCGTCACCGGCTACGTACGTCCCGAGCGCCCCGAGGCCCTCGTCGTCTGGCAGGTGGCCGTCGACCGGGCCCACCGCGGACGCGGCCTCGCCGGGCAGCTGCTCGACGCGCTGACCGCCAAGGTCACGGCGGCGGGCGGAGTGCGGGAGATGGAGACGACCGTCACCCCGGACAACACCGCCTCCGACCGGCTGTTCGCCGCGTACGCGGAACGCCACGGGGCGTCACTGACCCGCGAGGTCCTCTTCGACGGCGGGCTGTTCCCCGAGGGAGCCGCCCACGAGCCAGAGGTCCTGTACCGCATCAGCCCCGTACCGGCCGCCTGACACCCCCCACCACAGGAGACCTGCTGTGACCATCACCCCGCCCGCCCTGAGCGTCTTCGAGACACTGGAGTCCGAGGTACGCAGCTACTGCCGCAGCTGGCCCGCCGTGTTCGACCACGCCCAGGGCAGCTACCTCCACGACGAGGACGGCCACACCTACCTCGACTTCTTCGCCGGTGCCGGGTCGCTGAACTACGGCCACAACAACCCTGTCCTGAAACGGGCGTTGATCGACTACATCGAGCGCGACGGCATCACGCACGGCCTGGACATGGCGACGACCGCCAAGCGGGCCTTCCTGGAGTCCTTCCAGAACGTGATCCTGCGCCCGCGCGACCTCCCGTACAAGGTGATGTTCCCGGGCCCGACCGGCACCAACGCCGTGGAGTCGGCGCTCAAGCTGGCCCGCAAGGTCAAGGGCCGCGAGTCCGTCGTCTCCTTCACCAACGCCTTCCACGGCATGTCGCTCGGCGCGCTCGCCGTCACGGGCAACGCCTTCAAGCGGGCGGGCGCGGGCATTCCGCTCGTCCACGGCACCCCGATGCCCTTCGACAACTACTTCGAGGGCCAGGTCCCCGACTTCCTCTGGTTCGAGCGGCTTCTGGAGGACCAGGGCTCCGGCCTCAACAAGCCCGCCGCCGTGATCGTCGAGACGGTCCAGGGCGAGGGCGGCATCAACGTCGCACGCGTCGAGTGGCTGCGCGCGCTGCAGGAGCTGTGCCACCGCCAGGACATGCTGCTGATCGTCGACGACATCCAGATGGGCTGCGGCCGCACCGGCGGCTTCTTCTCCTTCGAGGAGGCCGGCATCACGCCGGACATCGTCACGCTGTCGAAGTCCATCAGCGGCTACGGACTGCCCATGTCGCTCTGCCTGTTCAAGCCCGAGCTGGACATCTGGGAGCCGGGCGAGCACAACGGCACCTTCCGCGGCAACAACCCGGCGTTCGTCACCGCGACCGCGGCGCTCGACACGTACTGGGCCGACGGCCAGATGGAGAAGCAGACCCAGGCCCGCGGCGAGCAGGTCGAGCGCGCGCTGCTCGACATCGTCGACGAGCTGGACGCCATCGGCGTGAGCTTCCGGGGCCGCGGCCTGGTCTGGGGCATGGAGTTCGACGACAAGGCGCGCGCCACGGCGGTCGCCCGCCGCGCGTTCGAGCTCGGGCTGCTCATCGAGACCTCGGGTCCCGAGAGCGAGGTCGTCAAGCTGCTGCCGCCGCTGACCGTGACCCCCGAGGAGCTGGACGAGGGACTGCGCATCCTCGCCCGTTCCGTACGAGAGACCGCCTGACCCCGCACCGAGAGAAAGAGAGCAACTCACCGTGATCGTCCGCTCGTTCAAGGACATCGAGAACACCGACCGCCATGTGAAGTCCGCCTCAGGCACCTGGGAGAGCAAGCGCATCGTGCTCGCCAAGGAGAAGGTCGGCTTCTCGCTCCACGAAACCGTGCTGTACGCGGGTACGGAGACGCAGATGTGGTACGCGAACCACATCGAGGCCGTCCTGTGCACCGAGGGCGAGGCCGAGCTCACCAACGACGAGACCGGCGAGAAGCACTGGATCTCCCCCGGCACGATGTACTTGCTGGACGGCCACGAGCGTCACACCATGCGGCCCAAGACCGATTTCCGCTGCGTGTGCGTCTTCAACCCTCCCGTCACCGGACGGGAGGACCACGACGAGAACGGTGTCTACCCGCTGCTGACCGAGGAGGTCTGAGTCCCCATGACCGTCATCTCCAACATTCGAGCCGATCTCTATCCATCCCGCGGCACGTCCGAGGTCGTCACCCCGCGCCAGGACCCGGTCATCTGGTCGCCGCCCGGGGCGCCGGGCCCGGTCTCGCAGGCCGACCTCCAGGGCTTCGAGCGGGACGGCTTCCTCACCGTCGACCAGTTGGTGACGCCGGATGAAGTGACGGTCTACCAGGCCGAGTTGAACCGCCTCATCAGCGACCCGGGCGTACGGGCCGACGACCGCTCGATCATCGAGCCGCAGTCCCAGTCGGTGCGCTCGGTCTTCGAGGTGCACAAGCTCAGCGAGGTCTTCGCGCAGCTCGTCAGCGACCCGCGCGTGGTGGGCCGGGCCCGTCAGATCCTGGGCTCGGACGTCTACGTCCACCAGTCCCGGATCAACGTGAAGCCGGGCTTCGGAGCCTCGGGCTTCTACTGGCACTCGGACTTCGAGACGTGGCACGCCGAGGACGGCCTGGCCAACATGCGGACCGTGTCGGTCTCGATCGCGCTGACCGAGAACTTCGACACCAACGGCGGCTTGATGATCATGCCGGGCTCGCACAAGCAGTTCCTGGGCTGCTCGGGCGAGACGCCGAAGGACAACTACAAGAAGTCCCTGCAGATGCAGGACGCCGGCACCCCGTCGGACGAGGCCCTGACGAAGATGGCGGACCGCCACGGCATCAGGCTCTTCACGGGCGCGGCCGGTTCGGCGACGTGGTTCGACTGCAACGCGATGCACGGCTCGGGCGACAACATCACCCCGTACGCGCGCAGCAATGTCTTCATCGTGTTCAACAGCGTGGAGAACGCGGCGGTGGAGCCCTTCGCGGCCCCCGTACGCCGCCCGGAGTTCATCGGCGCCCGGGACTTCACCCCGGTCCGCTGACCTGCTGACCCGCTGACCGGCACAAGGGGCCGGGGCGAAGCCGCCAAGAGCGGCTCTGCCCCGGCCCCTTGTCACGTGCAGACTTGTCACGTGCAGACCCGCGTGGGGAACGGCTCGGACTTGGCAGCCGTAATCGGAGACGTCCGTCGGTAGCGTGCGGGCGTCGTGCCCACGTGGCGCGTGAAGTGTCGGTTCAGGTGGGCTTGGTCGTGGAAGCCCACAGTCGCGGCGACATCGGCGGGGCGGCGGCCGTCGAGGAGCAGTCGACGTGCCTGGTCGATGCGCCTGCCGGTGAGATAGGCGTGGGGCGGCAGACCGTAAGCCTGCTTGAAACAGCGGATCAGGTGGGTGGGGTGGGCGGTCAGGATGGCGGACGCCTCACTCAGGGAGATGCCCTCGCTGATCCGGGAATCCAGCAACTCGCGTAGCCCGACGGCGAGTCGACTCACCTCAGCGGGACCGCCCGGCGCGCGGCGCTGGAGTGTGTCGAGGTGAAGGCGGAGCCGTTCCGATAACCCGCCAAGTTTTTGCGGTGGAGGGGTGGTGTCAAGGGTGGAGCGCAGCGGAATCGGCGTAGCCGACGCGACGCAGTCGCGCCCTTTACTCCGCGCCGGAAACGCCACACTCCAGGTATCGGTCGGCAGGGGGGCCCACCCATCCGACCCCGACAAGAGCCACCGGGTTCACGGCGCCTCAGCCGACCAGCGCGAGGGCCTCGGCGAGGTTGTGTTCGGCGATCCCCGTCATGAACGCGCGGTCGGGGAAGTCCCCGTCCAGGAGCCGCAACGGGCCGGCCACCAGGGAGAGATGGTTGGCCAGGGTGTAGAGGCGCAGACGTGCCTCGTCGAGGTCCGGGGCGCGCAGGGCGGGGTAGCCGTCCTTGAAGCGGTGTTCCAGGAAGACGTGCTCCCACTCCGCGTCGAAGTACATCAGCCCCTCGATGTCGATGACGACGGGCTCACCGTCGGGGGTCACCAGGACGTGGTCCGGGCCCAACTCCCCGTGGATCAGACGGTATTCGGCCCGGGGTTCCACCGCCCCAGCCAGCGATCGCACCGCTGCCTCCAGCCGCCCGCGCGCCTTCGTACCGCGCTCGTCGCGGGCGGCGATCTCCGCGATGTGCCGGAGCGCGCGCTCCCGTACGGCCTGCTCGCACGAGTCCGCCGGTACGCACTCGCCCCGCTCGACCAGCGCCACCTTCCCCGGCCGGGGTGACAGGTGCCCGTGCATGACCCGCAGTGCCGAACCGAGCCTGTCCAGCGTCTGCCGGCCCCGCGACGGGTCCCGCTGCAACAGCGTTTCGAGCGATCCGCCCCGTACGTCCTCGACCAGCGCGACGTCCGCCGGATACACGCTCCGGCTCCGGTCGAGGAGATGGAGCTCCGGCACCCGTACACGCAGGCCGTTCAGCGTCCGGTGTGCGGCTTCGAAGAGGTCGGCGCCTGTGCCGTCGGCGAAGGGCTCCGGCTCCGCGTGCTGCTCCGGCCAGTAGTTCTCGTCGGCGGACCAGACGTAGAGGATCGCCGAGAATCCGTCGTCGAAGCCGAGCCGGTAGACGCCCTTCTTGCTGCCGCCCCTGAGTCTGCTCACCGCGCCGAGAGTGCGCCGGCCTCCGTAGGCCGTGCTCAGGAGGCCGGTCAGACGGTCACGGTCGATCGCCGGTCCGCTCACTGCTCGACCATGTCGAGGTCGTCCGCGTAGTGCTCGATCGCGCGCCGGTATTCCCTGACACCGCGGTCCTCGCTCGTCGCCGCGAGGACCTTGAGCAGGGTGCTCACCGCGTCCTTTGGCGAGCCCGTGTTGTAGAGCGTCATCGCCAGGAATGCCTGCAGGGCGGCATCGCCGGGGAACTCCTCCAGGCCTTGGCGCAGGGTCCGCAGCGCCTCCGTATACCGGCCGAGGACGCGGTAGGTGGAGCCGAGGCCCAGGAACACGCCGTGGCGGTCCTCCTCCGTGAGGCCCGGGGCGCTCAACGCCCGTTCGTAGAACGGGACCGCGTCCGCCTCCAGGCCGAGCACGTCGTGCACCCAGGCCGTCTGGTAGGCGACCTCTGCACTCTGCGGGTAGGTCCGCGCCAGGACCAGGAGCCGTTCGCGCGCCTGCTCCGGCTGCCCCTGCTCACGCAGCTGTACGGCCTCGGCCAGGGCAGCGTCCCATTCATGATCACCGTTCATGACGGGTCACGCTTGCACGGCGGAGGGCCGGCGGCAAGGCATAAAGCGATGGCGCGCCCGTGTTCCGTACGGCAGCATCACCCGCGTGATCATGGACAACGACGCCCTGGTGCGTGCAGCCGCCCTGAACAACGCCGAGTGGTGCGACGCGGTTTCCCGCACGCATGGGGTGAAGGGCGCGTTCGGTGCCACCGCTTGGACCGCCTCCCGCCGCACGCCGCCGTTCTATCCGGACGCGGTGACGCTCACCGCCGGTGCCGACACCCCGGAGATTCTCGGCCGGGTCGACATCGCCTCGGGCGGGTGCTCGGTGAAGGACAGTTTCGGGTGTCTGGATCTGGCCGCGGACGGGTTCGAGGTGCTCTTCGACGCCCAGTGGATCCACCGGGCCGCCGGTGCTCCGGCCCCCGCCACGGACCTGCAGTGGCAACGGGTGGAGACCGCCGGTGAGTTGGCCGCCTGGGAGGCTGCCTGGGACGGCGGCGTCACCGGACTCTTCCTCCCCGACCTCCTCGGCGACGAGACGGTCGCCGTGTTCGCCGGATACGACGGGTCCACCCTCGTCGCAGGCGCCGTCGCGAACCGCAGCGCCTCGGTGGTCGGCTTCTCCAACACCTTCGGCGCCTGGCCGGGCGCGCTCGCACCGATCGCGGAGCTCTGGCCTTCGCTCCCGCTCGTCGGGTACGAGTCCGGGGACGATCTGGACGACGCGCTCGCGCAGGGCTTCGAGGCGATCGGGCCCCTGCGCATCTGGCTGGCGTAACTCACCGCGGGCGTACGGCGATCGGGACGAGCTCTGCGATCAGCCCTCGGCTCGCGTGCTCTCCCGGACCACCAGCTCGTACCCCACGAGGTGCCGCGCGTGCGGGGGCGTCGTCCCCGCGACGCCCGCCTCGATACGGCGCATCAGCGCGTCCACGGCCAGCTCAGCGATGCCCCGTTTGTCCGGTGCGATCGTGGTCAGCGACGGGGTGCCGTACCGGGATTCCTCCACGTCGTCGAAGCCGGCCACGGCCAGGTCCTGGGGGACGCGCACTCCCTGGTCGTACGCCGATCGCAGGGCCCCCGCGGCGAGCAGGTCGTTGAAGCAGAAGACCGCGTCCGGCGGGTCTTCGAGAGCGAGCAGGGTGCGCATCGCGGCGGCGCCTGCCGAGCGGGTGAACTCGCGGGTGTCCGGGGCCAGTCGGGGGTCGTGCGGGACGCCGGCGGCATGCAGGGCGGCCAGAAAACCGTGCATGCGCTGGACCGTCGTCGCGTGCGCGAGCCCGGAGGGCTGCCCGATGACGGCGAGGCGGCGACGGCCGAGGGCCAGCAGGTGCTCGGTGACCTCACGGGCGGCGGCCGCGTTGTCGATCAGGACATGGTCGGCGGGGATCTCGTAGGACTGCTCGCCGAGCAGGACGAGCGGCACGCGCTGCTTGCGGGCGCCGAGCACCTGTTCGTCGAGGCGGAGGGGGCTGAGCAGGACGCCGTCGATGAGCGGGTCGCTCAGCCCGCAGGCGATCCTCAGCTCCTCGGCGGGATCGCCGCCGGTGTCCTCGATGAGGACGGTGCAGCCACGCTTCTTCGCGGCCGCGATGACCTGTGCGGCCAGTTCGGCGAAGTACGGCGAGACGAGTTCGGGCACGGCGAGGGCGATGATGCCGCTGCGGCCGGTGCGGAGATGGCGGGCGGAGGCGTTCGGCTGGTAGTCCAGCTCCGCGATGGCGCGCAGGACGCGCTCACGGGTCCGGTCGGCGACCTTGATCTCACCGCGGACGACGTTGGACACCGTCTTGATGGACACTCCGGCGCGCTCCGCGACATCCTTCAGACGGCTTCCAGCCACGCGACCCTCTCTCCATCGGCCCGCCATCGGCCTTCCTCGATGGGTGCAGCGTACGCCATGGTGCAACGTTGGAATCTCTGGTCGCCGAACGTAGCCGCCCGCTCTCCCAGCAGGAAATTCTTCCGGAAGTGTTGACGCCACATGACCGGCTGGATACAACGTTGTAAACGCAGCGGCGCACGGGAAATCCGATGCTCGCCGCTTCGCATTCCAACGTTGCACTCCACAGTTGTCGTGGAAGGACACATGCCCATGCGGGACCGCATACCGCCTCCTCAGCCCGTCGCCCCGCCGTCCGGTCCGACCCGCCGCCGTGTGCTGCGCGGGACGGCGGCGCTCGGCGTGGCGGGGGCCACCGCGCTCGGCGCCGCCGGCTGCGGCAGCACCGTGGCGCAGGGGTTCACCGGCGGCGCCCCCGCGCCGGGCCGGCTGAACTTCTGGAACCCGTTCACCGGCGGCGACGGCGAGCGGATGCTGGCCATGGAGAAGGAGTTCCGGTCCTCGCACCGTTCCGTGGACCTGCGCTCGGCGACCTTCGTATGGGGCAACCCGTACTACACGAAGCTGACCCTGGCCACGCTCGGCGACCGGCCGCCGCAGGTCGCGGTGGCGCACCTCTCGAAGGTGCCGACACTCGCCCAGGCAGGGCTGCTGACCGAGATCGACGAGAGCGCCATGGCCCGGCACGGGCTGACGCCGGACCGCTTCGACCAGCGGCCCTGGAAGAAAGCGAAGGTGGACGGCGTCCTGCACGCCATTCCCCTCGACACGCATCCCTTCGTCCTCTACTTCCGTACGGACATCGTGGAGAAGGCCGGACTGCTCGACGGGCAGGGGAACCTGACGAATCTGGACGGCCCGGACGCCTTCATCGACGCGATGCGCGCGGTCAAGGAGGTGACCGGTGCGTGGGGCGGCTCGATCGCCTCGGTGAAGGACGCCTCCACCCAGTTCCGGCTGTTCTGGTCGCTCTACCGCCAGCTCGGCGGCGGGGACCTGGTCGCCGACCAGGGGCGGCGGGTGGTCGTCGACATGGACGCCGCCGCGGAAGCGCTCGCGTACATGCGGCGGCTCACCAAGGAGAAGGTGGTGCCGGCCGCGGCCGACGGAGCGGGCGGTGCGATCACGCTGCTCAACACCGGCAAGGCCGGCTTCCTGATGGACGGCGTCTGGCAGGTCCTCGCGGTGAAGGCCGCCGAGGTGAAGTTCGACATGCGGCCGCTGCCGCGGATCTTCGACGACGCGGCCTACGCCTGTGCGGCCGACTCGCACGCGCTGGTGCTGCCGAAGGCCCCCTCGGCCAAGGCCCAACGCATGGACGGATCACTGGAGTTCATCGCCTCGATGCTGCACTCCAGCCATCTGTGGGCGGAGGGCGGTCATGTGCCGGCCTGGCTTCCCACGCAGCGTTCGCGCACGTACCGGGAGTTGACGCCCCAGTCGCACTACGCGGCGGCCGCCGACGGCGCCGCCTACGACCCGGCCGCCTGGTACGGGGGTGCGGGCAGCATCCTGCAGGTGGTGGTCGGCGACGCGGTGACCTCCGTGTTCACCGGCGCGACCAGCCCCACGGCAGGCGCTCAGCGCATCCGCCGCGAGCTGCGGGAACTGGCGGCGCAGCCGTCGCCGGTCTGATCCCGGCCCGATCGCTCCGAACCCCCCTCACCAGCGCCGCAACCGGCGCCACCCGCCCCTGGATTCTTACGCCTTGACCGAAAGGCCTGCCCATGGCCACCACAACCGCTCCTCCCCCACCGACCAGCCGGGGTGACCGCTGGGCCGGGCCGGGAATGCTGCTGCCCTTCGCCCTCTTCTATCTGGTGTTCCTGGTGGGGCCGCTGCTCTACACCATGGTCGCCGGATTCTTCGGGACCAGCCTGCTCAAGTCCGGCCTCGGCGACTTCGTCGGCTGGTCCAACTACGCCTCGGTCCTGGGCGATTCCGAGTTCTGGCGGACGCTGGGCCACACCCTGTGGTTCGCCGTACTGACCACCGTCCCGCTCGTCCTGCTGAGCCTGGTGCTCGCGCTCCTCGCCGACCGGTTCGTGCGCGGCCGCTGGTTCTTCCGCTTCGCGTTCTTCGCGCCGTTCGTACTGCCGTCCGCAGTGGTGTCGCTGCTGTTCATGTTCATCTTCGCCGACCAGGTGGGCCTCGCCCAGTCGGTCACCACCGCGCTCGGCGTGGACACCCCGCCGTCCTGGCTGGGCGACCCGGACTGGGCGATGATCTCGATCGCCGCGACCACCGTGTGGTGGACGATCGGCTTCAACTTCGTGCTCTACCTGGCCGGTCTGCAGGAGGTCCCCCGCGAGGTGCACGAGGCCGCCGCGGTCGACGGGGCAGGCCCCTGGCAGCGCATCCGTCTGATCGTCGTCCCGATGCTGGGCCGCACCACGACGCTGGTCACCGTCCTCCAGGTGATCTCCTCGCTCAAGGTCTTCGACCAGATCTACATGATGACCAACGGCGGCCCCGACGGCTCCACCCGCCCCTCGCTCCAACTGATCTACGACAGCGGCTTCGTGGAGGGCCGGGTGGGCTACGCCTCGGCCGTCTCGCTGCTGCTCTTCGTGGTGATCCTGCTGGTCTCCCTGGTCTGGTTCGCCCTGGTCCGCCGCACCGAGAAGGAGAACTGACCATGACCGCGACCATCCCCAGGACCGCTGCCGAGAGCCGTCCGGCCACCGCCGAGCGGCCCGCCCGCCGCTTCGACGCCGAGCGTCTCTTCAACCGGGTCGCCCTCGGCACCCTGATCGCCTTCGCCGTGCTCTGGCTGGCCCCGCTGGTCTGGGCTCTCGCCACCTCGATCCGGCCCGCGCAGGAGGTGGTCACGCATCCGACCGGCTGGTTCACGGCGCATCCGACCTTCGCCGCCTACGGAGAGATCTTCGACGCCGGCAAGCTGCCGTACTGGTACGCGAACAGCTTCATCACCTCGGCCCTGACCACGGTGCTCACCGTGGTGGTGGCCTCGCTCGCCGCGTTCGCGCTCTCCCAGACCCGCTTCCGGGGACGGCGCACCGCGTTTCTCATCCTGCTCGCCGGGATCATGATCCCGGGGCAGGTCCTGATGATCCCGCAGTTCCTCGCGATGGAATCGGCGGGTCTGCTCAACACCTACTGGGGCGTGATCCTGCCGCAGATCCCCAACGTCGTCGCCGTCTTCGTCTTCAAGCAGTTCTTCGACGGCATCCCGCGCGAGCTGATCGACGCGGCACGTGCGGACGGCGCGGGCTGGCTCCGTACGTACGCGCAGATCGTGATGCCCATCTCGCGCCCGGCCGTCTCCGCCGTGACGATCTTCGTCTTCGTCGGCGTGTGGAACAACTTCCTCTGGCCGCTCCTCGTCGTCACCGACCCGGAGATGATGACGCTGCCGGTCGGACTGACCTCCGTCCAGGACGTGTTCGGCGTCCCCTACGCCCAGTTGATGGCCTCCGCCGTGCTCGGCGCCATCCCGCTGCTCACCGTGTTCTCGCTGTTCCAGCGCCGCATCGTCGAGGGCATCGCAGGAACCGGCCTCAAGTGACCGGCCTCGACTGACCTTCCCCTTCCCCCCCCGCCTCCCCCCGCTTCCCCCGCCTCCCGTCAGGAGAGCTCCATGTCGTCGCACCGCTCCGCACGACCGCGCTCGCTCCGCCCCACTCTCGTGCTTCCGCTGCTCCTCGCCCTGCTGGCAGGCCTGTTCACCGTGCAGTCCTCGGCGCCGGCCGCCGCCGCGACCGGAACGCTCCTGCGCGACAGCACCGGCCTCTACCCCCGCGCCGTCCGGCTCGCCCACAGCGGAGCGGCGAACGGCCGCATCCTCGCCTCGGTCGTCGCCTTCGGCGGCAGCGCGGGCAACGACGGCCTCGGCGTCATCCACGAGAGCACCGACGGCGGCGCCACCTTCCGCGAGGTCGGCACCGTCCGCGATCCCGAGGCTGCCGCGGGCCAGGGGCTGTGCTGCGGCACCCTGTATGAACTGCCGCAGCAGATCGACTCGTTGCCCGCCGGCACGCTCCTCTGGTCCTCCTCGACGGGTCAGGACGAGGCGAACCGCCGGATGGCACTGCGCGTCTTCGCCAGCACCGACACCGGCCGCACCTGGAACTACCTCTCCACCATCGCCACCGCCCCGAACGACAAGGGCCTGTGGGAGCCGGAGTTCTCGGTCGACGCCACCGGCGCACTGGTCGCCCACTACTCCGACGAGACCGACCCCGCGCACAGCCAGAAACTGGTGGCCGCCCGCACCTACGACGGCCTGACCTGGAGCGGCCACCACGACACCATCGCCTCCACGCTCGCCTCCGACCGCCCCGGCATGGCCGTGGTCCGCAGGATCGGCGACGGCTCGTATGTGATGTCGTACGAGATCTGCTCGGCCGCCGGACAGTACGTCTGCGTCGTCCACTACCGCACCTCGGCCGACGGCTGGAACTGGGGCGACCCCGCCCACCTCGGTTTCCGCCCCGAGACCGCCGACGGCAAGTACTTCAAGCACGCGCCGAACCTGGCCTGGGCACCCGAGGCCGGCAACCCGAAGGGCCGGCTCTTCCTGATCGGCCAGGTCATGTACAACCGCGACGGCAGCAAGGCGGCCGGCAGCGGCCGCACCGCGTGGGTCAACAGCAATGGCGGCGCGGGCAGTTGGCGCGAGATCTCCGCGCCGGTCGCCGTCGAGTCCACCGTCGTCGACTACTGCCCCAACTACAGCTCCAGCCTGCTGCCCTCGACCGACGGCACCGGGCTGCTGGAGATCGCGACCGACTGGTCAGGCTCCGTCTGCAAGCCCTACTTCGCCACCGGCTCCGTTCCCGCAGCCTGATCCCCCGTACCACCCCTGCTCCGAAGGATGAACATGCACCAGACGCCCCGCCCGCCGAAGCCGGAGTACCCGCGCCCGCAGTGCGTCCGCCCCGACTGGCTCAACCTGAACGGCGAGTGGCAGTTCGAGATCGACCGCGGCGACACGGGCCTCGAACGCGGCCTGCGTACGCGCGAGTTGGCCGACCGTATCGTCGTGCCCTTCGCTCCGGAGTCACGGGCCTCGGGGATCGGGGACACCGATTTCCTGCACGCCGTGTGGTACCGCCGGGAGGTGGCGGTACCCGCCGAATGGGCAGGCCGTGATGTGCTGCTGCACTTCGGTGCGGTGGACCACGACGCGACGGTCTGGGTGAACGACGTGGAAGTCGCCAGGCACCGCGGCGGCTTCAGCTCCTTCACCGTCCCGCTGCACGGCGTCGCCGAGGCGGGCCGGACGGCGACGATCGTCGTACGGGCCCGCGACACCCCCAACGCACCGCAGGCGCGCGGCAAGCAGGCCACCTGGTACGCCAACACCGGCTGCCACTACACCCGCACCACCGGCATCTGGCAGACGGTGTGGCTGGAGCCGGTGCCGCGCGCCCACATCGGCGCGCTGAACATCGTCCCGCAGCGCACCGCAGGCAGTTTCACCGTCACCGCCGAGCTGTCGCACCGCACCGCGGGCCTCACTCTTGAGGCTGTCCTCACCGACGAGCACGGCGAGGTGTGCACGGCCTCGATCCCCGCCGACGACATGGGGCCGAGCCTGACCCTGCCCGTCCCGGAGGACCGGATACGCCTCTGGTCGCCGGAGGACCCCCACCTGTACGGTCTGCGGCTGCGACTCGTAGGCGACGGCGGGAGCGACGGCGGGACCGTCGACGAGATCACCTCGTACGCGGGTCTCCGCTCGGTCGCCATCGACGGCAACCGCATCCTCCTCAACGGCCGCCCGGTCTTCCAGCGTCTCGTCCTCGACCAGGGCTACTGGCCCGACACTCTCATGACCTCGCCCACCGACGAGGCGCTGCGCCAGGACATCGAGCTGTCCATGGCGGCCGGTTTCAACGGGGCCCGCCTGCACCAGAAAGTCTTCGAGGAACGCTTCTACTACCACGCCGACCGGCTCGGCTACCTGGTCTGGGGCGAGTTCGGCGACTGGGGCGTCTCCGGACAGGGTCCGGCCGGCGACAACCAGCGGCCGACCGCCTCCTTCGTCGCCCAGTGGCTGGAGATCCTGCGCCGCGACCGCAGCCACCCGTCGATCATCGGCTGGTGCCCGCTGAACGAGACCTTCCAGCTGATGCACGACCGGATCACCCAGCTCGACGACGTGACCCAGGCGATGTACCTGGCCACCAAGGCCGCGGACCCGACCCGCCCGGTCGTCGACTCCTCCGGCTACGCCCACCGGGTGCGCGGCGCGGACGTCTACGACTCGCACTCGTACGAACAGGATCCCGAGGCCTTTCGCCGCGAACAGTCGGGGCTGCGGGAGGGCCGGCCGTTCGTCAACCGGCTCGACGGCGTCGGCGCCATGTCGCTTCCGTACGAGGGCCAGCCGTTCTTCGTCTCCGAGTACGGCGGCATCTGGTGGAACCCGGAGCGCCTCGTCGAACAGCAGGCGTCATCGGACGACCCCGAGCGCGCCGACTCCTGGGGCTACGGCCAGCGGGTGGCGAGCGTGGAGGAGTGGCACGAGCGGTTCGACGGCCTGACCCGCGTCCTCCTGGGTGACCCGGACATGTTCGGCTACTGCTACACGCAGCTGACCGACACCTTCCAGGAGGAGAACGGCCTCTACGACTTCGACCGCAAGCCGAAGTTCGACATCGAGCGGATCCGCGCGGTGCAGACCGCCGAGGCAGCCTACGAGCGGGAGGACACGGAAGGCCGGTGACCTTCGCCGGCCCGGCTCACCACGGGCGTGCGGCGATCGTGATGATCTCCGGGCTCGTCGCGGTCAGCGGTGTGCGGTCCCAGTCGCCGTACTGCGCCTCCGTGACCAGCCCGGCCTCCGCGAGGTGCGCCTCCAGCGGCTCCGGGTCCAGGAATCTGAGCGTGCTGCGGCTGATCATCGGGGCGGGCCAGTCGGCGCCCGTATAGGTGGACGTGAAGGAGACCTGGTCGCCGGTGACCGGGGTGTCGACCTCGCAGACCGTGCGGACCGTCGCACCCGAGGGGTCCTTGACGACCGCCGAGTAGTCCTCGTGCCAGGTCTCCCAGCCGCGGACCGCCGGATTGCGCGTCTCGAAGGCGAACCGGCCGCCCGGCTTCAGTGACGCCCGGATCCCCCGCAGCGCGCTGCGCAGTTCGGCGTCCTCCACGAAGACCTGGAAGGCGTGTCCGCTCATGACCACCAGGTCGAACTCCTCGTCCCACGCGGCCGATCCGAGGTCGCCCAGCATCCACTGGATGTCCGGGTGCATCCGCGCCCGCTCCAGCATCCCCTGTGACGGGTCCACTCCGACGAGTCTCCCGGTGTGACCTGCTCTGCGGGCGTCGTGCAGCAGGGTGCCCGTGCCGCAGCCGACGTCGAGCACGGCTTCCGCGCACATGATCAGGGGGAGGTAGAAGGCGAAGTCGTCGCGCGGCTCGGAGGAGTTCAACGTGTCGTACAGCGCCGCGAGCCGGGAGTCGGTGAACTGATCGTCGGGCATGGGCCCACGGTGCCAGCACTCCCGTTGATCTGTAAATGGGTTGCCGGTGCGGCCGCTCCGCCTCCAGGATCTGGCCATGAGCGCCTTCACCTCCACCGCCGCCCTGTTCCTGCCGACGCCCGCTCGCGGCGCGCAGCAGCAGCCCGGCCGTCCGCGGAGGCCGATCCCCACCCTCCGGTGATGGGCGGCACGCTGGGCGCGGGGCTGCTCGCCGGGTATGGCATCGCCCTTCCGGTCGGGGCGGTCGGCGCCTATCTGGTGGGGCTCACCGCCCGTACGGGATGGCGGACCGGGGCCTGCGCGGCCCTCGGTGTCGCGACAGCCGACGGGGTGTATGCGCTCGTCGCCACCGTCGGGGGGTCGTCCATCGCCCCCGTACTCGCTCCCGCCATGGGGACTCTGAAGTGGGTCTCCGCGCTGGTGCTTGTCGTGCTCGCCGTACGGGGAGGGGCCGTCGCGCTCGGTCAGTACCGCAGGCGGCAGAGCCCGACCGGGTCCGGCGGGGCACCCCTCGGCCCCGGGCGCGCCTACCTCGGGCTGCTGGGCATGACCCTGCTCAACCCGGTCACCGTCGTCTACTTCGCGGCCCTCGTGCTCGGCAGTCAGAACACCGCCGGGACCGGTGCGGTCGGCGGGGGCGTCTTCGTGCTGGCCGCTTTTGCCGCCTCCGCCAGCTGGCAGTTGCTGCTGGCCGGCGGAGGGGCGCTGCTGGGGCGGGTGCTCACGAGCAGGCGGGGGCGGTTCGTCACCGCTCTCGCATCGAGCGGTCTGATTCTGGCGCTTGCTGTACGGGGCGTGGCCGGTTAGGCGGAGTCCCGTACCACCAGTTCCGTCGGCAGTATCACCGCCGCCGTGTCCTCGCCCGCGATCTGGGCGAGGAGCACCCGCACCATCTCGGCGCTGATCCGGTCGAAGGGCTGGCGCATCGTGGTCAGCGACGGGCTGACCGCAGTGGCCGCCGGGGAGTCGTCGAAGCCGCCGACCGCGATGTCGTCGGGGATCACGCGCCCCGCGTGCTGGAGCGTGGAGACGACGCCCTGCGCCATGAGGTCGGATGCGACGAACACGGCGTCCATGTCGGGGGCTTGGGCGAGGAGGCGGGTGGCGGCTGCCTCGCCGCCGGCCCGCCGGTAGTCGCCCTCGGCGACCAGCGCCGGATCGTACGGGAGGCCGGCCTCGGCCAGGACGTCGCGGTACCCGGCGAGGCGCTCGGTGCCGCCGGGGGTGTCGAGCGGGCCGGTGATCATGCCGATCCGCCGGCGCCCGGTGGAGACCAGGTGGCGGACCATCTCGTGGGCGCCTTCGCGCTCGTCCACGGCGACGTAGCTCACCTTCGTCCCGAGGCCGAGCGGTTTGCCGCAGGCCACCAAGGGGATTCCGGCGTCGAGCAGTTCGGCGGCGACCGGGTCGCCGCTGTGGCTGGAGACCAGAAGCACGCCGTCGACATGGCCCGAGGTGATGTAGCGGGTCAGGCGGCGTCGTTCGTCCTCGTTCGACGCGAGCATCAGGAGCAGCGGGATGTCGTGCTTGGCCAGGTGCTCGGTGCAGCCCCTCAGGAGCACGTTGAAGTTCGGGTCCTCGAAGAACTTCTCCTGCGGTTCGGTCAGCAGGAAGGCCACCGAGTCCGAGCGCCCCGTGATCAGGCTGCGGGCATGGCGGTTGACGACGTAACCCGTCTTCTTGATGGCCGCCTCGACCGACTTGCGTGCGGTCGGCGAGACGTAGTGGCCGCCGTTCAGGACGCGGGAGACGGTTCCCCTGGAGACGCCCGCCTCCCTCGCCACGTCGTGGACGGTGGGGGGCTTGCGGCGTCCGTTCGCGCTGGTGGTCATGTCCCTCGTCTGTGCCGGTACGGGTGGAACTGTGCGGTCAGGCCTTGACGGAGCCGCTCAGCAGGTCCAGGGACCAGAAGCGCTGGATCACCAGGAAGAGTGCGATCAGGGGGATGACCGCCAGCAGACACCCGGTGATGACCAGTGTATAGAGAGCGGGTTGCGAGGAGCCCTGTGCCATAAGGGTGTAAAGCCCCAGGGTGATCGGGAACTTGGTGTCGTCGGCCAGCATGACGTACGGCAGCAGGAAGTTGTTCCAGATGCCGACGAACTGGAAGAGGAAGACGGTGACCAGGCCCGGCATCATCATCGGGACCGCGATCCTGGAGAAGATGCGCCACTCGCTCGCGCCGTCCATCCGGGCCGCTTCGAGGAGTTCGGCGGGTACGGCCGCGCTCGCGTAGATACGGACGAGATAGACGCCGTACGGGGAGAGGATCGAGGGCAGCAGCATCGACCAGTACGAGTCGGCCAGGCCCATCTTCGACATCAGCAGATACTGCGGGACGGCCAGGACGATGCCCGGCACCAGCACTCCGGCCAGGATCAGCTTGAAGATGAACTCCCGCCCGGGGAAGGCGAATCGGCCGAGCGCGTAGCCGCCTGCGGCCGAGACCGCGGCGGAGAGGAGGGCGCCGGCGCCTGCGTAGAAGGCGGAGTTGCCCATCCACTGCCAGTAGATGCCGTCGCGGTAGGAGCTGAGCTGGCTCACGTTGTCGAGGAAGCCGGTGCCGGGCGACATCGTGAAGGTGGAGAAGAGCTCGGAGCGGTCCTTGGTGGATGCCATGACGACCCAGAGCACGGGGATCAGGCAGTAGATCGCGCCGATCGCCATGACGAGCGTGGGGATCCAGGCGGTGCGCTTGGCCTTCGAGGGGCCTGTGGTCGCGGTCAGGGTGAGGGGGGTCATGCCTTGTCCTCCCGGGTGAAGCGGTCGGAGATGCGCAGGAGGGTGAAGGAGAGGAGGAAGGTGGCCCCGGCGAGTACGACCGCGGTGGCGGATGCGCCGTAGATGTCGGAGCGGCCGAAGGCGCTGTCGTAGATGGCCAGCAGCGGGCTCCAGGAGTTGGAGACGCCGTTGGTCAGGGTGCGGAGCGTCTTGGGCTCGGTGAAGACCTGGAGGGTGGCGATGACCGAGAAGAAGAAGGTCAGGACCAGGGAGGGCATCACGATCGGGATCTTGATGCGGAGGGCGATCTTCAGGTTGGAGGCGCCGTCGATCTTCGCGGCCTCGTAGATCTCCTGCGGGATCGCCCGCAGGGCCGTGTAGATGACGATCATGTTGAAGCCGGTGCCGCCCCAGACCGCGATGTTGGCGAGGGAGAGGTAGAGGTTGCCGCCGTCGAACAGGTCGGGCTGCGGGAGGTCGAGCGCGCGCAGCACGTAGTAGAAGGGGCTGACGTCGGGCAGGTAGAGGAAGCCCCACATCACGGCCGCGATGATTCCGGGGACCGCGTACGGAAGGAAGATCGCGAGCCGGGTGAAGGAGGCGCCGCGCACCAGCGGGGTGTCGAGCATCAGCGCGAAGACCAGGGCGAGGCCGAGCATGGTCGGGATGACGATCAGGCCGTAGCCGAAGGCGCGCAGGATGCTGTGGCCGAACTCGGAGTCCTCGAAGACGGCGGTGTAGTTGCCGATGCCGTTCCAGACTTCGGAGCGAGCGTTCTTGCCGAGGCCCGCGCCCTTGACCTGCACCTTGTGGAGGCTGAGCCAGATCGCGTAGCCGATCGGGACGACCGTGAAGGCGGCGAACAGGGTGAGCGTGGGGACCAGGAACCAGTACGGCGCCGAGCGGCCGCGGCGGAGGGGTCGGCGGGGGCGGACGGGACGGGCGACACCGTCCGCCGAGGGACCGGCCGCGAGGCGGCCGGTGCCCTCGAGCGGAGTGGCGGTCATGCCTCGGTCACCTTGAAGCCCTGCTTCTTCATGTCGGCGAAGGTCTGGGACTGCATGTCGCCCACGGCGGACAGGAACTTCGACTTCTTCTTCGCCTTGGTGGCCTTGCCGAAGCTGTCGGTGAACGCGTCGTACGCGGTCTGGACGTTCGGGCCCCAGGCGGAGGCGACCGTGGTGGCCGAGATCTTGGCCGCCGTGTCGTAGAAGTCCTTCTGGTTGGGGAAGAACGCGGGCGTGGCGAGGACGGACCCGGACTGTGCCTCGGTGGCGGCCGGGTAGATGCCGGACTCCTTGACCAGGGCGGCGAGCGCCTCGGGGTTGGTGTTCAGCCACTTGATGAACTTGGCAGCGGCTTCGGCGTTCTTGGAGTCGGTGGAGACGCCGGTGGAGGAGCCACCCCAGCTGCCGGTGACGTTCTCGCCCGCGTTCCACTGCGGGAGAGGGGCCATGCGCCACTTGCCCTTGGTGTCGGGGGCGGAGGAGACGAGGACTCCGGGGGCCCACACGGCGGAGACCCAGGCGAAGTGGGTGCCCTTGTTCAGGGCGTTGTTCCAGGCCGGGGTGTACATCGGCCGGTTGTCGATGACGCCTTCCTCGACGAGACCGCCCCAGAATCCGGCGACCTTGTCGGTGGCGTCACCGGCGATGTCGACCGTCCACTTGCCGTCGCCGTCCACCGTCCACCACTTGGCGCCGGCCTGCTGGGCGAGTCCGGCGAACAGGCCCGAGTCCTGCGAGGAGAAGGTCGTCAGGTACGCGTCGGGGTCGGCCTTCCTGGCGGCGCGCGCGGTCTCGGCGAACTCGTCCCAGGTGGCGGGGACCTTGAGGCCGTGCTTCTTGAACAGGTCCTCGCGGTAGTAGAAGAAGAGCGGCCCGGAGTCCTGCGGCACCGCGTACACGGCGTCGCTGCCGAGCGTGACCATGCCCCAGATGCCGTCGGAGAAGTGGGACTTGGCGTCCTTGGCGTACTTCGCGATGTCGGCGAGGACGTCGTTGGAGACGAGGGTCGGCAGGGACTGGTACTCGACCTGGATCAGGTCGGGGGCGTTGCCCGCCTTCTTGGCGGTGATCAGCTTGGAGATCATCTCGCCACCGCTGGCCTGCTTCGACACCGTCACCGTGATGTCGGGGTTCTTCTTGTTCCAGATCGCGGCAACCTTTTCCATGCCCGGCGCCCACGACCAGTAGGTCAGCTTGGCCGGTCCGCTGCTCTTGCCGCCGGAATCGCTGTCCTTGCTCCCGCAGGCCGAGAGGGCTGCGACTGCGCCGACGCTCAAGGCGCCGGCGAGCACGGTGCGCCTGTTGATCTGGTTGCGGTGGATCGACATCTTTATCTCCCCTGACTGAGAAGAGCGGGCCGCTTCAGGAGGGCCGTGCTGCTCTGTGATCGTGCACAGTAGAAAATTGTTTCGGTCTCTTGTCAATGGATCAACCGTGGGGTTACCTACTCGTTGCACGCCGATGTCAGCGTGAACGAGCCCTGTGCACGCTCACAGAAATCACAGACATCGGACTGACGATCTTCTGGGAGCACCACATGTCATCGGCCGCTCAGCACGACCGCTTGCCGCTCGCCTACGGGGGTGACTACAACCCCGAGCAGTGGCCGCGGGAGGTGTGGGAGGAGGACGTACGGCTGATGGGCGAAGCCGGCGTCACCATGGTGTCGCTGGGGATCTTCGCCTGGTCGCGCATCGAGCCGAAGCCCGGTGTGTACGACTGGGAGTGGCTCGACACCGTCATCGGGATGCTGGACGCCGCGGGCATCGCCGTGGACCTCGCCACCCCGACCGTGGTGCCGCCCGCCTGGTTCTACCGCGCCCACCCCGACGCACTGCCGGTGACCCGTGACGGCGTACGCCTCGCCTTCGGCTCCCGCGGCGCGATCTGCCACTCCAACGCCGACTACCGGGCGGCGGCCGCCTCGATCACCACCAAGATCGCCGAGCGGTACGGCAGCCACCCCGCCGTCGCCCTGTGGCACGTCCACAACGAATACGGCGCACCCGTCCTGACCTGCTACTGCGACAACTGCGCCGTGGCATTCCGCGGCTGGCTGCGCGAGCGCCACGGCACCCTGGACGCCCTCAACGAGGCGTGGGGAACGGCCTTCTGGGGCCAGATCTACGGCGCGTGGGAGGAGATCACCCCGCCCCGTACGACACCCACCGTCTGCAACCCGACCCAGCAGCTGGACTTCCAGCGCTTCGCCGACGCCCAGGCCCGCGCCAATTTCTGTGCGGAACGGGACATTCTGCACCGCCTCTCCCCCGGCGTGCCCGTCACCACCAACTTCATGGTCGCGCCGAGCCAGTGCCAGAGCATCGACTACTGGGCCTGGGCGAACGAGGTCGACCTGGTCACCAACGACCACTATCTGGTCACCGACGGCCGCCGTACGCACGTCAACCTGGCCCTCACCGCCGACCTGACCCGCTCGGTCGCCGGCGGCGGACCCTGGCTGCTCCTGGAGCACGCCACGTCGGGCGTCAACTGGCAGCCGTACAACCCGGCCAAGGTCCCCGGCGAAATGGCCCGCAACTCGCTGTCCCACGTGGCCCGCGGCTCCGAGGGCGCGATGTTCTTCCAGTGGCGCCAGTCACGCAGCGGCGCGGAGAAGTTCCACTCCTCGATGCTTCCGCACAGCGGCACCTCCACCCGGATCTGGAAGGAGGTCGTCGACCTCGGCCGCCGCATCGGCACACTGGCCGACCTCCGCTCCACCCGCACGCGCGGCGATGTGGCCATGGTCTGGTCGTGGGACTCCTGGTGGGCGCAGAGCCTGGAGTGGCGCCCGAGCCAGGACCTGGACGCCCGCGAGCGTCTGGAGTCCTTCTACGAGGCGCTGTACGACCGCCAGCTCAGCGTCGACTTCTTCCCGCCGTCGGGCATCGCGGGCCTGGACCCCGAGCGCCATCCGCTGCTCGTCGTCCCCCAGCTGTACTCGGCGCCCGCCGGCATCGCACGCGACCTGGAGACCTACGTCGCGCGCGGCGGCACCCTGCTGGTCTCCTTCTTCTCCGGCATCGTCGACGAGAACGACACCCTGCACCCCGGGCCGTACCCGGGCGTGCTGCGCGACGTACTCGGCCTGACCGTCGAGGAGTTCAGCCCGCTGCTGCCCGGGGAGCGGGTCACCGTGACCACCCGGGAGGGCGGGAGCCACGAGGCGGACCTCTGGGCCGAGATCGTCGTACCGAACGGGTGCGAGACCGTCGCCTCCTTCACCGACGGCCGCACGGCCGGGCACCCCGCCCTCACCCGGCACACGCTCGGCGAAGGCGCCGCCTGGTATCTGGCCACCCGGCTGACCGGCGACAGCCTGGCGGCCGTCGTCGACCTCGCCCTCGCGGACGCGGGCATCGCCCCCTCCGGACTGCCCCGGGACGTCGAACTCGTCGTGCGCGAAGGCGAGTCGGGCACCTTCCGCTTCGCGATCAACCACACCGACGCCGAGGTGAAGGTCGCCCTGCCGGACGGCACGCACGCCTGCGTCGCGGCCGGCGCGGTCGAGGTCTTCCGCGACCCGCGTTGAGCGGCCCCGGCCCCACCCTTCCACCCCCCGCACCGTCACCAGTCACGTCAGAGCCGACCCCCTGATCGATGGGAACCTGATATGCGCAGACGTACCGTGCTGAGCGCCGCCGCAGGCGCCGCTCTCGCCGCCCCGGTCCTCGCGGCCGCCCCCGCCTCGGCAAGCACCGCGAGC
Source organism: Streptomyces sp. NPDC050738 (assembly GCF_040654175.1). Taxonomy (NCBI): domain Bacteria; kingdom Bacillati; phylum Actinomycetota; class Actinomycetes; order Kitasatosporales; family Streptomycetaceae; genus Streptomyces; species Streptomyces sp. NPDC050738. Next base: position 49,371 of record NZ_JBFAHN010000018.1, on the reverse strand, counting down.
GGCTCATCTCACCACCGCGGCCTGGAAATTCGCGGCGTGGACATCTCCTCGCTGCCCAAGGACGAGGCCTTCGGCGCCGTCTACCGCCACGCCGACGGCCGCCGCGACGACGCGATCCGCATCCTCGCCGATGCCGGTGTCAGCCACGCCCGCCTCAAGGTCTGGCTGAACCCGGCCGACGGCTACAACACCAAGAAGCAGATCCTCCCGCTGGCCCGCCGCCTCAAGAAGGCCGGCATCGGCATCTGGATCGACTTCCACTACTCCGACATCTGGGCCGACCCCGCGCACCAGACCAAGCCCGCCGCCTGGGACGACCTGGACGTGGACGGCCTGACGCGCGCGGTCCACAACCACACCGCCGATGTGCTCGGCGCCCTCAAGCGCCAGGGCACGCCCGCCGACCTCGTACAGATCGGCAACGAGATCAACGGCGGTCTGCTGTGGCCCGAGGGCAAGAACTGGGGTGACGGATCCGGAGGCTGGGCCACCCAGGCCGCGTTCCTCAAGGCCGGCCTCACCGCCGCCCGCGACACCACCCCGCGGGTGCGCACGATGCTGCACATCGCCTCGGGCGGCGACAACGGCACCTCGCGCTGGTGGTTCGACAACGCCGTCTCCTACGGTCTGGACTTCGACATCATCGGCCAGTCGTACTACCCGTTCTGGCACGGCGATCTCGCGACGGCGGCCGCCAACATGACGGATCTCGCGGCCCGTTACGACAAGCCGGTCGTGATCGCGGAGACGGCGTACCCCTTCACCCTGGAGTCCGAGGACGCCACCAACGACATCCTCTACGACCCCTCCCAGCTCACCGACGGCTTCCCCGCCACCCCGGCGGGCCAGGCCGCCTGGCTGCGCGCCGTCGCCGACCTCCAGGCCTCCATCCCCGGAGGAAAGGGACTGGGCTTCTGCTACTGGGAGGGCGTCTGGACGTACCGCGAGGGCAACGGCTGGGACCCGACCGACGCGACGTCCGGCAACGCCTGGGAGAACCTCGCGCTGTTCGGCTTCGACGACAAGGCGCTGCCGGGTCTGCGGACCCTGGGCCACTACCGGGGCTGACCTCCGCCGCCCCAGATGATCTCGGCGGCCGGCAGCGCGAGGCCGACAGCCCGCTGCCGGCCGCCGAAGCTCCACCGCACGTACCCGTACCCGCACCCTTGATCCGGGAGGATCACCATGCGCAGACGTACGCTGCTCAAGGCTGCCGCCGCCTCCGTGGCCGCACCCGCCCTGCTCACCGCCACCGCAGGCTCCGCCTCGGCCGCGACATCCCTCTCGATCCGCGGCATCGACATCTCCTCGCTGCCCAAGTCCGAGGCAAAGGGCGGCATTTACTACTCGACGGCCGGTGTCAAGACCGATGCCGTGCAGCTCATGGCCACCGCCGGCATCTCGCACGCCCGCCTCAAGGTGTGGGTCAACCCGGCCGACGGCTACAACAACAAGGCGAAGATCCTCCCGCTGGCGCTGCGGCTGAAGGCGAAGGGCATCAAGCTGCTCATCGACTTCCACTACTCCGACACCTGGGCCGACCCGGCGAACCAGACCAAGCCGGCCGCCTGGACCGCGTACACCGAGGCGCAGCTCTCCACGGCCGTCTACAACCACACCTACGACGTGCTGAGCGCCCTGGTCGCCCAGGGCACCCCCGCCGACCTCGTACAGATCGGCAACGAGACCAACGGCGGGATCCTCTGGCCGACCGGCGACTACGACCACCTGGACACCCTGGCGACGTTCCTGAAGTCGGGTATCAGCGCGGCCAAGGCCAGCACCCCCGGCATCCGCACGATCCTGCATCTGTCCAACGGCGGTACGCAGAGCCTGTACACGTGGTTCTTCGACAACATGAAGTCGCGCGGCGTGGCCTGGGACGTCATCGGCATGTCGTTCTATCCGTACTGGCACGGCGCCCTGACGGATCTGGCCGCCAACCTCTCCTACGTCACCGCCCGTTACGGCACCCCCGCGCTGGTGGCCGAGACCGCCTACCCCTGGACGCTCACCGACAAGGACGGCTTCGCCAACCTGGTCAACTCCAGCAGCCAGCTGACCTCCGGCTATCCCGCCACGTCCGCCGGCCAGAACGCCTGGGTGCGGGCGGTCGCCGACACCGTCGCCGCCACCCCGAACGGCATGGGTCTCGGCTATGTCTACTGGGAAGGATTCTGGACGGCCGTCACCGGCAACGGCTGGGACCCGACCAACGCCTCGTCCGGCAACAACTGGGAGAACCAGGCCCTGTTCGACTACAGCAGCAAGGCCCTGCCCGCGCTGGCGTCGATCGGTTCGTACCGCGCCTGAGGCGCGCACCGGGGCGGCGGCCGCGCCGGCTGCCGCCCCCAAACGCCTTATGTTCCTCAGGAGTTGCCCGTACGGCAGAGGCCTTCACCCAGCTCGCTCCTGCGGTACTGCACGCTGCGCCCGGCTCTGGCCCGTGCGAGGAGCCCTGCCGCGTACAGCACGGACAGATGCTGGCTGACCGCTCCCGGCGTGACGCCGAGCCGGTGCGCGAGTTCCGTGGTGGAGGCGGGTTCGGCGAGCAGCAGCAGAATCCGGGCGCGCGGAGCTCCGAGGAGCCGGGCCAGCGCGTGGTCGGCCACCGGGGGCGCGCTCTCGCCGAGCTGCGCGCGGCCGCGCGCCGGGTAGAAGAGGGCGGGTGGCAGCTCCGGGGTGCACAACGGCTGGGCGCCGCGCGCGAAGAGCGTCGGGGTGAGGACCATGCCGCGTCCCGCGACGGCCACCTGGTCGCGCCACCAACCACCCGTCTTGTGAGGGGATATCAGGCGCAGTACGGCCTGTTCACCGTCCCAGGCGAGCCGTGGGTCGATCCCCGCGAAGAGCGCCTCGACGCCTTCCTCGGCGAGGACCCGGCCCCGGTGCGCGAGGTCCCCTTCGAAGACGGACTGTGCGCGCGGCCACCACGCGTCCGCGAGGCAGTCGGTCCAGTACGACTCCAGCGCGTCGGCGATACGGGTGAGCAGCCGGACCGGGTCGCCCGCGAGGACGGCGGGCAGCGGTTCGCCGTCGCCGTAAGCGTCGCGCAGCCCCGAGGCCACGACGGAGCCCTCGGTCGCCCGCAGAAGGTTGAGTTCCTCGGCGAACGTGGGCCGTGCCCGGCTGGGACGGGGCGTCAGGAAGTCGGGTATCCACAGCCGCCCGCTGACCATGGCATCGAGGACCTCCAGGTCCTGACGCCCGTACGCGGCGCGCATCCTGCGCAGCCAGGGCCGCTGGAAGGGGTAGCGCACCGGGTCACGCCAGGCCCGCAGCGAGAACGAGGTCTCCTGGAGCGGTGAGTACGCGAACGACGTGCGGGCCAGGTCGTCGACGCCGAACAGGAACTCGATCATTTGGCCGAACACTAAATCAATGCCACGCGCGGCGGCAGTGCTCTGGGATGTGTCCGTGACCACCACACCTGCCCCTGCCCCTGCTCCCGCCTCTGCCCCTGAGACGCCCGCACCTCGGTCCACCCGCTTCGCCGGCTTCCTCCCGGTGAACCCGGTCCTGCGCCGCCTTTCCCTGCTCACGCTGCTCAACGCGTTCGGCCGCGGCCTGGTCTTCCCGCTCATGGTCCTGTACTTCACGCGCATCGTGGGCCTGTCGACCACCGCGGTCGGCATCGGCCTGACGATCGCCGGAGGGTGTGGCCTCTTCGCGGGCGTGGTCGCCGGACGGGCCTCCGACCGCTTCGGCAGCCGTCCGGTCCTGACCGCCCTCTGGCTGTGCTGCGGCACCGTGATGGCCTCGTACAGCCTGATCGGTTCGTACGGAGCCTTCCTCGTCGCCGTCATCTGCTTCGCGGTGTGCAGCCAGTCGAGCAGCGGCGTGCGCAGCGCGCTGTACGCGGAGGTGATGGAGCCCTCGACGCGCGTGGAGGGCCGGGCCCATCTCCGTATGGTGACCAATGTGTCGATGGGCATCGGCGGCGCGCTGGGAATGCTGGCGCTGCAGGCCGACACCCGGGCCGCGTACACGGTGATGCTGCTGGTCAACGCGGGCTGCTTCGCAGGTGCCGCGCTCCTGGTGTGGCGGCTCCCGGTCCGCCGCAAGGTCGCCCGGTCGGGCGCGGAGCCGGACGCGCCGGTGAGCCGGTGGCAGGCCGTCCGCGATCTCCCCTTCCTGACGGTGACCGTCCTCAACGGAATCCTGGTCCTGCAGTACAGCCTCCTGGAGATCGGCCTCCCGCTCTGGGTCTCGCAGAACACGGACGCCCCGCGCTGGTCGGTCGCGCTGATCGCGATCCTCAACTGCGCGCTGGTGGCGCTGCTCCAGGTCCGGGTCACCCGCCGGATCGACGGTCTGCCGCGCGCGGTGCGCGCGATGGGCCGCTCGGGGCTTCTGCTCGGTCTGGCCTGCCTCGTCTTCGCCCTGACGGCCGGGCTGCCCCCGCTCTGGGCGGTCGCGGTCCTTGCCGTCGGCGCGGTGATCCAGGTGCTCGCCGAGGTCCTTTCGGCGGCAGGCGGCTGGACCCTCGGCTACGCCCTGGCCGACGCCCGTTCTCAAGGCGTCTACCAGGGCGTCTACTCCACGGGCTTCTCCGCCGCGACCATGGCGGGCCCCGCGCTGATCACCCTCACGGCCATCGAGCACGGCACCGCGGGCTGGATCACCCTCGCGATCCTCTTCACCACCGCGGGCCTCGGCTTCGCCCCCGCCGTCCGGTGGGCCCGCCGCGACGGCGACTGGCGCGGCGAGACGGACTGACGCGCGTCACTCGCCCAGCGACGGATAGTCCGTGTAGCCCTTCGCGTCGCCGCCGAAGAACGTCGCGGAGTCAGGGGTGTTGAAGGGGCCGCCCGCCTTCAGCCTTGCCGGCAGGTCCGGGTTGGCGAGGAAGAGTGCGCCGTACGAGATGAGGTCCGCGATGCCGTCGTCGACCACCTTGTGGTCGTCGGGGCCGGTGGCGCCCAGCACGTTGAGGACGAAGGTGCCGGAGAACTGCTTGCGCAGGGCGAGGGTCAGGTCGCGGATCTCGGCGTTCTCCAGGACGTGGAGGTAGGCCAGGCCCAGCGGTTCGATCTCCTTGACGAGCGCGGGGTAGAGCGTCTCGGCGTCTTCCAGCGGCTCGTCGATGTCGTTGTACGGGTTGGCCGGCGAGATGCGCAGCCCGGTCCGCTCCGCCCCGATCGCGGCGGCGACCGCCTTGACCGTCTCGACCGCGAAACGGATGCGGGCCTCGGCCGGACCGCCCCACGCGTCGGTGCGCAGGTTGGTGCCGGGTGCGAGGAACTGGTGGATCAAGTAGCCGTTGGCGCCGTGCAGTTCGACCCCGTCGAAGCCTGCGTCGATCGCGTTGCGGGCGGCGGCCGCGAAGTCGGCTATGGTCGCGCGGATCTCGGCGTCGGTCAGCTCGCGCGGCTCGACGAAGTCCTTGGCGCCCTCGTGGGTGAAGACCTGGCCCGCGGCCGTGACCGGGGATGCGCCGACCGGGCGCTCGCCCTCGGGCAGCAGGACCGGGTGGCCGATCCGTCCGGTGTGCATGATCTGGGCGAAGATCCGGCCGCCCTTGGTGTGCACCGCGTCCGTCACCTTCCGCCAGGAGGCGACCTGCTCGGGGCTGTGCAGGCCGGGGGTGAAGGGGTAGCCCTGGCCGAGCACCGACGGCTGGATGCCCTCGGTGATGATGAGGCCGGCCGAGGCGCGCTGGGCGTAGTACTCGGCGGTGAGGTCGGTGGCCGTACCGCCCTCGCCGGCGCGGCTGCGGGTCATGGGCGCCATGGCGATGCGGTTGGCGAGCTGCGTACCTGACAGGTCGATCGGATCGAACACGGTGGTCATGACTGCTCCAAAGAGGTTAAGCCGTTAAGTTGGTCGGCCAAGTAATCCGACGAGCACCACCATAGCGCATTACTTGGCCGACCAAGGTAATCTGTCGGCATGACTTCCGAAGCGTCCGCGGACCCCGTCTGTAGCGGCCTGCCCAGCGCCGCGCGCGGCGGCCCCGTCAGCCATCTCGTCTCCCGGGTCTCCCGCCTGCACCGCATCGCCGCGGGCCGGGCACTCAAGGAGGCGGGCCTCTATCCGGGGCAGGAGCTGCTGATGATGCATCTCTGGGACGCGGGTCCCGTGCGCCAGTCCGAGCTGATCAAGGCACTGGACGTGGACCCGTCCACCGTCACCAAGATGCTCCAGCGCCTGGAGCAGGCCGGCCATGTGCGCCGCTGCCCCGACCCGGACGACCGGCGGGCCGTCCTGGTCGAGGCGACGGACAAGAGCTGCGCTCTGCTGGGCGACGTCGAGCGCGCCTGGAGTTCACTGGAGGAGCTGACCCTCGTCGGCCTCGACGCCGGTGAGCGGGCCGACCTGGCCCGGCTGCTGAACAAGGTCGAGGAGAATCTCTGCACCGACCCCGCCAACTGCCCTGACCGGTAAGGGCTGTTCATCCCTCGATGATGTCCAGCGCCCGGTCCACGTCCTGCGACGTGTTGTAGAGGTGGAAGGCGGCGCGGAGGTTGCCCGCGCGGTCGGAGAGCTGGACGCCCGCCTTGCTCAGATCGCTCTGGCGTTGACCGAGGCCCGGCGCCGAGACGATCGCCGATCCGGGGGCCGCGATCACCGGGTGGCCCAGGCGGGCGAGTCCGGCGCGGAAGCGGTCGGCGAGTGCGGTGTTGTGCGCGTAGATCGCCTCGGGGCCGATCTCCTCGACGAGAGCGAGGGAGTGGCGGGCCCCGGCGTACGAGAACAGGCTCGGGCTCTCGTCGAACCGGCGGGCGGAGCGGGCGAGTTCGGCCACGGGTCCGTAGCAGGAGTCCCAGGGCTCCTCCCCCGCCACCCAGCCGGCGAAGACGGGGGTCAGAGCGCCGAGGTCTTCGGGTACGACGAAGAAGGTGATCCCGCGCGGGCAGGTGAGCCACTTGAACGCCACGGCGACCGTGTAGTCGTCCTGCGCCGCGGTCATCGGCAGCCAGCCCGCCGCCTGCGAGGCGTCGACGAGGGTGCGGGCGCCGTGGGCGCGGGCCGCGTCGCGGATCGAGGAGAGGTCGGCGATGCGGCCGTCGGCGGACTGGACCGCGCTGACCGCGACCAGGTCGGTGCCGGGGCGTACCGCCTCCGCGAGGGATTCCAGGGGCGCGGTGCGGACCTTGAGGTCGGCCCGTACGAAGAAGGGGTTGATGAGCGAGCTGAAGTCGTCGTCCGCCACCAGGACTTCGGCCCCTGCGGGCAGCGAGGTCGCGATCAGACCGGTGTATACGGCGACCGATGCTCCTGCCGCCACACGGGAGACGGGCACTCCGGCGAGGCGTGCGAAGACGGCGCGGGAGGCCTCGACGTCGGCGAACATGTCCGTCGGCAGACCGATGGACGCCGCCAGGGTCGCTTCGTGCATCGCGGTGACCGCGTCGAGGGGGAGCAGTCCGGTGCTTGCGGTGTTGAGATACGTCGTTCCGGGATTGAAGGCCGTGGGAGCGAGAGAATCCATGTCTCCACTCTGAGGCCCCGCCAACTCTTCGTCCATTGCGAATAATTGGCGGGGACCCCAAAGAAGCGCTTATGCGCCCGGCACCGCGCAGCCGTCGGGGCCGCAGACCTCGCCGTCGGCGCCGCTGATCGTCGCCAGCCGCGGCTTGGCGTCCCAGGCCTGGTTGAGCGCCTGGGTGAAGACCTCGGCGGGCTGGGCGCCGGAGAGCCCGAAGGCGCGGTCGAGGACGAAGAACGGCACCCCGTTGGCGCCGAGCTCGGCGGCCTCGCGCTCGTCGGTGCGTACGTCTTCGGCGTACGCGGACGGGTCGGCGAGGACGGCACGGGCGGCCTCCGCGTCGAGACCCGCCTCGACGGCGAGCTCCACCAGGCGCGCGTCGTCGTCGAAGACGGAGCGCTCGTCGGCGAAGTTCGCGCGGTAGAGGATGCCGATCAGCTCGTCCTGGCGGCCCTGCTCCTTGGCGAAGTGCAGCAGGCGGTGCATGTCGAAGGTGTTGCCGTGGTCACGGCCCTCGGTGAGGTAGTCGAGCCCCTCGGCGGCGGCGTTCGTGCCGAGGTTGTTCTCGGCCTCCTGGGCCTGCGCCTCGCTCATGCCGTACTTCTTGGCGAGCATCGGGATGACCAGACCCGAGTCCCCCTTGGCGCGGCTCGGGTCGAGCTCGAAGGAGCGGTGCACGACCTCGACCTGGTCGCGGTGCGGGAAGGCGCTGAGGGCCTTCTCGAAGCGTGCCTTGCCGACGTAGCACCAGGGGCACGCTATGTCGGACCAGATCTCGACGCGCATGTGGCTTCTTCTCTCCAAAGGGGCGATTTGTCTTCCGGGAGGGAGAACACCGCCCTTGATCCGGTCATTCCCCGGCGGGAACGGTGAACCGCATCGCGATGTGGTCGGAGTCCCGGCCCTCCGCGCTCCAGCCGTGGCGGGCGTAGAAGCGCTGGGCGCGGAGGTTGTGCTCGAACACCGTCAGCCGTACGTCGCCGATGCCGGCCTGCCGCCAGGCGGCGACGACGGCCGTGTGCAGCTCCGAGCCGACACCGCGGCCCCAGTGGGCGGGGTCGACGTGGAACTGGGTGAGGGTCATCGCCCCGTCGATCTCCCGGAAGGCTGCGACGGCGACGGCCCTTCCGCCGTCCTCGGCGCACAGGACCCCGCCGTCGGCGCGGGCGACGGCCTTGCACCAGCCTTCCTTCACCTGCGCGTGGATCTCCGGGGTCGCGTACTCGGACTCCGGTATGTGGCCTTCGTAGTACGTGGCGCGGGCTGCCGCGTGGAGGGCTGCGATGGTGTCGATGTCGGCGGGGAGCGCTGTACGGATCATGGAGTAGGTGACGCGTGCAGGTCAGCTCACGGTTGCAATGCGGCTGAAGGAGGCGCGATAGGCGGAGGGGGTCAGGCCCGTCTTCCGCAGGAGATGGGTGCGCAGGGAGTCGGCGGTGCCCAGGCCGCTGGAGCGGGCGATCGCGTCCATGGGGAGCGCCGTGGTCTCCAGGAGCTCGCGGGCCCGCTCGATGCGCTGGTGCAGCAGCCATTGCAGCGGTGAGACGCCGGTCTCCGCCCGGAAGCGCCGCGAGAGGGTGCGGACGGAGACGCCTGCGTGGCGGGCCAGGTCGGTGAGGGTGAGCGGTTCGTCGAGGTGGCGCATCGTCCAGGCGCGGGTGTCGGTGAAGGAGACGCCGCGCTCGGGCGGGAGCGGGGTCTCGGTGAACTGGGCCTGGCCACCGGGGCGTACGGGGGCGACGAGGGCGAGCCGGGCGACGGTGTTGGCGACGGCCGCTCCGTAGTCGCTGCGTACGAGGTGCAGGCAGAGGTCGATCCCGGCGGCGTATCCGGAGGCTGTGAGGATCTGTTCGTCCTGGACGTAGAGGACGTCGTCCTGGAGGTCGACAGCGGGGTAGCGCGCGCCGAATTCGCCCGCCATCTGCCAGTACGTGGTGGCCGTACGGCCGTCGAGCAGGCCCGCCTCGGCGAGGAGGAACGCACCGCTGCAGATCGAGGCGATCCGCTTGCCGTCGGCGGCGGCCCGGCGGACCGCGTCCACGGTGCGGGTGTCGAAGCGCTGGCGGATCCCGGCGCCCGCGATGATCACCGTGTCGGCTCCTGCGACGGCCTCCAGACCCTGGCGGACGTGGATGTCGAGGCCTCCGGTGGTGGCCACCGGGCCGGGGTCGGGGGCGCAGATGACGGTCTCGTAGCCGGGGCCGCCGTCCACCTCCACCTTGTCGAAGATCATCTCCGGGATCGCGAGATTGAACATCGAGACCGGCGGGGAGGCGACGACGACGATACGGCGACGTGTGAGGGACATGGCCAGAACCTCCGGACGTATGGCAATCGGGCCACTATTGCACGGCGGTCATGATCGGCAGGCTGGGGGCATGACAACGAAAGCCGCCGCATCCTCGTCCCGATCCGCTTCCTCCGGTGGGGAGTTGAACAGTCCCGGGCACGGATCCGCTCCTGGGCTGATGCTCGTCGCCGCGCTTCTCGGCTTCTTCCTGATCACCCTGGACGCGACCGCCGTGACGGTCGCGCTGCCCGCCATGGGCGCGGATCTGGGCGGCGGACTCTCCGGGCTGCAGTGGGTGGTCGACGGCTACACGCTGGCCTTCGCCGCGCTCATGCTCTCGACCGGGGCCCTGTCGGACCGGATCGGGGCCGGACGGGCGTACGGCATCGGGATCGCGCTGTTCACCCTTGCCTCGGCGGCGTGCGGCCTCGCGCCGGGGCTCGGGGTGCTGATCGGGTCGCGGGTGGTGCAGGGGGTCGCGGCCGCGGTGATGCTGCCGGCTTCGCTCGCTCTCGTACGCCGGGCGTACGGGGATCCGGTGGAGCGGGCCCGCGCGATCTCGCTCTGGGCGGCCGGGGCCTCTCTGGCCGTCGCGCTGGGCCCTGTGGCCGGTGGGGCGCTGACCTCGGCGTGGAGCTGGCGCGGGATCTTCTTCATCAATCTGCCGGCGGGGATCGCGGCGCTGGTGCTGCTGGCGCGGGCGCCCCGGTCCGAGCGGCGGCCCGCGCCGCTGGACGTGCCGGGGCAGGTGATGGCCGTGGTCATGCTCGGCTCGGTGACGTACGCGGTGATCGAGGGCGGAGTGGCCGGGGTGGTGGCGGGGATCGTCGCCGTGGGCGCGCTGATCGTGTTTCTCGTCGTCGAGTCGCGGCAGCCGCACCCTGTGGTGCCGCTGTCTCTCTTCCGGAATCGGACCGTGGCCGTCGCGGTGGCCGTCGGGGCGGCGAACAATGTCGCCTTTTATGGCGTGATCTTCGTGCTGAGTCTCTTCTTCCAGCAGGTGCGCGGGGGGTCGGCGCTGGGCGCCGGGCTGATGTTCCTGCCGATGACCGCGCTGATCCCGGTGGTGAACATCGCCTCGGGGAAGCTCGCGAGCCGGTACGGGTTCCGGGTGCCGATGCTGGCGGGGCAGCTGACGACCGTGGCGGGGCTGCTGGTGCTGCTGGCCGTGTCTGCTTCCACGCCGCTTTTGGTGGTGGCGGCGCTGATGATGCCGCTGGCCGTGGGGGTCGCGCTGACCGTTCCGCCGCTTACCGCTGCGATGCTCGACGCTGTGCCGGAGGAGCGGGCGGGGCTGGCGGCCGGGGTGCTGAACGCCGGGCGGCAGGTGGCGGGCGGGCTGGCCGTGGCGGCGTTCGGGGCGCTGGTCGCGGGGTCGGGTGGGTTCGCGTCCGGGATGCGGGAGGCCTTGGTGGTGAGTGCGGGGCTGCTGGCGCTGACGTCGGTGGCCACGGCGCGGCTGCGGGTGGCCGGGCGGGGGTGATTTCCCCACCCGGCCCGACATCAGCCGGTCACCCGCATCACGTGCCGTCGCGCAGGTCCTTCGGGGCGTACGCGCGGTACTCGATGTTGTCCCAGGTCACCGCGCAGCCCTCCCCCACCGGTGCTTGCGCCATGAAGCCGATCTGCGCCTTTGCCGCCGACTCCGCGTCGCCCAGTGCGAAGACGCGCACGAACGTCCAGTTCTCGCCGTCCTCCGACGCGTGGAAGGCGAATGCCTTGCCCGTACGGCTGATCCGGAGCCAGACCGTGTTGCCTTCCACCACCGAGGAGTTGACGTCGTCCGAGTGGCCGCGCGTCACCACCGTGCAGATCGTCGGGCGTTCCGGGGACAGTTCGAAGCAGAGCTTCGCCCACTCGCGGTCCGCGATGTGGAGGTAGAGCAGGCCCGCGTCGAACGCGCCCGCGAACTCCACCGTCACCCGGGCGAGGAGCTGGAAGTCGCCTGCCGGAGCCGTCCCCAGCAGCCGGGGCGCGTCCGACGCGGGGTCGAGTGCCTCCCCGGCCGGGGGGACGAAGCGGTCCTGGCGGGGGCCCGCCGTCACCGAGAGCGTTCCCTCGTCGTACGACCAGGGGGCCGAAGGGCCGAACTCCCGCAGCTCAAAGGGGAGTTCGGGGACCTGCGGCGTCACTCCGGGAGCCCGTTGATGCGGCGCGGGAGCGACAGGGGGTTGCCCTCGCGGAGCTCCGGCGGGAGGAGTGCCTCGGGGGTCGTCTGGTACGCGACCGGGCGCAGCCAGCGCTCGATCGCCGTGCCGCCGACCGACGTCGAGGTCGAGGTGGTCGCCGGGTAAGGGCCGCCGTGGTGCTGGGCGGGGGCCACCGCTACACCCGTGGGCCAGCCGTTGACCAGGACGCGGCCCGCGAGCGGCGTCAGTTCCGTGAGGAGCGCGGCGCCGTCGCCTTCGCCCGCCGCCTCCGACGTGGAGACCTGGAGCGTGGCCGTGAGGTTGCCGGGGAGGCGGGAGAGGACCGCGGTGACTTCGTCGGGGGACTCGTAGCGCGCCACGACCGTGACCGGGCCGAAGCACTCCTCCAGGAGGAGGTCGTGGTCGCCGTCGGCCGCCAGGAGCGACGCGGGGAGCGTCAGGAAGCCGGGGCTGACCGTGTGCTCGCCGCCCGCGCCGGGCGTCACCGGGGCCTCGACGCCGGTGAGTTCGGCCCGCTCCCGTACGCCCGCGATGAAGTTGTCGCGCATACGGTGGTCCAGGAGCACGCCCGCAGCGGTGGAACTGACCGCCGCTGTCAGCGACTTGACCAGTGCGTCACCCGCGTCTCCAGCGGGCGCCAGGACCAGGCCCGGCTTCACGCAGAACTGGCCGACGCCCAGCGTCATGGAGCCCGCGAGACCCGTGCCGATCTCCTCGGCACGCTCTGCCGCGGCCGCCTCGGTGATCACGACCGGGTTGAGCGAGCCGAGTTCGCCGTGGAAGGGGATCGGGGTGAGGCGGGCCGCGGCGGCGTCGAAGAGGGCGCGGCCGCCGCGTACGGATCCGGTGAAGCCCGCGGCGGAGACGAGGGGGTGCTTGACCAGTTCCACGCCTGCTTCGAAGCCGTGGACGACGGAGATGACGTCGGCCGGCAGGCCCACGCTCTCGGCCGCCCTGCGCAGCACCGACGCGCAGAGCTCGGACGTGGCCGGGTGGTCCGGGTGCGCCTTGACGACGACCGGGCAGCCCGCCGCGAGCGCGCTCGCGGTGTCGCCGCCGGGTACGGAGAAGGCGAGGGGGAAGTTGGAGGCCGAGTAGACCGCGACCACGCCGAGCGGGATCTTGAAGCGGCGCAGGTCCGGGATGGGCGGGGTCGCGCTCGCGTCGGCGTGGTCGATGCGGATGTCGAGGAAGGAACCCTCGGCGACCACGGCGGCGAAGGCGCGGAACTGGGCAGTGGTACGGGCCAGTTCGCCCGTCAGCCGGCCCGGGCCGAGTGCGGTCTCCGCGTCGGCCGCCTCGATGACGTGCTCGCCCGCCTCGTCGAGGAAGTCGGCGGCGGCCCGCAGGAAGGCGGCACGGACGCTGCGGTCGGCGAGGGATCCGCGTACCGCGTGCGCGGCGCGCACCGCCTCGTCCACCTCCTGAGCCGTTGCCTCCACCGCAACCTCTTCACGCGGCTTCCCGGTTCGGGGGTCGACACTCCAGACTGGTGTTGCTGCCACCGCGATCGTCCTTCCAGATCTACTGCCGTCCGCCAGAGTTGTTCGGTATTCTGAACAGCGTTCCTGGTGGTGAATACTCTGGAACTCTAATAACGGGCGTTCCGCCTTGACAAGAGGGGCAAGATCCAATGTCGGCTGCCGAGACAGGTGGGGCACAAGTCAAGTCCGCGGTGCGGACCGTGGAGCTCCTCGAATATTTCGCCGGGCGCCCCGGCCTGCACTCCCTCGCCGGCGTCCAGGAGGCGGTCGGCTACCCCAAGTCCAGCCTCTACATGCTGCTGCGCACTCTCGTGGAGCTCGGCTGGGTCGAGACGGACGCGACGGGCACGCGGTACGGCATCGGGGTGCGCGCCCTGCTGGTCGGCACCTCGTACATCGACGGCGACGAGGTCGTCGCGGCATCCCGGCCGACTCTCGACCGCCTGTCGGACGACACCACCGAGACCATCCACCTCGCCCGCCTCGACGGGACGAACGTCGTCTATCTCGCCACCCGGCAGTCGCAGCACTACCTGCGCCCCTTCACCCGCGTCGGCCGCCGGCTGCCCGCGCACTCCACCTCGCTCGGCAAGGCGCTGCTCGCCACCCACAGCGACGAGCAGGTCCGCAAGATGCTCCCCGAGACCATGCCGCAGCTGACCGAGCACACCATCACGGACCGCGAGAAGCTCATCGAGGAGCTGCACCTGATCCGCGAGCAGGGGTACGCGGTCGACCGCGAGGAGAACACCCTGGGCCTGCGCTGCTTCGGTGTCGCCATCCCGTACCGCACTCCGGCGCGCGACGCGATCAGCTGCTCGGTGCCCGTCGCCCGGCTCACCCCCGCCCATGAGCAGATGGTCAAGGACGCGCTCTTCGACGCCCGCGACCGGCTGACCCTCGCCACTCGTAGGCTCTGAGCCCATGAGTGCCATCGAGATAACGCTGCGCGAGGTCGAGGACGCCGATCTTCCCTTCTTCTACGGGCACATGAGCGATCCCGAGTCGAACCGGATCGCCGCCTTCACCAGCAAGGACCCCACCGACCGGGCCGCCTTCGACGTCCACTGGGCCAAGATCCGCGCCGACGAGGCCAACGTGATCAGGACCGTGCTCGCCGACGGTGCGGTCGTCGGGCACACCTCGGTGTACGGCCCTCCCGGCGAACGCGAGGTCACGTACTTCATCGACCGCGCCCACTGGGGCAAGGGAATCGCCACCGCCGCCCTGGCCGGGCTCCTGGAGATCGTGACGGAGCGCCCGCTGCTCGCCCACGCGGCCGCCGACAACACCGGCTCGCGGCGGGTCCTGGAGAAGTGCGGCTTCGTGATCACCGGTCATGAGCGCGGCTTCGCCAACTTCCGCGGCGAAGAGATCGACGAGGTCGTGCTCGCCCTGCCGGAGTAGCAAGGCGGACGAGGCCCGTCTCCGCCGCGCGGCGGAGACGGATCGTCGCAGCGCAGGACGCCGGGGAGCGGGCGGTCCTGGAGCGTGGGTGTCATGACACGGACACCGCTCGCTCCGGCCCCCGCCCCCGCCCTTCCCGCGGGCGCACCGCTCCGTACGTATCAGCGCATCGTGCGGGCCGTGGCGATCGCCGCATGCCTGCCCTATCTCGCGCTCAAGGTCGCCTGGATCTCCGGAAGCGTCGTCGGCATTCCGGAGGGCAGCGATCTGCGCCACCCGGACACCTCCCTCGTCGTCGCCAACATCGTCTCGGTGACGCTCGACGCGACTCTCGTCCTGCTCGTGCTGCTGCTGACCATGGACTGGGGGCTGCGGGTCAGGTCCTGGCTGCTGACCGTCCCGGTCTTCGTCGCGACCGGACTCCTCGGCCCGATCGTCCTCGGCTTCCCCGTGCAGGTCGTGACGCGCGCCCTGGGCGGCGGCGGAGGCGCGGAGCACCGCGCGGCGCGCACCCCGTTCCTCGCCGACTGGGTCTTCACCGTCGTCTACACCGGGTTCATCGTGCAGGCCGCCGCCCTGGCCGTGCTCTTCGTCCCGTACGCGATCCGGCGCTGGGGTCACCTGTGGCGCGGCGGCGCGGCCGCGCCGATGACGGCGCCCTACCGGATCACGGCCGCCGGCGGCGCCCTGGCCGCCCTGGTCGCGGCCGCGACGAACCTCTACTGGGCGTGCGGCGGGACCCGCGGCCTGAACGCGGGGCGGATCGCCGAGCTCGACAGCGACGCCTACAGCCTCAACGCGGTCTACGTCGTGCTCGCCGTGGCCGCGGCCACCGGCCTGCTCGCCCTCGCCTTCCGCCCCTCCCACCGGCGCACCGCGCTCGCCCTCGCCTGGACCGGGTGCGCGGCCATGGGCTGCTGGGGCGGCTGGATCGCGCTCGCCTCGCTGAGTCCCGGCCATGACCCGGTCGATCGCCAGACGGGCTTCATGTACCTGATCTACGCTTGCGAGATGATCGTCGGCGCGCTCGGGGCAGTCGTGCTCACCCGCTTCCTCACCGCCCGCCGGGCCGCGTGAAGCGGCTTCTCGGGGCGCGGGCGCGGCTGCGCTGGGTCCATCTGATCCTGGGCGGCGCCCTGCTCATGCCGTACTTCCTCGTCGGCTCGGTGATCGTGGGCGGTATCGCCCAGGACGGCTCCGCCCTCATCTCCCTCCCTCTCCAACTGGCCACCTTCGCCCTGGCGTTGCCGCTGGCCGCGGTGACCGCTCTGCTGCCGCTGGTGCGCCCGCTGTCGGTCTTCGCCGTACGGGCGCTGTGCGGGATCGACGGCGAACCGCTGGCGGACGGGCCTGCCAGGACGCGGGCGGCCCGGGTGCGCACGGCGGGCTGGTTCACCCTGCATCTGGGGGTCGGCGGGGTGCTCAGCGGGGCGACGCTCGCGCTTCCGCCGTTCGCCGTGCTGCTGGTCGCGCTGCCGTTCTCGGACACGCTGCGCACCTCGCGGTACGGGGTGCGCCAACTCTTCGACGGCTGGGGGGTGTTGCTGGCCCCTCCGGCGGGCGTGGCCATGCTCCTCGCGCTGGCGCTGTGCGCCGCAGGAGCCGGCCGGCTGCTGGCCCGCTCGGCGCCCGTACTCCTCGGTCCCACGCCGTCGGACCGGCTGGCCGCCGCCGAGAAACGGGCGGCGGATCTGGCCGTACGCAACCGCCTCGCACGGGAGTTGCACGACTCGGTGGGTCATGCGCTCAGTGCGGTGACGCTGCAGGCGGGTGCGGCGCGCAGGGTCCTGGAGACGGATGTGGAGTTCGTGCGGGAGGCGCTCACGGCGATCGAGGAGACGACCCGGCGCACGGTGGGTGAACTCGACGCGGTGCTCGGCCTGTTGAGGGAGGGCGAGGTGGACGGGACGACGGGCCCGACGCTGGAGGGGCTCGACGGTCTGCTGTCCCACTGCGGTGTCCGGGTGAGCTGCACGGTGACGGGCGATACGGCCGCGGTCGCCGCCCCCGTCTCCCGGGAGGCGTACCGCATCGTGCAGGAAGGGCTGAGCAACGCGCTGCGGCACGGCGGCGGTTCGCCGGTGGAGCTGACGGTCACGGTACGGGAGCGGACGATGGAGATCACGATGGACAATCCGCTCCCCGGGCAGCCCCCGGTGGTACGTCCCGGAGGCGGCCGGGGCCTGCGCGGCATCGCCGAGCGGGCGGCGCTGCTCGGCGGCCGGGCGGTCGCGGGCCCGCACGACGGGCACTGGCGGCTGACCGTGGAGCTGCCCCGATGACCCCCGCTAAGGCCACGCGCGTCGTCCTCGCCGACGACGAGCGCATGGTCCGCACCGCGCTGCGCGTCATCCTCGACGCCGAGCCCGATCTGGAGGTCGTGGGCGAGGCGGCGACCGGCGCGGAGGCGGTCTCGGTGGTCCGCTCGCTGCTTCCCGACGTGGTCCTGATGGATGTGCGGATGCCCGGGATCGACGGCATCCGCGCCACCGAGCAGATCCTCGCCACCCTCGCCGAGCCGCCGCGCATCGTCGTGGTCACGACCTTCGAGAACGACGCGTACGTGTACGACGCGCTGCGCGCGGGGGCGTCGGGATTCCTGCTGAAGCGGGCCGCGGCGGAGGACCTGGTCCAGGCGGTCCGCCTGGTCGCGCGCAGCGACTCGTTGCTCTTCCCCGCCGCCGTACGCGAGCTGGCCTCGCTCCACCACTCCGCGAGGCCCGCTCCCCCGGCCTGGGCGGCCAGGCTCACCGACCGCGAGGCCGAGGTGCTCCGGCAGATGGCGACCGGGCTCACCAACGCCGAGATCGCGGCGCGTCTGGAGGTCGGCCCGGCGACGGTCAAATCCCATGTGGCGGCGGTGCTGGCGAAGACCGGAACGAGGGACCGCACACAGGCAGTGATCGCCGCGTACGAATCCGGGTTCATTCACCCCAAATGAGAGATTTCTGAGAAACCCCGGAACACGGAACGCCACGGTCCTGCCCGCTCGTCCCTCTGAGTGGGATGAACAAGACGATCAGGCGCGCCTCCGCCTTCTGTCTGCTGCTGGTCCTCGCCCTGCTGGGGCGGGCGACCTATGTGCAGTTCTACAAAGGCGAGGCCCTCGCAGACGACAAGCTCAACCGGCGGACCACCATCGCGCAGTACGCGAACCCGCTCGGGGACATCATCGTGGCCGGATCGCCGGTCACCGGATCGAAGAGGACGGACAGCGGCGATCTCAAGTACAAGCGCACCTACACCGACGGCAAGCTCTACTCGGCGGTCACCGGTTTCAGCTCACAGGTGTACGGGGCGACCCAGCTCGAAGGCATCTACGGCAAGGACCTGTCCGGCACCGACACCAGGCTGAAGAACCCGGTCGACGCCCTCACCGGCAAGGCGACCGACCCGGGCGATGTGCTGACGACGATCGACCCGGCCGTGCAGAAGGCCGCGTACCACGCACTCGGCACCACGAAGGGCGCGGCGGTCGCGATCGACCCGAAGACCGGCGCGATCCTCGGCATGGTCTCCACGCCCTCCTACGATCCGTCCACGATCAGCGGCTCCACCGACGGCACCGCCTGGGAGAAGCTGACCACCGACAAGAACCAGCCGATGCTCAACCGGGCCCTGCGCCAGGCGCTGCCGCCCGGTTCGACCTTCAAGCTGGTGGTGGCAGCGGCGGCGCTGGAGGACGGCCTGTACTCCTCGGCCGACGAGAGGACGACCAGCCCGAACCCCTACACGCTGCCCGGCACCTCCACCGTCCTGAAGAACGAGAACGCGTCGGCGCCCTGCGAGAACGCCTCGATCCGCACCGCGCTGCAGTACTCCTGCAACAACGTCTTCGCGAAGATGGCGGTCGACCTGGGCCAGTCCAAGGTCAAGGCGATGGCGGAGAAGTTCGGCTTCAACACGGAGAAGCTGGACATTCCGGTGCGGGCGGCGGAGAGCGTGTACCCGACCACGGAGTACAAGTCGCAGACCGCGCTGACGGGCATCGGCCAGTTCGACGTGACGGCCACCCCGCTGCAGATGTCGATGGTCTCGGCGGCGATCGCCAACGACGGCGTGCTGGTCACCCCGCACATGGTCTCCAAGGTCACGGACGCGCACGGCGACACGGTCCAGTCGTACGAGAACCCGTCCTCCAGCAAGGTCGTCTCCTCGTCCACGGCGCAGGAGCTGCAGAGCGCGATGCAGACCGTCGTGAACGAGGGCACCGGGACCAACGCGAAGATCAGCGGCGTCGAGGTGGGCGGCAAGACGGGCACGGCGCAGCACGGCGAGAACAACAGCAAGACGCCGTACGCCTGGTTCACCTCGTACGCCAAGGACTCGAGCACCGGCAAGGAGGTGGCCGTCGCCGTCCTCATCGAGGACTCGGGCGCGGCGCGCTCCGAGGTCAGCGGGAACGGTCTGGCGGCCCCGATCGCGCAGAAGATGATGAAGGCGGCGCTCGGTTCGTCATAAAGGGGACATGACGGAATGGGGATGCCGAGGGGCGCGAACAGAGATGTTCGCGCCCTTCGCGTGCGCTGGTACGCTCTCGCATCTCGCTTCGGCGGGACCGCAGGGGGGCGGGCCGCATTCACAGCTTTCGTACAGGGAGAGTTCCCCCGTGGGCACAGCCGTCGACGACGCCGCTGCCGCCGAGTTCCATGCTTTTTTCGAGGCCCACTACGCCGAACTCGCCCGGCTCGCGCACCTGTTGACCGGCGAGGCGGATGCGGCCGACGACCTGGCCGCCGATGCGCTCCTCGCACTCTGGCACCGCTGGGACCGTGTCCGCGCCGCCGATCATCCGGTGGCGTACGCCCGTGGGGTGGTCAGCAATATGGCCCGCACCCGGATCAGGAGTGCGGTGCGCGAGAGGCGGCGCATCACGCTCTTCTGGTCGCAGCGCGACGAAAGCGCCGACGACCCGGACATATCGGCCGTGGTCGATGTGCAGGACGCGCTGCGGCAACTGCCGTTCCGCAAGCGGGCCTGCGTCGTTCTGCGGCACGCCTTCGACCTGTCCGAGCGCGACACCGCGCAGGCACTGGGCATCTCGGTGGGTACGGTCAAGAGCCAGACTTCCAAGGGTATGGCCGAACTCGGCCGGATCCTCGGCACACAGCAGGCCCCGGTGCGCATCCGCGCCGCGGTGGCCACGGAACGCAGCGGAGGGAGGAACTGATGGCGGACGAGTTGGAGAAGCAGCTCAAGGAAGCAGCCGGGGCGCACCGTCCCGACCGCGAGCGGATGCTGGCGCGGGTGGAGCGCGGCATGTTCGAGCCAGAACCCGCCGCACCGCACCGGCACCAACGCTCGCGCGGTCTCGGCCCCTGGCTGCGGGCCGTGGGGGCGACCGCCGTGGTCGCCGGTGTGTGCGCGGCGGGCGGGTACGCCGTCGCCTCGGCGGTCCAGGACGACGGGCCGCAGCAGACCGTGGCCACCAGCCCGACGCCGGAGGAGTCCACGACCACCGCGTCGCCCTCCCCCACGGCGAGTTCCAGCACCCGGCCCTCGCACCACGTGGTGCCGCCCGCGAAGCCGCCGCACAGCCCGAAGGGCACCGCGCACTCCTCGCCGCCGGCCTCCCCGCCGGTCTCGGCGCTGCCTTCGGCGCCCGCAGGGACACTGCTGGCCGACGGGTCGATCGACCCCGAATCGACCGCGTACTGGGCGCAGTCCAACATCACCTTCAAGAACCGCACCCCGCTGGATGCCCTCACCGTCGAACTGCGTGTCGCGCTGACCGACGGCGTGGCCGACACCGGCAACTGGCGCGATCTGCCCGTGGAGGACTTCACCGTCTCGGTGCAGGAAGAGGGCCACTTCCTCGTCTACCGCTGGACGTTGAAGGCGGGTCGTACGGTCCCTGCCGGACAGCATGTCTTCGCGGGCCAGTACAACCACGCCCAGGGCGGCCGCGACGCCAAGGACGACACGTACACGGTCCAGGGCACGGCGTCGGGGAAGCGGGCCGAGGTCCAGGGCGACTTCGCGTGAAGATTCCCCTCCGGGGCGGCAACCCATCCTGATGCGGCGGCGACCAATGAGCGCAAGCTCTCGCCCCCACGCAAGGAATGGGAACCATGAGTCGACACAAGCGGCGCCTCACACGCCGCCGCACAGCTGCCGCCCTGGCCACCGCAGTCGGCCTGACCGGAGCGGCGGTCTTCACCAGCGTCTCGCTGTCGTCCGCGGGTGCCGCAAGCGCCTGGCCTACGGCGAAGGGCAGCCAGTCGGTGTCCTCGACCATCTCGGTCTCGGGGACGTACGACGGCGGGTACAAGCGCTTCACCGGCGCCGGCGACCTCGGCGGCAGCGGCCAGGAGGAGGGGCAGGACCCGATCTTCAACCTGAAGGACGGGGCGGTCCTCAAGAACGTCATCATCGGCTCCCCGGCCGCCGACGGCGTGCACTGTGCGGGGAGTTGCACCCTGCAGAACGTCTGGTGGGAGGACGTCGGCGAGGACGCGGCCACCTTCAAGGGCACCTCCGCCTCCTCCGTCTACACGGTGTACGGCGGCGGGGCCAGGAGCGCCACCGACAAGACGTTCCAGTTCAACGGAGCGGGCAAGCTCGTCATCACCAAGTTCCAGCTGTCCAACTTCGGCAAGCTGGTGCGCAGTTGCGGCAACTGCTCCAAGCAGTACAAGCGCACGATCATCGTGAACGACGTGGACATCACCGCGCCCGGCAAGACGATCGCCGGCATCAACACCAACTACGGCGACACGGTCGCGCTGCGCAACATCCGTATCCACGGCGACAGCAGCAAGAAGATCAAGATCTGCGCCCGCTTCACGGGCAACAGCACGGGCGCCGAGCCGAAGGAGACCGGCAGCGGCCCCGACGGCACGTACTGCAGGTACACCGCCTCGGACATCAGTTACGAGTAGGGGGCGGTCTTCCCGATGCATACGCACAAGAGACACCCCTCCCGCCGCCGTGTCATCGGCGCGGGCGCACTGGGCGTCGCCGCGACCGGAGCGGCCGTCGTCACCGGCTCCGGTCTGCTCTCCTCGGCGTCCGCCGCCACGTTCGGGTTCACGGACGACGGCAGCAACTATGTGATCGACACGGGCGCGAGCCTCGTCTTCAAGGTCGGCAAGTCGACCGGCGATCTGACGTCGCTGGTCCACAAGTCGACCGAGTACGAGGGGTACGGCGGCAAGCACTCGCACGTCGAGTCCGGTCTCGGCGCCTCCACCGTCACCATCGCCCAGTCGGGGACGACGATCCTGGTGACCGTCGTGCACGGCACGCTGAAGCACTACTACGCGGCGCGGAGCGGCCAGAACAACGTCTACATGTGGACGAACAAAGCGGACGCCTCCTTCACCGCCACCCGCTACATCGCCCGGATCAAGGCCGGCATCTTCCCCAACACCGGTGCCGATTCCTGGATCGAGGCCTCGGACACGATCATCGAGGCGGGCGACGTCTGGGTGAGGTCGGGCGGCCAGACGCACTCCAAGCACTACTCGGGCGTGCGGGTGATGGACTACGACTACGTCGGGTTCACCACCGGATCGACCGGCCTGTGGATGGTCCGCTCCAACCACGAGAAGGCGTCCGGCGGCCCCTTCTACCGCTCGCTGCTCCGTCACTCCAACGACGGCGGCGTGGGCCTGTACGAGATCCTGCACTACAACCAGAGCCAGACCGAGGCCGAGCGGTTCGGTCTGCAGGGGCCCTACATCCTGGGCTTCACCGACGGCGGCGCGCCCGCCGCCTCGCTCTTCGCCAGGAACCGCGACACCTCGTGGGTGGACGGCCTGGGCATCGCGGGCTGGGTCGGTGCGGGCGGGCGCGGGAAGGTGGCCGGCGTCGGGATCTCGGGGCGCGACACCTCGTACGCGTACACGGTGGGCTTCGCGAACGCCGATGCGCAGTACTGGGCGTCCGCCGCCGCGTCGACGGGCGCCTTCTCCTGCCCCGGAATGCTCCCGGGAACGTACACGATGACCGTGTACAAGGGTGAACTCGGCGTCCACAGCGACACGGTGACGGTGACGGCGGGCGGCACGACCGCGCTGCACACGCTGGCCGTCGCGTCCGATCCCAGCAGCGCGAGCACGATCTGGCGGATCGGGAACTGGGACGGCACACCGGGTGAGTTCAAGAACGCCGAGCTCATGACGTACGCGCATCCGTCCGACACCAGGGCCGCCGCCTGGACGGGCAATGTCGTCATCGGCAGCGGGAACGAGGCCGCCGCCTTTCCCTGCTACCTCTGGAAGGACGTCAACGACGGCATCCTGGTCTACTTCAAGCTGACCGCCGCCCAGGCTGCGGCCGCGCACGCGGTACGAATCGGGGTGACGACCGCGTACATCAACGGCCGTCCGCAGATCACGGTCAACGACTGGGTGTCGCCGATTCCCTCGCCGCCCGCGCAGCCTGCGACCCGTTCGCTGACGACGGGGTCGTACCGGGGGAACAACCACACCTTCGTCTACACCGTGCCCGCGACGGCGTGGAAGACGGACACCGGCGCCTACAACGTGCTGAAGATCAGCGTGGTGAGCGGTTCGACGGGGTCGGGCTTCCTGAGTCCCGGCACCGCCTTCGACACGGTCGAGCTGCTGGCGTGAGGTGAGGGACGCGAGTTGGCCCCCGCCGGATCCGGCGGGGGCCAACTCGCGTGCAAAGTACGTTAGTTCATCGTCGCACCGATGGTGGTGGATCCCGTGGTGAGGAAGGTGGTCGCGGGGAGCGCACCGCTGCTGCTCCGGGCGCCGTACGCCGTGGTGGCGCTGGTCGAGACGAAGGCGGGAGTCGCGATCCCGGTGTCCCAGTTGTTGGCGGCCGAGACCGTCGAGGAGCCGAGCTGCGCCTTGCCGGTGCCGTTGGAGACGGCGAGGTTGCGGGCCAGGCGCGCCTTGGAGGTGGCGAAGTAGAACCCGTCGTCGGTATTGGCGTAGGCGGTGTTGCGGTTGAGGATGATCGCGCCCGGGTTGCTGTTCTCGGTGAAGCCGTGGAGCGTGTTGTCCCAGGCGGCGTTGTTGTTGACGGCGTGCGCCGCGCTGGCGCCGCCTCCGCCGAGCTTGAAGCCGTTGCCGTTGCCCTCGAAGGCGGTGTCGGACCAGCGGTTCCTGCCGTTGCCGAACGACCAGTTGTGCTCGATGGTGACGGGGCTGGCCCACTGCCACAGGTCCATGCCGTCGTCAGAGTTGTTGTAGAGGCGGGCGCCGGTGACCTTGTTCCCGGTGCCCGAGCCGAACTTGATGGCGAGCCCGTCGGCGTTCTGGCCGTGGGTCGCCGCGTCGTAGTTGCCGTAACTGTCCAGGTTCTGGACCAGGTTGTCCGTCGTGCCGTCGCCGCGCAGGGTGAATCCCGAGTCGCCGTTGTTCGCGGTGACGAGGTTCTTGAAGATGCCTCCGACGGAGGAGGTGGCGACGAAGCCCTGTGCGGGCGAGCTCTGGAAGGTGAGATTCTGCACGGTCCAGTGGTCGCCGTAGATTCCGGCCAGCCAGGATCCGGCGGGCAGCTTGGAGCCGTCGATCTTCACCTTCTCGCTGCCGTACGCGGCGAGGGTGATGCGGGCGGCGGACGTGCCGTCGGCGGTCGACTTCAGGGTGGCGGTCGGGTAGTACGTACCGGCGCGCACCTGGATGGTGGTTCCGGCCGTCGCGCTCGCGACCGCGCTCTGCAGCGCCGCTGTCGTCGAGACGACCACGGTGGAGCCGGCCGCACCGGCGTCCTTGGGCGCGAGCCCCAGCCAGGCACCGCCTGCGCCGGCCGCGACGGCGACAGCGGCGGCGATGGAGAGCGTGCGGGTCCTGCGATGGCGTCCGGTCGTGCTGCTCACAGCAGCCGTTCCTTTCCTCGGCGATGCTTACGGGCGGTAGTCGCCGCCCCGCCGCGAAAAGGTTGCCGCCGGTTCGCTGTGCCGCGTACGAGGGGAGGCCGCGGGTACCCGGCCCGTATGGCGAAGTCACATGTTCCAGCGCAGAACGGCACGCTCGGCGGACTGGGCCCGACGGCCCCGGATTCGCCGACGAAGCTTCCGATGCGGGCCTGGGGTGCCGTACTGCGGGGCAGCGTGCGGGAGTTCAAGGCCGATGAGCTGAGCGACCGCGCGGCGGCACTCACGTACTACGGAATGCTGTCGCTGTTCCCGGCGCTGCTGGTCCTGGTCTCGGTCCTGGGCCTCGCCGGCAGGTCGGCCACGGACACGGTGCTGGAACACCTCACGAAGCTCACCCCCGGATCGGCCAGGACCATCATCACCCAGGCCGTCGAGCAGCTGCAGAACAGCAGCGGCCTCGGCTCGGTCATGGTCGTCGTCGGCCTCGTCCTGGCGGTGTGGTCGGCGTCCGGATATGTCGCGGCGTTCATCCGGGCCGCGAACGCCGTCTACGACATGCCCGAAGGCCGACCCATGTGGAAGACCTTGCCCGTACGGGTCGGGCTGACGGTCGTACTGATGATCCTCGCGGTGGTCAGCGCCCTGATCGTGGTCTTCACCGGCGGTCTGGCCAGGGAGGCGGGCGCCGCGCTCGGCATCGGGGACAGCGCCCTGCTGGTGTGGTCGATCGCCAAGTGGCCCGTACTGGTCGTGCTGGTCACCGTCATGATCGGACTGCTGTACTGGGCGAGCCCGAACGCGAAGGTGCGGGGCCTCCGGTGGATCGCCCCGGGCAGCCTGCTGGCGCTGCTGATCTGGCTGGCCGCCTCGGGAGGCTTCGCGGTCTACGTCGCCGGATTCGCCTCGTACAACAAGACCTACGGAACGATGGCCGGCGTCATCGTCTTCCTGGTGTGGCTGTGGATCAGCAATCTGGCGATCCTTCTGGGGCTCGAATTCGACGCGGAGACCGCCCGGCAGCGGGCGATCGCCGGCGGGCTGCCTGCCGACGCGGAGCTGTACGTCGAGCCGCGCGACACGAGGAAATGGGACGAGGAGGACCGGCGCAGGCTAGGGGAGGTCGAAGAGAGTTAGGCCGTCTCTCCCGGATGTTCGGCTGCTGCTCGGAGCGTGGTTCCGGCCGAGCCCTGGCACGATTCCGGACGCCGAAGTCTGGTGCTCCCTCGTGAACAGCCAGTCCTCCATGCGGTCCAGCCCGTACAGCAGCACGGCCATTCCCGGCAGCAGCAGAAACGCGACGACGATCATGATCCCGGGGCCCTCCGCAGCGAACAGCACCACACGACACGCCCCGGGTGCCCCTCACCGCCGCAGGCACCGGCGGGGCTTGTGAAGGTCGCGTGAACAGGTTGTTCTCGGATGTTCCGCCCTGAAACGGCCGATCGGGGGTACCCGCGCCGGACGGACACGGAGACAGGAGGTGATCGTCGTGGACACGGAGCCGGTGAACGCACCCGTGAGCGAACTGGTGCAGCGGGCCTCGCAACAGCTGACGGAACTGGTGCGCGGTGAACTCAGGCTCGCGCAGGCGGAGATGAAGTCCAAGGGCAGGCGGTACGGCAAGGGCGGCGGAATGTTCGGCGGTGCGGGACTCGCCGGGTTCCTGGCCGCCCAGGCCGCGGTGGCCACCGCCGTCGCGGCGCTGGCGGTGGCCCTTCCCGTATGGGCGGGCGCACTGATCATGACCGCGGTACTGGCGGCGATCGCCACGGTACTGGCGCTGACCGGCAAGAAGCAGGTGACCCGGGCCGCCCCGCCCACCCCCGCGGAGACCGTCGAGAACGTGAAGGCCGATGTGGCCGAGATCAAGAGGAGTGCGCACCGATGACCGAACGACACCACGACCAGCAGGAACTGCGCGAGCAGATCGAGCACACCCGCGAGGACCTCGGGCGGACGGTGCAGGCGCTGGCCGCCAAGGCCGACGTCAAGGCGCGCGCCCAGGAGAAGGCCACCGAGGTCACCCGGCAGGCGGCAGCCAAGGCCGGGGAGCTCAGGACCATGGCCGCCGATGTGGCGCACCAGGTCCAGGACAAGCTGCCCGAACCGGTGAAGGAGACGGCGGTCAGGGCCGCACGGCAGACCCGCGGCAACCGCACTGTGGTGCTGGCGGCCGCCGCGGGGACGACTGTCGTGGTGCTGCTGGTGGTACGGCGCCGCCGCAGGCGGAGTTGACCCACCGGTTGGCAGGCTGCCGGCTGCTGGTTGCCGGTTGCCGAGTACCGGTTACTGCTGCCCGGCCCACCTCTTCACGGTCGCCTCGGCGGCCGCCCGGTCCGCGGGCGTCAGCTTGGAGATCAGGGCGCCGTGGTTGGAGCCCGGGGCCTCGTACAGCCGTGAGTCGTGCTTGCTCGGCTTGAAGCGCTCGGCGCTCCACGGGTCGTTCTGGCCGTAGATGAACATCATCCGTTCGCCGCGGGTGGAGACCCAGCGGTCGGTGGAGGAGATCGCCTGCCCGTCGTACGAGGTACGCATGGAGGCGGGCAGGACCGAGTTGGGCTGGTAGATGTCCGGGTAGTGACGGACATCCTTGAGGTGCTTGAACTTCAGGTCCGCCCAGCCGAGTTGGGCGGCTGCCTGGCGGTAGTACGGGCCGGTTCCCTCGGCGCCGTTGCCCTGGTCGGAGTAGATCGACAGGCCGTGGCCGAGCGACCAGGTGTAGAGCTCGTCGTCGGTGGCGGTCGCGGCGTCGGGGATGGTGGGACAGTTGGCGGCCGATCCGCTCTGCCAGAAGTTCCAGACCTGGTCGAGTACGGAGAACTCGAAGGCCCGGTCGGCGGATCCGAGGTACTGGAAGGTGAGGCCCTGCTCCGCGGACGTGGCCTCGAAGCGCTGGAGCATGGCCGGGCGGCGTACGAGCATCTCGCGCTGCACGGCGTCGAGCGCGTCGCGGCACTCCTGGGTGCCGACCGTCTTGAAGAACTTCTCGTATCCGCTGTCGTCCTTGTTGTTCGCGTCGTTCGGCGCGACGTAGGCGACGACGGCGTCGAGGTCGTGCGGGTAGTAACGCTCGTGGTAGACCTGCGTCATCCCACCCTTGCTGGCGCCGGTGCCGAGCCATTTGCCAGTGTAGATGCTCTTCAGGGCCTGGACGATGGCGTGTTCGTCGCTCGCCTCCTGCCAGACGGTGAGGTCCTTCCAGTCGACGGCGGCGGGCCGGGACTCCGCGAAGAAGCGGTGCTCGACACTGACCTGGTTGGAGTCGAGCAGGGTGGTGATCTCGCGGGTGGAGGTCGCGAGGGTGTAGCCGCCCGTGTAGAGGACCATCGGCTTGGCTGCGGCCTTGTGCCAGAGCGTGAACCGCTGCTGGAAGGTGCCCTTGCCCGGGTGTCTGTGGTCGATGGGCTGGGTCAACGTGAGCGTGTAGTACGGGAATCCGCCCTTGTCGGCGACGGAGACGACGCTGAGCCCGGGTATCAGCGCCAGCTGCTCACTGATGTCGTCACTGGCGGAGTACGCGCTTACTGCGGACGCGGGAGAGGCGCCGGTGAGAACCGCGGTCCCCGATATCAGTGCCGCGCACATCAGTGCGGGCAGGGCCTTGCTGCGCATGCGATGTCCCCTCATCCGGAAGCGATGGAGTAGCTGCGCCGCATGGTATGCGCTTTCTGTTTCGCTGTGATCGCTTCCGGCAGAAGGGAGTTGGGCCGCACGGCTCACCCCGCACGAAGCCACTCCTCCAGAGCGCCGAAGTCCGCACCGGTGAGCCCGAGGGCGGGGTCGACGCGGTGGAGCAGCGCCCGTACGGGGTGATACGCGGCGACCCAGGCACGATCGGCGCCGGTGATCTCGTCGTCGACCCAGACGAAGGGGCGCCCGCCGGCCCGGGCGACGAGCGTCCGCGTCTTCCAGTGGAGCCCGCCGGGCACGCCGTGCGTGTCGTCGTCCGACGGATCGGGCCAGTCCACGACGGGCAGGGACGGCAGCCCGAGCCGCGGGGCGATGCACTCGTTCGCCTCGGACATCCAGGTGGTGGCCCACACCAGTTCGCAGGGGAGCGCCGCGAGCCGGGCGCCGAGCCGGGGATCGAGCCGCGACAGCAGCGGATTGCCGTCCCGGTCGGGGTGCTCGTACACCGGGTAGCCGTCCGGGAGTTGCTGCGGTGTCGCCCCGAACGGGATGAGCGGTCCGTCGACGTCGAGGAAGAGCAGCGGCAGCGGAAGCGGCAGCGGAAGCGGCAGCGGCGAAGGTCCGGTCACCGCCGCACGATATCCGCTCCGCCGCCCGCGGGCTCGGGGCCCGGCGGGCGGCGGCGTGGTGCGGGGGTTCTACTGGACGAAGTACGTCGGGTTCGGGAACTTGAACGTCTTGTCCGCGTAGCCGCCCTGGAGGTCGGAGAACTGGTCCCCGAAGTTGGCGACGATGTTGTAGCCCTCGGACTCGATGTGCTTACGGGTCCCCGACTTGTACTGCACGGTGGTGCAGGTCCAGGCCGTGGCCGTCGCGCAGTCGCTCAGGTACGCCGGCGGGTTGGCCGCGTCCTTCAGGAAGATGTGGTCGGCGTCGAGGTTGACGTCGATCCCGACCTTCTTCAGGTTCGCGACCGCGTCGGCCCGCTGCGACTCCTTGAGGCCGGAGTTGTAGAAGACCGTCACGCCCTTCTCGGTGGCGTAGTCGATCAGTTCCGGCGTGCCGAACACGGCCGGGCGGTCCGCCTGGGCAACGTACGCCGCCCATGTGGCGCTGTTGTACGTGTAGTTGGTCTTGATCTCGTAGTCGAGGCTGAGCAGCAGCGTGTCGTCGATGTCGAAGACGACCGCCGGCTTCTTGCCCTTTCCGCCGTGCCGGGCCGCGTCGGCGATCGTGCGCTTGGCCTTGGCCTCGACGCGTGCGAGGTCCTTCGCGTACGCGCTGCTCGACGAGGCCTGCCACACACCGGCGCTGTCCTTGGCGGCACCGTAGTACTGGGAGATCTCGGTGACGAGCGAGCCGATGTTGTGGGGCTCCGCGGTGTGTTCGGACTGGGCGCTGCCGGCGCCGGCCGTGCCGACTCCGTACAGGACCGTTCCGGCGACGGCGCAGGCGGTGGCGGTGGCGAGCCCCGCCACTCTCAGGGATATACGCATGGAGGGATGACTCCGCTTCTGGTCTTCCGACCGGGGAGGGATCGCAGGTGACTGGATATCTACGCGCATCACATCAACCGCACAAGCCTCTTTGCCCATCCGTTGTACGACTCACAGGCCCGCCCCCGGCCGGTACCGCGCCAGGCGTTCCTCCAGGAGGGCCCGCCGCTCCGGCCACTCCTGCGCGATGATCGAGTACATCGCGGAGTCGCGGAGCAGGCCCTCCTCGCCCGGGGCGGATGACGGCGCCCAGTTGCGCAGCACGCCCTCGAAGCGTGCGCCCACCTTCTCGATCGCGGCGCGCGAGCGGCTGTTGCGTGCGTCCGTGTGCAGATCGACGCGGCCCGCGCCCCAGTTCTCGAACGCGTGGCGGAACAGCAGGAGTTTGGACTCCACGTTCAGGCCGGTGCCCTGGGCCGACGTCGCGAGCCACGTGAAGCCGAGCTCCACCGCCCGCAGCCGGCCGGTCGTCGGCCACAGCCGCGGCTCCCAGAAGGCCGTGGTCCCCACGGCCCGCCCCGAGGCCCTGTCGATCTGTGCGTACGGTGCGAGCCTGCCCGCCGCCGCCCGCGCGAGCTGCGCGTCGATGTACGGCCCGATCGCCGCCGGATCGGGCACCAGGGTGAAGCCGTACGACGCCCGGTCCTCCCCCGCCGCCGCGGCCAGATCCGGTGCGTGGCGGTGGTCGAGCGGTTCGAGGCGTACGCGATCGCCTTCGAGCGGCGGCCCGTTGAGCGCGAAGTCCGTCACCGGTGACTCAGCACGTTGATCACACGTCCGTTGGGATCCCGGACGAAGAAGCGGCGCACGCCCCACTCCTCGTCCTGCAGCGGATGCACGATCTCCGCGCCCGCGGCCACCATGGCCGCGTGCGCCGCGTCCACGTCGTCCACCTGCACGCTCAGGTCGGGTGCGACCGGCGCTGTCCTGTCATCGGTCATGAGGCTGATCTGCGCCGCCGGCTGGGACGGGGAGGCGAGCGTCATGATCCACCCGTGGTTCATGACCTCCTCGAAGCCGAGCAGGCCGTAGAAGCCCCTGCTCTCCTCCATGGCCTCCGCCTCCTGCCGGATCTGGATATTCGGTACCACGCGGCCCACTGCCATCGCCAACTCCCTTCGGGTTCGGTGTCATTCTGTCGTCCCCAGCCCCTCGACGAAGTCGACGATCCGGGCGCACAGCGTGTCGGGCTGTTCCAGATGCAGGTCGTGTCCGGCCCCCGGGACGCTCACGCCCACCGTGGCCGGGCGGCGCAGGAACATCTCGTCGACCTCCGCCGGCGGGATGAATCCGGACTGCGCCAGGACCACCAGGACCGGACTGGTCACCCGTTCCCACTCGTCCCAGAACGCGCGCCGGCCGAGCTCCGCCAGGGAGCCGACCATGATGTCGGTGTCGAACCGCGGCCACCAGCCGCCGTCGCGCTCCTCCAGACCGGCCGCCCAGCCTTCGCCCACCGGCCCCCCGCCCAGGAACCGTGCGGCGCTCTCCCTGGTCGCGAACGGCGTGGGCCACGAGTCGAGCCACCCGCCGACCTCGGCGCCCACATCCGGGCTCGGCCCTCCCGCACCCGCCTCGACGAGTACGAGCCCGCGGACCCGCCCGGGATGCGCGGCGGCGGTGAGCATGGCCGTATGACCGCCGAGCGACTGGCCCACCAGGACGGCCGGTTCGAGCTCCAGCGCATCGAGTACGGCGAGAACATCGGCGACATGGGCGGCCCGCGACACATCGCCGGGCCGCCGCTCGCTGTCCCCGTGCCCGCGCAGGTCGACGGCGACGACGCGGTAGCGGGAGCTCAGCCGTCCCGCGATCCCGTCCCACTCCCCCGCACTCCCGGCGAGCCCGTGCAGCAGCACCAGCGGCTGCCCCGGGCCGCCCCGGTCACGGCAGACGAGACGCACCCCGTCACGGACAAGGCGATGCTCCGACCACGAC
The DNA here is from genome assembly GCF_040654175.1 of Streptomyces sp. NPDC050738. NCBI lineage: Bacteria > Bacillati > Actinomycetota > Actinomycetes > Kitasatosporales > Streptomycetaceae > Streptomyces > Streptomyces sp. NPDC050738. The sequence continues at coordinate 17,748 of NZ_JBFAHN010000018.1, read as the reverse complement.
GACATGCGGGCCCCCCCGGTGATGCGCTTCTGATCGTGCGGCGGACTTTACGTGAGCCGCTTTCCCAGGCGTGCCAGCGGGGAGGACGCCATGAACACCGGGGACAGCGCGAGAGCAACCGCGGTGAGCAGCAGTCCCGTACGCAGTCCCCACCTGCCCGCCAGCCAGCCGCCGAGCAGCGACCCGAGCGGGGTCAGCCCCATGCCGGCGAAGTTGATGGTGGCGACCACCCGGCCCTGGATCCCGACCGGGGTGATCGCCTGCCGGACGGTCGTGACGGTGATGTCGACGAGCTGGCTGAAGACGCCGAAGGCGAAGTTGACCGCCATGAGCAGCGCGACGGTGGTGGCGGAGGGGCCGTGCAGGGCGGGAACGCACAGCATCGCCCCGTCCGCGAGCACCGCCGAGGTGACCATCACGGTCCCGTACCCGAATCGTTCCGGCAGGCGGGAGGCGAGCAGCGATCCCAGCAACGCGCCCGGGCCCATGGCCGCGAGGACCAGTCCGACGGCAGCCCCCGACAGCTGGAGCGTGCGGGGCAGGAAGAGCAGATAGACGGTCATCAGGGCGGCGAAGGAGAACTGAAAGATGCCGCTCGCGATGGCGACGGACCTCAACGATGCGTTGTGGAAGACCAGTTGAAACCCTTCCCGCATCTGCCGTCCCAGGCGCGGGGACCGCCCGGCATGCTGCGCTACGGAATCGGCACCGCGCATCCCCCGGAGCGACAGCGCGGACACGAGGAAGAAGAACCCGCTCGCGGCGGCGGCGAGCGGCGCCGAGAGAAGCGACACCATCGCGCCGCCCAGCGCCGGACCGCCGATCTGCGCCGCCGACCTGCTGCCTTCGAGCGCGCTGTTGCCCCGCGCCAGCTGATCGCGCCGCACCAGCCGTACGAGGGAAGCCTGATAGCCCACGTCGAAGCAGACGGAGAGAGCCCCGACGAGAAAGCCGACGGCGAGCAGCACCGGCATGCCCAGCACGCCGAGAAGCGCCGCGACCGAGATCGCGGCGAGCCCCAGAGCCCGCCCGAAGTCCGCCAGGACCATCACGCCGCGGCTGCGCCACCGGTCCACCCACACGCCGACGAGGAGCGAGAAGAGCAGGATCGGCACCTGCTGTACGGCGCGCAGGGCGCCGAGTTGGACGGCGTCGGCATGGAGCGACACCACGGCGAGCAGCGGCAGCACGACCTGGCTGCTCTGGGCGCCGAACTGCGAGGCGGTCTGCCCCGCCCAGAGCCGACGGAAGGCGGGGTCGCGCATGAGGACGGTACGAGGCACGGCAGGTCCTTGAGTCACTGAGGACAGAGCCCGGATACCGGGCGGAGAAAAGGATCGCTGTGCCGCGGATCGGTGGCGGCACGCGATGACGGGCCGAATCCGGCCTACGACGTCAGCGCGTGCCCGGGCGACCGGGCATCTCGACTCTCCACTCCTCATGACTCACGAAGAACTTGAAGGCTAGCCACGCTCCGCACGGAGCGACAGCCATTAATCAGCTGCGCCCGAACCAGATCTCCTCCAGATCGAATGCGGCGTTCTCCGTACGGCGGACGCGGAAGACGGAGACTTGGCGGTCGACGGCGTGGTGGCCGGTGGCCACCCCCCATATGGCCAGGGTGCCGAGAGCGGACCAGTCACGGTCGCGCGGCTCCTCGTCGAGATCGAACTCGGCCGCAGCCGCCGCTTCACGGCCGATCCCCAGGGCGCGGAGCACCGCCTCCGGGTCGCCCACATAGTCCCAGTCGTCGTCGCAGTCCCAGCCGAAGACGTTCATCTCCTCACCGCCCGGCAGAACCACCAGGTCCTGAAGGTAGGAGTTCCCGTAGTCCACCTCCACCGACCCGGCGATCCGTGCCTCCGGGTGCAGTTGACGCTGTCTCAGCACCTCGGTGTCCATCGGGTCGGCGAGGAGGTCCCCGACCAGTGCGGGGTCGAGGACATGCACGACATTGCCCCAGCAGCCGACGGCGACCAGTTCGAGATCGGCCCGTACCGCGGTGCTCGACACGTCCCCCACCTCCGGGCGGTCGGGCAGCTCCTCCAGCACCTCCGCGACGGTCCCCAGAGCCTCGACGACCGCCCGGGCCCGGACCGGATCGTGCGGGGCGAAATACGGATCGCTCAGCGCGCCCGGCTCGGGAAAGGGAGGAAAGCGCAGGGTGAGCTCGGCAGTGCCCCACTTGGGCAGCACTTCGTCGTCCGCGCTCTCACCCGTCGCACCGCTCGTCTCATCGGTCATGCCCAGAGCCTAACTACGCCCACTGACAACGCACTTCACGGAGACCGGCACTCCGCACGTCTCACGTCAGGTCCGGGAGTCCGGCCGGGAAGACGATGGCGGAGTCGGGGACGTCGCGGTCCAGGCCGTGCCACGTCCCGGCGGGCAGCAGCCGTTCGGCGTGCAGGGCCGTGGCGACCAGTCGGGCCACCTCGATCGCGCCGTGCGCCTGGAAGTGGGTGTTGTCGGCAACGCCTGTGGGGTAGTTGGGGTTGGTGCCCGCGTCCGCGTAGAGGAAGCAGGCCTTGGTGTCCTCGGCGCCGAGCTTGTCCCAGAGGGCGAGGCTGAGGGCCTGGAGGTCGATCAGCGGGACGTGCTCCGCCGCCGCGAGGGCCCGCATCGCCGCCGGGTACTCGCCGTGCGACGCCTTCGCATGGCCGTCCGCGTCGAAGCGGCGGCGTTCGACGGGGGTGACGAGCACCGGGTGGGCGCCCCGGGCGCGGGCGCCGTCCAGGAAGGTGCGGAGGTAGGTCTGGTAGGTCGTGTACGGGTCGGTGCCCCGGGCCGGGTCGGTGATCTTCTCGTCGTTGTGGCCGAAGGAGACCAGGAGCCGGTCGCCTGGGCGGATGTCGCGCAGGACCGCGTCGAGGAGGCCGGAGTCCTCGTAGCTCTTGGTGCTCGCGCCGGACAGGGCCCGGTCGACGACCGTGACCCCGTGGCCGGCGAAGACGGGGAGTGCCTGGGCCCAGCCTGTGCGGGGTGCGGTGTCGGTGGCGTAGACCGAGGCGGTCGAGTCGCCGGTCGCGAAGATGCGGAACGGGCGGTGGGTGGTGGGGCCTGTCGTGCGGGGACGGGCGTAGGGCTGCCAGTCACCCAGATAGGTGGCCGTGGTGTGCGACTCGGCTTCGGTGGCGTTGAGTTGGGGGCGGTTGGCCGGGATCGCCGTGTCCGCGCCGGTGCCGATGTTCGCGTACTCCGTGAAGCGCATCGTCTGCCAGGGGTAGGCGTCGCGCATGTTGGTGTACGGCTCGGACGCTCGGATGCCCGGGCCCATCCAGGTGTCGCGCACCGTGAGCATGGGGTGGGCGGTCGTCTCGTACGACGGGACCCAGGGGCGGGCCAGGCAGTACTCCCCCGTACCCGCCGACGAGGTGATGCGGCAGCGGGTCGCCAGGAAGCCGCGGGGGTTGGCGCGGGCGGTCGAGGGGGCGAAGACCATGCCCTTGGGGGTGAAGTCGACGTCCCTGGCGAGGGTGTGGAACTGCGTCGACTCGAAGACCGCCGTCGCGCGGCCGAAGACGAAGTCGACGTCGCCCTCGATGTGGCAGTCGCGGTAGTAGTGGCGGTCGAAGGTGGTGAGGGCCGTGGTGTCCGCGAAGAGTGTGTCCTGGTGGGCGAGGAGGCGGCAGTGGTCGAAGAAGGTGCGGTCGCCCGTGGCGTAGACGGCCACCGCCTGGGTGCCGGTGATCTCCGGGTGGTCCGCGCGCAGCCAGTCGTTGGCGATCGTCAGGTCGCGGACGGTGAGGCCGGCGGCCGTCGACGTGAAGGTGGCCGAGCCCGCCGTTCCGTAGGTGGTGCCGTCGGGTCTGGGCGTTCCGTTGGCGTTGTCGTACACGATCACGGTGGAGTGCGGGTCGCCCGTCTCGCCGCGCAGGGTGAGGTTGGTGGCCGTCGCGGGGACGGTCACCGTTTCGCGGTACGTGCCGGGGGCGACGACGATCGTCCAGCCGTCGCCTCGCACCGCGTCGACCGCCGCCTGGACGGATCGGCCGGGGCGGACGTACAGGGTGCGGCGCGAAGAGGCGAGCGCTGGAGTGCCGGTGACGGCCAGCGCGGCGCCTGTCGCCAGTGCGGTGAGGAGCGTGCGGCGGCGCATCTCAGCATCCCTTCCAGGGGGTCCAGTCACCCAGATAGGTGGAGCGGGTGTGCAACTCGGCTTCTGTGGGTGTGAGTTGGGGGCGCGAGGACGGGTCGGCGGTTCTCGCGCCCGGGCCCGTGTCGCGGTATTCGGCGAAGCGCTGGGACTGCCAGGGGTAGGCGTCCGACATGTTCGTGTACGGCGCTGCGGCATCGATGCCCGCGCCCATCCGGGTCTCGCGGACCGTCAGCATGGGGCGCGCCGTGGTGTCCGAGCTCGGCACCCAGGGGCGGGCCAGTTTGTAGTGCGCGTCCGGGGCGCCGCTGGTGACCAGGGAGTCGTGGACCAGGTAGCCGTGCGGGTTGGCGACTGCGGTGGAGGGCGCGAAGACGAAGCCGTAGGGGGCGGCGGCCAGGTCGGTGCGGTCCAGGGTGTGGAAGTGGCAGTGGTCGTAGACGGCGGTGGCGCGGCCGAAGACGAAGTCGACGTCGCCCTCGACGTAGCAGTCGGCGAAGTACTGGCGGGCGAAGAGGGCGAGGCCCATCGTGTCGGCGTAGAGCGTGTCCTGGTGGCCCAGGAAGCGGCAGGCGTGGAAGGCCGAGCGGTCGCCCTGGACCTTGAGGGCGACGGCCTGGGTGCCGGTGATCTCCGGGTGGTCCGCGCGCAGCCAGTCGTTGGCGAAGGTGAGCGAGCGGGCGGTGAAGCCGGCGGCCTGGACGGTGACGGTGGCGGAGCCTGTGGTTCCGTACGTACCGCCGGTGGGCTTGGGGGTGCCGGCCGCGTTGTCGTACACGATGACGGTGGAGCGCGGGTCGGTGGCCGCACCGAGCAGGGTCAGGCCGGTCGCCGCGGCCGGGACGAGGACGGTCTCGCGGTAGGTCGCGGGGGCGAGGACGATCGTCCAGCCGTCGCCGGGTACGGCGGTGACCGCCGCCTGGACGGTGGTGTGGTCGCCGCGGCCGTGCGCGTCGACGTACAGGGTCCGGGTATTGAGGCGGCGGGACGGTGATCCGTACCGGCCGAAGGGAGTGCGGCCGGCAGCCTCTGCTTCGGGGGCGCGGCCCAGGCCGAAGCCGAAGGTGAAGGCGGTGGCTCCGGCCAGGAGGAGGGAGCGGCGGGCGGGGTGCGGTGCCTGGGGGTGGTGCGAGGGCATGGTGATGCTCCTTCGCTGTGGCGCGTGCGGGGTGAGGTGCGGGCCGGAGCGGGGGTTTCGGGGGCGCTGCCCCCGGTCCCCCGCTCCTCGATCGCGGGAGAGGCTTGTTTTCTTCAGCGGAGCTTGCCTGCGCCCGCGCCCTTGTCCACCGTGCACGGGACGTTCTTCGCGCTGTCGACCTTGGTCCGCAGCGTCGGGACCCAGCCCGCGTCGGCGCCCAGCAGGGCTGTCGGGTTCGCGGCGTTGTACGCGGCCAGCACGTCCGTCGCGCGGCCGTTGACGTAGTTGCCCGACGCGGTCAGGCCCGTGCCCTTCCACTTGTAGATCACCCGGTCGGCGCCGATGCCCGCGGGCAGGGTGAAGGCGTTGGCCTCCGCCACGATCTGCGAGTTCACGCCGACACCGATGCTGTACGTGTACTCCTGGTCCGCGGTGACCACGAAGTGGTTGTTGTACGTGTCGACCTGGCCGAAGCGCACCCGCGGCGCCCGCTCGGTGATCCCCCTGAACAGGTTGTGGTGCAGGGTGATCTTCAGCTTGCCCGCGTCCGTCGCGGTCGCGCTGTCGCTGTTGCCGAAGAGCAGCGTCTTGTCATGGTTGGTGAAAGCGTTCCAGGACGCGGTGACGTAGTTGGCACCCTTCACCACGTCGAGCTCGCCGTCGTGCTGCTGGTAGATCCGGCCGTAGTACGAGGGCTGAGCGCTGTCGGGGCGGCGCCCGTCGGTGAACGTGTTGTGGTCGACCCAGACATGGGTGGCGCCGGTGACGACGAGGTTGTCGTACTCGGAGTTCCAGTTGCCGGTGTCGCCGTCCGTGGGGTCCCACTGCGGGAAGCAGTCGAAGGCGTCCTCGAAGGTGAGGTTGCGGACGATGACGTTGTCGACGTTCTTGATCTGCAGGTCGCCGGAGAGGATCTTGGCGTCCTTGCCGATGCCGACGACGGTGGTGTTGGCGGGGACCGGCACCTCGACCCGCAGCAGTTGCGCGGCGGCCGAGGTGCGGCGCAGGCCCTCCTGGCTGGCGTCGGGCTCCTTGTCGAGGTTGGTGTCGTAACCCCAGGTCGCCGGGTCGTAGTCCTTGAGGTACTGGGTGAAGTCGTAGCCGGGGGCCGCGTAGTCGGCGCAGCTCAGCGGTGCGCCCGCGTCGTTCACGTTGAAGTCGAGCGTCCCCTTGATCTTGATGATCTTGGGGGCGTCCCCGGCGTCCTTGAAGGCGGCGACCAGTTGGGCGCGGGTCGAGACGGTGTACACGTGGTCGGGCGTGGCGGCCGATCCGCCTGTGGTTCCCGACCCTTCGGCCGCCCAGCCGTCCTTCGCGGCGAGGACGCCTCTGCCCAGGTCGTGGGAGGACGGGTGAGAGGGCGAGGCGGAGGCGGCTCCGGTGATGCCGAGCACCAGCGCGGTGCAGCCGACCATGATTCCTGTGACGCGGCCATGACACTTCTGTGTACGCATTGCGGCTCCTGAAAGTCCTGAAGAGGAAGGGGAGTTACGGGTCCGGCGCGCGGTCGCCCCTGCGCACCGGACCCCGTACATCAGCGGGTGTCAGCTCTTGTTCTGCTGCTTCCACTCCGCCTGCGCCGCGTTGAGCTCCTTGGCCATCTTGTCCAGGAAGTCCTTCGCGGTGACCTTGCCGAGCAGCAGCTTCTGGAACTCCGGCTCGTTGTCGGCCTTGGTGATCTTGTTCCAGTCGGGCAGGTAGTACGGCAGCTGCACGACCTTCGTCGAGCCGTCGGTCAGCGCCGCGGCCGCGAGCTTCGTCGGCTCCACGTCAGTGATCCACGAGTCCTTGGCCGCCTCGGTGTTGGCCGGAATGGCGCCCGCGGACCTGTTCCACTTGCTGTTCTCCTCGTGCGAGGCGGCGAACTCGATGAACTTCCAGGCGGCCGCCTTGTTCTTGCTGCCCTTGAACAGGCCGAGCCCGTCCACCGGGTTGGAGACCTGCACCCGCGTCCCGTCGTCCAGCGTCGGGTTGGGGATGCCGGCGAACTTCTCCTCGCCCAGCGCCTTCACGTGGTCCTGGTACGAGCCGAGGTTGTGGCTCAGCATCCCGATGGTCCCCGAGTCCCACTGGGCGACCATCTTGGTGAAGTCGTTGTTGAGGTCGGCGGACGGGGTGTCCTTCTTGAACAGGCCGATGTACTTCTGCAGCGCCGCCACGTTCTTCGGGTCGTTCAGCGTGGTGGTGTCGCCGTTCCAGAAGTCGGTGAGACCCGACTGGCCGTAGGACGCGTCGATCGCCTGCGCGATCGAGCCCGCGCCGCCGCGGATCGTGTAGCCGAACTTGTTGTTCTTCGCGTCCGTGAGCTTGTCGGCGGCCGCGTAGAACTTCGTCCAGGTGGTCGGTGCGTCCAGGCCGGCGGACTTGAAGAGGTCGGTCCGGTACCAGAGCGTGCCGTTGTTCGCGGAGGTCGGCACCGTGTACATCTCGCCGCCCTTGCCGCCCGCGACCTTCACGCTGTCCACCATCGAGGGGACCAGCTTGCCGTTGAGCGAGGAGCTCTTGATCCGGTCGCCGACCGGCTCCAGGGCGTTCTGCGCGACGATGTTGGAGAGGTACGCCGCCCCGACGCCGCCCACGTCGGGCAGCCCGCCGCCGGCGATGGCCGTGTCGTACTTCGACTGGACGTCGGTGATCGGGATCGGAACGTACTTGACCTTGATGTCCGGGTTCTTCTTCTCGAAGTCCTTGATGATCTCGGTCCAGACGGCGGTACGGACACCGCCGTTGTTGTCCCAGAAGGTGATCGTGCCGCTCCCCTTCCCCTCGTCACCGCTGCCGCCGCTGCCGTCGTCGCCGCAGGCGGTCGCCGTCAGTGCGAGGACCGCGGTCAGTGCGACCGCGCTCCCGAAGGACTTCGAGAACTTCGTCATGGCCGGCTCGTCTCTCTTGGTGTGGTCTGGCTTGGTGTGGTCTGGCTGTCTCTGATCGAAAACGTGGTGAAGCTCGCGGTCCCGGCGGGCCCCGTGCCCTCGGGTGCGGTGGCGAAGAGGCCGAGCAGCGCTCCGACCCAGCGCCAGGGGGTGGCGGCAAAAACGTGGCCGGAGGGGCGGAAGCCTTCTCCTGTGTCGGCGGAGAAGCGGCAGCGCGCTCCGGGTGAGACGTCGATACGGAGGCGGGCGCGGCCCTCGGGCGCCGCCCGCCCGTGCGCGGCGTCCCGTTCGCGGTCGGCGACCGCCTCGGCGTACCGATGGACCAGGCGCACCCCGTCTGCGGTCCGCTCCAGGCCGATCCAGCTGAAGGCGTCACCCAGCACGGCCAGGCCCGCCTTCGCGCCCACCTCCTCGCTGTCCAGGGCGAGTTCGACCTCGACGCGGAAGGACTCGGCGGGCATCCGCTGCGTCAGGGCGTTCGGCAGCCGGCGCACATCGTCCGCGTACGGCGTCCGCACACAGGTCAGCCGGAGCCCGTCCCCGCCGTGCGCGACCGTCCAGCCGGGCCGCGGGTTGGCCGTCCACTGCCACTGGCGGCCGTACCGCCCGCCGGGAAAACCGTCGTCGGTCGCGGGCGATTCGACGGGCTGCGGCGGCAGTCCGGGCCTGGCATGGACGCGTACGGGTTCGCCCGCGTCGCCCATCACCGGCCAGCCGTCCTCCGGCCAGTGCACGGGCTGCAGATGCAGCACCCGTCCGTAAGCACCCTTGGACTGGAAGTGCAGGAACCAGTCCTCCCCCGCCAGGGTGGTGACCAGACCGCCCTGATGCGGCCCGTTGATCTCGGTCTCCCCCTGCTCCAGGACGACCTTCTCCACGTAGGGGCCGAAGAAGTCGCGGGAGCGGAACGCGCCCTGCCAGCCCGTCTCGACGCTGCCCGCAGGGGCGAGGATCCAGAACCAGCCGTCGCGGAGGTAGAGCTTGGGGCCCTCCAGGGTGAACCAGCCGGGCAGCAGGTCCGCGTCGACGATCACCTTTCCCTCATCGAGGAGTTCGCGGCCGTCCGTCGACATGCGGTGTCCCGTGAGGCGGTTCTTCACCCCGGACCTGGACCGCGCCCAGGCGTGCACCAGATACGCCTCGCCGTTCTCCTCGTCCCACAGCGGGCAGGCGTCGATCAGGCCCTTTCCCGGCTTGACGAGGTGCGGGGCGCTCCACGGGCCGCGTATGTCACGGGAGTTGACCTGGTAGATGCCGTGGTCGGGGTCGCCCCAGAAGATCCAGAAGCGGCCGTCGTGGTGGCGGATCGAGGGCGCCCAGACCCCGCAGTCGTGGCGCGGCGACGCGAAGGCGGAGGCGGGCTCCAGACGGTCGAGGGCATGGCCGATCAGGGTCCAGTTGACCAGGTCGCGGGAGTGCAGCAGGGGCAGCCCGGGGACGCGGCCGAAGCTGGATGCGGTGAGGTAGTAGTCGTCGCCGACGCGTACGACGTCGGGGTCGGACCAGTCCGCGTGCAGGATCGGGTTCCGGTAGGTGGCCGTCTCCTCGCTCATGCGCTGACCGCCTTCCGCACCAGCGCGGCTGCCGCATCGCGCTCCAGGCGCCCGTCCGCGACGACGGTGAGGATGCGCCGTACCAGCGTCCGGCCTGCGGCCACCGGCACCCGCTCGTCCCAGGCGAGCGAGGATCCGACCCCGGGGTACTCCTCGGTCCGTACGAACCAGGGGTCGCGCCGGGTCTCCTCGTTGGCCCCCGCGAAGACCAGCGTCCAGCCGTCGCCGGCCAGGGCCACCCACGGCGCCGTATGCCCGTGGACCGCGTCCTCGCCGTCCGCGTCCGCGGTGAAGACGGCGGGCCGCCCGGCCTCCTTGGGGGCACGCCAGAAGAAGCCGCCGTAGCCCGCGCCCGGTCTGCCGTTGGTGGCCGGGGAGCCGATGGACAGGTCCTCGCCCGTGGTGTTGGTCAGCGAGAAGGTGAAGTCCAACGCCCAGGCGCCGGGGGAGAGTTCGGTGGCGGAGACCGTACGGTGCTCGCGCAGCAGCTCGCCGGGGCCCGCCGTCCAGGCCAGCTCCTCGACGAAGCCGTCGGGGTCGCGCAGCTTCCAGCCGGTGTGGCGCTGGACGCCGTGGTTGTCGAGTTCGGTGGAGCCCTGTCCGCGTACGTAGGTGCGCCCGCCCCAGAAGTTGCGGCCCGCCACGTCGGGTACGGCGACGCCGGCGCCCAGGTGGTGGAGGTGGTCGCCGGGCATCTCCTCGGTGACGCGCACCCCGCCGAGCGTGGTGAGCGGATGGAGGTACGGGCGCGGGGAGAGCCGCGCCTCCAGCTCGGGCCTGAAGAGGTAGCGGCCGACGGGGCGGCCGGCGCAGCGCAGCAGGAGCGATTCGTTCATGAGGAATGCACCTCGCTGGGGAGCGCCCAGGGAACGCCCAGTTCGGAGAAGAGGGTGAGGGTGTCGGCGCCCGCGGCGACCAGGCCGTCGATGCCTTGGACGGTGCGGCGGCGTACCCCGTCGGTGTCCTCGGTCTCGCTCCATGCGGAGGCGGGGATCGGGGTGGGCTCGGGGGCGGTGCGAACCGTTTCGACGACCCGCATGAAGGCGCCGGTCGCATCGGGCGGGACCAGGAGTTCGGCGCTCCCCGCGAGGTGGGCGAGGAGGTTCTCCAGGAGGTCGGTCCTGCCGTGGACGGACTCCTCGGGTCCCTGGCCCGCGCGCTGCACCAGGATCCGGTCGTCCTTGTACCAGAAGGTGATGCGGCCGCTGGTGCCGTGGATGAGGAGATACGGATCGTCGGGCTGGTCCGCGCACAGGGTGACGGAGATGACGACCGGGGTCCCGCGCCGCGTCGTGATCCGTACGCACGAGGTGTCGTCGGCCTCGATGTCGTTGGCCCGGAACAGCTCGGCCTCGATGGAGTCGATGTCCTCGGCGCGTGAACTCCCGTCCAGCGCGAGGGCGGTGGCGACCGCGTGCGCGAGGGGATTGGTCAGTACGCCGTCGACGACATCCGTGTCGCCGATGCGCCGGCGGCCCGCCCAGGGCGCCCTGCGGAAGTACGCCTCGTCGCGCACCCAGGCGCCGGCCCCGCCGATGCCCAGGACCTCGCCGATGGTGCCGGCCGCGATGAGTTCCCGTATCGCGTCCAGGGCCTTGGAGCCCAGCGACTGGAAGCCGATCTGGCAGTGGACGCCCGCCGCGCGCACCCCGTCGGCCATCCGCCGGAACTCCGCGTAGGAAGGGGCGGGCGGCTTCTCCAGGAGGACGTGCACGCCGCGTTCGGCGGCGGCCAGCGCGAGGTCGGTGTGGGTGGGGATCGGGGTGCAGACGACGGCGATGGCGGCGCCGGTGGAGTCGAGGAGCGCACCGAAGTCGGCCGCCTGCTGCGGGGAGCCGAAGCCGTCGAGTTCCTCCTCGCTCAGCGGATTCAGCTCGCAGACGCCGGCCAGGGTGACCAGGCCGAGCGACTGCAGTCTGCGGATGTTCTCCAGGTGCCAGCGGCCGTGGCCGCGGGCACCCGCGAGGACGACGGGCAGCGGAGGCTGTGCGGTCGGTGCCGTCGGTGAGACAGGTGAGGTGCTCATCCCTTCACCGCCCCTGCGCTGAAGCCGGTGACCAGCCACTTCTGGATGAAGGCGAAGACGATCACGACCGGTACGGCCGCGATGACGCCGCCCGCCGCGAGGGCGCCCAGATCGACGCTGTCCGCGCCGATGAGGGTGTTGAGGCCGACGGGGATCGTCTGCTTGTCCTGTTCGCTGAGGAACATCAGGGCGAACAGGAAGTGGTTCCAGCTGTGCACGAAGGCGAAGGAGCCGACCGCGATCAGTCCGGGCCGCAGCAGCGGGAGCACCACCGCGCAGAAGGCGCGGAACCGCCCGCAGCCGTCGACCCAGGCGGCCTCCTCCAACGAGACCGGCACGTTCTTGATGAAGCCGCTGATCAGGATGATGGAGAGTGGCAGCTGGAAGACGGTCTCCGCGATGATCACGCTCACCAGGGAGTTGATCAGCTGGAGGTTCTTGAAGATCTCGAAGAGCGGCACCAGCATCAGCGCGCCCGGGATGAACTGCGAGCAGAGCAGGGCCAGCATGAAGCCGCCCTTGATACGGAAGTTGAAGCGCGCCAGGGCGTACCCGCCGGCCAGCGCCACCGCCGTGGTCGCCACCAGGGTGGAGACGCCGACGACCATGCTGTTCTGGAAGAAGACGGCGAAACTGCGCTCGTTCCAGACCTTGTCGAAGTGGTCGAAGGTGATCGGCCAGGGCACCAGCGAGGTGGATTTCGCCGGGCGGACGGCGAAGAGCACCATCCAGTAGAAGGGGATGAGCGTGAACAGCAGATACAGCCCGAGCGGGAGGTAGATCTGCCAGCGCGGTACGTCGTCGAAGGCGCGCTCGCGCTTCTTGCGGCGTACGGGAGGCGGCGGTTGGAGGGCGTCGGACGCGCGGGCGTCCGTGCGCTCCTCGGCGAGTGCGGCGGTCACTTTTCGCCTCCGAACTTGCTCAGGCGGAGATAGACGATCGAGCAGAAGAGGAGGATCACGAAGGCGACGGTGGTCAGCGCGGAGGCGTAACCGAAGTCATGGCCCTCGATCCCGGTGTTGGCGACATAGAGCGGGAGCGTGGTGGTCTCGCCCGCCGGGCCGCCGCCGGTCAGGGTGTAGAGGAGGTCGACGTTGTTGAACTCCCAGACGCCGCGCAGCAGGGTCGCCAGGATGATCGCGTCCTTGAGGTGCGGGAGCGTGATGTGGAAGAACTGGCGCATCCGTCCCGCGCCGTCGACGGAGGCCGCCTCGTACAGCTCCTTGGAGACGGACTGCAGGTCGGCGAGGATGAGGATCGCGAAGAAGGGGACTCCGCGCCAGAGTTCGGCGACGGTCGCGGCCCAGAAGACGGTGCCGGTGTCGGAGAGCACCGAGGTGCCGTACGAGCCGATGCCGGCGTCCGCGAGGTAACGGCTGAAGCCTGTCGAGGAGTTGTAGAGCAGGATCCAGATGGTGGAGGTCAGCACGCCGGAGACGGCCCACGGCGAGAAGACCATGGCGCGCGAGATGCCGAGTCCGATGAACGTCTGGTTGACGATCAGCGCGAGGCCGAGCCCGAGGGCGAGCTGGAGTCCGATCTGGGTGACGACCCACTGCCCGCTGAAGGCGAGCGTCGTCCAGAACTGGTCGTCCTCGGTGAAGATCTTCTTGAAGTTGTCGAGGCCCGCGAAGCCGTTCCGCCAGGGCTTGGTGACGTTGTAGTTCTGCAGGCTGTAGTAGAAGACGCTGATCACGGGGTACGCGATGAAGCCCACCATCAGCAGGCCCGCGGGCGCGATCAGCAGATACGGGAGGCGGCGGGGCGTCGCCGAGCGGCGGCGCCGGGGCGGCTTCTTGGGTGTGGCCACGGCTGCGGCTTGTGCCATGACTCTTCTCCGATCTCTGTGAATCTGCTGGTGCAAGCGCTTGCGGAACGGTGTTCGGGACCTCGGACGCGGCGGCGAGCAGATGGGGCGGTGGCAGGAGGGTGGGTTCAGCCCGCGTAGGGGTCGGGAACTTCTCCGGGCCTGGCCAGGAAGGCGAAGTCGCAGCCGGTGTCGGCCTGGGTGATCTGCTCGTTGTAGAGGGCGCCGTAGCCGCGCTCGTAGCGGGTGGGCGGCGGGGTCCAGGCGGCGCGCCGGGTCTCCAACTCCTCGTCGGTGACGTCGAGATGGAGGGTGCGGGCCTCGACGTCGAGGGTGATGCGGTCGCCGGTGCGGACCAGGGCGAGGGGCCCGCCGACGTAACTCTCGGGTGCGATGTGGAGCACGCAGGCCCCGTAACTGGTGCCGCTCATCCGGGCGTCGGAGATACGGACCATGTCGCGCACCCCCTGCTTGAGGAGGTGGTCGGGGATGGGGAGCATGCCGTACTCGGGCATGCCGGGCCCGCCCTTGGGGCCGGCGTTGCGCAGGACCAGGACGTGTTCGGCGGTGATGCCGAGGTCCGGGTCGTTGATGGTGCGCTGCATGGTCCTGTAGTCGTCGAAGACGACGGCGGGTCCGGTGTGCTTGAGCAGGTGCGGCTCGGCGGCGATGTGCTTGATGACGGCGCCGTCGGGGCAGAGGTTGCCGCGCAGGACGGCGACGCCGCCCTCGGCGGCGAGGGGGTTGGTGCGGGGGCGGATGACGTCGGGGTTGTGGACCTGGGCGCCTTCGAGCTGCTCGCGCATCGTGCCGTACGAGACGGTGGGCCGGTCCAGGTGGAGCGAGTCCTTCAGCTCGGCGAGGAAGGCCGGGAGTCCGCCCGCGAAGTGGAAGTCCTCCATCAGATACCGGCCGCCGGGGCGGAGGTTGGCGAGGACGGGGACGGTGCGGGCGATGCGGTCGAAGTCGTCGAGGGTGAGGGTGACTCCGGAGCGGCCTGCCATCGCGATGAGGTGGATGACGGCGTTGGTGGAGCCGCCGAGGGCCAGGACGGTGGCGACCGCGTCTTCGTACGCGGCGGGTGTGAGCAGCTGCGAGAGCTTGAGGTCGTTCCACACCATGTCGACGATGCGCAGTCCGGAGGCGGCGGCCATCCGGTCGTGCCCGGAGTCGACGGCGGGGATGGAGGAGGCGCCGGGGACGGTGACACCGAGGGTCTCGGCGGCGGCGGTGAGCGTGGAGGCGGTGCCCATCGTCATGCAGTGGCCGGGTGAGCGGGCGAGGCCGTTCTCCAGCTCGGCCATCTCGCAGTCGCCGATGAGCCCGGCGCGCTTGTCGTCCCAGTACTTCCACATGTCGGTGCCTGAGCCGAGGACTTCGTTGCGCCAGTGGCCGGGCAGCATCGGTCCGGCGGGCACGAAGACGGTGGGCAGGTCGACGGTGGCGGCGCCCATGAGGAGGGCGGGGGTGGACTTGTCGCAGCCGCCCATCAGGACGGCGCCGTCGACGGGGTAGGAGCGCAGGAGCTCTTCGGTCTCCATGGCGAGGAGGTTGCGGTAGAGCATCGGGGTCGGCTTCTGGAAGGTCTCGGAGAGGGTGGAGACCGGGAATTCGAGCGGGAAGCCGCCGGCCTGCCAGACGCCGCGCTTGACGGCCTGGGCGCGGTCGCGGAGGTGGACGTGGCAGGGGTTGATGTCGGACCACGTGTTGAGGATGGCGATGACGGGCTTGCCCAGGTGCTCCTCGGGGAGGTAGCCGAGCTGCCGGGTGCGGGCGCGGTGGCTGAAGGAGCGGAGCCCGTCGGTTCCGTACCACTGATAACTACGAAGCTGTGTAGGGGATTTGGTCATATCGCCCACCCCGCGGCGATCTCCGCGACCTCGGCGCGCTGCGACTCGGGCAGCTGCTTGCTGGGCGGTCGTACGTCGCGGCGGCACAGGCCGAGCGAGGCGAGGGCCTCTTTGACGACGGTGACGTTGTTGGCTGAGCTGTTGGCGCCGCGCAGTTCCTCGAAGCGGCGGATCTGCTCCCAGACCTTCATGGCGGCCGGGTAGTCGCCCGATCGAAGCGCTTCGATCATGTTCAGCGAAACGGAGGGCGCGACGTTCACGAGCCCTGAGGTGAAGCCGGTGGCGCCGGCGGAGAAGTACGAGGGCGCGTACGGCTCGGCGAGTCCGGCGACCCACACGAAGCGCTCCAGCCCCGCGTCCCGCGCGAAGGCGGCGAAGCGGGAGGCGTCGGGGACCGCGTACTTGACGCCGATGACGTTGGGGCAGGCGTCGGCGAGTTCGGTGAGGCGCGCGCCGGGCAGGAGAGCATTGCGGATGTAGGGGACGACGCCGAGCTCGGGCACGGCGGAGGCGATGGCGCGGTGGTAGTCGACCCAGCCCTCGTCGGAGACGTACGGGTGGACGGGCTGATGCACCATCACCATCTGCGCGCCGGCGTCCCTGGCGTGCTCGGCGGCGGCGACGGCGGTGGGCACGTCGTGGCCGACGCCGACCAGGACGACGGCCCGGTCCCCCGCCTCGTCGATGGTCAACTCGGTGACGGTGCGCCGCTCTTCAGGGGTGAGGGCGTAGAACTCGCCGGTGTTGCCGTTGGGGGTAAGGATCCGCACCCCGCCATCCAGGAGCCTTCTCAGCAGCGCACGATGGGCGGTCTCGTCGATGGTCCCGTCCGGGCCGAACGGGGTCACGGGGATCGCCACGACGTCTGCGAGGGCCGCCTTGAGCGGTGAGGAGTCCATGCGGACCGACCTTTCATCAATGTGCTGTTGGTGCGTCATTCCGCATCACCGTCCGCCTCGGCCGGGAAGGCCCGGGCGACGAACGAGGCGATGTGGTCGTGCAGTGCGCGGGCCGCACCCTCCGCGTCGTCGGCGAGCGCGAGCCGCAGGATCTCCCGGTGCTCGGCGGCCTCCCGCTCCCAGGAGGGGATCGCGGCCCAGGCGACGGTGGACACCAGGGCGGCCTGGTCGCGGATCTCGTCGAGCATCCGGGCCAGCAGCGGATTCCCGCAGGGGAGGTAGAGCGCCCGGTGGAAGTCACGGTTGGCGAGGGACCGGTCGGCCTTGTCCTCGGCCGAGTCGGACCGCGAGAGCGCCTCCTGGGCGGCTTCGAGGGAGGCCTTGCGGGTGATGGAGCGGCGCAGCGCCTCGGGTTCGAGGAGCAGCCGTACGTCATAGACCTCACGCGCCATGTCGGCGTCGACCATCCGCACGGTGACGCCCTTGTACTGGCTCATCACGACGAGCCCGGTCCCCGCCAGGGTCTTCAGCGCCTCACGCACAGGCGTCTTGGAGACCCCGAACTGGGCGGCCAGCTCGGTCTCGACAAGGGCCTGCCCCGGTACCAGCTGTGCGGTGAGGATCGCGTGCTTGATCGCATCCTGCACGTACTGGGTCCGTGAGGGGATCGGACTCGGGGCAAAGGTCATCAGCGCTCTCAGATCTGGCGTATCGCGTCTCATATATGACGTACGAAGTACGACGCGTTGAAGCTAAGGCCGTGCCAATGTTTCGTCAACGCTTCGGGCAGAAGAACTTCCGCCGCACCGGCGCGAGTTGCCGTGAGAGGAGAGGGATGCCCCGATACGTCCGCGAGGCCTGCACCCCCAAAGCGAAGGAGTCCCCACCATGATCCTCCCGAAGGTCCGGGACCCCCGGTTCGTGACGATCCGCCGCGGCGGAACGCTCACGGATGCGCATCACCACCTCCTCGCTCTCTGGGCGGCGTCATGCGCGGAGCACGTACTCGACCTCTTCGAGTCGGATCAGCCGGACGACCTGCGGCCGCGTCAGGCGATCGAGCACGCCCGCGCCTGGGTACGCGGCGAGGTCGGGATGATGGAGGCGCGCGCGGCGGGCGGTCATGCCATGGGTGCGGCCAGAGATCTCCGCGGTGCGGCACGGCATGCCGCGTACGCAGCCGGCCAGGCCGGGGCCGTCGCACACGTCGCCGCGCACGAACTCGGCGCGGCCGCCTATGCGATCAAGGCCGTACGTGCTGCCGCGCCGGAGGGCGAGAGCGAAACCGCAGGGCGAATCGAGTGCCAGTGGCAGCGTGACCAACTCCCGGAGGCGGTGCGCGAGCTCGTACGCGATGACCAGCGGCTGCGGAACGAGATCTGCTGGTCGGTGTTCGACTGAGGCGTCGCCCCCGGACCGTCGACGGCGACGCCCCACGCTCTTCCTGCTCGTCGCCTTCGGATCCCTGGTGCCTGTCGTGCCCACGGGAGCGCTGGTGAGTTCGGC